>JBDTES010000001.1:0-64548 GCA_039922435.1 Saccharimonadales bacterium (SeqCode)
TTTACCCCGCTTATTGCTACTTATTAAGGTATGCATAATAGTGTTATAGCGATATTCGTGCGACATCAGTAAGATAGCAACGACAGCGCCAAAAACCATAAATCTAAGCGCCTCAGTAACTTCGGTGGAAAACAAGTTTGGATTTTGTAGTTCTGCCGGTGTTAGCCGCCAACCCTCTATATAAAAGGAAATAAACGTCACCAGTGCCGCAACTAACACTGTAATGATATAGGTTGAACGGATGGTTGAGAGCTTACGAAACTCAGATTTTAAAGCCGGTATCATTTCTTAGATCCTTCCTGACCAGCAAATTCTTCAGAACCCTCAGTCAGGTTTAAAAAGACATCTTCCAGTGAAGCTGATAATTTAGAAAGTTCATAAATTGGGACGTTTGATTCGTAAGCTATCTTACCAATTTCGTTAGTGCTAGCCCCAGTTATCTTCAAACCTTTATCCAAGCTTTCGACCGTAAATCGACCACCGATTACTCGCTTCAGGACCGAAAGTTTGGGTGAGCGCACAAATACGCCAGAGCCAGTGCTGCTAGCGATTAAATCGATCATAGAAGTCTCGGCTATCATTTTGCCCTTACCAATTACGACGACGTTATCGGCCATCAGCTGCATTTCGCTGAGTAAGTGACTTGATACGAATACGGCATTACCAGCATCAGCGTAATCACTCAAGAATTTACGCAGCCAAGCCACGCCCTCTGGGTCTAGTCCATTAGCCGGCTCATCAAGTATCAGGTATTTTGGCTGGCCTAAAATAGCGGCCGCAATACCCAAGCGCTGACTCATACCCAAGCTAAACTTACCAGGAGCTCGCTTAGCAACTTCACTTAGCCCAACTGTCTCCAGCGCCTCATCAACCCGCGCCAAAGCTATACCACCAGCGTCGGCTAGTACTTTTAAGTGATTGCGGGCGCTGCGGGTCGGATGAAAAGCTTTGGCCTCTAGTAAGGTCCCGACTACTTTGGATGGACGGGCGTAGCTATGCAACGGCTTACCATCAAATGTGGTCTTACCGCTGCCGTTATCTAGTCCCAGCATCAGACGCATAGTAGTCGATTTGCCAGCACCATTAGGCCCCAAAAAGCCGGTGACCTTGCCTGTCTCGACAGTAAAGGAAATATCGTTAACTGCCAGCTTCTTTTGATATTTTTTGCTTAGATGCTCGACTTTAATCATACCTATTCAGTATAACCTGCTTCTCAACCTCAAACTACCCCTGTTCGATTTTTTTATACAGTAAGCTCACTTAGGCTATTAAATACCCACACCTAGTAGGTGCTCAATCGGTGAGAGGAAGAAGTAGATCAGAAAAATCGCTGCAATCGTAATTATCAGCCAGTGAGTCTTACGAAATTTACCGTTAACTGTCCGAATTAGAACGTAGGCGATTACCGCTGCACCGATGCCGTTAGTAATTGAGTAGGTAAACGGCATCAGAATTATAGCCAGAAAAGCCGGTATGGCCACTTCGTAGTCTAACCAATCAATGTCTCGTACCCTTGAGGCTAATAGAAACCCAACGATAATCAACGCTGGAGCCGCCGCCTGCGCTGGCACGATAGTAGTTAAGGGGGTCAAAAATAGCGCGATAACAAACAGTAGAGCGGTTACTACGCTAGCCAGGCCCGTCCGGGCGCCCTCACCAACACCAGCCGCCGATTCAATAAAAGCCGTGTTTGACGAAGCCGAACCAACGCCTCCAGCCACAGCTGCCAAACCATCAATAAATAGTGCTCGGTTAATAACTGGCAACCGACCTTTTTTATCAACTAGTCCAGCCTCGTTTGAAACACCGATAATAGTGCCCATAGCATCAAAGAAGTCCGACAGAAATAGCGTGAATATAAATACGATGGCCGTTACAACGCCAGCCTGGGCAAAGCCTCCAAATAAGCTAAAATGGCCGATCAAGCTAAAATCAGGTGCTCCGATAATGTGATGCGGAATCGACGGCGTTACCGTACCCCAGTTAGCAACCTTAGCAACCGCATTAATAACGACAGCTAAGATCGTCGAGGCAACGATTCCAATTAGAATACCGCCCTTGACCTTCTTAGCCACCAAAACCACCATCAGTAGTAGCCCAAAGCAAAAAACAAAGACCGGCCAGCCGCTAAGCATACCAGTCGCACCTAGTTGAACTGGCGTCGCTAAGCTCTTCGGAATAGTCACAAAGCCAGAATCGACTAGGCCAATAAAGGCAATAAACAGACCAATACCAACCGAAATAGCCTGTTTGAGTGCCATTGGTATGGCCTCCATAATCGATTTTCGAAGACCCGTTACCACCAATACACAAATAATAATTCCTTCAAATACTACCAGACCCATGGCACTAGGCCAGCTCATCGTCGGTGCTATCTGATAAGCCAGTACACCGTTTAGCGCCAGACCAGCGGCCACCGCTAGCGGTAAGTTAGCCCCCAACCCCATCATAGCCGTCATAATGGCGGCAATTAGAGCGGTCGCAGTGGTTATAGCAGCCACGCTCAGGTGATTTCCATTAATATCGACTCCGCCAGCTAAGATTATCGGGTTCAGCACGATAATATAGGCCATTGCAAAGAACGTTACTAAACCACCACGGATCTCGCGCTCAAAAGTACTGCCACGCGCCTTTATATGAAAAAATCCTTCTATGCGTTGCACAAAAGAATTCGGATTACCCTTATTTGAGCCAATTGGTTTTTTTAGCGCACCTGCTTTGGTTGCCATCGTAACCTCCCCTTTATAAGCAGATTCTATCACAGACGGTTGTATTTATGAGCTATGTAGAATATGCAACAGTTCGTCTGTGGTACTAGCTGCCATCAACTGCTCACGGAGTTCTTTGGCTCCATCAAAATCACTAACATAAACTTTGCAGAACTTATTCAGAGTCTTAATGTTACGCTCGCCCTCCTGCCAAGTCTCGGCGAAAAGCTCAACTTGCCGCCTATAAAGCGCCAGCCGTTCGTCTCGACCAATACTTGGCCACGGGCTATCCGTAGCAAAGGCATACGGATCGTGGAAAACGCCACGACCAATCATAATTCCATCCAGACCGAATTTTTTGACCAGCTCGAGCCCCTCGGCTCGGTTCTCGACATCACCATTGCCAACTACTAATGTTTCTGGCGCCAGTTTATCGCGTAGCTTTACGACTTCACCAATTGCGTCCCAGTGAGCTGAAACTTTACTCATTTCTTTGCGGGTTCGGCCATGCATGGTTAGCATTGCCAAGTTGTGCCCAAGCAAAAACTCTGTCCAGCTCATATCGATGGCTGAAAAGCCCAGCCTAGTCTTGACACCGACAGGTAGTTTACCGGCCGCACCATCTTGGGTTGCTTTGATGATTTCGCTAGCTAGTGGTCGGTTATTAATCAGCGCACTACAAACACCAGAATTAACTTCGCTCTTGGCTGGGCAACCCATATTCAAGTCAATCCCAACAAAGTTACTGCCATCCGGCAGCCCAAGCTCACGGGCAAAGGTGCCATCGACAATCTGCTGGGCAGTCTTATAAAAGTTTCCCGGAGTTTTGCCCCAAATATGAGCTACCAGCCTAGTTTCTGGCTCGATAAAACGGAGCTTACGTTCTAGCTTCGGCCGGCCAACACTCTGCAAACCATCAACGTTAGTAAACTCGGTAAAAAATAAGTCTGGTGGCGCCGTACTCTTAACAATCTGTCGAAAGACGGTGTCAGTAACATCATCCATCGGCGCCAACACAAAAAATGGCTTTGGTAAATCTCTATAGTTCATAATCTTTACCCTATTTTACCACCTAAATATAATCTAACCACTAGCTACAGGCCAGCTGTAAGTTATACTTTTGATATGGCTATTAACAGCGATAAATCTAAATTAGATATTCTACTAATCGGTAGCGGCGTCATTGACTCAGTCTATGCCACTCAATTTGCTCTATCTGGCCACAATATCCACCTACTAAACTATGGGCCACGCGAGCATGACTTGCAGGCAAATGGTCTAATAATTAAAGACATAAGTACTGGCAAAACCGAAAAGGTAGCTGTGCAAATCGTACAGAGTCTATCCGACCGAGTCTTTGGCCTAGTAATAGTAGCTGTGCAGGCTACTCAATTAAGCTCAGTCTTCCCAATGCTTGGTCAATTATCCGGCCAGCCTCATGTCGTAATCTTCGGTAATAATCCAGATGGTCATAAACTCATACCAAAGGAACTGTCGGGTAGTACTCAACTAGCCTTTCCCGGTGTATCGGGCAGTATTCAAGATGGTGTTGTCAAATACGTGCACATCAAACAGCAATCTACAGCGCTTGAGGGCTCCCAGTCGCCAATAAACCAAACTATCCATCAAGTTTTAAATAACCACGGTTTTATAGTACAAGATATCGATGATATGGACGGCTGGCTATCGCACCACGCAGTCTTCATTAGCTGTATTTCAGTGGCCATTTTGCGCGCAAACGGTGATGCTACAAAACTCGGTCAAGATAAGCCCAGACTAAAACTGATGTGTAAAGCTATTGAAGAAGGTTTTTACTTATTAAAATCGAAAGGTACCGGCGGTGCACCACACAATCTGGCGGTGCTGCACAGCCATTGGCTACGCCTGGTCGCCGTTGCGTACTGGAAAAAGGTAATGCTCTCCCCTAACGGAGAACTCTACTTTGCCACCCATGCTCGCCACGCCCCCGAAGAAATATCTATGCTTAGCCGTTGGGTACTTAATCAAACTACTAGGAACAACGAGATGACACCACATTTACAACAGCTCTTAAATAATCAGTAAATCCCAGAACATATTTTCTATGTACAAAATAAAGTCTCGAATTAAAAACGCTATCTATTTATGGCTATACAAAGATGGTTTCGGTAAATTTATATACCGCATGAAACTAGTCTACTGTACCGTCAGGGTTCCAGCCTGTTATTACATGTAGTCTATATAACGTAAAGGTCGCATATTGGGCTCAGCAACAGAACTCTTAATACGTGAACGAACCCGTTTATTGTCTGGTGCAACTCTGCGCATACCAGCTTGAACCACGGCCAGATTATGGCTCATCCCGCCTGACTCTAGTTTAGCAATTCTATTCATAGCAGAACCCCTGCGTCTAGCCATTATCTTGGCTAATGTTTCAAGAGATACAGGAACTACATCATCATCAACAACACCATCCTCATCCGCATCAGCTTGCCTATCTGGATAAATACCTGGATCCTGGTCTGGTTGAGAAACTAAAGGTTGTAGTGGCTTACTGACAGTAACAGAAACTGTCTCTTCGGGTCCCATGAGCTTTCGAACCATATAAGAAGAAAAACCGCCGTTATCGAGCGCCTCTTCACGAGCCGCTCGGCCAAAATTTATTGGGGGATCTTCTTGATTGCCCGTGAATATCGGATATTCATGACCTTGTGTCATAGCTAAGTTATACCACGAAATGCTTATATTTACAAGATACCCCCCAAGAAGGGTTACTCCCAGCGGAAGACACGGAAGGCTATAACGTAGATTATTAGGCACCAAACCGCCATGATAGCTAACTGGGGACCGAGATCGAGCAATGACTTGCCCTCGGATAGAATCAAACGAGCCCCATCAATCACTGGAGTTAGTGGCAAAAAGCCAGTAATGCCCTGTAACCATTCCGGCATCAAAAAACGGGGGAAGAACGTACCAGACAAGAACATTAGCGGAAAGACGATGATGTTACCCAGTGGTGCCGCTTGGCGCTCGTTCTTGGCCCAGCCACCCAGCGCGAGACCAATCCCTAGTATCATAACAATGCCAAATGCTAGAAACACGGCTAGCTCAAAGATATTGCCAACCACACTCAGGCGGAAAACAGCCACCGCAACCACAAACATCACAACTATAGACAAAAGGCCAGTTACCGCATTACTGAACATGTTAGCTAGGAAATACTGCCAAACCCGTAGCGGTGTGGTATGTAGCCGACGCAAAATACCCATCTTCTTGAGCTCCGGGAAAACGTTCATCGGCCCAAAAATGCCAGCACCCAAGATAGCGAAGCCCAATAACCCAGTAAATGTGTAATCGAAGGCCGATAGGCTGCGCTCATTGGTCTCCTGAGCTTTAACCGTGAATGGCGTCTCGGTTTTAACAAACTTGGCATTAATACCCTGAAATTCGGCTTGAAGTATCGAGGTCAGTGTCCGGGCAGCCTGCTCATTGTTTTGAGTATAGTGCACTATAGCTTGGCCAGAGGGGTACTGGGCGTTCACTTCGTTCCCGAAGTTAGGTGGCAACTCAATAGTTGCGTCTAGCTCACCTCGACTCATCTTTTCGTTAGCCTGCTTAAAGGTTGTGACCTCTCGGTTAACCTTAAGAGTCTTTTGACTGGACGATTCTGACTTATTAACAAAATCCTGAGCAAACTTAGAGTTAGACTCGTTAATAATAGCCACATTTAACGATACGTTAGAGGTACTACTGTTCAATGCCCCAAAAACAAACAAGAAGATTAATGGGAACAGAAAGGTAAAGAATAGGGCTAGGCGGTCGCGGAAAAGCCGCTTTAAGTTAACGACAAAAAATACCCAAACAGTAAATAGAGAGTTCTTAAGTTTCATATATCAAGCCCCTTACCAGTCATATCGATAAAGACATCTTCTAGGTTAGCCTGTTCGACATGCTGGTTCTTCTTAAAACCACGGCTCAGAAGAGCTTTAATAAGGTTTTTAGGAGTATCAAGCGAGATAATCTTACCAGCGTCCATAATGGCAATTCGGTCACACAAAATTTCGGCTTCATCCATGTAGTGGGTCGTTAAAATAACGCTAATACCGCGGTCGCGAACTTCCTGGATAAGTTTCCATAAATTACGTCTAGCTTGTGGATCCAAACCGGTAGTTGGCTCGTCCAAAAAGAAGACTTTGGGGCTATGAACTAGGGCCGCGACAATCGAAAAACGCTGCTTTTGGCCACCAGATAGGTTCTCGACATAGCTATTAGCCTTGCTGCCAAGATTAACATCATCTAGAAACTTTTTTGGATTAACTCTTTCACCATAGGCAGCAGCAAACATTTGGATGATTTCGGTCAATTTAGTTTTATCTTGAAAACCAGGGGTTTGGGGCTGGACACCGATCATGCCTCGGATTTTATATGGGTTCTTAGCTACATCTATGCCATTAATTGTAGCTGTACCACCATCTATCTCACGCAGCGTTTCAATCATCTCTAGGGTAGTTGTCTTGCCGGCACCATTAGGCCCTAGGATTCCAAAAACCTCGCCCTTCTTGACTTCAAAACTAATCCCATCGACAACCTTTTTGCCGTCATAAGATTTCTGGAGGTTTTTAACCCTCAGCACAACTTCACTTGTCATCGTCATAGATTACCAAATTACAGAGCTTCCGGTCAATAAAAAAACACCCCAGATAAACTGGGGTGTTTTAGAATCTCTCGTTAACTTAAGCGGCGTTGCGCTTAACAGTCAAGAAACCATTTCGTGGGTTCTCGTTAACGCTGAAACCATCTGGTAAATCAGAAGCTTCTGGTCGTTCGTCCTTAGAAAAATAGTAAATAGTCTGTTCTTTGCCACCGCGTAAAACAACCTTCTTTGAATTCAGGTAGTAGGTTACACCTTTTGAGTTCGTGTGCTTATATGCCATGATCTCTTTTCCCCTCGTTACTTAATGTTGGTACCCCTAACATACTCTTGGTCGATTTCCTTTGTCAACCCAATCTCTAGATAAGATACGATTATCGACCCCGTAGATTAGCCCCATATCGTCTATATCTCGATCTTAAATCAGGAATATCATTATAGTTATTTGCCCCTAAATCTGTAATCTACCCTGAAGAAGTTCTCCACACCCAAAAAAGTAGTTGTTGCATATCATCACGCTTATGTATTACACTGGTGGAGTTAGTAAATTTATAAAAAAGGTGGACAATTTAATGGATTTTCGACAAACTCCTCAACCTACCGCTAGGCCAGCCGCTATGGCAAGCCCTGATAGTAGCGTTGAAGCTCCTAGAAACAACGGGAAAGCTCACAAAAACGGTGGCAACAACGACAAGTGGGCTCGTATATCAAGTGGAATTGTACTAATCGGCGCAGCAATTTTGATTCTTCTAGCCGTCGTAGCTGTCGTGTTCATGAGTAATGGTGGTGATAATGAGCATAAGCTTGTTAATAAAGATAAGTATCAGGCAGTATTCTTAAACAATGGCCAAGTTTACTTCGGTCACGTTAACACGTTAAATAATAAGTACGTCGAGCTTACTGATATTTATTACTTGACCCAGAACAGTACTAGCGGTGGTGCCAATGCAACCACTGACGGTAACTACACACTAGTCAAGCTAGGTTGTCAGCAAATCCACGATCCATATGATCAGATGGTAATCAACCGTGACCAAGTTAGCTTCTGGGAAAACATCCAGAGCAACGGTAAGGTCACCAAGAGTATAGCCGACTTTAAGAAGCAAAATCCAAATGGTCCAGATTGCTCACAGGTTAGCAATCAGACTCAGGCTTCTGACAGCGCTAAAGCACAGAACGCCGCTGGGACAAACGGTCAACCAGCAGCAACACCGGTAGCTCCAACAGCACCAACCCAAAACGAAAAGAAATAGTTAAATAACGTTCACCTCAGAAAACCCGCTGGTCAAATATCAGTGGGTTTTTTGGTTTTAGGACAACCTTCCCCACGAGTCAACCAGACTACTAGCTACTCTTTGGCAGTAATGAATTAGCCCTGATTATAAAACGCCTATTAATTCAGCCCTGCCTCGGTACCAGCTAACCCGGTATTTGAAGTACCTGCTCTCTGCGTTCTGTCAATGTATATAGAGCACATATACGCCGCATCTGTCATATCCAATAGCTATAGTAGTATTATCTGCTATTTTCAGACCCACACGGGTTAGCGCTTACAGATTATATAGTTTTGGAGTTAACCCAAGCCGCTTACGGATAGCCGCACCTAGTTATTCACAGTCGGGCTGACTAAGCCAAGTAGCGCTTCATCCACAGATGATAAAGCCCACTCACTACGAAACTTAGGATAGCCAGGACAGCTACAATAATACTAAGGCCAGCGGCGTCAAATGACCATTTAGCCGCGGTAAAATCAAACTTATACAACGCGTCAGGGATTGGTGGCAAAGGCTTCAACTTAACTCCCTGTCGACCTACATATTCCTGAATACACTGGGTTAGCTGGGTAGTAAGGGAGTTCGAAACTTGTGAATCACAGCTGGCTTTGGCTGGCGCATACAGATTAGGATCTATTTGGTCAATTTGAGCTTTTTGGGTTTGCTGCTGAGCTATAATAGCCCGTTCATAGGTGTATTTAAGTTGAATCGGTGGATGTACTGCGTTAGGCCCACTAGCTAAATCGGTATTCATGTGCGCGTAGATGTATGACCTCAAGTTCTGCAAAGCACCAACGACATCACCGTTGTCTTTATCAGCGGCATAGACGCTATCACGCAGCTCAACCATCCGCTGATTATTATGCCGCAGACCGACTAGGCTTAGTCCAGCCATAGCTACCGCAATTATCAAAAAATACCACGGGTGAACCCTGCGTAAATACCGCCAGACGTGATATAGCCGCCGCTTATCCATGCTTATGATTATAGCAACTCTCAAGTCTTAACCCACTAAATACTTGATAGTTACTTCTTGATACCTGATAATCGTAGCTATGCACATATTCTTTTCTGGGATTGGTGGTACCGGTATCGGCCCACTGGCGCTAGTGGCCAAGCAAGCTGGCTACGAAGTTTCGGGTAGCGATAAGCAAGATTCACTGTACATTAGATACCTTAAAAAACACGGTATCAATGATATCCACATCGGCCAAAGTTATGAGTACCTAGCTAATCTGCACGCCAGGAACCCAATCGATTGGCTGGTTTACACATCGGCCCTACCACTCGAAAACCCCGACGCACCAGAACTTAAATTCTGCCATGACCAAGCAATAAGGACCTCTAAACGTGACGAGTTACTTAACCAGATAATAATCGATAAGAAACTCAAGCTTGTTGCTATAGCCGGGACTCACGGCAAAACCACTACTACAGCCATGGCTATATGGGCCCTAAAGCAACTTGGGTTACCTCTCGGATATATTTTGCCCGCCAAAAGTTCGTTCGCAGAAATGGGTGCTTATGAGCCAACCGCTGAGTATTTTGTCTATGAATGTGATGAGTTCGATCGTAATTTCTTAAACTTCAAGCCATACCTGAGCTTAATTACTGGGATTGATTGGGATCACCCCGATATTTACCCAACCCGCCAGGATTACAACGCCGCTTTCCGCCAGTTTCTCGGTCAGAGCCAGCAAGTAGTTATCTGGCAGGGCGATGTTAAACGCCTACAGGTTGAACCGAAGGCAAACCAGCAAGTTACAGATGAAGATGATCCGGCAATTAACCAGATAACCCTGCCCGGCTTGGTAAACCGCCAAAACGCTTGGCAAGTCGCTCAGGCTCTAGTGCAACTTACCGACCAACCGCTTGGCAAGCTAATCGAGATTCTGAATAATTTCCCAGGAGTATCACGTCGGTTCGAGCAGATTGTACCCGGCTTATTTAGCGATTATGCTCATACACCACCCAAAGTCCGTGGGGCTCTGCAACTGGCCCACGAGGTGGCAGCTGAGAATGTTGTTGTGGTTTACGAAGGGCTCCACAATACTCGTCAGCACTTCATCAAAGATGAACTTAAAAATCTGTTTGATGGCGTTAAAAAACTCTACATCGTACCAAGTTACTTGGCCCGCGAGGATCCCTCGCTCAAATTACTAACACCAGCCGATCTAAAGCTACTTCTAAGTGACAGCGCTCAAACTAACACTGAAACGGCAAGGCTAGACACTAAGTTACATTCAGCCATCACAGGACACTTAGAAAACGGCGACACAGTACTCTGCTTGACCGCTGGCGGTGGTGGTTCTTTAGACGAGTGGCTTAGGCGCGAGTTCGCAGAATGAAGTTAATAACCCTAAACATTTGGGGCGGTCGTTTACGCTACAATATCCCAGATTTTATCGCCAAGGAGCAGCCTGATATTTTGTGTATGCAAGAGGTTAACGACCTATCAGGCTACACCGGCGGATTATTTATAACTCTCGATGAGTTACAACAAGCTGGTAATTTCGCCGATAAATCTATGGCTCCATCTAATGGGTTCCACTTTATGAACCGCTACTTGGACTACGGCAACGCCGTGCTAAGCAAGTTACCGCTTTGCGATCGTGATAATGTATTCGTACGTAAGCACTACCAACCAGACTACGACGTGACCCCAGAGGACCATGCCCGAAACTTTCAACATTCGTCCGTACTTATAAATGGTAAAATTGTTCACATAATTAATTACCAGGGTCAGTTCGTTAAAGGCTCCAAAGCCGGTAACGACGAAACCTATCAACAAGTAAAAGAATTGTACGGTTACACCGTTCAATTTGCTAATGAGCCAATTATAATCACTGGTGATTTTAATTTAGAACCAACCAGCTCATCCATGCAAATACTAAATAATAACTTTAGAAACCTACCAATCGAGCACGGTATAACTTCAACTTACTCACCCGTTTTGCATATTTTTAATGTTGTCTGCGACTACATCTTTATAAATAATTTGGTAAAACTACAATCATTTGAAACATCAGAAGCGATTGTATCCGATCATAAGCCACTTATCATGGAGTTTGATGTATGAGCTCTTAAGCTTGTCAAGCTTTTGGATTACTTGTAGTAGCTAACTAACGGATGGTTGCGCCAAGAGTTCAATCCATAGACATTAACATGCCATCACCGTGTAACCAATATAATTGCGATTATTACCACAACTAGTGCCAGTACATAAGGCCACAACGAGCCAGTAGTCTGCTGGACAGCCTGGACGGCTTTTCTAGTAGTAGAAGCCGGCCCGGGTTCCTGCCCAGTCGTAGACAGTGAAGTGGGAGTTAGAGTTGAAGATTGATCGTTATCAGGTCTGTTGGATTTATTGTCATTCAACGCTGCTGCGACTAAGGCCACCTCACCGGCTGCAGACTTGGTATTACTATCAACTGGGGCAGTTTCTTGACGGCGCTCATGGTAATATTCCTCACCATATTCCAGTGTCGGCTTATCGACGACTTTGCCGGTTTTAGAATCAACCTCAATGCGGTGCCAAGCACTGTTTTCGACTCGTCGACCCTCTGGCAATTTAACTGGCTCATCCTCCGACACCCGATCAACAACCCCCTCAGGATAATCTTTTAACTTCTCAGCTTGACTCGGGCGCTTAGTTTCAGTAGCCGTAAATCGCTCTGTTGAGCTGCGATTCTCGGACCAATCCCGACCCTCACGACGTTCGCGCTCTCGGTTTGGTGTATCTACTGGCCTAAACTCCATTGATTGATTAGTTCTGTCAGTAGCCACCGAGCGTTCAAGGGCTGAACGCTGCTGGGCGCTCTCTAGACCTCTATTAACGGCCTTCTCACGCTCTAACTGCTGACGCAGGACATTCTGGTCAGTCTCGACTACCTCAAGCCTAGAGGCTTGATTCTTAAGCTGCTTAGCCTGTCTCTTTTCTCGCTTTTTGTGCTTACGATGTTCATACCAGCCACCAACAAGCAGACCGCTCAATACGCCACGGTTTTGACCACGCTTTTCGGCGTAATATTCTGCGTCTTCGATGGCCTTTTGGACTTCATTTGGGGAGCGTTCCGTGGCAAAAGGGGTATTGGCCAGATGTTCGTTTACGGTCACATTACTTAACCCAGACAAACTAGCCTCGGGTGAATCTGCGTAGAGTCCCCGATCTGTGGTCTCAGTTGTGGATGATTCAATCGCCGACGCGTTAGTCGGTGTAGGCCTTCGCTCCGGTTCGGGTGAAGACTCAGCGCTCCGGGGATCTTCTGGTGGGACAACTGGTGGCACATCACCGCCACCAGCCGGTGCTAGCCTTTCGACAGTTGACTCTTCAGCTGGCTCACTAGCATCTCTCTCAAAGTCACCAGGTAATCCTACCGATCGCTCATCGTCATTAGCCAGCTCAACCAGTGGATTAGCCTCGTTACCAGACAACGACTCAGGTATCGACTCAATAGATTTACTACTACTAAACTGATTGTCTCGAATCAATATCTCGTGCTCACGTTCTAGCTCAGTAGCGTCAACACCACTATCACCCCGCTTAAGCACAAACTCCCCACCATAGATCTCACCCTCTTTTAGCTCATATTTCTCGGGTTGAATAACAGTTTTAAGTTCGATATTTGACCTAGATAGATTCCACTCCTCCGCAGTCAATTCAACACGCTCCTCGGCAGGTTTCACTATCGATGGACCGTCAATCGGTTTGGCTGATCCATCAACCAAATCCTCAATCGACTCTTCGCTAGCTCTTTTCTTAGACCTTTTTTCGATCAGTAAATCAGACAGTGCTCGATCAATCGACTTTAACTCTCCGGCCGAAGCTCGGTTCTTTGGTTCATCTTTGGGTGCCTCAAACAGGCCAGCGACAAAAGTTTTTTTATTTTTTTGCTTGGACTTCTTTTCCTTGTCGTCTTTGTCGCCTGGCAAAGATTCTAATGGTGTAAACCTAGGAGTAAATTCCATAATTTATAGTTATATTTATACCCTAAAAAAGTTAAATTTACAACTCTTAGCGATTATCACCGCTGCCTCGTATTACGTCCCGTTTCTTACGGCTACTAAGTTTCTCCAAGTTTTTGGTTGCTACCTCGTCTAATGGTACCCCCAAGTAATCAGCCACAGCCTGGACATACCAGAGTACATCGCCTAACTCCTTAATAATCTCTGATTTGTCAGTTTCATTTAGCTGACAGTCTTTATCCCTAACAATCTTCTTTACTTTCTCGGCAACTTCACCTGCTTCACCAACTAGACCTAGTATTCTGTGCAGAAATGCTCCGACAAAATCATCAGTCTTATCAACAGCAGTTGACATCGCTTTCTTTTGATACTCATCAAATGTCATGCTCATGATTCAATCCTTCCGTTTTCATCTATTATAACTGCCCCAAGACGTAAAACCTCGATAGCATCATCGACTACTCGGATAACTGTCGACGGCGAATGGTCAGTCACGCTACCGCTATCAACGTAAAAATCCACTTGTTCACCAAAATAATTACGAGCTTCGTCTAGATTCGTCGCAATCGGCTGACCAGGTAAATTGGCACTCGAGGTCAGAAGCGGTCCAGTTCGGCTCAGAAACTGGCGCAGCTCATCGTTCTTTGGGATTCTAAGAGCTAGTGAGCCCACTCCCATGTGTAAATAGCTCAAGTCTTCGCCGCACGGAATAACTACACTGAGTGGATTTGGCCAAAAACCTTCGACGGCCTTTAGGTAGCGGGCCTTAACACCCAAATCAATCAGTTGTTGGATTTTTGCAGCAATGATTGTTCCAGGTTTGTGGTGGCGGAGTTTTAGGGCATATAGTCTAGTTACGGCCGCCCTATCATCAGCCCGACAAACTAGCCCATAAACAGTGTCTGTCAGCATTACACCAACCGAACCAGCCCTTAGTAAGTCCACCAGCTCCGAGCCGGTGACAGAGAAATCGAGAATCTTCATTAATTAGTTTTTAGATAAGCGTAGTACGCCACAGCCGATAGCATAACGAAGATTACTAAAGCAAAAATAATAGCGCCCACTGGCTTGTTAGACTTTTTAGCTGGCTTAGCAGCAGGCTGACCCTTAACCGGCTTGTCGGTTTGTTCTACCGTGTTATCTAACTGCTCATCAACCGGTGATTGAGCTGGAGCAGCTTGAACTGGTGCTGGCGAAGCGAGCTGACTCGGGTCAACTGGAGCCGGAGCCTCAGCCGGAGATACCGTTGGTGTTTGAATAACCGCTGGAGCTTCATTAGAAGGATGGGGTGGCGTCACAACATCCACTATAACTGGTGGTTGTGGAGCAACGGTCGGGCTCGGTGGGACATTAGAATCGACAGGTGGTTGTGTATTTGGTTCCATATTACTCCCTTAGAATACTCCGTAAGTACCGGTTACATCAACAATCTTCTGGGGATTAGTGCCGTTAAGACCGACAACATAATCGGCTGTCTCTTGATTATCAGTTACTCGATAGACTACCGTGTCGCTATCTAACCAACGGAGAGCACTATTTAGGCCACCGTGGCTCGTTATAACCGTATCTTTGCCACTAGCAGTGTCATGAAGCATTAGAACCCCTTTGCCGTCACGATTATCAACCCATAGACTCTTACTACCATTAGTGTTGTCGACATAGATGCGCGAACTATAACTACTCGGTGCAGTAGTGGCCTTGGTTACTGTTGAACCAACCATGTAGTTAAGCCACTGGGCTGAACTGGCCTGTAGCATTAGCGTCCCATAATCGGACCGGAAAACAGTCCATATCTCACCTTTATAAATTGTCTTTTGACCGGTATTATCGGCATTTACCTGGTAATATCCAGGATTAGCCGCCGTACCGGTTGATGAGGTCGCATAATAGATTGACTTACCAATCAGCCGGACGTCATTGAAGGCGTTGGCACTAGCCAGGCGGACAGTCTTAGCGCTCGAGTAATCGTAAGCTAGTATCCTCTGCCGATTTGGGTTAGCCGCACTTGCCCCGGCGGCAATCGCTTCGTAAACAAATTTGCCATTACTCCAGCCAACCATGCTTATTTGTTCCGAATGATCAACCGTTGTGACAGCGCCAGAACCCAAGTTTATGAGCGTCAGCGTATCCAGTAGATAGCCATCAGCGTTGCGTTGATTATCACGAGTCGACACCAGCGCCGCCTCATCGTTACCTGGACTAACACTGAGAGATATATCTTGGCTTTCTAGACCAGTCCCAGCTAGTAGCACCTGACGGTCTTTGCCGTCGACATAAACACTATACAAATCGTACTTACCACTCTGTTTGCTAATAAATACCTCTTTATTCGAATTAACCAATTTAACGCTAATTGGTTTAGTTGAGGTCGTATCAACTTCCAAAGTATCAGTTCGATAGCCAGAATCGGTCACAAAAACCTTCATATCATTACCACTACTCGGTTGAACGGTTAGAATTACTTTGCCGGTCTTGTCCGACATGGCGCTAGCGTCGCCACTAGTTACTTGAGCGCCTTCGATTGGCTTAGTAGTTACATAATCTGTCAAATTAAACGTGAACTGCGTACCAACTGCCTTTAGCTTAAGGTCCCCCAAATTTAAACTACCCATACCGACGGTTATTTGCTTAGTGATATCTGCAAAAGCCGTTTTATGTACCAGCATAGTTTGCTTGCCAAGCTTTAGGTGTGATAATTTGGCCTGGCCATCAATATCAGTCTTAATCTCCTGCCCAGCCACCGCTATACTTACCTTCTTGAGCGGCAAATTAGTCGTGCTATCAAGTATCTTTAACGACAATGTACCGCGTACCCCAATAGTATTCAGAACCATATAACGCGTCATTGGCAAAACTGCCAAACCAACTATAATAAGCACCAAGACCGCTATTGTCGAGTAGCGTTTGGCTGGCCTACCCCACCAGCTCGACCAGCCGTTTCTAAACTTTTCCCAGAAGCCGGTTTTTGTAATAAAGGCGTCTTGGACGGCTTGGTCTTCAATCTTCAAGATGTTATCACCCTCGTTCCTAGTGATATCATCAATAGCCTCATCGACAGATTCATCAGAATCATCAGCCGGATCTGGTGGCAGATCGGCCGGTAAGTCTGTACCAATTGACTCGTCCGCCATAGTATCATCTTCTACTATTGGCTGGTCACTATCGGGGCTTAAGTTGGCTTCATCCGTACTTAACGTCTCATCATCCGCTACTAACTGAGGACTAGCTTTTTTACTTTTAGACTTTGCTAGCTCAGGTGCGCTTCTTAGATCAGGGACAGCCGCCGCCAGCGGAGATTTAGTACCAGCAAAGATATCTAGTGGTTTAGAGGTTGGTTCGAGAGCCTCAGCCGACGACTTAGACACATGATTGGTCGGGTCAGGCGCACTAACGTCCATCAACTGATCGACGTATTCTTCATCTTCGTCAGGCTTAGAATTACCCGCCTTATAATCGCTAATATTTGGCATCACGCTTATCCTTTAGCCTAATTTTACCAGAAATCACCCAAAACAATACTATACTTAAACTAATGACTTACCCTATACTCTCACCCAAGCTGGCAGCTAGTGCCGCCAAGCACCTAGCGTCTAACGATCCAGCCTTGGCGCCAGTTATTGCTGAGTTCGGTCTTTGCAACATTCAGCCACACCAGAATTACTACCAAGAACTGGTTGATAGCATCGTTTCTCAGCAACTGAGCATTAAAGCTGCCGCTAGCATAATGCAACGCTTTATCGACTTATTTAATGGTAGCTTCCCCTCGCCTGAGGCAATCCTACAAAAGTCAGCCGAAGACTTTCGTGGTGCCGGGCTGAGTTATGCCAAGGCCAACTATATCCGCGATCTGGCTGAACGCATCCTGGATGGAAGACTCAAATTTGACCACCTAGACCAACTAAATAACGATGAAATTGTCAAAGAACTAACGGCCGTAAAAGGTGTCGGTGAATGGACGGCCGATATGTTTATGATGTTTTGTATGGGTCGGCCAGACGTGCTAGCAACTGGTGATTTAGGTATCAAAAACGGTATCCGATCTCTCTATAAACTTAAGGATGTGCCTACACCCGAGCAAATTACCAAGATTGCTTCTAAGAACAGCTGGCACCCATACGAAACAGTCGCCTGTTGGTATATCTGGCGGTCACTCAGAAATAAAGATTGATAGTCTATAATCATTATTTGTATATATATCATAATTGATGTATAATATACATTAATTTGGAACATGACATTTCACCTACGAGCTATGACTCTACTTATCAGCCGGCAAGTTTAAGCCGGCGCGATGTATTAAGACTGGCCGGTATAACTGCCATCAGCACTTTAGTAGGCCTAGCCACCACGTCCTGCGACAGTGAACCCAGTAGTGGCAACAATCAACCACTCGTTAGCCAAGACGATCCTGATCTAAATACAACTCCTCCTCCAGAAACACTGACTAAACCAACTAATCTAGTGGAAGCCCGGGCAGAACTGACAGCTATCAGAGAAAAGTTAGGTATTAGTAATGCCACATATTGGTTATCAAACCGCGCCCCAGAAGAGACATTAGCCAAGATTCGGGTTAGCGCCAACGGTGATGGCTTCTTAAGCCCAAATTGCAATGTCATGCCAATCTATCCAGCCGCAGTAATGAAAGTTGCTAGTGTAATCGAAGCTGCTGCAGCTAAACACAAAGTTCCGGCCAACATACTGGCTATAATCGCCACCATGGAATCAGCTGGCGACCCAACGGCTCAATCGAGTATGTCAGCTCAGGGTATGTTTCAAATAGTGCCTTATTATCCTAGTGGCAAGAATTTACATGCCAACGAAGTCCGTGAAATTCTCGACCAACCAGAAATGAGTAAACAACAAATTACTGATGCCCTAAACACACCAGCCGTTGCCGCCGAAGTGGCTGCTGTAATATTGAGCGAATATTATGCCAAGGCCGTTACTGCAAACCCCGGTGTACACTCCGGAAGTTTATGGCTATGGGGGCACGCTCTAGCCGCCTACAACGGCGGGCCAAGTATAGCTGGGGTAGGTTTTGAAGAACCACCGAGCCAAATACCAATTGAGTCAGCGCTCTATGCTATCAGCGGGATTAGATTCATGATAGATGCCGAAGTGGCTACCCAATTAAGTAATGATGGTTACAGTGATAGGACTATTCGCTGGGCAATGGCATCTCATGAGATAGATGCCGAAGCCTACGCTTACGCCGAGGTTAAGGAGACTTACCTAGGCCCAAACAGCCTCCAAAATGGCTACGAGAAAATTCTCGCGCCTATAATAGATGGTTCGATGCAGAGGAGTAGCCATCAAGACAATCCAATGATTGCCGCACTCACGTCCGCCTACAAAGATTATATGGCCGGCAATAACCAATACGGCATAATGATGCCTCCAGCACTCAGAGCCTGGGTCAATTCGGGTGGTTACAATTTATTCAAACAAACCCTCGAGAATATGAACCCCGCAAACTATACCAACCCAAACTAACATTAAAACTGTCCTATTTATCACGTCAGACTAATTAGTAAATCAAAGTTAAAACTTAGACAATTATATTGCTGGCGAGGTATACTAACTTCATATGGATTCAGATAAATTAGCCTTTGAGCTACACGAGAAATTCGGTGGCAAAATTAAAATCGTCCTACGCGATACCGATAAACTAGACAAAGCCAAGCTAAGTGCCTACTACACGCCCGGCGTAGCGGCCATTAGCCAGGCTATAGCGGTCGACAAATCACTGCTGCCCAAATACACCTGGACCAATAATTTAGTAGCCGTTATTTCGGATGGCTCAGCCGTACTTGGCCTCGGTAACATCGGGCCAGAAGGCGCTATGCCAGTTATGGAAGGCAAGGCGTTACTTTTTAAAAACTTTGCCGATATCGATAGCGTCCCAATTATATTAACTGTCCACACGGCTGATGAAATCGTAGCTACGGTCAAAGCCATAGCCCCTAGTTTTGGAGCAATTAACCTCGAAGATATTGCCGCTCCTATCTGCTTTGAAGTCGAAGAACGACTTAAAAGCGAACTAGACATACCAGTTATGCACGATGATCAGCACGGTACAGCCACCGTAGTTCTGGCCGGAATTATTAACGCTTGTAAAGTCACAGGTCGCAAACTAGCCGAAAGCAAAATCGTAGTCGTCGGGGCTGGAGCGGCCGGCGTAGCCGTTGCTAAACTGCTTAAAGAATATGCCAACCCCCGCATAATGGCCGTCGACAGCAAGGGCATTATTAGCCGTGATCGTACCGATCTAAATCAGTCAAAGAAGTTGCTGCTAGAGTTCACTAATATGGCTAATGTATCGGGGTCAATGGCAGATGTTATCAATGGTGCTGATATCTTCATTGGCGTTTCGGCCCCAGGTGTACTAACTTCCGAAATGGTCAAAACTATGGCAAAAAACCCCATTATATTTGCTCTGGCTAATCCGGTGCCCGAAATTATGCCTGACATCGCTATAGCAGCCGGTGTCGCCGTGATCGCCACCGGCCGTAGCGATTTCCCTAACCAAGTTAATAACGCTACGGCCTTTCCAGGCATCTTCCGCGGCGCACTCGACAATCACGTTAGCAAAATTACCGACCAACACAAAATTGCTGCCGCTGAGGTCATTGCCAGTCTAGTCGAGCGCCCCACCGCTACCGAAATCATCCCGTCCGTCTTCGACGAGCGCCTCGTCCCAGCTATCGCCGCCGTCATCAAATAGCACTTAGATTGTTACAATATTCTGTGGTGAGCCATTTAGATAGGCCCGGACATTAGCGACGATCATATCTGCGGCATTCTCTAGTGCACTATCTGTAAAGAACGCAATATGTGGAGTAAGAACTACATTATCTAATGCAAGTAGCGGATTATTTGCAGTGTTATCATTCACAACATCAAGCCCGGCACCGGCAATCTGATTTTCACGCAGTGCAGTTGCCAGATCCTGGTCATTTACTAGCCCACTCCGGGCCGTATTTATAAGATATGAAGTCGGTTTCATTTTGGCCAAGGCTTCAGCGTTCACAAGCTCCTTGTTGTCAGAGCCTAGCGCCATGTGCAGTGTAACCACATCACTAGTTTCTAATAGTGTATCTAGGCTAACTGACCCAACTCCTTCTATTTGCCGAGGGGTTCGGTTGTATCCGATTACGTTCATCCCTAGAGCATTACCGATCTCCGCAACGCGTCGACCGATTTGCCCCATACCCACTATTCCGAGAGTCTTGCCAAATAAATCTATCCCCTTATACACCTGTTGGCTGGTGTTTGCTGGATCCAAAACGAATGGACCACGGCGCATCGCAGCGTCTCCCGTCACAATATGGCGAGAGACAGCAAAAAGTAGAGCAAAAACATGTTCGGCAACCGATTCAGTAGAGAAGCCGGGTATATTAGAAACTAGTACACCATGTTCTTTGGCGGCAGCAACATCTACCAAGTCGTACCCGGTTGAGCCAATTGTCATATACTTTGTGTCCGGCAAATTTGCAAAGACATTTGCGTTAAGCGGAGCCTCCCAACAGTCGGCAATTACTACCTCCGCTCCCTTAGATCGTTCAATTACTTTTTCTTCACTATCGCTCCGCTCAAACACTACAACTTCACCCAAACTACGCAGCTCGTCAAGGTGCCTTGGTTGCAAAAATACTTCGTTCAATATGGCTATATTCATAACAACAATTGTAGCAGGAAATGATCACCGGAGGTTTCGTATAAACTAGCCTAAAGTTATTTACTGTGAGACTTGAGCCAAGCAGCAATGGTTGGAATATCAAGATGTTCGGTCGCTATTCGTACAGCAAAATCCTCTAGTTCTTTTGGAGCTGCCGCCAGTCGGTGGCCGTTTCGCATCAGAAATATACCACAAACAGTTACAGCTGTGCGCTTATTACCATCAGTAAACGGATGATCACCAATAATGTTACGTAAATAGACCGCTGCTTTATCTAGTACAGTCGGATATTGCTCCGAACCAAAAGCTACTTGTCGTGGAGCCTCAATAACCGATTTCAAGCGGCTCTCCTCCCTAACCCCATGTGAGCCACCAAAGTCTTTGATTACCTGAAAATATAGCCTTAATATTTCTTCTAGGGTTAAATATCGCATTAACGATCAGCTAAGTTTTTGAGGGTTTCACCGTATTCGGCTACAAACGCGTCGTAGTCTTGCATTAGTTTGTCATGTCTTGCTTGACCAGCCTTAGACACAAGCTCGGCCGTAATATTTAACTCATCACCACGTTTAGCGCCAAGTCGAGCTAACTCCCTTTTTGGAATAGTTACACCGTCACTAGAACCAATACCAATTATTTTTTGAGTTGTTTTAATCATAACGCATATTATAACAAAATTATAATATTTTGTCTAGATTATACCTCCATTAGGCCGACGCTATGGAATTGAATGTCTCAATATAACATATGTTATAAGCTATGTTTTAACATATGTTTCTTTGTGATAGACTTCTAACCATGACAAGACGAAAAGTTGGCCAGGAAAAAATTCGAAGTATTCAAAAAACCCGTGATACCTACACCGTATCTATTCCAATCGAGCTAATGCATAAGCTAGGCTGGCAGCACCATCAGCGCGTGGTAGTCGAACTCTCTGGCCGCTCCAAACTAACTATCACTGATTACAAATCATAGATTTAAACAAGCCCTAACGTAGTTAGAACTGGCTGGTTATAATACTAGTTACTTTTTACCATTGCACAGTTCATTATCTACACAGACGTGGTGACTGCCGACGTCCATATAGCCCTGGTGTGAGTCGACATACAATTTTACGTCAGCACTGTGAGCAGATATCAGCATTACAATTATTATTGCGGCGAACCACCATACGACTACGGCTGTATGTTCAACAATAGCAGTAGCTCGATTCTTTTTGCGGCGGTCGGCCACGCGGCTAAAAATGTTAGACAGTAGGAATAGCGGGATAGCAATAGTGGCATAGGCTGTAATAATAGCTGTAATCACCTGCCAGCTATCAATTGACTGGAGCTGGCCATGCAAATGTAGTTTACCTAAGATAAACTGCCACAAAACTGTCGCCCAAATAATTGTAACGATGCTTAGCAGAATAGCTGCAACTACATGAATATAGGTGGCCGCAAAATGTACTAGTTTCTTCGATAGGCCGACTATATCATCAAAGGCTTCAGGGTTTGGCGAAGCGTTTCGGGCACGATTAATTATATCTTGGGTCGTAACTGGTCGACCGTAGGCTTCGGCTATTTCTTTATCAGTACTAGCCCGCGGCAAAATCAGGGCAAGCACCAAATACACCAATATCCAAAAACCGCTAGTAACAAGTGTTAAGACAACAAATATTATCCGAATTGTGTTCACGTCCCAGCCAAAATAGGCACCTAAACCCTTACAAACACCGAGCGCCACCGCACCTTCACGAATAACGAATAGCCGTTTTTGCCCATCTTTTCTAGTTGTGCTGGCTTTGGTGTCTTTAGCACTATCATCGGCTTCTACCGAACCCATGCGCTCGATAACACCTTTAACTTGAGTTTCATTTAGGGCCTGATCCTCGCTAGTTAGACGTGACAGTTTATCGGCCAGCGCCTGTTCTATATCAGCAATAATCTCGGCCTTATCAGGGTTTTTAACCAAAGTACTGCCTGCTGCATCCAAATACGTCCGCAGGGCGTTGTAACCGGGCTCCTCTAGCCGGTAGACTTGGTCGCCGAGGCTGATTGTTGTAACTTTATTCAAGACTTTTCTCCTAATTTATCTAATGTTTTTGTAATACTTCGTAAATACTGCCGTAAAGCCCGTAAATGCTGCTGGCCAGTTTTGGTTAATCGGTAATATTTGCGTGGCGGTCCGCTAGCGCTCTCGGCCCAGCTATAGCCAAGCAGATTTTCGCGCTTCATCCGTGATAAAAGTGGGTACAACGTGCCTTCGCTAGTCGCAAATTCAGTCAGAGCAAGGCTGGCTATAATGTCGGCAGCATATACCTCATTGGCCGAAATAGCGCTCAGCACTGCAACTTCCAGTAAGCCTTTTCTGAGTTGACTAAATTCATCACTATTATTCAATCTATTACTACCTTTCTATAACAAGGTACTATAAATAATTACAATTGTCAACACTTACGCGAATAACTCAAATGCGTAGTCTTTAGAGAATATTAATTTCTGCTCTATAGAAAATCACTTTCTAAGTGCCCTAGGCCTGGCTGGAATTGGAAAGTTGTGTTGTTTTCGGATAACGAAACTAGCCTAGAATACAATCTAGCTCTCGAGGATACGTAGGTTTAGTTCGTAAAATTGTTTGGATTCTACTGTGGTAGATTGTTGGTCGGAGGATTGCTAGGGTCGGCTTGATTTGGAGTCTGTAAGGGCTGAGCCAGAGCCTGAGCAATCTCTGGTGATGGAGCCCTAGGAGTAATAACCGGTTGAGCCTGCGTAGGTTGATCTAGTTGCTCTGGTGGCGAGACTGGTACAGAATCAGCAACTGACTGAATTGGCTGAACTGGTTGTTCCGGTGGTGCTGATGACGGTGGATTAGGCATCAAAACTGGAGAAATTATTGGACTGGCTGGCGAAGATACCTCGGGAGTAATAGTACTTGGAGATACGACGGGCTGCGGAGTTACAGCCTGGCTCAGCGCAGCTATCACGGGGGGAGTAACCTGAGAAACGCCACTGCTCACACCACCACTCTGCTTTCTACGATCAAAATAAAATACAGTTAAGACTGCTATAGCTATCAAAAGTATGTCGCTAAGAATCCATAAGATAGAATAGGCACTAGCACTAGCGCTCGAAGTTCCTTGGGCACTACTTTTGCTAAAATATGCTCCAAACGGGAAGCCCCTAAAGGTGGCGCCATTACTAATGTACATCGATGCATTAGCTATCTTCTCGGCCTGGGCCGGGCTCACTGCATCAGTCGGGACCAGACTGGTCGAGCCCGCTGACAGGTCAAATTTAGCTATGCGCCAATGACTTGGGGTAGCCGAACTGAGCGTCACAAGCTTAACCGTATCTTTATAAACAGATACTGGCAAGAAGTTTAGAATCAGTAGCGCAAATGGAATCAAATAAAATAGTTTTTTCATTGCATTTCTACCGATCCCACACTATCCAAAGATTTGCCACTACTGATTTCGATGACATTCAGTGTGTACTGCTGGCAATTCTTAGCAGCTGTCGTGCAGCCTTCCGGTGTAGCGCTATAAACGTACTTAGCACCAGCCGGAGCAGTAAACTCGTCAATCAAATCCTGACCAGTATTACCACTTTGGGCGTTCGACTGACTAATTATCTGCTCGGGTGAAGACAAGTCGCTAGGATAGGACTTAGTTACGTCAAAATATCCCCTAAGCTCCCCCTGAACATCAACCATCGCCATCGATACGTCAATCTGAAGATTAGGATCACTCGGGCTATTCGAAGCACTACTTCCCGAATTATTAGTCTTGGACTGCACCTTAGGTAAGCTAGCAAAACTAGGGGCACTGCTTCTAGTGCTACCGTCTTGCAAAACACCAATTATCGATATGGCAACAAAAGCTACTATCAATATAGCTATAATCAGTAGAAGTTTTGCAAATCCAGCGGAATCTTTGTATTTCATGCTACGGCCCCACTATATAACATAAGCTCATTACAATTCAAACCAAACAACTGACTAAATCTAAGATACCCTT
The DNA here is from genome assembly GCA_039922435.1 of Saccharimonadales bacterium (SeqCode). GTDB lineage: Bacteria > Patescibacteriota > Saccharimonadia > Saccharimonadales > UBA4665 > JBDTES01. The sequence goes on from JBDTES010000001.1 coordinate 25,256, forward strand.
AAGTTATATCGTATTAAAAGAAACTAAATTTACCAAAAACTACACTATAAAGAGTGTCAGTAAACCGATAAATTATGAGTTTCTATATTCTATTACTAACTCATACTTTAGTATTATGCGCTCTAGGCTATTTAAGCCTCTGTCGATACCTTGTAGTTACACTTACTAAAATTACTATCACTGCTGGGATCAATGCCACAAAAAGTAATATAGGACTATGTTTGGTGACGACACTTGACGTAGCTAGGCGTGGAGTCTGATTAACACGAGGAGGTTTAGCCGTTGAATCACCTGCTACCTCGCCCATAAAATGAAGCGGGGCGCTTTCGATACGAGAGAACAATCGTGGAACCGGATTAACATTAATAAACGAGACACCACTCGAACCGTTACTCGAAGCCTCTACAATTTTCGGGGTTATAATCGGCTTTGCTGGCAAAGATAAGTCATCATCACTAGGCACTGTCGGCGCCTCAGGTGCTGGGGTGGGAGGAGTGCCAATTTCTGGGTCACATGCATCGTCGATGCCATCTTTGTCCACATCGTGGCCACTATTCGGTAAACTAGGGCAAGAATCAACTGTATTAATTACGCCATCACCATCATAATCGTTAGCACTAGCCTCTATATACACAGTTTTTTGTATATCTATAGGGTCACCAAACTTGTTTTTACCATACATGTGTAAGACATGGAATCCTGGCACCGTATCACTTGGTATATGTAGTCTGCCAGATATATCACCAGACTCATTTACTGATAGAATACCTACATCTACAGGGTCAGAATGCAATACAGTATTCAATTGAGTCCCTGGCATAACTATCCCCTTACCGCCGTAAGAAGTGTAATTAACATCACTGTCTCCTGGTAATAATACCTCCAAGTTATCATCCTTGTCGTTTAAGACCTGATACAAAGAACGACTTACTACCGGTGGAGTTCCGAGTAGGGATTCCGCCTGATTATCATCTGAAGATGGCGCTATAACATCTTGTGGGTCTGGCATCGGCGTAGTCAAATTATGAGTTTGATCTAGTATAGTACTTGCGAGCAGTTGATGACCGAGCTTGTTCGGATGGTAACTTTCGTTACCAGTCCGAAATATTGTATCGTTTCCCTCCGTCAAGCCATTCACTGCTTTGTCACCAGATTCGCACAGCCGATGACCATCAAAAGAATGTTGAGTATCAATATATTGGACACCTGCTTTGTCAGCTGCTCGTTTGATAACAGAATCTAGATAGCTCACAAGTTCGCTAGCAAATACTGTATCCGGTCCACTGAAGCGTACATTATCCCCACAATCTCCGCCCGGGTTTACTAATTGTGGGTAGCCTATTACATAGACACGGCGTGCAGGGTCATTTGTTTCCAATGATTTGTACGTTTGAACAAGCCTATTGAATTGTGGGCCTATAACACTATCGATAAGCTCTTTTCGGTCTTCATATGTTTTGTAGCAGTTCTGCGCCAACGAAGAGCCATTGTTAAACGGTATAATGCACCGCTTAATTATGTTGGAGAAACCTATATCGTTTCCACCTATTGATATGGTTACTACTTGCGGATTATCATTATTAAGCACCCTCAACTGAGTAATTACTCCAGGCAAATGAACCAGGATAGCGTTCTCTTGTTTTTTTTCCGATATTTCAGTATCTTCAACATCTTTTAACTGATTAATCTTTTGGTTATTATTTTTAAAGATGTTACCTATCACTGCACCAGAGCAAGCCATCGACTCCGTAGAGCCCACGCGTGGTTCCATCAAAAATGGGTACGAGAATATCGACTGATGGCACTTATTTACGTCCGTATCTGTACCGAGCTTATAGTTGAAGGTGCCTTCTCCCGAGGCAAATGAATCTCCTAACGCTAGATAATTTTCTAACCTCATTGGCTGGCCAGGCGCGGTAATGTAGTACCGTGCGTAGCCAAAGGTCGAGCCTATCTTTGTAATAGCCGCAAAGCTTAGTGAATTATCGTTTGCAAATACTACGTTTCTAATCGAATACAAATTTGGAATAGTCTGGCTCAGCTGAGCCCAATAATTAGTAGTTTTACAAGTAGAAGTAGCCCCTGAATAGGCTGCCGTCGAGCTGCCACATGAATCAATATCTATAACCTTAAAATACTTACTGCCCCAGCCATCAGGGGCATTGTACGCAACAGCCGCATACTTGCCTGACGGACTAATGGCCGTGACAGCTCCCAGAGGTGATCCAGAACTATTTACTACCGTGTTTGTAGCAAATGACACCATTTGCAGCGTTGTCAGGTTTATCCTGACGAAACCATAACTATCTACCTCTACAACCACGTAGTCCCCATCATTAGTGAAAGTGCTTGGGGCACTCGATGCCAGCAGGTGGTTACGATCTGGATATTTAAGCTCTGTATCCGGGCTAGTAATTGAATAACTCGGGGCTAACAAATTATTATTAAAAATAAGGTGATTCCCAAACTCTCTAAATAGGCTCGTGTTTACCCCCGGCCAAGACGGGTCGCTGTGAATCATCAGCTCTGCTGGGGAATTTGGCACATCTATAAATACCGGCTTACCTGGTAGCGAATCATAAACTGGATACGCTTTACTCGAGCCATTTGGCATATATACACTCACTGCGTCATCGAGTAATCCCTCACTCTTTTGTACCATGCAGTGGGTCTCGTTATTTGTTAGTAACTGCTGATAAACCACCCGTACAACTGGGATAATCATCTCTATGCACACTGGCGGTAAGGAAATAGCCTCGTCTTGTGTTATGTCCCCGATTTTACTAATCTGCGGTGAACTAGATGCCCAGGCATCGTTTACATCGGCAAAAGTTGTCTTTGGTATAATTGAATCGACTATAATCGCGCAAGTTAATAGAAGCCCAACCGTCAATAGTAAACTTTTGTACCTACTAGACAACACGAACGCCTTTCCTGCAACTTGGCGCTCACTATATAATATTATAAAACTATATACAAGCTATTCTGCAGCTTTATAGATAAAGTAAACTGCTCTTGGCGTATCTCGCTCGCACTCAAATATGTAAGTAGACATATAGATCGTTGCGTCTTTATGTAAACTCGAAGGCTTACCAAAAGAGTTATAATCACTAGGCTCATACGTATCATGATCAAACGAACAGCCTAGCTTATGAATGCTATCAAGAAAGCTAAAGTACACCCCTCCCTGTTGAGCAATCTCACTTATTCCATTATGTAACGAACCTTTACTAAATCCGAATTTACCATCTATAATCTCAAATGCTAAACGACCATTATCTGCTGACTCGGATAAGCTATCTACGCTATAAGAAAAGGCATAGGTTACTGTACAGCCCAATGGTCCGCGGGCAAATTTAAGTGCACCGTAGGCACAACCTCTAGTTACACTTGTCTCATACGGTTGGCCAGCAGAACTTACGATGGCCGCATAGGCGTCAGCCATATCATTTTCGGTTTGGGCAAATCTAATCTTATCAGCTGCAAATTGCTTATCCACCAGTTTGTCATGTCGGTACGTACGAATGAAGAAAGCAGCCGCCAGCAAAGCCACAATAATAATTAGACCGTAGATAATATACTTTTTCTTGGAGGTATGCAGCCTGTTGGTATTACCGGAAGGCTTCTTTGGCTTTTGCTTAACCATGGTTATGCATTATGATAGCAAATTAATATGCACTCTTCTGGATTTCATAAATAGCTCTAGGCGTATTCTTTTCACACAGAAAGTAAAAAGTTGACATATACGTAGTGGTGTCTTTATGTAAACCAGAAGATACTCTACCGAAAGAATTGTAGTCATCTGGGGCGTAGGTATTATGGTCCAAAGTACAGCCAAGCCCATGAATACTATCAAGAAAATCACCATATTCACCAGCCTGTTGTGCTAACTCAGCAATCCCATACATTGTTGAGCCCTTACTGAACCCAAAATGGCCATCAATTATGCCGTGGACTAGTTGTCCGTTAATTTTCCCTTCAGAACTATTATTAACACTGTAGGCGAAGCCATAATTTATCATGCAGCCCAATGGTCCGCGGGCAAATTTAAGTGCACCGTAGGCACAACCTCTAGTGACACTTGTCTCATACGGTTGGCCAGCCGACTTTACTATGGCTGCATAGGCGTCAGCCATGTCATTTTCGGTTTGAGCAAATCGAATTTTATCAGCTGCAAACTGTTTATCTACCAGCCTATCGTGCTGATATGTACGAATGAAGAAAGCAGCCGCCAGGAAAGCCACAACAACAATTACGCCATAAATAATATACTTCTTTTTAGAAGTATATAGCTTGTTAGTATTACCGGAAGGCTTCTTTGGCTTTTGTTTAACCATGGTTATGCATTATGATAGCAAATTACAGCCACTAACTGTTAGCGAATTGATTTGAAGTCTAAATTAGTAACTTCGAGTTAGCTTTCGAGGATGCGGAGGTTTAGATCGTCTAATTGTTCTAGATCGACTGTGTTGGGGGATTGCATCATGGCATCGACACCAGAGCCGTTTTTAGGGAAGGCGACAACTTCGCGGATATTGGTTTCGCCCATTAATTCCATGAAGATTCGGTCGACACCGTAGGCACAACCAGCGTGTGGTGGAGCGCCGTATTTAAAGGCGCTTATCATGGCGCCAAACCGGCTATCGACGTAGGCTTGATCAAAGCCAAGTATGCCAAAGACTTTGTACATAATCTCTGGATTATGATTGCGAACACCACCGCTGCAGATCTCGTAGCCATTCATAACCATATCGTATTGGTCGGCCACAATCGCCAGTTTGTCTTCGGAATCTAGCGCTTCTAAGCCACCTTTGGGCATACTAAATGGGTTATGGCCAAAATCTAGTTTGCCAGTATGTTCGTCTTTTTCGTAAAACGGGAAATCAATAATCCAGCACAGTGCCACGATATTCGGATCTTTTAGGCCAAAGTGGTTAGCAAATTCGATACGTAGTCGGCCCAGCACTTTGTTGACAACAGATCGCTTGTCGGCTCCAAAGAACACGATATCGCCATCGGTGGCACCAAGTTTAGATTTGATGGCTTCTAATTCCTCAGTCTTTAAGAATTTAGCAATCGGTGATTGAACTTCGCCGTCTTTGTAGGTTAGATAGGCTAGGCCGCCAGCTCCTTCAGCCTTAGCAATCTCGGTAAATTTATCGATTTGTGAACGGCTTAGTTCACTGCCACCCTTAACGCAGATAGCCTTAACGCATTCGGCGTTTTTAAAGACACCAAATTCGGTGTTTTGTAGTTCTGTGGTTAGTTCGGTAAGTTCCATGCCATAACGCAAATCTGGCTTATCGGTACCATAGCGCTCCATAGATTCAACGTAAGGAATCCGTGGAATAGCTTCATTTAGTAGTTTCTTGCCGGCAAAATCAGTCGATAATTGCTTAATAAGCGGCTCGGTTAGGCTTCGAACTTCTTCGCCGTCTTCGACGAATGACATTTCTAGGTCTAATTGGTAAAACTCACCGTACAGCCGATCGGCCCGTGGGTCTTCATCACGGAAACAAGCCGCCAGCTGGTAATAACGTGGTACGCCACCAACCATTAAAAGCTGCTTAAACTGCTGGGGGGCCTGCGGCAAAGCGTAGAATTTGCCCTGTTGGAGACGTGATGGAATTAAGAAATCACGGGCGCCTTCTGGGCTGCTACTAGCCAAAATCGGTGTTGTAACCTCAGTAAAATCAGTTTGTTCCATAAAGCTACGAATCCGGTGGTACATATCGGCCCGCTTTTTTAGCATATCTTGCATTTTGGGGCGGCGTAGATCGAGGTAACGATATTTAAGTCGTAATTCTTCACTACTTTGGGCTTCACTATGAATCTGAATTGGCAAAGCCTCAGACCGGTTCAAGATAGTTAGCTCGTCAACCTTAATTTCTACTTCACCGGTATCAATGTTCGGGTTCTTAAGACCTTCACCGCGTTCCATTACCTGACCAGTGGCAGATATTACAAACTCATCACGTAAACTCTCACCAATTTTAAAGGCTTCGGCCTGATCTGGCCGAATATTGAGCTGGACTAGACCGGTGTGATCACGCAAATCGATAAATATTAGACCACCATGGTCACGTCGGCTGTTGACCCAACCTTTTACGGTAACTGTTTCGCTCGTTTTAGAGACAGTGTCTTTTGCAAATGTTCTCATATATAAAATTCCTGGTTAATTATTGAGCTTTGGCTTAAGAGTTGGGTCGGATACGCAGGCTAGTAGCGCCAGCTACTTGCTGCCGACCCGAGGATTCATATTACTTCGACCTTGCCAAATCATACTGACTACTATTTTACCACCTCTGGTGGCTCGGAGGTAGTGGCTTCTTGGTGGGCCGGCTCTTGCTCGGCTTTTAGGCGAGCCTTGTGCTCCTCTTGGGCGGCAGTAGCCGCAACCGCTCGGAGGTCGTCATAATTATCAAACTCATCAATAATTGGTTTGCCAATAATTTGCTCAATTATATCTTCGACCGTAACAATACCAACGAATTCTTCGAAGCTGTTAACTACTAGAAACAAGTGTTGCTTGGTCTTAAGAAATGCTTGGAGGGTTTGATAAAGCGTAAATTCTTCGTGAATATAACTAAGCCGCTGCTTCATTAGATCACGTACCGTACCGGTCTTTTTAGTCATAACTAAATCACGCAGATACAAAATACCGATTATATTGTCATGCTTGCCCTCGTAAACCGGGAAGCGACTGTGGCCGCTGCTATGAAGTTCGTTAGTCAGGACTGGGCCAATTGATTCATCGACCTTGACGACTGTAACTACTCGTTTGGGCACCAAAACCTCGCTAACACGCTTATCGCCAAAACTGAGAGCGTGAGTAAGTAGTGCGATTTCGCCTATCGATATACGGTTGTCGGGTTGATCCTTTTGTCGCTCTAGCAAATCGATTAGATCCGATTTTTCGAACAACCCAGTATGGATCGTGATTGGTCGGTGTCGACGAACAAACTGCTCAATCCACGCAAGTAGCGGATGCAGCCTTTCTGTTAGCCAGCTAAGCGACGGTGCGGCAGTTCGTGCCAACCATAAGCCAGCATTGGTGGTTTCACCGCTTGGAATCCAGACAAAACCAACCCAAATAACTGCTGCCACCGATATAACTGCCAGCCAAGCTGGTAGGATATCAGCGAACATAACCACGCCACCAGCAAAAGCTAGGCCGGCAATTAGCCAAAGTAAGGCGTTTAAGCTAGCACCGTAAGCAGCCGGTTTGTACAGCAATATTGCTAGCGAATCACCACGACGCGCCAATCGCTTAAGCTCCTTTGTCGGCACATGGCGGTAAGCCTTATATAAAACCAGTGCGCAGAGCGCGATAGCCGAAAAAGCTAGACCGAGAACAAATGAAAGCATGTATCTATCTTACGACGGCCGGCTCGGTTTACAAAGCCTCGTATAATGGCCAAGTATTCGTGCTAATATAATTAGTTAGTAGCAAAGACTTTGGAGGAGAAATACATGGATAAGCGATTTTTGGCGATTATTGTGGCAATTATAGTCATATTCGGCGGCATAATATTAATAAGCAATAATAATAAAACTAGTAAGAGTGATAGCACTAGCGGTCAGCCAACTAGCCACTTTACTGGTGATTTAACTAGCAAAGTTACTTTCGTAGAGTATGGCGATTACGAATGCCCGGCCTGTGAATCCTTTCAGCCAACAGTTCAGCAAGTCATCAAGAAATATGCCGACAAAGTTAAGTTTCAATTCCGTAACTTACCCCTAACTAGCCTGCACCCTAACGCTTTTGCCGGTGCTCGGGCTTCTGAGGCCGCTGCCCTGCAAGATAAATTCTGGGAAATGCACGAAGCACTGTACGATTACAGTAACTGGAGCCAATGGTCACCCGGCACAACAACTGACCCGACGCCATATTTCTGGCAATACGCTAAGAACCTTGGTTTGAATGTTACTAAATTTAAGGCCGACTATAAGAGCTCGGCCGTCAATGACAAGATTAACGCTGATATCGCCGCCTTCAGTAAAACTGGATTGCCTGAAGCTACGCCAACCTATTTCCTAAACGGTAAGCACATCGAAAACACGGCGCTACTAGACTCGACATCTGGTCAGCCAAGCGTTGATGCATTCTCTAAAATACTCGACGCGGCGTTAGCCAAGGCTCAGTAGAGCCTCAAATTTAACCGTCTACAATCTAGTAGTATAGATAGTTCTGCCAGTCAGGTCGCTGGACCTTCACCTCAACACGAGTTGGTTTTTCTTTAAACCAAGTTACTTTTATTGACATTTTTGCCTCTTTGAAACGACTAACCTAGGCTCGGCTTACTAAAAAGCTAAAAGCCTAATTAATCCGTCTCTTTTTTTAAGTTTTTGTCTCTTCAAACGCTCTCGCTTGCGTCTTAAAAGTAAGTTCAATTTACCAAAGCGTATGCGCAATGTCAACAGTTTAATTAAAGATTTACTGAAACTGACAAAAGCAATAGCCTAAAACAGCCCAAGTATAGTAAAATAATAGAGCTAAACCAAAGATAAAAAATGCCCGATACAATTTTTACTGAACTCAGTCTCGTTATTGTTGTAGTTACGCTTGTGTCGCTGGTTATGCGGGTTTTTCGGCAGCCACTAATCCTCGGCTATATCATTACCGGCATCCTAGTTGGACCTTCAGTTCTACATCTCATTCACTCCAAAGAAATATTTGACGGCTTCTCGAGTATTGGTATTGCCCTGCTGCTGTTTATTATCGGCCTAGGCATGAACGTATCAGTTATAAAGCGGGTTGGGAAATCGGTCTTTATCACCGCTGGAGCGCTGCTAGTAACAATTGGTAGTCTTGGCTTTCTGATTGGTAGCCGAATGTTCGGCTTTTCGACCATCGACGCTATAATCATCGGCCTAGCACTGTTCTTTAGTAGTACGATCATCATCGTCAAGGTTTTGACCGACAAAAAAGAACAGAACCGTTTACACGGCCAGATTGCCATTGGTGTCATTCTACTCGATGATATCGTAGCCACCTTAGCCCTACTGTTTGTGGCAGCTGGTCAAGGCGAGGGAATTGGTCTAGGCGAAGTGGCTATGTTATTTGCCCGTGGTATTTGGTTGATGGCCTTCTTGGTCGGAGCTAGCCGGTTCATCTTGCCAAAAGTCGTCAAATTTATCGCCGCTAGCCAAGAGAGCCTATTTTTATTCGCCATAGCTTGGGGTTTTGGCGTAGCCAGCTTATTCCAATACGCTGGCTTTTCAATCGAAATCGGATCACTGTTTGCGGGAATTAGTCTGGCCGGCCTACCCTATGCCCAAGAAATCGAATCCCGGCTTAAGCCCCTCCGAGACTTCTTTATCGTCCTGTTCTTTATTGTCCTAGGTGAAAGCCTAGACATTGGGCATCTCCAATCCGGTATTGTGCCCGCTCTAATCCTATCGGCTGTCGTAATCATACTCAAGCCAGCCGCCGTCACGACTACACTCGGGCTGCTGGGATATCCTAAGCGAGTGGCCTTTAAAGCCGGTATTAACTTGTCGCAGATCAGTGAGTTCTCGATTGTGCTGGTCGTGCTGGCCACTGCTAACGGCATGGTTAGCGAGCGCATAAGCGCTATAACTACTCTAGTGGCCATGATAACTATCACCTCTTCAACTTATTTAATGAAGTACGACAACAAGTTATTCACCTATTTTGACAAAGTAAAGTTGTTCTATGGCCTGTTCGACAAAGAGCGAAGACACAAGGAAACCGTCCGTAAAACTAACTACCAGTTAGTGCTACTCGGCTATAGCCACGGCGGTAGTGAATTCGTCCGGACCTTCAAAAAACTCAAAAAGCGTTATATTGTAGTTGATTACGACCCAGCTATGATTGACGCTTTGCAACGCCAGCAAGTACCCTGTATATTCGGCGATGTCACCGATACCGAGCTACTGGAAGAAGTCGGTATCGAGGACGCTAAGCTGGTAGTTAGCACTGTCACGGATTTTGGGACTAATCAAGAGCTAGTTAAGCACATGAATTTCTATAACTCAGAGGCAGTCGTAATTTGTAACGCCAACAGCTACGAAGAAGCTATTCAACTATACGAACTGGGCTGCAGCTACGTCACAATCCCACACCGAGCCAGCAGTGAATACTTGAGTACACTGATAGATAAAAATGGCATTGACCGCGAGCATTTCGATCGCTACCGCTCTAAGCACCTCCAAAAGCTCCAGGCTAACCGACCGCTCGAAATAGCTGAAGAAGCCGTTTAGCCTTAAGCTACAGTACTACAGCCACAACTACCACTAATAAACTTCTTGCCACTAGCCAGCCTCTTTACGACCGTGTGAACCTTCTTTTTATGACAGATCGGACACTCTTTGGACGTAAACTCGCAGTTACCTGATTCGCTTGAAGTATTGTTTTGGCCACTACTAACTACATCATTTGCTAAAACATCTAACCCAGTCCCCGTACCAGGGCAAGAGCTAGTGTCGGCACTTGTCTCGGCCTTTTGCATAAATACTTCCGCCTGACGTAGGTCACCTAACTCCATATAATTACGGGCGGATTGGACATAATAAGCAGATTCAATACCAAGCACAGTGGTGTCTATCTTCTCGTCATAAAGCGCTCGCCTAACTAACTTGTTTTCAGAAATCGCATGAAGCCGCCTGGTTGCGTCCAGCGGCACAAATAGCTCGTCGGCTCCACGCAGCAGTTCCGTCACAATCTCTTGAATAGTCGGGTCAAGTTCACGCTCACGAGCTTCACACTCCCGTACATACGAAAGATAGTCTTCGGATGGTCGATCTAGACCAAAAAAAGTACCCTGAAACTCATCCATTATACGTACAAGATCAATAACGCCATTCGGCATTAAGCTCTTAGATATTAGCCACGGCCTGTCGATTCCTTCGCTAGCTGATTGAGTATCTGTATCAATATCTAGTTGATCGCCCAGATATTGCACGAGTAGTCTATCTTGGCGTGGCGCTGAGCGGTTGTGCTTTCCGGCCACGAAAGCCGATTCTGTGACTAGCTGACCCGTCTCATTAACCGTCGTCGACTGCAAGGCTATGCTCATTGTATCAATAAAAAAGCCTTCATTATGAGATTCACTATCAGACATATTGTCTGGTGGGCGCGATGGTACAACCACGCAATAATCGGTCAGCAGACCTTCACGGTAAGCTTCTTCTAGACGAAATAGATTGCGAGTTTCGGCCTCAACCCGCGGACGCATCTTTGGATTTTTGGTTGTATATCTAAGACTATTAGCCTGGATGGACTGACCAGTTTGGCCATGCTGCTCAATGTGTCCACTACTATCAACTGACTGGTTTATCTGAGTAACGTGGCCAGCCTTAATAGAGCGCTCCATAAAGTCAGTTTTTACATTTAGAGTAACCGACCGAAGTGCCTCTTGGTCGCCACTTGCGGCGGCTCGAATAGAATCAAGCAGCGATGTATTACGCGGTGTCTTGTCATGAGTAATCCCAACCTCAACCTCAGCGCCAGTAGCCACCATACCTATGAACTTTTCGGCTTTAGCCCGCGAGATTCGCTCCAGGCCCAGCTGTCGAAATTCACTTGCCTCTTGCTGTAGGTAGTCTTCTACTTCTCTACAGGGTTCTGGTTGCTCGTCAAGCTCCGATTCCCAGGTCTGTAAATCTGTAGATGATTGTACTATTAGCTCACCTGCAATAGCCATAGAATACTCTCTGTATCCAGATAACAGAGGCCACGAAACAATGTCTCGATTGCGCTTCTGCTCGGAAGACTTAAGAAACCGTATCTGGCTTAATCACATCTTAGCGATATCACAGTTGCGGCACAGCTCCCGATTTTCACGGGATTCCGGTTCGATTTATTAATGCCAATAGTAGTGTAGCACCGTGCCTACACACTACATATAGTAATTTTTACTTAAGCCTAAAGCTTTCTAAAATACCGTAGAAGATACTGTAATTCGGATTAATTCCATTATCGGTGTAGGCAAAAAACAGGGTGTGTTTGCTACTACTACCAGTCAGAGTTACCTGGTTAATGGCCTCTGTCGAGCTGGTTCCGATGACATCTCTCTCATAATTTCCAATATCGCAGTAAAATTCAGCATTTTGCCACTTGGCATCAACTATCTTTGTTTGCTGAGACTGCTGCGTATTAACGGCGCTGGGCGAGACAAAATCAAGGCAATTATCCGACACTGTGCCATGATCTAGCCGATTACCTATAGCCTGGACCGGTAAAAGCCGATTGACCGCAAATTTAGGTGGCAAACCATCAATATATATACTCATCAGCCTAGTAGCTGGTTTGCTACCCTGAAACTTATATACATTATAGGTAGTAGTCACGTGACTCTTCAGACTCCAGTCGTTTGGCAAATCCACTGTAAATAGTGGCTCGTCAATATGCTTTTGGGGGGCGCTATCTGGTACAAAAGCCTTGGTAACCGGCGGCGGATTAGTAATATTTTCGGCCGGACTAATAGATAGGTTTAGCAATTTGTATACGCCAAAGATGATTGCTATAAGCAACAAAAGACCGATCACAACTTCAATTATTCGATGATGTCTGGACTTTTTGCCTAAATGATAAAGTGGTTTCATGAATTTGCCTGATTCCAGCTACATTATACCCTGTTTGGTAAGCCTAACCTTTTTGGTCACCAAATTTAGCTTTTAAACTAACTAGCCGCTCGGTAAAGCTCTGGGCAGCCCCGTCTAGCCCAAGCACCCTAAGGGCCCCCAGCAGAATATACAAATCGTCAATTTGAGGCGGCTCAGTTTGGTTACCAGCTTCGGCCGCCTGCATAAAGTATTCGACCTTCTCGACCAGCCACTTTTCTTGATCGGGCTTAACCAGGTTCGTCTTAAGTGGTGATTCATTCAGGCCGGCTGGACTAATTACTTCAAGCGAGCGAGCACTGCGATCACGCTTACGCAAATGTCCCCGCTTAATTAAATTGCCAACGTGCAGTGCTACCGTCGCCACCGAGGTGTAATTCAGCCCAGTCATAATCTCACGGTAACTCGGGCTATAGCCGTGCTCAGCAATAAAGCCGGCGATAAACTCCAGTAATTCCTTCTGCTTTTTGGTCGGCCGCACCGTTTCCGCTTGAGCAATGTTAGCAGCCGGAGCTAATGCTGTTTGCTTTTCGTTCATGCTTTAATTATGCCACAGATTAGTTAAATCTCAGTTAGGGCTACTGAAAAAACTGTTGTAGTTCGTCATCAGACAGAGATGCTTCTTCGAGGCCCCTGGGAGCATTGGCGTGGTAGAGAGTCTGGTATATTGCCAAGTCAGTTTCGCATAGATCCCTTAGACTACTCTGCATAAACTCGAGTAGTCGCTTAATTCTACGTAGGCGGGGCATCGATGTAATCGGAATCCCAGCGGTGGACTCTAGTGAGTATCCATCGAATATTTCAGCTTCGTTGACTCCAGGTCGAGGCAAATGAAAGATAATTTGTCCCCTACTCTCATCCTGTTCGATAACAGCATCTAAACCAGTTCTAACTGGCTCTTCATTACGATCCTCTGCCTGCAATGACACGTAACCCGATTGAGTAAAAGGTATTATACCCCCATCTAGACCCGTAATTAGTGGTACATTTGATAAAAAGGCCTGAAACTTCGCGTTCAATGGGACGCAAGGGGTATCGTGAACCGAAAGCCCATCGCCATCACCCTCATATATGAGATCTGGCACGTCATCGGTGCCGTCGTCATCCGCCCCGAGATCACAAGCTTCACCCATAAATGTTGCCAGAACTTGACGGGCTAGCCAGCAATTGTCGGCAACCGGATTAGGTTCAACCCGAGGGGCTAGGTCACCGTCTATTTGAAATATATGCATTATTAATACAGGATACTAAGATATCTCACTCATGCAAGTATAAGCATGAATAAAGTAATCATTCTATTTCGCATTTGGAGACCTTAGGAATAGCAAGTCTCTGGATTTATGACTAAATCTTTTTTGATTGTTTACTGCTATTATCTGGGAAAACCCAATATTTGTACCATAGGAAGTTCCAGATTGTAAAGAAACTAGATGATACAAAGACCCCAATATAGGGTGTTACGCCAATGCTGTTTAAGCCACCAACAATCAAATAATCAATCCCGAAGTTAACGGCTGTCAGCAAAGCGTAGCGCATAGCGTGTTCCATTTCGTGCAACTTAAGACCCCTCGAATCAAACGCCCAATAGCGCTGGACAACGTAGTTTAGCGTCCAGCCGACGACATCGCCCAGCAGCTTAGCCTGCCACCAACTCCAATGAAAGCCTGAATAGCCAATTGCAAACAGCCCCAATCCAACCCAAAAATACAGCCCACCGCCAACCATGTATTTAAGAAACCGAATAAGTGTGGCTAGGTTCCAAAAGGATTTTAAAAATCTTTTAAGCATCGCCCGTTAACCTCGCTGAAACCACAGGATCAGCCAGCGCAATTCCAGCCAGGCCCCAGAAAATATAAGCTAGACTATCATCGCTCCAGCCATAAGCCAGTAGATTTAAAACCATTAAACCAATAAGTGCCGCAGTCAAACCCAAAGCCAAACCGTTCGCTCGGCGACGCCACAGGGCCACTCCAGCCGCCACATTAACTGAAACAAACAAAATTAGCCCAACCCAGCCTAATTCCTGTCCAATCTGCAAAAAATAATCTTCACTATTTCGGATATCATGGCCGGTGTTATACCATGAGGCCGGTCCGGCCGTACCCGGCCCACGGCCATACGGCTCGTTAATTAAATCGTTAAACCCAGACTGAAAGGCGCTCAAATGTCCTTCATTAGAAGTCTGGCTGGCAGTCGATCCGGCATTCACATGCAGCAGAGCGTCTTGCACCCCAGAACTATTACGTAGCAGCATAAAACTACCAATAAACAGTACCGTGACAGCCAGGACACTGCCTACTAATACTTCCCTGGCTTTTAGTGAGCGCAGTCGCCACCAAATAACTAGCAAAACAGCCAAGAAAGCTGCTAGCCAACCGCTCCGAGAGAAACTAACAAACAGAGCTAGAACCGCCAAAAGTCCAAGCCCAGCCAATCGCCAATTCCGCTTCTGCCAGGCAAAAGTGGCTATAACCAGCCCAATACCTAGCGATAAATAAGCCCCCAGTGGATTCGGCCCCCGTAAAAACGACTGAGCCCGAACAGTTTCAGTGTCTTGATTGATAGTAGTATACGGTGCAATCGTAGCTACTTTATCGTAGCCAAAATGTGACAGAAAGTTACTAGGTAAAATTGCAAATTGCAAAACAGCCAATAGCGCTACCAGTAGCAACGGCCAGAACACTAATCGCTTCCAATGAATGTGCAGCCAATCACTCCTGACAGCCACCAGCCAGACAGCCACCAGCCAGACAAAGAACCTTAAATCGACTATCAGACCATAGCCCAAAGCCTTTAGCACAACCTCATGTTTAAGTAGTGCCACTACTCCTAGGGCTAAAGTTAAAAGTACATAAGCGGCAATCAAACGAAAGATTAGTTGATCTGTCAATTTATGCAGTAGGGCCCTATCCCGAACCAGCCACATACCTAATACTATACAAAGTATAGTAAGGATAATTTCATCCCACAGTCGTAGTAAAGTGTAATGCCCAACCAAAGTTGACGCCCAAACGGTCAAAAAGGCGTGGAATGGCACCAGTACCATTACTGTGGCCACTAGCCAATTTGCCAAACTCGTAGAACTATAGGTTAATCGCTTAGTCATAGATGTTACAATCTATTATATATGAAGTCCAATGCATCGCTCATATACAACTTTTTACTGATGATAGGTGATTTTCTAGCACTAGTGGCGGCCTTTGTTGGTGCCTACTTTCTGCGGGCCGCCAGTATCACACCAGTGGCACACCCCGTCAGCGGCCTAACCTACCTCTATGTCTTCCTAGGCTTACTACCCTTTTGGATTCTAATTTTTGCTCTACTTGGACTCTATAATAGCGGTATTTACGAGCAGCGTTTCAAGGAAGCTGGTCGACTATTAATTGGATCATTTATTGGCCTACTATTCGTAGTCTTTTGGAATTTTCTGAGTGTTAACCCTATCTTCCCGGCCAAGCTTGTACCTATTTATGGTTTCGGTTTAAGTTTCATATTCTTATTATTACTTCGCACCATCGCCCGAATAATTCGGACCACCCTATTTGGCTACGGCGTCGGCATAACCCACATATTGGTAGTCGGCAACACGGCTATTTCTGACGAGATAATTGAGTCATTTAGTAATGGCCGCCGTTCCGGCTACTTCGTTGAGGCAGTAGTCGGTGATATGCGCCGAACCTACCGAGCCGATTACGCAACATTTACTGAAGCAGCCGAGGCACACGGCGAAAAACTGCACGGCATCATCCAGACCGAACTATACGCTGACGAGACTCGCAACCGCGAGGTCCTAGAATACGCTATGACTAACCATCTGAGTTACCGCTTTATACCAGGCAACACCGAACTGTTTGTTGGTAATTTAGAAGTCGAGTTATTCCGAAATTCCATACCAGTGATTGCCGTTCGCCAAACCGCCCTATTTGGCTGGGGCCGGGTAGTTAAGCGGTTATTCGATTTGTTCGTTAGCCTAGTTCTGCTAATTATCAGCTCCCCACTCTGGATCCTGAGCGCTCTGGCCGTCAAACTGTCAGATCCTTCGGGGCCAATTCTGTATCGGGCCAAGCGTCTCAGTCGGTTCGGTAGCCCAATCTTTATTTACAAATTTCGTACTATGAAGCAGGCTTACAACGACATGTCCCCGGAGGCTGGCTTTACCAAAATGGGTCTACCAAAACTAGCCGAGAAATACCGAGCCAATGGCGATCAGCTAACTAATGATCCCCGCATTAGCCGAGTCGGTAAATTTTTGCGAGCGGCTAGCCTAGATGAACTGCCTCAGCTGTTTAATATAGTCCGGGGTGATATTAGTCTGGTCGGGCCCCGAGCGCTAGATGTCTTCGAAATCGAGAAATACACCAAGAAGGATCAAATTCTGAGCGTAAAATCTGGCCTAACTAGCTTGGCAATTGTGTCTGGTCGGAGCGGTATATCATACGAAGAGCGCCGCAAATTAGACCTTTACTACGTCCAGAATTGGAGTTTCTGGCTAGATTTAGTCATCCTGGCCAAAACAGCCCGTGTAATTTTAGAGCGTATCTTTCGCCATGGAGCCCGCTATTAGTCAACTACCCAATGAAAAATAATTCAGTAGATTATAAATGGCAAATGATAAATGGTAAGTCGCCCCTGCGGGTTGCTATTGTTCACGATTGGTTGATTGGTGGTGGGGCTGAGTTAGTTGTCGAGCAGTTCCATAAAATGTTTCCAGAAGCTCCAATTTATACTTCATATACCACGGCTGAGTGGCGCCAGCGGTTAGACGGCAAAGTCGTAACCGGTTGGCTCCAACATCTCGGTAAGATCCGTAAATTTATCCCGCTACTTCGAATTTGGTGGTTCACTAGCTTAAAGTTTGATGATTATGATTTAGTAATCAGTAGCTCTGGGGCCGAAGCTAAGGGAATTAAGGTCCCAATCGGCACGACGCACCTTAATTATTGCCACGCCCCAACTCACTACTACTGGAGCCGCTACGAGCAGTACTTAAAACACCCCGGTTTCGGACCATTCGATTGGCTGGCGCGAATTGGTTTAAAGATACTGGTGGCACCACTACGCCACTGGGATTATCAAGCTGCTCAACGGCCAGACTTCATAATCGCTAATTCAACGCACATTCAGGCCGAGATAAAGAAATATTATGGTCGAGATAGTATAGTCATCTTCCCGCCAGTCAATACCAGTCGGTTTAAGAAACCAGCTAACCAAAAACTAAAGCGCAGTGGCTTTTTAATCTCTGGTCGTCAAACACCCTATAAAAGGTTTGACCTAGCAGTTGAGGCCTGTAACGAGGTCGAAGAGATTCTGACAGTCATTGGTGACGGGCCAGATAATAAACACTTACGAGATCTAGCGGGGCACGATATTACATTCCTAGGCAAAGCTAAGGACGAGGTATTAGAACGTGAGTTTGGTAGCACTAACGCCTTAATCTTTCCTGGACTCGATGATTTTGGGATTACGCCGGTCGAGGCGATGGCGGCTGGCACGCCAGTCATTGCCTACCGGGCTGGTGGCGCTCTCGACTATATCATACCCGGCAAAAACGGTGAATTCTTTGGCAGCCAAACCCCAGAATCACTCACCAAAGCCCTAAAAAACTTTAAGCCAAATAAATACAATCACGCCACCATTTCTCGCTACGCTGAACGGTTTTCGGCTGACCAATTCCAGAAAAAGATACGTCATTTTTTAAGTACGATAATCAACTAAAGTGTGGCCCAAAGCTGGTCAAACAGTAGGCGCTGCATAGCGGCCACACCAACGTCCTCGATGACTACGCCATAAGGTGTTTCGTCGGCCGAGATCGATATATGAGCAACTTTATTGCCATAAATAAGGCTATAGCTAGAGGCCTCAGTAGCTTCATCTTTAGACAGCCATTTGCGCTCGCTAAGGCCCTCGGTATCACTGCCCTCACCAATGGCAATCACCCGGACCGAGATACCCTCAGCTATCCGCCGCTCAGTAAACTGCGGGAATTTACGGTAGATATATTTACGCATTGAGCGCGACGAATAGGCATAATACATTGGTACCTCGAGTTGAGCAGTAGTCTGCAAGACATCACGCAGAATTGCCACCACTCCGTCATCATCTTCGTAATATTTAACCAGAGGCCGACCTTGGGGGTGAGCCTTTCGGGCTAATAATTCTGGAATGAGCTTTTGGGCCCGCTGCTGAGATCCCCACAGGGATTTTCGTCTGTCACGAATCAGATCATAAATCTTTTCGGGCGATTCGGCGGCATAATACTCTCGTTCGCCGCTACGCCTAGTGGTAGCTAGCCCAGCAGCCAGTAGTTTCTTTAAAGCATCGTAAGTTGTGCCCCGGTTAATGCCGCTCCGCTCAGCAACTTTGCGAATCGAAACATTTTCGAGGTTTAATAGTGCCCAATAGGTTTCGGCTTCAGTTTCCGAGAAGCCTAGCTCGGCAAGTAATTTCTGAACTGTAAACTTGTCATCGTTCATTTACCGATTATCTCCCATAACCTGTAATCATGTCAATATTTTGTTGCCAATCTATATTGCTATCCGACTGTATGCACGATATAACTAGTTACTATCATATTTTAAGTGAAAGGCTCGTTGTTATGACTCATAATAATATTTATATCGAAACCATTGAACCGGAAAAAATTTCTATGGACCTCGACCCCCAATTACGCCAACTACTACAAGCGGAAACCCCGTACGGCGCCGTTTATTTACGGTCACTGGGATACCTAGGTCTGGTTCCAAGGTTGGAAGGAGATAAACCCGGCGGTCGTATATATATAGAAGGTTCTACTAAATCAATCACAAGCAACGCCCTAGAATTACGTACACATGCCGACGAACTTGCCCAGCTTGCTTCTGACTGTTCAGAGCAACGCGGTACGGATGTCGCCAGGAAATTTATTAAACAGTCTGTGACATCTGCTGTAAGCGATTTATCCAGGAGATTACCCGACACACCGGACGATATGCCATTCGAAAAACTCAACTTTCTAACAGCTTATCCATTTGCCCGGGCGCTTTCTGGCGGAGGTGTACAAGGTCACTTCAAATGTAAAGCCCCCTGGCTTGCTAGTGATACAGAAACGGAGTTACTAAAAGTAAAATCATTTCTGTTTCCGAGAAGGTTCTGTATCCCTTCAACTCCCGCGAAGGATCCGGAAGTAGAACTAGCCGAGTTAAACGCCTTGCCAGACCAGCGGGGCTGGGCACAACGAGTACATGATAGAGCTGACCAAGAGCGTGAAGATAAAGCTATAGAATTTTTGACGTCACGTGGCTTTTCTGTAGCTGCCATGCCGACAGAATAAAAAACATAAAAGTAAGGATTAATTGGCAGTAAATATGTGTGGAATTGTTGGATATATTGGTAAACATCAAAGGGCTCTAGACGTCGTCCTGGATGGCCTAACGACGCTGGAATACCGTGGTTACGATTCGGCCGGCGTGGCCTGGCTAGACGGCTCAGAGCTCATATCAGACAAGCAAGTTGGTCGGGTCCAGGCCCTGCGCAGTAGCTTAGGTGAAACCCCCAAGAGTTCCTTGGCTATCGGCCACACCCGTTGGGCTACTCATGGTGGTGTTAGTGCTTTGAACGCTCACCCACATTTTAATGCCGATAAATCAATTGCAGTAGTCCATAACGGTATTATCGAAAACTACACCGACTTAAAAAGTCACCTCGAGAAGCAGGGCTACAAATTTATCAGCCAAACCGATACCGAGGTAATTGCTCACCTGATAGATTTCTACCGTAAAACTAGTAAAACCTTTGAGCAAGCTTTTGAAGAGGCTCTTAACCAGCTGCGCGGCGCCTACGCCCTAGCCATTATAACCAGCGAGGAGCCAGAAACACTGTATGCTGCCCGGCTGGGTAGCCCACTGGTACTGGGCGTCGGCAAGAGCGAGTTAATAGTCGCCTCTGATCCGTCGGCTATTTTAGAGCACACTAAAGACGTCGTCTACTTAAATGATTTCGAGCTAGTAAAGGCTAAAAAAGACGGCAGCTACCTAATTAAAGACTTTAAGAATGCCCGTCTGATTGAACGAGCCGCCGAGACCCTAGATTACGACGCCTCAGTCGCCAGTAAGGGTGATTACGCCCACTTTATGCTCAAAGAGATTAATGAGGCGCCGCAGACCATCCGCTCGGCTACGCTGGGGCGGGCCCGGTTAGAAAATCACACTATAAAACTAGGAGGACTCGAGAGTGTGGCTGATCAGCTAAAATACATCGACCGTTTGGTAATTGTGGCCTGTGGTACCAGCTACTACGCCGGTTTAGTTGGTGAATATTTGATCGAAGAGCTGGCCGGCATCCCAGTCGAAGTCCAGCTGGCTAGCGAATTTAAGTACCGCCACGAACCATTTAGCCGTGGTACGGCGCTGCTCGCCATCAGCCAATCAGGCGAAACGGCTGATACTATCGCAGCCCTCAAAAAAGTCGAAAACTACGGCGTCCTGAGGCTAGGCATAGTTAATGCCATCGGCTCGACCATAGCAAGGATGACCGACGCTGGCGTCTACTGCCACGCCGGACCAGAACAAGCCGTGGCTAGCACCAAAGCCTTTATTGCCCAGGTTACCGTCCTAGCTCAGATTGCCCTACATCTATCGGATGGTCGCAGCCCGCACTTCAAGCCAATCCTTAAAGAACTCGATGCCCTACCGGCTAAGGCCGAGCAGCTACTCAAATCAGCCAAAACTATCCAAGTTCTGGCCAAAAAATATGCTCACTACCGTGATTTCATGTTTATCGGCCGCGGCTACAGCTACCCCTGTGCTCTGGAAGGTGCTCTTAAACTCAAAGAAGTCAGCTATATCCATGCCGAGGGCTACGCGGCCGGCGAAATGAAGCACGGACCGCTAGCCATGATCGAGCCAGATTTTCCGACTTTCGCTATCGTACCAGACGGTCCGCTACTTAGTAAGACCTACAGTAATATCGAAGAGATCCGATCCCGCCAGGGCCCGGTCCTAGCCATAGCCAGCGAAGGCAACAAAGCTATCAAAAAACTAGCTGACGACGTAATCTACATTCCAAAAACTCTCGACCAAACCAGCCCTATCCTGGTAGCTATTGCTATGCAGTTATTTGCCTACTACGTGGCGCTAGAAAAGAAATACGACGTCGACCGCCCCCGCAACTTAGCCAAATCAGTAACCGTAGAATAAGGCACGTAAACTATTGTTCTGCGGTGACTTACCTACTTGCCTAGGTTGGCAAGAATAACCGAGGCGCCGTCTTTAGATTTTGGTGAGAGATAGCTCAAACCCCCGTACCAATATGAAGATTATCTGTACTACTTAGTAGACCTGATTAGGTCTATCCCCTAATTAATGATACCGAGTGCATTAGGTCTAAAATCAATTAAAATTACGCTGTTAATATCTATCTATTTACTCCCCTTCCTATATACTTACGTATAGGAGAATAGTAATTATAAGTGAAGACAATATAGCAATAAAGCTCACCAAGCAACAAGCCCATATCATTAAACTACTTTTCAAGTTTAGATTTGTAACTGCAACCTTATTATCCCAAGTTCTAGGTATCCGTAGTGATAATACATATAAGGTACTAGAAGTTCTGGCTAAAACCGGTCTGGTAGTTAAGCTCTATGATAAGTCATGGCGGATAGATAGGAAGCCCGGCCTATATTACTTAAGTAAGTCCGGGGTGACTTATGTCCGGAAGCTTATGGAAGCATCCGAGTCAGTCGTACACGCCCTCTACAAGAACGATCAAGCGACCGAGGCGTTCATTGACCACAACCTCACTATCCTAGCCAGCTATACCACCCTCCTGAAATTGGTCCCGGCTGGCACGGATATTTTCACTAAAACCGAGCTCAGCCGCTTCCACCAGTTTCCAAAGAATCGCCCCGATATATATCTACGTACCTCGGATGGGAACGAGGCTATCATCATCCTGGCCCACGACTCCCAATCGTTTATCACCAGGAAACGGCTAACTGAAATAATTACCCACAGTGAGGATGATGGTTGGGATAGTAACTACCCCGGTATCGGTTTTGTTTTGAAAGATGATAGGGCCAAGTACTCATTCCTCCATACGGCGCATAAACAGCTAGACGACCTGGGTATCGATGAAACTGAACTGACAGTGCTGGCAACAACCCTGGAAGCTCTGCACAGTGGGAAGAAACTGATCTGGTCGAGTGCCTTCGCTGCTAAGCAATTTGTCAGTTTGGTCGAGTAGTTTTAGGCCTTGCTCAGGGCCAATTAACTAATTCTGCTCGATAACCTCAACCCAGTTGATGCGACTAAATGCCGTTTGCAATAAGTCTTGCCACAAACTAGCCTGGTCAAGCTCGCAGTCTAGTTGCTGACGTAGCTGTCGTTCCAGCCACTCGGCCTGCTCAGATACCTCACCAGATCGTCGCTGTGCCTGAAGCAGTACTCGGTAACTAGTTTCATCGTTGCTAAGCCACAGGCTTACTAACCACGTCTCGCGGTTACTCCAACCGTTATAAGTTACTGTAGATAATGCTTGAGTTTCCATGAAACCCCTCCTTTTGTTATAAGCAGGTAACCTCCCGCTCTGTCAAAAGAACACAGGCTAACAACAGGACGGGTCAAGGTGGAGACTTGTACTACCTTGAGCTGTCCTGTTTTAGCCGTACCATCAAAAGACAGAGAGAGGGATATCTTCCGAACAAGTGATGGCAACCACAGGAATTCCTTCAGACACTAATTTGCTGGCGGCCTATGGTGTAAGATCTCCCAAACAAGTGTCAGAGTATGCCGCGGATAGCACCGACGGAGATCATGCTTGGTTATTTATACAGTTGGCTATGAGAACCAACAGCTACAAATAATACTCGATTATCTGTTATAACCCGAAAGTGCAGACGCAAATCACCGCCTACTCTGATAGAGCGAAAGCCTTGCCATTCCCCTGTCAGCCCGTGGTTATGAAGTGACGGGGTAGCTGTATCTTGTAAAAACAGAGCCACAGCCTGTCTAACCTGGTCTTGTTTTTTACGAATCAACTTTTCAAATTGTTTATTGAACGCTCTAGTAAAATCAACGTCCATGACTAACTTACTTTCGCATCAAGCCATCGAGGTGGGCTAAGGCCGCTTTTGGGCCTTTAGTATGGGAAATATTATGATCAGCTTTATAGTCAGCATCAGCCTCCCTCATAACCTGTTCTAAGTAAGGTGTTGGCTCAAGGTCAGTGCTCAAGACTACCCGTCGATCCCGTAAAGCTTGCCTGACAACCATATTTACAAAGGCAGTACTGGACACCCCTAACTCGGCGGCAAAATCTTTTAACTCCCGCTTAGTCTGTTCGTCTGTTTTGATACTAAGTAGTACATTATTCATGTAATACATTGTATGCTTGTTGTATATATAAGTCAATTAATATTAACATAGATTCCACCTACCCAAATACAAACCTAACACGACCCTTCAAAGACTGCTCCAAGAGTCCGCCTGCGTAACATGATGCAAATAAATTATCAGAATTCAAGCTAGACAGGCAACGACGAAGTGGCGGACCAGCCAAAGATAGGTCGGATTTATACTTCCTCCAGACTCACTTATAACATAAGCATCCTTGACGCTAATCGTATCACTATGATACGAATAAACAAATCCTTGGGTTGTTCACCACGGATAACAGTCTTAGTTCATCTCAGGTACACAAAGATCTGGCGAACATCTCCCTGGTAACTGTGAAACGACGTATGTCAGAATTGGCCGAGTTGGGTCTAATAACACTGAGTGGTGCTGGACGGTCAGTAACATACAAACTTTCTAAGGTAGGCTTACTACTAAAACCTGTCGACGTTGATTCGTATTTGAGTTTAGAGCCAGATAATCGTACCAGCAGAAGCTCATTCAACTTCAATCTTCTCGAAAAGCCGTATGTACCACTATTTACCGAAAAGGAGTTAGCAAGACTAGAAACGGCTACTTTGTTATTCCGAGCGAATGCGCGGAATTCAGATGCCAATATTCACGACAAAGAGCTATTACGTTTTATAGTAGAATTTTCCTGGAAAACCTCACAAATTGAGGGCAATACATACGACCTACTTTCAACTGAACGATTGCTTCGTTATAGTGAGAAATCAAAAAATAACACCGAGTTTGAAGCTCAGATGATTCCAAATCAAAAAGAGGCTCTTGAATTTATCCTAGAGAATCTTAATATATGGCAAAAGCCTACTGTGCCACAGCTGGAACAACTTCATACTATTGTCGGCAAGAATCTTGGTATCTCACGTAATCTCCGCAAAGGACTCGTCGGTATAACAGGCACCAAATATCGCCCACCTAATAATGAGTTTCAAATTCGAGAGGCACTCGAACAACTGTTTGGATGGGTCCAGAATACAGACAATGTGTATGAGAAAGCCCTTCTGACGGTACTAGGTGTAAGTTACATCCAGCCATTTGTTGATGGCAACAAACGAACAAGCAGATTACTGAGTAACGCCATCTTGTTAAGCGGTGGGTTTGCCCCACTCTCATATCGCAGTGTTGACAGCAAAGCTTACAAAGAAGCTACGCTGGTTTTCTACGAACAGAATAGTATAGTGCCGTTCAAGAAGTTATTCATTGAGCAATACGTTTTTGCAGCCAAAAGCTACAATATTGCACCTAAGTAATCGTAACGTATCTTGGACTTAGTCTACCCTCTAATTATCTCCGCTAACCAGATCAACCAAAGTCCTATAATAGTCCGTTATACTTGAGCCTGACCCAATCAAAACGATATACCACCATTAATAATTAATTTGGTCCTAGTATTACCTAT
This sequence comes from Saccharimonadales bacterium (SeqCode), assembly GCA_039922435.1. Taxonomy (GTDB): domain Bacteria; phylum Patescibacteriota; class Saccharimonadia; order Saccharimonadales; family UBA4665; genus JBDTES01. The sequence continues at coordinate 50,636 of JBDTES010000001.1, forward strand.
GGTACTCAGCCAAATAGATCAACCTTATGCATATTGATGCAAAGATGCATGTATGATACACTATTATACCTATAGGAGGAGACTATGCGCACAACTATCACTATCAATGACAAACTTTTACGAACCTTAAAGCTGCGGGCAGCTGAGTCTGACACCAGCGTTTCTGCTATCGTAGAAGATGCCGTCAAATATCAGATACTCGAGGATTTTGAAGATATTGAGGATGCCCAGAAGCGAACTAACGAACCCCAATATTCTTTTAACGATCTAGTAAAACAATATAAGGCTGAAGGGCTGCTATAGGAATGCTCCAACAGACTTATCGCCTAGAGTACAAAAAGTCAGTCGATAAAGATCTAAGAAAACTAGCCCCAAACATCAGAAAACAACTTATAAGTAAGATCTTAAAGCTCTCCGCGCAACCATATCCACCCGGTAATACTAAGCTTCGAGGTTCGACCAATTTGTATCGAATTCGTCATATAAGTTATAGGATTATTTATCGAGTTGATGGCGAGAAGCTTATTATTCTCGTGGTTAAGGTCGGTCACCGCAAAGAAGTATATAGAGACCTCTAGCCTCATGGACCACCCCTCCGGTTGCTGGAAGGCCAAACATCCTACACTGCTTCCATTAATTACCTTATATTTTTAGCCCATCTTGGATTACTATTCTCTTTACATCCTGGCACAGCTCGCTTTTCTGGCAAAGAAATGCGAGCTTTCAGGCGAGAGGCTTGACGTTAGCTAGCTGACTGGCTGGCTGACTCGCCTGACTTGTCTTTGTTTTCAACTTTGACTTAGGCTCCGGTGCATCATTTGGCAGTACTACCGGTTCCACCGACTTTGGCTTTGTAGCATACAACTCCCGAGATGATGCAATAACCCGGGCCGCAACAGCTTCACTGCCTGGATCTTCAACCACAATAGTGACGCCCGACATCGGCTCTTGGGCCTGGACAGCGGCGATTCGGACATAGTACGAATAAGCCGGTAGATTGGCAATCTCACCAGCTCCTAAGAACGGGCTAAATAAGGGCAACACTAAGCGCTCATCTGCCGGACTGCCGGAGCGAAAACAAACAATCGTACCGACGTTAGCTAGGATAATATCAACCAGCCGCTGTTGGTCTTGCTGGGAAGTAGACTGCTCAGCCATCGTTAGCAGCAGCTTATACTTTCGAGCCTCTGACAGCAGCTGGACGAAGCTGATAGTTGCAAAGTTCTGAAATTCATCAACGTACAGGTAATACGGCGTCCGGTTAGTATCGGGTAGCCGGGCTCGTCGAAGCGCGGCGGTCTGCAACTTAGCTAGAACAGTTGTGCCAAACAGTGCTGAGGTATCCTCGCCGAGTAATCCCTTAGAGACATTGCAGATTAGAATTTTGCGGCTAGCCAGAATATCATCAAAATCAATCGTCGACTTTGGCTGTTCGAGAATACGTTTGGCTGAGGCTGAAAACAAGAACCGTCCAATTTTGGCTGTAATGCCAGCCGCCATCTTAACCCGCTGATACTCCCCAGCCTTACCGATCTCATTAAGCCAGAAATCTTTGAGATTCTCATCCTCTAGCCCCTTGACGACTTGGCGCCGGAATTTGGCATCATTCAGTAGTTTAAAGATCGTAAATAGAGTCGAACCCTCAAGCGTTAAGGCCGTTTGGATAGTGTTACGTAGGATATACTCGATCCGGTGACCTCCACTATCATCGTCGGAGAATATCTTCCGTATAACCGATATGGTGGCTTCGGTTACGAGGTCTTTTTCTCTAAGTAAGTCATCACCAGTCAAACCAGCCGGCAATTCCAACAGGTTCAGACCGATCGGGTTCGATAGATCATCGGGATTTAAATAGATAACGTCCTTGATACGCTCGGCTGGGATATAGCGCAGGATACGCTCAGCTAAGTCACCATGGGGATCAAGGACAGCTACACCCTGACCGGCCCGGATATCTTGGAGAATACCGTAGAACAACATGGTAGTTTTGCCATTACCAGTACCGCCGATAATATAGAGGTGTCGCTGCCGTTCTGACTGGGTTAGACCAATCGGTGTGACTTGGCCGTGATAGTGGTTATCGCCGATTAGAATACTGAGCTTCTTACCAGTTTTCAGGGAAATTGGGGCCGGCAGTGATTTACTGAGCGACTTAACAACGTTTTCAGTCTGGTGGGCCAGATAATTAGGAAAGTGATACAGTGACGCCAGCTCGGAAGCGCTGAGGATCAGGCTGGACGAAATCCGCTTATTAGGCAACCGCCCCTCATACCGCCTAGCCAAGTGATGGCGCTGTAACCTAATCAATTGCCGTTTTGGTTGAATTACCTGGTATTTACCGGTTGAGTAAGCTGCTAGGGCCGCCCTGACTTGCTCCTGGCGCTGCTTGGTTATCTTAGAGTTAAGCGAGACAACCCGGCTCCGGACACTAACTTGGAAATGTGGTTCCGCCAATTTATCGTGGACCGAGGTCAACAGTTCTTGCTCAAATAACGACAGTGAACGAACTGGTTTCTTGTGCTCAAAGACACGCTGCTGTTCGGCCAGGCTAGATTGGCCAGAACTTGACCGCGATGAGCCATTAGACTGGACCTGGCTGATCATATCAAGCACGCCAAACATTAACTTGTTCAGGCCATTTAAAGCCCCCCGTACCACCGGCACAGTTTGGCGTTTCAGCTGAGTACCAAGGACAGCGTTCTTGAGGAGTTGGGCACTAAGTTGGCGAGCGGCTTTCAACCGCACCGGTGTAATGACAAACTGTAAGGCCATTTCCTCACCCGGCTCGAGCTTGGTCATAGCTGCCGTAATATAGACCATTGGATCGTTCAGATCAAGCATGTCAAAACGCTTCAGCGGGTAGCCAAAGTGACCAGTCTGTTTAAACTCGCGAATATCAGCGGGTCCAGTTAGATTCGTTCTAGGGGCGATCTTCTGAGCTTTGACACTGGGAGTGTGCGACGCGAGCGCCGCCAGCACAGCCTGCTCAACCGCCCCAGGTACCTGCAAGACATAACGTATGCCCCGACTTTTACTACCAACTATCTCCAGTGACACGGCATGGCTACCATAGAGGCCGCGGGTCAGTGGGTTACGCTGCCAAGCCACGCTACTGAGATAGGCAAACAACTGGGTTGTCCGGTCCATACCTGGTACACCTTGCAGTGGTGGAGTTAGCTCATAACTCGAGGCTGGGTTTTGGTGACCCCGCAGCCAGATCATAGAACCACCTTCGGTAGCTTGTCATGAATAAAACTATAGTATTGGGTGGCGGCGGCCGGATAGGTCGTGACGTCGACGACATCTAGGGCTTTAGCGTTCATCTCTGAGATCGTCCAGGCCCCACTTATCGGGTCGACAGCTGTCACATAGGCCACGTGACCGAGGTCACCAGCGGTGGTTTGCATAACGGCATTTGGCGTCGGTGTGTGATCGACTTGGTAGCCATCTAAGATAGCCCTTAGAGCCCAGGTATTAGCATTACCCCAAGTCGTTGGTATTGGACTACCAGCTTTTAAACGCAAGGCATAAGCCCAATAGGTACAATTACCCCAAGCGTAAGTATCACCGGCAACTTCCGGCCCCTCGTATAGTCCCACCGTTGTGGTCGATATAGCCCTAGTACTATCTGACCCCTCAAGTGAATTTACTAGGTATAACAAAGTACTTGTACCCAGCGAAAAAACTGCCATGACCGGTAAAGCCAAGATAACCAGCAAAGTTGCTAGTACTAAGCTGACTTGTTTCCTAGTCGGGCTAGTAACCGTCAGTAGTAAGGCCAGGTTCATGACCGGTAAACCTCGGCCGGGTTAGTTGTAATCAGCGGGTGCTCTTTGGCAGAAGCTACTACCTTAACCGCCACATGGTTCTGATCAGCAATAATTAAGGCGTCACCGCGCTCACAAGTTAGCAAGAAGCCCTGTTCGTACTCCGACAAATTAAACTCACTAACAACATTCTTAATAGTGGTAGTGTCTTGGCGCATTAGTATCCGCAGGGCCGACTGCGAGGCAATCGCCCGGCCATAATCACTTCGCAGGAAGTCATTAGCCTGCTGGGAGATAATCGATACTCCTAGGTAGTATTTACGGGCTCGCCGAACTAGCCCAGCCACAAACCGAGCACTCTCTTCGTGCTCCAGTAGCATCCAGCCCTCATCAATAATCAGTAACCGCTTCTCGGGTCGGGCTTTAACCTGGTTCTGAACAAAGTTACTAATGATTAGCATCATAATCTGACGCAGATTCTCGGTCATGTCCTTGATATCAAAGATCACTAGCCGGTTGTCTAGTTCAATATTAGTCTGGGAATTAAACACGCCGGCCAGTGAGCCAGAAATATACTTCTCCAACCGTTCACACAGTTTCAACCGGCCAAGTCGACGTAGTTCAGCGTAGAGGTCTTGGAGCAATGGCTGATCCGCCTTGGCAAGCTTGTAAATCTTAAGGATAGCTTTATCAACGGCTGCTTTTTCGGGTTGATCTAGCCCTTCGGCCATTAGACTAATAACTTCGGTTAGGTCTTGAATATGTTCAGCTAGATCACTTTTAGTATGAAAAGTTGTCGCTAGATCAAACGGATTAATCTTTTCCTGACTCTTGGTCGACAGCCTGACATAGGTACCACCAACGGATTCGGCCAGTAATTTGTACTCCCGTTCGGGGTCAATCACGATAACCTTAGTGCCTTGCATCAACTGACGTAGAATCTCGACCTTGGTAGCGTAGCTCTTACCAGAACCGCTCTCAGCGAACACGATGCTATTAGCATTGTGGAGACTGAAGCGGTCGAGAATAACTAACGAGTTATTCGATTTGTTGACTCCGTAGAGAATGCCGGATTCCTGAACTAACTCGGCACTCATAAACGGAAACGTCAGAGCGGCTGAGGAACTATCAAGGTTGCGCTTTTGGTTGAGCAAATCCTCCGCCCTGGGCAGAACCGATTGGATGGCCTCAAGTTGCTGGTAGCGGGCTACTTTAGTGTAGAATAACCGGGCCGACATGGTCGTTTCTAACATCTTAGTAATCTTATCAAGCTCGGCCAGCGTATCAGCCCGCAAACCAACGGCAATGCTCATTTGAAACAGTTTCTCCTGGCCACGCTGGATCTTATCACGTAGTTCCATCGCTGATTCAAGTGGGTCAGTAACCTCTGAGCCGACAATCTTGCCGTCCCGCATCATCGACCGCCGAGTACTTTCTAGCTCGGTTATCTTACGGTTGAGCTTAGGCAAGGCCTGCAAGGCATCGACCTCGTGCAGGTGGTAGCTAATATCGGCGTCGTGGTTGAAGTTGATCAAACTATCTAACCAGCCACTGGAAGCGACAAATGGATAACCAGATATAAACAGTGTCCGGATGTAGACGCCATCGATACCCATATAATCGACCCGCTCTTCGAGGCCAGCATAGGACAGGACATCAAGGTTATCTTGTTCACCAAAGTTTAAAGCTAGCTCTTTAGGGCGATCATTCCGCCGCGTCTGCCAATCTTTAGCTAGACTAACTAGGTTTATCATACCGCCTCCTTCTGAATGTAGGCTGTGTGTAACAACTGCAGAGCCCTGTCGGTCAACGGCTGAATCTTGGCCTGCTTTGGGCTGTAAAAACTATAGAACAAATCAAGTACTTCTAGACTACTAAGTAGGCGGGACTGCATACCGAGACGCGCCAAGCCTTTTTGGACAATATCGACCGTCAAACCAAGCTGTTCTTTGACTAGCTCAAACTCCGGTTTACCAGTTCCGTCATAGGGTACGACCACGTAGAAATGACGGGTTAATATCTTGTTGGTAGTAATCAAACTGCGGATAAATTCATTGTAATTTTGCAATTGAGTCTGATAGATCGGCTCCGTCTCGTCACTCAGCTTAATAGCCAGTTCATCTAAGTAGGCATCCATATCAATCTCCCGGGTCCGGATTAGGATTTGGAGAGGCGTACCGACCGAGTTCAGAAAGCTTTCATAGGTCTCAATGATGGCATCTTGTTCAGCTTCACTCTTCAACTCGAAATTAACCGGCGAGACTTGGAGTGTAATACGGTAGTGATTGTTTGGCAGCATCAGGACACCATCCTTAACTCCCTTTATATCAATCTGCTGGCGGGCACTAACTCTCCGGTTGGACTTCCGTAATATGAACATATAGTTTTCCTTTCTTGTTCGTCTCAAACATTAAATGAGCCTCCGGCTTAGCAATCGCCTCGAGGACGCGGACAGTATCGGCCGTCGACAGATTAGACAATTTCCGCTGATCGGTCTTGTCAACCTCAACAGCCACTGCTTCAAGTTCCACTGTCTGGTATTGCTGGCGGTTAACGGTCGTATTCTTATTAAAGAGGTAATAGGCCGGCCGTAAGTTGTAACGCAGCAAGATAATTAGCCAAAGTAATAAAATCTTGCCCTTAATTCGGATTGCTAGCAAGCTACAGATGAGGGACAGTATTCCAATAATAACTAGCTTATAGACGGCACCATGAAAGACTGGCGGCAAAACAACGAACAAAGCACTACCACCAAAGACTGGGCTGGCCAGTAACACCAGCTGAGACAAGCCCAAGCTACCGGCGACCCGATCTTCGACAGTTGTTATCTGGGCTGGTACGACAGTTTGTTTCATGACTTCTCCACTGGTTTAGGTGACTTGGCTTCAGCTCCGGCTCGAGCTGCTGCCAGTGAACTACGACTAGCTTGACCGCTAGCCCGGCTACTAGCCTTAACCGCGGACGGACTACTTGGCTGCTTGTACGACGACGCCCTAATGACGGTTGTGCCACTGCTACCACTCCCCTTTGTAACCGACAGATTCGACGAAGTGTGGCGTCTAGTAACCAGGCTAGTGGCAGTTCGGCCTCTACCAGTAACATAGCTGACACCGTTCATGAATTGACCACCCAGTTTCCTCATATTGCGTGACCCCATACTGACATAACTAAACTGCATCATCACGCCTTGGGTCTTGAGCAAGGCAATCACGGTGGCTAGCCCGGTCACCATTGCCATTAGAATATCTGGGCTTTTGGTATCGCTACCGGCTGCCATTCCGATAAACAGTGAGGCAGCCAGCTGTAAAATAACGACGTGAACAAACAAGACAAAGACGGTCGTCAAGTAAGTTTTAGCGGCAGTCTCCGAGAAATCCCGAAAACCAGGTACCAACCAGGCTAGTAAGACGGCCGGTGACAAGACTGCTCCAATATACAGCGTAACTAGACGGCCAACGTAGTAAACGAGCAGGATAACCGCAAAAATCAGGAAGCCGACCATCAGCAGCAAGGCCGCGACACCCTGGCCACCAGATTGTTTGACGACATTTGTCAGGACGTCCCAGACCGAACTACTACCGCCGGCTAGGTTGACGGCATGGATCATGGCATTACTTATCTCGATAACACCGTCAATCGCAAAAATCGAGGTATTCATTGCTAGAAAGATCAAACCAAAGCGAGGCAGCAAGTGCTTAAACTCTATTTCATCAAACCCAAACGTAGCCGCCCCCATAACGTGGAAGCCAAGTAAAGCTACTACTAGAACAAACAAGCCATCAGCTATACCGACCATAGCTAGCCAGAGATTGAAGACCGCTGAATTACTAGCCATCAGCTCAGTTGATTTAGTAAAGAAAGCTAGCGCTACCAGAAATGGCTGGGCAACCGACTGGATAATATTATTAAGAAGTCCAGTAATAGCCTTAATTAGGACACCAATAAGTCCGTTGCTAACCTCTTCCGGGGGAATTGCTTGGAGCCCAGGCAAGGCAGTCCTAAGTGCCCCATGTGGTGCGCCATAGGCATGCGTAAGAATCTCGGTCAAAACGGCCGCCCCCAGCACGATAACCAGACCGATTAGGGCATTTTTAATTACCCGCTTAGCATTATCTAGATTCTCCGGCTTACCGGAACTAGTCATGTAGTGAATGCCGCCGTTAACCAGAAAGAAGACACAAGCCAGCGACGCCACAGTGCAGAGTGTCCGCATTATTGGTGCAACATATTGATGCATCACGCTGGCCGCGGCGGAAACGTCGGCCAATGTGGTAAGCATGGTCGGCGTTATCATAATGATTAGTTCCCGAAGGCTTTACTGGCGAGACTAGTCACGATTTGACTAATCACAAAGGCGCCGATAGTTATAGCTAGACCGATCATCGAGAACGTAATAGTTCGCTTAGCCCGATCCAGATGTTCTGGGTTACCCGAACTAGTGATATAGCTGAATCCACCGACAACTAAAAAACCGGTCGCTACCAGACCGGCTAAACCTGCTACTACAGTAATTATGGACTTTATGAAACTTTCGACACTTGCTACCCCGGCTGTTTCTGCCGCAAAAGCCGGATGGGCTAATACTATCGGCAGCCCGCTGGCGACATAGACCGCTAGGAACTTGATTCGTTGCTGTTTCGACACTCAGTTGTCCTCCTTGTGTTGATGGTGAATTTGTAACAGAACCTAGCAATATACGCAAGAACATTTTAAGGCATAAGAATCATAGAGGTAGTAAGCGTAAGTTATTCTAACGGTGGTCGAAAAAACACAAGGATTTTAAACAATTGTAGACAATAATACATCAATAATTGACATTAAAAATTAATAATCACAGGTCTTTTATAAAAAGAAAACTTAATGATCCAAAAAAACGACAGTCTATTTAACTCAATTCCCAATTAACCATATCACGCCAAACTAACCGCCCTAGCCGTCCAGCAGTAGCTACGCAATTATCATAAGATTCAACGCTAGCCGCCAACGACCTAGCTAAAATCGGTCTGTTTTGTATTTTATCGGCCTAATACGGATTATTAAGGCATAAGCAGTCGGGTTAAAAGGATGTTTTTAAGCACTTGAATCGGGTTAAAAGGATATTTATATGTAATGACCACCGTAAACACCATAGCGGTACTTATCGCCAGCCACCTCGCAACCTAGCCAAATCAGTAACCGTCGAATAGATAACCATTGATATAAGTGTATACATAGTATACACTGTATACATGACAAAGATTCAATACACCCTGCGCAACATTCCATTGCCGGTCGATCAGGCCCTGCGCAAGCGGGCCCGGCAGCAAGGCAAATCCTTTAATCAGACTGCCGTGGAAGCTCTCATGCTAAATGTTCTCGGCACCACCAAACCAAAACCCTTGCAAATGAAGGACCTCTTCGGTGTGGGGGCTGAACTACTTGATGATGAGTTTGACATAGCCATCGCCGAACAATCCAAGATAGACCCCAAATTATGGCAATAATAATCATCGACACGAACGCCTATTCGGGGTTTCGCCGTGGCTTGGCCCAGTTTGAACCCCTTTTTGACAAAAATAACACGATTTTTGTACCATTAATAGTAATTGGGGAGCTTCGGGCTGGTTTTGCCAGTGGCACAAAACAGCCACAGAACGAAAAGCTGCTACAGCAGTTTCTCGACCTGCCTAATGTGGATACCATAGGCCTCGGTGAGGCTACCACTCGTTATTACGCGAACATTTATACACAGCTATGCCGGGCTGGCAAACCTATCGGTACCAATGATATGTGGATTGCAGCCACTGCACTCGAACACAAGCTACCTCTGCTAACACTTGACGCCGACTTCAATGGAATTGATGGCCTAGAGATAATAAAAATCTGAGACGAAAGTTTAGCTAACTCTATGACCAGTCGGCCTATTTGTTACTGACGGAAGTTTAGAGCGGCGGTCCGAATAAAGGTAATCTGCGAATCAATCAAACCAGACGGCAAGCTATCTATAGGGTAGAATTCGCCAACTAATGGTTCACCCGTAACCTCGGCCCAATAAAGCTGGGCTTGCTCAGTGCCGCGCTTGCTTTTGTGGAACAAACTGCCAACGTAGTGTGGCTGGCTAATCTCAGTATCTTTTAGTTCGTCGTGTAAAATCCGGTTAAAAGCCTGCTCGTTATCAGATTCGGGGCGATGCAAATCGGTTGCCCGAATGATTGTACCCGGTGTATGTAATAAGCCTGGCCAAAACGGATCATCAGCTGGCCGCTGGATTAGTAGCACTTCAACAGCATCTCCGACTTTGCGGAGTGGGATAAATTCGACCACTGGCAACGTGACCAACCGGGCCACTTGCTCAAAAATCGGATAGGGCAGAAAGCCCGGCTCCAACTGACCTAAAGCTGCTGCTACCTTAGCAATTTGTTCACCACTAAGGTTATAGGGCATGCAAGATGCCCTCGAGCACCAAAGCCGTATCTTCCCAGCGAGACACCTCTAGGCTATCTATGCCCATAGCCTTGACTGGATAATCATTGCCGCCCTCACGGATTCGGTCGCCCAGGAACAAGATATCGTCTTTGCCTATTTCCATTATTTCCATTAGCTTTTGCATACCGTAGGCTTTGTCGATACCGGGCCGGGTCACATCGATCGATGTGACGCCCCCAACTCTTACCTCATAATCTGGCAAGAACGGCGCCACGTAATCACGGACAGCCTGCTTTTTGCTATCATCAGGATCCCAGGCCGATTTAATCTCGACACCCTTATCGCCTAGCTCAGCTACAATGTCTTGACCAAGCACAGAGTAGGTAATTTGACTCTCACGGTCCTCGACAGTTGGGCCATAAGTTTTTTTGGCCTCAAAGCCTAAGTCTTTAAAACCTTTTTGGAGGGCAGCGGCAATCTTCTTCTTATCAGCCTCGGGGATAAGTTCGGCATAGACCCGGTTCCAACGCTGTTTAGTGATATCATACCGATAATACTGGGTACCACAAGTCGGCATTAGATGTAAACGTTCTAGCTGGGCTGGTGACGTCTTAAGACTATTTAGTATCTGGGCCTCAAACTGAGCAAACTTACCGCCAGAAATCACGCACAGCTCATAATATGGTAACAAAGCCGTAAAAGCTTCGTTCATACGGTCCGGCATAGTTGATTTACTGGGCGCCAGCGTACCATCTAGATCAAATGCAATAACTTTTTTCATATTTCCTCCTACAAATATTCGGTTTGGTTACGGTCTTCTAGTATCTTTTGAATGTCTTTAATCTTATCGATCTGCTCTTTGGGGATAATCAGCAGAGCGTCTTCAGTATCAACTACAACTATATCCTTTAGGCCAGCCACCGCTACCAGCTTGTCTTTACTATCGGTCTTAATAAGTGACCCACTAGTATCGACCGTAATCACGTTACCATTTTCGTAATTAGCCTCACCGTCCTCAAAGAAGTCATAGACCGAACCCCAGGTTCCAACATCGGTCCATTTGTATGGTAGTAATATAACCATAGCCTCACCACTATTCATAACGTGGGTTGTCACCTCTTCGGTCGGCCCCTTTTCCATGGTGGCATAAATCTCTTCGATGGCTTCGTTCTCGCCCGGCTTATCGAGTACACTCTTTATCTTCATTAGGGCCTTGTACCAGTCTGGCCGGTACTTTTTGTAGGCTTCAAGGGCCAGCTCTGGGTACCAGCACATATGGTTACAGTGAGCCACTACGTGGAAGTTCTCAACCAGCTCACGGGTTTCCTTAAGAGTTTTACGTCGAAATAGAAATTCTTCTATTTTGTAGGCCTCGCGTGATTCCAAGACTTGGCCATCTAGCTTCAAATAATCGACGCCCATATTCGGCTCAGTCGCCTTGATGCCACCGGTAATCATCTTTTTATGTTTAACAACCAGCTTTTCGGCCTCACCTATCATCTCTAGAAATTTATCTTCTGGCTCGCGCAGGCAATCGGCCTGGACCAGGAAAAATGGTTCATCGGGGTGCAAGATACTAAGGCGTAAGAAGGCCAAACCCTCGCCTGGGCCCCTGTCTTTAGCGACATCTGGCTCAACAATGTAGTTCTTGAGTGGAATCTGCGGTGATTGCTCAGATACATATTTGATAAATTTGCGCTTGGTCGAGATATAAATATCTTCGGGAGCGTACTGTTTGAGCAATATATGAATATTCTGTTCGTAACTAGATAAATCCCCAACAATTGGCTGGAACTGCTTAGGTTTACCCTGCCGACTATACGGCCACATTTTGGTCCCCTGTCCACCAGCTGTAACAAGTATCTTCAAATTATTTAAACCTTTCCACGTTTATCATAATAACTATTTAGATTATACATGGAAACAAGATACGCCATAGGCGCTAAATATGATTACAAGTCTTGTATTTTATGGCGTAATCGCTTATACTTTGTCATACAAGAGCTTATAATATAAACTATGAAACCAAAAAAATCGAATAAGTTACCTATAAAGCATACGCTAATGCCATTAGCTGGGTTGGTTGTGCTCTTAGCTATCTATTTGGGTAGTGCTAAAGTTTTCAATTTTTGGCCCTTTTCAAACACCACAATCGAGATTCAACAGATCCAGGCAACTGCCCAAGATCATCAAAAGAAAACGGACACCATTGATAGTGTCACAAATAAGGGCGCAGCTGCTGACCCTAAAGATCAAGGAAACTACACTCCACCTGTCAGCTCACAAGGTATTACCTTAACTCCTAAACAAGATAATTCCAGCCAAGTCTCATTAACTACCAAGCTTTCTGGATACAGTGATGGTACCTGCTCTTTAACTGTAGCTAATGGTGATAAATCTGTTACCCAAACCGCTACTGTAATTTACCAGTCACAATTCTCGACATGCGCTGGGTTCACTATCCCAGTCTCTAGCTTAGGTACGGGCACCTGGCAATTTAATCTTACAGTAACTTCAGGTGGTAACACAACTAGTAAAGAGGCAACTCTGGGAGTTCAGTAGTGATAAAAACTAAGCGACTCTTAAACTACGGATTGTTTGTAACTATCCTACTAGTAGCTGTTATTAGCCTACCCTCCAAACGCGTCCATGCTATCAGTTCAGCAGATTGGCAAGCAGGACGGATCATCGATGATACTGTATTTACCGATGCCGATAGTATGTCAGTTGACCAAATCCAGACATTTCTAAATACCCAAGTCCCGGACTGCGATATAAATGGCACCGAGCCAGCCACCGACTGGGGGCGCCCAGACCTAACTCACGCGCAATTTGCTACTCAAGTAAAAGGTTGGCCAGGGCCGCCTTATGTTTGCCTAAAAAACTACTACGAAGTACCAAAAACTACACCAGGCGCAGGTATGCCCGACAACAGCTATAACCATTACGATGCAGCCGGTAAGCAACTACTGCCCGTGCCGGGTGGAGTTAGCGCTGCCCAACTTATTTATAATGCAGCCCAGCAGTATCACATCAGCCCCAAGGTCTTACTGGTTAAAATTAAAAGTGAATCGGCCGGACCACTCACAAATGACCCCTGGCCATTACAATACCAATACACCTACGCTATGGGTGCTCACTGCCCAGATAACGGACCTAACCACTCAGCCAATTGTGACCCTAATTATGCCGGCTTCTCTATCCAGATATCCGAAGCAGCCTCTCTACTACGCTACTATCTAGATAACATGTCTCAGCCTTGGTGGCCTTATAAAACACCGGGCATAAACAGTATATTGTATAACCCAGATCCCGCCTGTGGATCAAGTAATATAAATATAACTAACTCTGCTACAGCCGCCTTGTACACATATACCCCGTATCAACCGAATCAAGCTACTCTAGATGCCGGCTACGGTACTGCCCCATGCGGAGCCTACGGCAATCGTAACTTCTGGCTATACTTTAATAACTGGTTCAGTACTACTTACGCCCCTTCCTACGCATGGAAAGTAGCTTCGCAATATGCTTTTACTGACGATACTAAGACTAAGTCGATTGGCCTGAATAATCTCGTGGCAGGACAGCGTGCTTTTATAGGCTTTACTGCCGTAAACACAGGCAATACAACCTGGACCAACTCTGGAACAAATCCTGTTGATGTGGGTACGCTACGACCAACAGACCGCCCCAGTCAGTTCTATGACAGCACTTGGCTCGGTTATGGCCGACCGGGACGCA
>JBDTES010000002.1:0-11288 GCA_039922435.1 Saccharimonadales bacterium (SeqCode)
ACTAGCTGGTGTATCTGCATTGTGCTTTGCAAACCTACATAAACGGTATATATGCCAAAGCTCCATAATATCGTTAAGTATACGCCTAAGCATAGAGTTCCTTACTTGCTCTCATGGGATAGTCGCCAAGTATTATGGTTGATTTTAATCTATAAAAGTGTCATACTGTCAGTATTGATTTAAAGATAGAGGACGAGATATTATGACAAACTCACCTGATAAGTTAGATGGTTTAGGCGGCCGAAAAAACACTGGTGCGTGGCCGTTAGGTGCGGGAGGCCTAGACGAGGTAATCAAAGAGGCTCTGGATTTGGAAGCAGTTAGTGAGGCGTCTAGATTGTCGTTGGCGGATGAAACTGTGGCTAGGGCTAAAGCGGCTGGGTATGGGTTAGTCGACCCATCGGATTCCGGCGATTTTTCATCATTTCAAGTACCCACCAGGAATTAACTTCTAGATCATCGACTATAGTTCCGTAAGACTAGTTTGGGACTTTAACTGGCTCAGTACAATAGTCATCTATCTTGAATACAATCTAATTGACTTTTAAGCATAAGCGTGTTATATTGTTTGTGTTAGTTAAAAACAAAAATATGACCGAAGCCATTTCTTCTCACAACTTAGCACCACAACCTCCAAGCCGTGAATTTTTACATGGTACAGAAGCTGTTCTGTCTAAGCCGATGGATGCCCCTGCGGATATTGATCCGCGAACAGTTCCAGCTGGCTGTGAGTTCCTGGGGGTAGTTTCGATGGGAGTCGAGGAGTCTGCCGATAGCTTTGCTGTACTACGTACTAAGGAGGGTGAGTATACTCTTGCTGGAGTCTTACCTTCGTCACCTGTGGCGGGCTCGTGGGATGGTCGGAGACTCGGGCCTCCCTCGGGTCTTTTGCCTGAAGGTACTAGATTATATTTTGGAAGAGCCGGAGACAACCCGAATCACCCGAAAGATGTAATCGGAGCTGGGTCATTGTTTATGAATATGGGTAAGCAAAAGTATGGTGATGAGGTTTCGAGAATCCACTTGTCAGTATCAATTGAACATGACGGGGTTCATATAACTGACGGTGGTCGAGGAGGGGAAAATAGTACTAATGGGACATATCTTGACCGAGTGCCAAATGTAGTATCCCCTGAAGGGAATTACGTAGGCCCGAATCTAGAAATCGGCGGTACTATGACTACTGAACCTAAAGAGCCACGGTCGAAGTTGAGAGTATCTGGTCCTGATGGTGTTGGTAGTGTGGCAATCGGTGGAGTAAATTTGAGCAAGTATAATAAGGTTGACTTGCGTGAATCAGGGCCTTTTTCAGATCTAGAGAAAGAGCAAATAAAATCGTTAAGCTCACTGGTTGGAAAGAATGACTCAGTTGATTGGCTAATGAATAGAGTGGCGGAACTGAGAGCCAACGAACAGATATCAAATCGAGTAGTAATAGCAGCTACCGTAATGGCTGCAGCCGGATCGCCTACCGACAGAATTAAGGACGATCGCGAGGAGCGCATCACTCAAAAACGTTTGTCATCTATGTCTGGCCTGACAGCTTTTCAGCTTGGAGAAATTAAAAATATGGTTGCTGATACACGTACTTCCCGGAGCCAGAGGTATGATGATTTAGTAATAGAGAGCGTCCTGAGAGAACAAGTTGATCCAATACTACAGGACACTACAATTTCAGAAGACTATAGGCTAGCATTGCTTGGGGTTTTGTCTGGTGCAGGCAGAGCCAGCAAGTATAGCCAGGGTGTAGCTGAGCTAGATCGGTACATGAAGTTCGGTAAGTATAAGAGAGTTACTGTCATTAATCCTGAGTAGCCTATTATGTTGTCTTAATAAAAACATCCGGTTTTAACCGGATGTTTTTATTAAAGTAGCTTTGTAGTTTATTCGACGGTTACTTCGGTGCGTCGGACGGAACGGCCGGAGAAGGTCCGGACTTTGCGGCTAGCCATTTTGACGATACCATCACGAGATGCGTGAATCGTAAAGTTGCGGCTTATAAAGGTGCCATTACCAGCTCGTTTGGACTGGCCGACTTGGCGAACAATAACTTGACCGACTTTGACAGATTGGCCACCAAATAGCTTAACGCCGAGGCGTTGGCCGGGTGAATCATGGACATTTTTGGCGGTACCGCCAGCTTTGACGTGTGACATATATTTACTTCCTTGTTATTACTAGTAACTCGCGAGCAACAATCTGATCTTCTCGATAATAGAGTAAATCATGGTTCTGAACGTGCTCAAATCTGGTTTGATTATAGCCCATATCCTCGAGAGAGTCAATAAGCGGCAGATGCTTAAATTGTCCGGGGCTGATCTGCCAGGCGGGAATTGCTAAACAGAGGTGAGTGCCCGGCTGGAGTTGTTTATGGATATTACGCAGAAATTTCTTTAGAATCAGATTAACCTCGCTGGCTGTTTGAGCTAAAATCTCGCCACTAGGCCGATCGGTGAAGGGCCGCCCCAGGTATGTTTCACTAGCAATAACGGTGTTGGTTGTTAAAAAAGTTGATTCGTAAGTAGTGTTAGTGGCATCGCCAGCGCTTAAATTGAAGTGGATATCAATCTTACCACCGTAGTGAGCCCCGTAATGATTGCTGAGCCACTCTAGGTTGGTCGTAGCGTAATCTATCATGCGCTGGTCTAGATCGTAACCATAAACCTCGTAACCCATCAGAGCGGCTTCCTGCAAAATCACACCGGTGCCACAGAACGGGTCAAGCACCTGGTTGGGTAACGACGGAGTTGAGTCTTTAGCTACCAGGGGAGTTAGTTTGATTAGCTCAGTCGGTAAACGGCCAATGGCTAGATTGATAATAATTTGAGCTAGCTTAGGTGGTAACATACCGATCCGAGCATCCCGCTTGGGCCGCTGCTGGTCGCGGTGGGCGTAACCATCGATATCTTGGACCGCGGTTGTCCGGGCAATCAGTGTTTTACCGCCCTCGAGAGCGATTATCAGCAGTTCTATGCCAGTTGGGCCAGTTAAATGGTTGTGGAGCACTGAGGCAGAGTTTAGTTCGAGCTCTGGATTAGGGGTTAGTCGTACGCTACGGCCAGTTTTGCCCCGCAGAATCTTTTTGAGAGTTAACCCCGAGGCGTTGAGCTTAGCTGGTGTAATTGGAATGCCGATAGTACTTAAACCGAGTTGAACTTTTCCTTCTGGTAGTTGGCCGGCGAGTTCGACAACTTCTTTGGCTAGCTGCTTCTCAGCGTCTTTCCAGAGCTTGCTTGGTACCTCAGCTAAGACCTCAGCTAGGCGGGTACTGCCACCTAAACGATCAAAATCTATCTGGTCGACTGGCAGATCTAATCCAGCCACGCCCGTGCTAACTCGTGAAACGTGCTCGGGTCCGTACAGGCTCTCTAGTTCGGCCAACCCAATCTCTGGCTGCCGTCCTAAAATACAGATTGATTTTGGTGGCTGTTTATCGTTCATATTCATAAGGTATAATACAGCAAATGGCGGAAGTATCATTTCTGAAGCGGCGCTGGAAGCTAATTTTGAATATCGTGACGCTAGTGGCGCTGGTTGTTCTGATATATTTGATTCGCCATCAGCTAGTCCAAACCTTGCATAATTTGACGCAGATTAACGCTTGGGCACTGCTGCTGATTATCCCAGTTGAAATACTTAATTACGACTCTCAAGCTAGGTTATATCGTAGCCTCTTCAAGATTGTTGGTAGTAAGCTCAGCTACCGGAGTATGTACGAGACATCGCTAGAGCTGAATTTTGTTAATCACGTTTTCCCGAGTGGTGGGGTGACTGGTATCTCGTATTTTGGGGTAAAAATGCGTAACAAACAGATTACTGCCTCTAAGGCCACAGTTGTCCAGCTATTTAAGCTAGTTCTACTTTTCTTATCATTTGAAGTTATATTGGTGTTCGGCTTATTTTTCTTATCACTTGGTCACCACGTTAATAACCTGACAATTTTGATTGCTGGATCGTTTTCGACCCTACTGGTTATCGTGACAGCCGCCTTTGCTTTTGTGATTGGCTCACGTAGTCGGATTGCTGGCTTTTTTACTTTCATAACAGTGATACTAAATAAGCTTTTGCATGTTGTCCGACCAAATCACCCAGAGACTTTTAACATTAAGCGGGCCCGTGAAATATTTGATGATTTGCACGAAAACTATGCACTAATCCAGACTAATTGGCGAGCGCTTAAGAAACCGTTTTTGTGGGCATTGATGGCCAATGTCTGGGAAGTCGCTGCCGTCTATGTGGTTTACATAGCGTTCGGCCAGTATGTTAATGTTGGCGCCGTGATTCTGGCCTACGCGGTAGCCAATTTCGCTGGGCTGGTGTCGGTTTTGCCTGGTGGTGTCGGTGTCTATGAGGCCTTGATGACGGGGGTTTTGGTGGCGGCTGGCGTCCCGGCCCGAGTCAGTCTGCCGGTGACGGTAATGTATCGAGTAGTAAATACTGTCGTGCAGCTGCCGTTTGGTTATTTCTACTATCATCGAACCTTGCAAGGCCGAAGTGTAAAAGAGCTGACGGCTGATGTCGGATAGATTAATATTTCGAGTCAGCGACTTTGTAGCTTACCTAAATCAGACACTGGAGGCAGCTTATCCATTTGTAACGATTGAGGGTGAGTTGTCTAATTTTCGGATTAGCCGCGGTCGCTGGGTCTATTTTGATCTTAAGGATGAACTAGCCACAGTTCGGTTTTTTGGTACCATTTACCAATTACCCGGGCCACTCGAAAACGGTATGATACTTCGAGTCAGTGGCTCGCCGCACTTGCATCCGCAGTACAATTTTAGCGTTAACGCCCAATCGATCACCCCAGTTGGTGAGGGCTCGATTAAGCGGGCGGGTGATCTATTAAAGGCTAAGTTGGCGGCCGAGGGGCTGTTTGATGAAGATCGCAAGCGACTCTTGCCATATCCACCGCGTCGGATTGGTTTAATTACGGCGGCTGGATCGGCGGCTTTTGCTGATTTTATTAAGATATCTAGGGCTCGCTGGGGTGGCCTAGAAATAATTCATGTCAATGTCGCCGTCCAGGGCGAGTCGGCCCCCGGCCAAATTGTAGCGGCTTTGGCTGGGTTGAATGCTCTGTCAGACTTGCCGGATGTAATTGTACTGACTCGAGGTGGTGGTAGTGTTGATGATTTGCAGGCCTTTAGTAGTGAGCCGGTGGTGCGGGCGGTGGCAACGAGCCGGGTACCAACACTAGTGGCGATTGGTCATGAGATTGACCTTAGTCTGGCAGAATTGGCGGCCGATAAACGGGCTAGCACGCCTAGTAATGCTGCTGAGCTGCTACTACCAGATAAACAGTATATTTTGAGTAGTCTGGCTGACCAGAAGACGGCTATGTCTAGGCAGGTTATGGCGATAGTGGCTTCCCAGCGTCGCCTAGTCGAAGACGGCCGGCAACAACTAAGTGATTATTTGGAACGGGTTTTTACGGCTACCCGGCAGAATTTACTGTCTAAACGAAGCTTACTTCGAGCTTATGATCCTGGATTGGTCTTGAAGCGGGGCTATGCGCTAGTCCGAACCAGTTCTGGTGAACTAGTTAAACGAGTTAGCCAATTAAAACCAGGTGTTAGTTTAGAGCTTTCACTGGCAGATGGTACGATAGAAGCGACTACCGTAGCTATAAAGAAGGGTAAAAATGCCTAAACCTAAACCAGAGTTTGATTTTCGGGCCAAATCGGCCGAGCTAGATGAGCTGCTGGCCAAATTACAAGATTCCTCGATTCAGGTCGACGAAGCTGCCAAGTTGTACGAGAGTGGGCAGAAACTGATAGCTGAACTAGAGGATTATCTTAATCATGCCGAGAACGTGGTTAAAAAACTAAATGTCGATTCTAAGTAGGGGCTTTTAGTGGACTGGATTGTCTTGATTGTTTTGGCGGTGGTCGCTGTCTTTGGTGGGGTCTTGCTGTTTGGGGCGCCGTATTTACCGACATTGTCTAAACAGGCCGAAACAGCCCTTGATTTGCTTGATTTAAGGCCTCATCAGACTTTGCTCGAGCTGGGCAGTGGCGATGGTAAAGTTTTAGTGGTGGCGGCAAGGCGTGGCTTAAATGTTGTGGGTATAGAGCTAAATCCACTGCTAGTGATTGTGTCGTGGCTCCGTACTAGAAGATACCATAAGCAGGTGAGGGTTATCTGGGGTAACTTTTGGCGAGTTGATTGGCCAAAAGTGGATGGTGTCTATGTTTTTTTGCTTGATCGATTTATGGGGCGTCTAGATAGCCGACTAAACCGATTAAAACCGATAAAACTTGTTAGCTTTGCTTTTCAAATACCTGGTCGGAAGCCAAAAATTCAAAAAGATGGTTTGTTTTTATATGATTACAAATGAAGATGCTTGCGTTTAACTAGTCGAATAGGCTACCATAACACTAATGAATAAAGATACCCAACGCGGTGACATCAATATATGGGTGATACTTTTGGGGCTGGCTATTTTGCTCTTTGCTGGTGCGCTAAGTTTTGCTATCTGGGCTTACAGCGGCCGTCAAGATTACAAGGATAATTCGGACAGTAAAATTAAGGTAGCCGTATCAGAAGCTGTTAAAAATACTCAAATCACCGACTCAGCAAAATATGCCGAAGCCGCCAAGCAGCCGTTCAATACTTATGTTGGGCCAGAGGCTTATGGTAGTGTCCAAGTGGCTTATCCGCGGACTTGGAGCTCCTATGCTGATACGACTAATAGTAGTACACCATTAGATGCTTACTTTCAGCTAGGTACCGTACCTGGTATAACAGATAAGGCCGCTTTATTTGCTCTAAGGATTAAGGTTGTCGGTCAAAGCTATGACAGTGTATTGTCCAGTTTGACCAATGTATCCTCTAAGGATGCGCCCAGGGTAACACCGTACAGGTTGCCAAAGGTGCAAAACATAATTGGGTCGCGGCTTGATGGCCAGATTGCCCGAAATAAGCAAGGTAGTATGATAGTTTTGCCGCTTCGCGATAAGACTATCGAGATTTGGACAGAATCGGATCAATATTTGGCTGATTTTAATAATATTATTTTGCCGAATCTTAGCTTCTCGCCGTAGTCCTCGTAATCATATTATAACCCGTTAAACTTATGCTTTAGTTTTGTCAAACCTAGGTGTTATACTGAGGTTAAACGTAGCTAGAGAGGGCGAGGGCCAGATGCAGCAAATTACGCGGAGTTTGGAGGAACAGGATAGGCTGCTACTTAGTGTGTCTGATCAGCTTAAACTACCTCTGACGCAGATAGCCCGAATGGCAGAACTAGCTCAAACTACTGGACAAACTTTGGATTACTGGAAAGAAGTCGAAGTAACCGCGGCGGCGGCGCTTAGCCTAGTTGAGAGTTACGCTTTAAGTTTACGGCTAAGTAGTCAGTTGGAACGGCCCGAACTAGCGCCTCTGACGGTTTCGTCTTTACTCTACGATACGGCCGAGTCTTTGAGTCCTATGGCCAAGAAGTGTGGGGTCGAGCTGCAGCTTGATACTGGCCTACGAGCCTTACCGGTACTAGGTGATAGGCAAGTGCTACTAGCGGCTTTGTCAGCTCTAGGCTATGTCTTTATAGAAGGAAGTATGACTGGACCGGATGATGACCCGGTAGTTCTTAGATTGTCGGCTCATCGTAGCCGCTACGGAATCGTGGCTGGTATTTACAGCTCGACGCCTGGCATGGCGACTGATAGCTTGCGACGAGCTCGCGCACTGTATGGTCGAGCTCGTCAGCCGTATAGTCAGCTAACATTTGGTCCAGCTGCT
The DNA here is from genome assembly GCA_039922435.1 of Saccharimonadales bacterium (SeqCode). Classification (GTDB taxonomy): domain Bacteria; phylum Patescibacteriota; class Saccharimonadia; order Saccharimonadales; family UBA4665; genus JBDTES01. Next base: position 7,741 of record JBDTES010000002.1, read on the forward strand.
GGTGTATTTGTGGCTGATTCCTTGCTTAGTAGTCTGTCGACGAGGTTGCATGCTGCTAGGTATCATAAATTTAATGGTTTAGCCGTTACTTTGACTCCCGGTCGGCAGCTCCAGTTTGTCTAAGATGCATATTTTATTACTAGAGCCAGATCGAATTATGAGTAACGTATGTGCTCAGTTTTTGACTAGCCAAGGTTTTTTGACTAGCCAAGCTAGTAGCGCCCAGTCAGCTATTCATCAAATGGATAATAAGAAGCCAGATATAGTGGTCGTTGAAATGGATTTAAAAGATCATAACGGTGTCGAGTTCTTGTACGAAATGCGCTCCTACCGAGAATGGTTTAGAGTGCCGGTTATTATTTATAGTTTTGTGCCACCGGCTGAATTTCGTGAAATGAACGTGCTACGCGACAACCTAGGCGTAGTAGGTTATTTATACAAACCAGTAACTTCGCTGCACTTGCTAGCTAAGTCGATTCGTCACCAGTTTCCAGTCGTCAAGGTATGAATCAAAAACAAACTACCGGAATTATCCTCAGACGAACTAATTATGGTGAGGCTGACCGCATAATTACTTTGCTGACGCCAGAGGCTGGCAAGCTGACTCTGATGGCCCGAGGGGTTCGTCGGATTAAGAGTAAACTGGCTGGTGGTATTGAGCTATTTAGTATCAGTCAAATTAGTTATCTGCCGGGGCGGGGCGAAATCGGTACACTAGTTTCGTCGCGTTTAATTAAATATTATGATCAAATTATTAAAGATATTGACCGGACGATGCTAGGTTACGAGTTGATTAAGCAGCTCAATAAAGTCACCGAGGATCAGCCTGATCCAGCTTATTTTGATCTGATGGAGCAAGCCTTTGTTGCTCTAGATGATTCCAGTATCGATATAGGGCTTATTAAGTTATGGTTTGGGGCACAGCTATTGCGGAGTGATGGTTTTACGCCCAATTTACGGACTGATAAGACTGGCAACAAGCTCCAGGCCGATGGTTCGTATGATTTTGGCTTTGAGGAAACCAGTTTCACCGAAAATCCTGAGGGCAACTTTAAGGCCGACGATATAAAATTCCTGAGACTGCTATTTAATGGTAATTCTCCTAAGGTGTTGCAACAGGTCAGTGGTAGCGCCGAACTAACTTTGGCGGCCACACCGCTAGTTCAATCTATGCTAGCCAGCCATCTTCGGATATCTTCTTAGCCAGATAGGAGATGCTTAGCGATTTCATAAAATATGACTGAGCTCGCGCATTCCTTCGCTCCTCTGGTATAATTTAAAATAACTATGAGTGATGCAGAAATATTGTTTGATAACCGAGAGCCGATATATACAATATTATTTAGGCCAGAGGAGTTGACTCTGCCGATGACTATGTCGAAGATTACCAGAGATGGTATTTATGAAGTTCATGTGGATGCTCCAACTTTTGAGCCGGATCATACCGGGCTACCTTATTGTAGAGGTATAGAATGAGTGACGTGAAACTCGAAGATATTGTTAGTTTGGCCAAACGGCGGGGGTTTATTTATCCGGGTAGCGACGTTTATGGTGGCCTGGCTGGTACCTGGGATTATGGGCCGCTGGGTGTAGCGCTTAAGAGAAATATCATGAATTTATGGTGGAAGATGTTCGTCGATGAGGCCGATAATATGTACGGTGTCGATGCAGCCATACTAATGAATCAAAAAGTCTGGCAGGCCTCCGGCCACGTTGATACGTTTACTGACCCTCTGGTTGAGTGCAGTAACTGTCACAATCGTTTTCGGGCCGACAAGCTAGATAACCCAGATAAATGCCCAGTTTGTGGCAAAGAACATACATTTGGTGAGCCTCGTGCCTTTAATATGATGTTTAAGACGTATATTGGGCCCGTTGATGAGACGAAAGTTGCTGGTGGCGCAACAATGATTTCAGATTTAAATACACAGACTGGTAAAGCAGACTCTAGAATCACGGAGACAAACGAAACAGTAAAATATTCACTTAGTGATGATACATCACTAGTCTATCTGAGGCCGGAGACAGCGCAGGGGATTTTTACTAATTTTAAGAATGTAGTGGATAGTTTTTATCCAGATTTGCCATTTGGTTTGGCCCAGCAGGGCAAGGCTTTTCGTAACGAGATTAGTCCACGCGATTTTATCTTTCGAAGCCGTGAATTTGAGCAGATGGAAATTGAATACTTTGTGCACCCAGACCAGTGGGAGACAGTGTTCGAAGATTGGATCAAGCGAGTACATTTATGGTGCGACGCCCTGGGGCTGCCAGCCGAATCCGTGCATGAATTAGAAGTGCCAGAAGCCGATCGGGCCCACTATTCTAAGCGGACAGTCGACTTTGAATTCGACTTTCCAATTGGCCGCGAAGAACTTTTGGGCCTGGCTTACCGGACAGATTTTGACCTTATGAATATTCAAAGGGCGTCTGGCAAAAGCATGGAATATCGGCCCAAAGATGGCTCAAAACCGTTTGTGCCGCATGTTATTGAGCCGAGTTTTGGTGTCGAGCGGGCTCTAATGGCTGTACTTTCGGCCGCTTATAAAGAAGACGAGCAGAACGGCGAGAAGCGCATCTATCTAGCATTACCAGCACATTTAGCACCCGTAAAAGTTGCCGTTTTACCACTGGTTAAAAACAAGCCAGAGTTAGTTGCCAAAGCCCGCGAAGTCTACGACATGCTTAAAAAAGAAATTGGCAACGTCATGTGGGTAGATACTGGCAATATCGGCAAAAACTACCGCAAAATGGACGAAATTGGCACTCCATACTGCGTAACGGTAGACTTTGAAACCCTAGAAGGCGACACCGCCGGCACTGTAACCGTCCGCAACCGCGACACCACTGAACAAACCCGAGTAAAGATAGAAGACCTAATAGAGTCAATATAATGAAACAGGCATTGATTTTACATGGGACGGACGGGAAACCGGATAGTAATTGGTTTCCTTGGCTTAAGGCTGAGCTAGAGGAGTGTGATTATGAGGTTTGGGTACCGCTATTGCCAGACAACCATGCACCGAATAGGCAGACTTATAATGATTTCTTGCTGAATAGTGGTCATGATTTTACCGATAATATTGTGGTAGGGCACTCTTCTGGGGCGGTTGAGGTATTGAATCTATTAATGGACGAGCGCTGTCCGAAGATTGGACTGGGTGTTATGGTTAGTGCCTGGGATCACATGCTGCCGGACGATGGAGATTATAAACAATTCGAGAAACTTTTTCCGGAGAGTGGCTTTAATTTTGACACTATTCGGCAGAAGGCTAGTAAGCTAGCTTTTCTACACAGTGCAGATGACCCACATTGTCCACTGGAGCAGGCTGAATATTTGGCTAAGAACTTAAACGCACCATTAACTATTATTCAAAATGGTGACCATTTGGGTGACCAGTTTCCACAATTTCCTCAGCTCTGGCGCTAGATTCTAGTCCGAATCGCAACATTACCACTTTGCCTCAAACATCTGCTTTGGTGTCCGGTAGCCTAGTCGTTTCCTAGGCCTAGTATTGAGCTGATGGACCGCTAGGTCAAGCTGCTCCTGA
>JBDTES010000003.1:0-9539 GCA_039922435.1 Saccharimonadales bacterium (SeqCode)
TGTAGTAAAGCTGCACGGGGTCTTTTCGTCCTGCTGCGGACAGACGGCATCTTTACCGTCAATGCACTTTCACCGAGCTCTTCGTTGAGACAGTACCCATATCATTACTCCATTCGTGCGGGTCAGAACTTACCTGACAAGGAATTTCGCTACCTTAGGACGGTTATAGTTACCGCCGCCGTTCACTGGGGCTTCAGTTCAAAGCTCTCACCTCTCACCTTAACCTTCCAGCACTGGGCAGGCGTCAGCCCGTATACATCCACTTTCGTGTTAGCACAGACCTATGTTTTTGGTAAACAGTTGCATGGGCTCCTTAGCTGCGGCCCCCTCACTGTACCTACCACGGTACGTGAGATCTGGGGTCAGCTCTCTTCTTGATATGTCTCAAAAATCTCGATAGACATGTCAATGTAAGAAGTTAATAACTTACAATGACAATCAAATTTTCTTTCAAAAAGAAAACTGGCAAATCTTACTGTGATAATCACAGTGAGGGGGCAGGCCTTATTCCGAAGTTACGGCCGCTTGTTTGCCGAGTTCCTTAACGAAGATTCACTCGTACACCTTGGTCTACTCGACCTGAGCACCTGTGTCGGTTTGCGGTACGGATGGCACAGAACACGCGTTAGATTGCTTTTCTAGTCAGCACCTTGATTGGAATTCGACCAAAGGTCGTTTCATTCGTACACATTTCTTGTACTTAGACGGATATAACCATGAATCCGCTCCAACTAATATGCCGCGCACATCTAACAATTCTATACCAGTACAGGAATATTAACCTGTTGTCCATCGCCTACGCTACGCGCCTCGGCTTAGGACCGACTAACCCTGGGACGATTACCGTGGCCCAGGAAACCTTGCTCTTTCGGTGGGCAGGATTCTCACCTGCCTTATGGTTACTCATTCCAGCATTCTCACTTCCTCACGCTCCACCAAACCTCGCGGTTCAACTTCAACGCAGAGAGGAACGCTCCTCTACCACGCATGTCGGACGAATCCGACACACATCCATATCTTCGGTAGTATGTTTAGCCCCGTTACATTTTCCGCGCAAGATCTCTTGACTAGTGAGCTGTTACGCACTCTTTAAATGAATGGCTGCTTCTAAGCCAACATCCTAGTTGTTTAAGAAATCTCACCTCGTTTCCCACTTAACATACATTTAGGGACCTTAGATGATGGTCTGGGCTGTTTCCCTTTCGAGCGACGAGCTTAGCCCCGCCGTTCTGACTGCCGTAGTTCCACTGATAGTATTCGTAGTTTGTCAAGGGTGAGTAGTCTTGCGACCCCCAGTCCGAAACAGAGCTCTACCCCTATCAGCTACCGTACGACGCTAGCCCTAAAGCTATTTCGAGGAGAACCAGCTATCTCCAGGTTCGATTGGCATTTCACCGCTAACCACAGGTCATCCGGGCATGTTGCAACGTGCTACGGTTCGGCCCTCCACGTCGTTTTACCGACGCTTCAGCCTGCCCATGGTTAGGTCACCTGGTTTCGGGTCTATTTAATACGACTATTCGCCCTATTCAGACTTGCTTTCGCTATGCCTCCGTCAAATGACTTAAGCTGCCATATTAAATAACTCGCTGGATCGTTCTACAAAAAGCACGCCGTCACCCCCGAGGGGGCTCCGACTCCTTGTACGCACACAATTTCAGGTTCTATTTCACTCCCCTTCCGGGGTTCTTTTTACCTTTCCCTCACGGTACTTGTTCTCTATCGATCGTAAGATATATTTAGCCTTGGGAGGTGGACCTCCCGGATTCAGTCAGGGTTTCACGTGTCCCGACCTACTCGACAAACGAATATGTCACATATTCACCGAAGTGAACACAGGACATATTCTTTGTAAATATAAGGTTTGCGAAAACTTTGCGTACCAGGCTATCACTGTCTATGGCCCGTCTTTCCAAACGGTTCTGCTCGCATCGCAATTTTTTAATAACCTTATGCAGGACTATGGTAGATCCTGCCTCCAAATCCCGATTCAGTTCTAAAAGAACTGAGCCAAGACTTGGTTGTTTACAATGTCACAACCCCCTATACATATTCGTCTACCAACTTATTTGCCGTCTTCTCTATCCCTGATAAATCACGGATAAATTGCCAGGCAAAAATGAATAAGGTTTGGGCTCTTGCGGGTTCGCTCGCCACTACTACCGCAATCGTTGTTTACTTTCTCTTCCTCGCCCTACTAAGATGTTTCAGTTCAGGCGGTTACCTTCAGTCTATCCTATATATTCAGATAGAAGTGACTGGATATGACTCCAGCCGGGTTTCCCCATTCGGATATCTTCGGATCAAAGCTTAGTTAGCAGCTCCCCGAAGCTTTTCGCAGCTCCCTACGTCCTTCATCGGTATCTTACGTCAAGGCATTCTTTGTGTGCGCTTTAGTAACTTTTTACGAATTTGAAGCATTACTGCTTCAAGTGTGCAATTGACTGGTTATTGGTATCTATTATTCTTCAAATCTAGAATGAATCCAGATTCTAATGAATAACCAATAAGCCGTTTGTCTTTAAATAGTATTTGTTCGTAAAAACAAATACTTTGCTTAATCTCTAATATTTAACCTAGGTTGTTAATTTGCAAAACACAGGCAGCAAATCCACTTAAAATTGAATCTGTCAGCTTGAGTTTACGTTTGAAGCTTATCAGTCATCCTAGGCACGGGCCTCTGACCTAAACTCAAGCCTTGGTATCATATCAGTTATAACAGAGGCGGTCAAGCCAAGAGTGGTGCATTATTTACTACGTATTAACTCTTCTAGTTTTAAGCTGTGGCAGACAAACTAGATAATATCTTCAGGCAAACGGGTATGGAGTTAATTAAGCTTGTTAAATTTCTCATAGATAAGTAGTTCAAACCAAGCTTTAATAGGCACTTGTAGCAAGCCATTAGGGCTAGCTGGAGGGAGGAGTTTACAAATGCCGATTTTCCGAAATTCAGATTTGTCTCAGGCTAGCCGATCTAGTATCCTCCCGCATTTCCTTGAACGAGCTCAACGAATATTATCACCTAGGAGTTGGGGATTCAGACTATTTGGGGCTCTAGCCTTCGCCGGAGCTCTGACGGCGACAGGTATTTACACTACGGGCAACCAGACCGCTCAAGCAACTGATAATTCAGCCAGCCCACTAACACTGGAAAGCTCCAAACAATCCCAAAATCACAATACCTCGACTATTTCGGCCAGTCAGTCTTCGACTAGTCATTCAGGTGGTAATAGCAACAAACTTAACACCTCTACGAATCTAACAACGTCCGCCGAACCAGGGGCCAATAATTCAGTGCAGACAAGTTTAGAGGTCAATGGCCAGCCAGTCGATATACCTTCGAACGGTTCAGTCCACAGAACCATACAAAACAGCGACGGCGTGACAACTCTAGATATATCATCAAGCAGTTCCGGACAATCATCCGGTAACTCTTCGTCGAGCAGCCTAAACGTCGATATATCGTCGAGTAGTCAAACCAGTCCAGCCACTAACCCAGACAACGGCGTAAACAGAGAGACTGGTCTATGAACATAAGCGAATTGGTTGATCGACCCCAGGAAGTGGCCCAACGCACTTTCGGAGGTCGGGTAATCAAGCCCGGGGAAAATAATACTAACCATAAGGAGGTAAGTATGATTAAAAAAACAGTTTTCCGCGCAGCAGCAGCAACTGTCATGGGCTTGAGCCTTACGACAGGAATCGTGGCAGCCGACGCGGGCAATATCCATAACACTGGCCCTGATTCGAGCCAGTCAGTCACGGCAAACTCTACTAGTAACGTAGCCGCCGTAAACAACAATGCGGTTAGCGCTCTAAACACTAACAGTCAAAGCGCCAGTACAGGTACGGCTGTAGCTAAGGACAGCACGACAGCCGGCAGTGCAACGTCTGGCGCAGCTAGTAATGCAAACGTCGTTTCGGCCGATCTAGCCGCTAATAACTCTGGCGCCGCAGTCATGGGTAGTAGCGGTGGTTCAATGAGCCCGGCCTCTGGCACTATCGACACCACTGGGCCAAACTCAACTAACACTGTCACATCTAACCAGACCAGTAACCTGCAGGTTACCAATAACAATAATCTAAACGTAACTAACACCAACAGCCAGTCCGCAAGCTCCGGTAACGCTACGGTTAGCCACAACACTACTGGTGGTTCTGCTACTAGTGGAAACGCTAGCAACACCACTAGCACTTCCTTTAAGTTCAATGTAACTAACTAAATTAGTTACTAATAAAGCTTTTAGAGTGAGTCATTTACCTAGGAGCTCCGATTTTGGAATAACCTGGAGCTCCTAGGAAGGAATTATTATAGATACTGCTCAATATATTTAACTAATAGACGTCAATAAGCCACTGCTGTAACCGAGGAGAAAGCTAATGCGTACCGCCCTAACCACAATCAAACGAACAATGTTATACATTACCGTTCTACTCACGACTGCCCTAGCGCCCATCCTTACAACCTCCGGCAATACCTTCGCTGACGGTATTGCAGAAACACCCTGTGTCGCTCCAGCCGATTCGACATACGGCCCTGGTATCCACCGCCCAACGGGTTCCAGCGCTAATACATATACCTACCAGTGCAAGGGTGATTATGCCCTTATGTGGACTAATACTCATTTTGTATTTAATCCCACGAGTGGAGTTAAAACCCCATTATTCAATCGTGACTATCAGTACAGCTGCGACAATAGCACCTGGACCATGAAAGACTGGAGCTACAGCCCGGCTCGCAGAATCTTTATCGAAGTCCGTATAGCTGCGACGTCTACGCCCAATCTGCCCACAAATTGCCCAGTTGCACCTGTCACCAATTATTCTAATCCAGCCGGCAACGATACCAGCATTAGCAACACTGAGCCTGGCTCTGGCAACACCGCCGATAGTAACGTGTCCGTAAATGCCGATAAAACCAACACTACTACGCTCGGCATGAATAACTCCACCTCGTCGCTAGCTGGCAGTGGTAATACTTCTGTAACTGGGAACACAGCCGGTGGGAACGCAACAAGCGGCAATACCCAAAGCTTGGTAAATATCGCAAACCTACTTCAGTCCTCCGGTAATGCCTTCGGTCCCGGTGTCATTGCCTTTACCGCCGACATTAATGGCGACGTTAATGGCGACTTCATGTTCGACCCTTCGGCTCTAATTAGTAATACCGGCCCAACCTCTAGTAACAATTCTTCAAACGGTGTTACGATAAACCAAAGCGAAGCTAACAATACAAGTGCTCAGATAAATAACAACATAGATGTCAACGCTACTAGCGGAAACGCCGAGGTAGCCAACAACACCACTGCTGGAGGCGCAACTTCGGGCAATGCGACAGCAATCGTTAACCTAATGAACATAATTAATTCGGTCATATCTTCTGGGCAATCTTTTGTCGGGACAGTGAACATCAACGGTAGCCTAAATGGAGATATCCTACTCCCTCAAAACTTCATCGATCAACTACTAGCTAGCACGGGGCCCGGATCGAACAACTCTGCTACTTCTACCCTTAATACCAATAACGTAGTCACCAACAACTTGGTGTCGGATATTAAAAACAACATCAACTCTACCGCCCAGAGCGGTGATGCCAAAGTAGCCGGTAACACTAACGCCAGTACAGCAGAGAGTGGTTCGGCCGGCACTAACGTAACCATCTTTAATTTGACTGGTAGTACCGTTATCGGTGGCAATAACCTACTCGTCTTCGTAAACGTGCTCGGCCACTGGGTCGGTATGATAGTCAACGCTCCAGCCGGTACTACGGCGGCCAGTTTAGGTGGCAGCATAACTGGTACTGGGCCAAATTCTAATAACACTACAAGTAATCACCTCGATGAAACCACTACCTCTACTAACAATAGTAATTTCGGTATAAACAACAACGTTAACGTTAATGCAAAGAGCGGTGACGCTACCGTGACAGGCAACACTGCAGCCGGAGATGCCTTATCTGGTAATGCTAATACTGCCGTCAATATATTAAATATGACTGGCAGCAACTTAAGCCTAAGTAATTGGTTCGGAGTACTGTTTATTAACGTCTTCGGTAACTGGAATGGTAGTTTTGGAATCGACACAAGCGCTGGTGACCAGCCGGCAGTTGCGCCAGCCAGTTCAAGCGAGGCAAAAACTCTAATCAACCCCAGCCCCGCCCCTAAGGCTCCAAAATTGATTAGCTTCATACCAGCAGGTATTAAATCCAATAGCCAAAAGGTAGTTAATAATTTGCCACTATCTAATGTAGCCACTGTCTTAGGCTTCAGCACTTCGAGCTTACCACTTGCCGCTATTGAAGTCCTGCCATCTGACCCACCAGTTAAGACCAATTACTGGATTCCAGCCATAGGCGTAAGTATCTTCTTGATTATGATAGCTGGCGAACGCCTAATCGCTATCCGTCGAGCTAACAAGATATAGTATTCAATTCTAGGTTCAAAGATCTATCAAAAAATTTCAAAAATGGTGGAGACACAGGGACTCGAACCCTGGACCCCCTGCTTGCAAAGCAGGTGCTCTAGCCAACTGAGCTATGTCCCCAAATGCTACTTCCTTAGAAGCATTTCTCAATTACCATTTACCTATTTACTATTGCCTACCAGCTTCGCTGAAATATCTCAAAAACCATAGGTTTTTGTCAGACATTGTAAATTAATTGATAAATGGAAAATGTTAAATACTGCGCAGAGCATGTAACTTGGTGGAGATGCTGTGCCGTAAAGCGCAGCACCCCCATAAAGTTGTATTACTGCTCAGAAAAGAGCAGCCCGCGAGACGAATTTATTTCGCTTCTCGGCGCGATGAGAAAAACCGTACCGGTTTGTCTCATGTGTTTGGTGGGCGATGAGGGACTCGAACCTCCGACCTCGTCATTATCAGTGACGCGCTCTAACCAGCTGAGCTAATCGCCCCTACCAATTCACCGATGTATTTTACCGAAAATACGACTATAAATCAATCACCTCACTAATTAACACTACTGGCTATGCCCTAAAACTCAATTACTTTTATAGGTAAATGTAAGTAATAACCAGATAAATTCTGCTACCATAAGCACAATGTGGTTTTATTTTGCCATCATGTCGGCCGCCGTCAACGCCGTTAGTACAATCGCTCGGCGCACCCATGGATCCACCGCTAAGCCTGTTGAACTGGCTTGGTGGACATTACTTATTTCGCTACCATGTAGTATTGCGCTTCTAGTCATCGACCATTCTACACCTTGGGTAAATTATGACTTCCTACTTCCGTCTATTGCTGCCGGCACCATTTCGGCTTTTGCTGTAGTACTACTTTTGACCGCCTACAAGTACGGCGAAACGTCAGCCATAACTCCTATTAGTAACCTATTACCGATTGGCTTAGTAATCTCTTCTTTTATATTCTTCGATACTATACCAACCATTGGTGGACTACTGGGGATAATATTAGTGGTTTGCGGCGTATATTATTCGAGTGTTGATGGCAAACACAGTCTGTGGCACCCTTTCCGGTCGCTCTGGCACCAGCGTGGCTCCAGAGCTATGTTATGGGTCGTTATACTATGGTCAATCAGCACTAACTTCCAGCTAATGGCCCTCCATTCGGCTTCGCCAGCCTTTCTAGTCCTTTGGGTACAACTCATCAGCTTCATACTACTAACCATGTACATGACCGTTCAAGAAACTCGGGCCAAAACCAGAACTAGGGTCTGGGAGCGCTGGTGGAAACATATCGTTATAATGGCCATCGGTTCGACTCTGGCAGTCTATTTCCAGAACCAAGCTATGGTTTTGCTCGATAACACTAGCTACGTCTTGGCCGTTAAGCGCCTAGACGTACTGATAGTGATCCTCTTCTGCGGTCTCTTCCTACATGAAAAACACATTCTAAAACGCTTTTCTGGAGCTCTAGTAGCCCTAGCCGGTATAGTCGTAATTTATATATTTAATTAAGCTTTCGGTCAAAAGGGCACATTTAACATATATTCTAGAATTCGTCATAGCATTTAACGTCCTAACCCTGTAACCTTAAAAAATTATCCTTAACTGTCCAGAACCAATTACACTCCATAGAATGCTGGTTTAAAATACTACCACCACGGTGCTTTTCTGTTCATAAAGGAATACTATAGGCTAATGCCAGCTACTGAGCCAAACCTAGTAACTTTAATGAAGAGTGTTTTGGACATTTCATATAAATCAGTTACCAAACGACATACGAAGAGCCTCAACTACGGTAGTAGAAAATATTCTCAACTTAGGCTAATGGGTATAGCGCATGCAATGTTCAGAGATATGATTATTGTATGCAACACCAATAAATCCGCCAGATCTCTAGAATTACTACACCGTCCGCTTATCGAAATATGGGTCAATTTTCTATGGATTGGTCTAGGCAACAACAATAAGAACTATGTACTCTATGTAATAGACGACAATCTACGTATGGCTAAGCATGTGGATTATATTATCAAATACCTAAGAAAAACTAATACCAATCAGAAAGAAATAGATGATTGGCTGGATATTAAGAAATTAAACCTAGAACAGGCAGAAGATGCTAAGAAATCAACTAAGTTCAAATTCCAAACCCTGAAGCTCCCAAGTATAGCTGAAAGAGCCAGGGAAATTGACGTCGCATATCCTAGTTTAGACGGCAGCATGGAGTGGATGATTCTATATCCCTTCTCTTTTGCTCATCGTGTAATACACTCATCAAATTCCCAGCTAAACCGACTTGGGTCCAACGACGATAAAACCATTGATATACTAGGAAGCAACGAAGAGTTAGACAGAGCAGCATCAGAATGTCTATTAACTTTCATGGGTTTATTGGACGATTTCGGTAGGGTGTTCAAAATACCAACTAAACTAGATAAGCTCTGGGAATCAGCAAAGACGGCAAAAGTATATAAGTAATTAATATCAAAAAGAGCCCTGCTCGCAAAGAGGGCCCTTTATTATTAAAAACTGAATAGTGCATCTCAACGTCAGATTCAAGGTTTACAGAAACTGATATCTTGTCCAATCCTCATTACTATACAAAGTATAGTAATGGTCATGGAGATGTAAATCGTCAGTACTGATTTACGATTTACCAAGATCGACCTAAGTCTTGCAATGATTGCTCAGCTGCAAGCTTAGTTTCTCCCTAGAAAGGAGGTAATCCATCCGCACGTTCCCGTACGGATACCTTGTTACGACTTAACCCCAATCATCTCCCCTACCTTAGGGCTGCGCGAAGGCAACACGTCAGGTATTGGTGACTTTCATGGTTTGACGGGCGGTGTGTACAAGACCCGGGAACGTATTCACGGTAGTATAGCTGACCTACCGTTACTAGCGATTCCGACTTCAAAGAGGCGAGTTTCAGCCTCTTATCCGAACTGAGACCGGCTTTGATGGGATTTGCTCCGTCTCGCGACTTGGCAGCCCTTTGTACCGGCCATTGTAGCGTGTTTGTAGCCCCAGATGTAAGGGTAATACTGACCTGACATCATCCCCTCCTTCCTCCCTGTTACCAGGGCAGTCTAGCCTGAGAAATACAACAGACTA
>JBDTES010000004.1:0-48866 GCA_039922435.1 Saccharimonadales bacterium (SeqCode)
TTAGCGAGTTGTCATTACCTTGGCCACTCGTACCACAATCGGTACTAGTGGTGTCTGATGCTACATTTGTACCTTGACATAAGTTACTCTGAATGTCTGCTGAAGCCATAGCTGGTATGGCCAGAGGTACAGCTATAAAGCTGGCTATGGTTAGTAGCGAGGCTATTTTATATTTTAGATTTTTGAACATGTCTTTGATTTTCCTTTCTTAAGTATTCCGCTTCTTATGTTTATACCATTAATGCGCATCTAGTTACAATCAAGTTTGTTAGTTTATGGGCTACTCTTATCTGAAATAATCAGAAAAGACACCCCCTATCAAGGTTTCGTTGTCGGTGGTTTTTTAACTGGCGCCTTACCGTTTAACTTACTCTTTGCCGACGGCTTTTTCGAAGTCGACGAGCTATCTGATTGACCAGTTGTTGTCGAGCTACTAGAAGATGTCGAGTCTACCGCAGTATTAATCGTAAAGTGAACAATCAACTGAGCTAAAACTACTATAACCAGGCCAATTAAGGCATATATAATAGAGTTTCTGGCACTAGCTACCTTCTGGGCATCACCAGCTGATGTCATAAACTTAAATCCACCGATAATTATCATGACAATAGATACCGCACCTACCACGTAGGTAAGAACATTAACTACCATGGAAACTATTTTATTAATGCTCAGACTGCCGCTACTATTACCATCACAGTTAGATTGGCCAGAGATAGCCTGACAGGCGATATCGGTAGCACCCGAAGAACTTGAGCTGCCGTCATTATTAGCAGAATTAGAGGAGCCAGAAGGATCGGCTGTTTCGGCAGTACCGTCTACACTCAAAGGGGCAGCGCTAACTAGCGAAGTAGCCGCCACACCACCAAAGCTCAGGAGTATAACTACCCCTAGTAATAAATATCTAATTCGTCGCGTTAGCGTCACGATCTTATCCTACCTTTCCTAGTACAAATAATAATATTGATTCCGCCGCAACTATTACAACTAGCCCGACAATTGCACCAATTAAAGCACTCCGAGCCGAAGCAGTCTTTTGGGGGTCACCACCAGACGTTACATACATAAAGCCACTAATTATTATAATAATTACTGCGGCTACACCGGCTATCCAGGCAATTAGAGACGAGACTTTGCGCAAAGTCTCGTTCGGATCAACTGACTTTTCGTGACATACACTGGATGCATCCGAGCTGGCACTACAGGGGCCCTCAATCGGATCATAGGCCAGCACCGACGCAGCTGGCATCATCAACGTTAGGGCTAGAGCCAAGACCATAAGTATTCGCTTCATTTTAACTAACACCCTTAAGGACAAACGTAACAATCGAGAAGGCCGCTAACGACACTAAGAGGCCAATTACGGCGTATAGGATAGCCATTTTGGCCCGCGCTACATTGTTTGGATCACCATGAGCCACAATATAGCGAAAGCCACCTATAACTATGACCAGAAAAGAAACCGAAGCTGCTAGAGCAAAAACAATACCCAAAATATTATGCAAATCACCATCACCAACTAAACCATGATGGGGAAGACCGCCAGTATCGAGTTGGGCAATAAATTTATTTATAAACATTCAGTTAAGCCCCCAACTTAGTGCCTATATAGCCTACCAGTCCGGCTGCTATAATGGCAATAACTACGCCAACTAAGGCATTAATAATAGTCTGCTGGGCACTCTTAGTATCTTCTGGTGATCCTTGACTGGTCATATATTTAAAACCACCAAATATCACAAAACCAACAGCTATCAGGGCAGCAACCCGCACTAGGTCATCTAGTATGGCTAAGCCTATCAATAAGAATGGGCTAGTCTTACCAAGCACATTGTCCGTTGTGGCACAGGAGATAGAGTTAGTATCGACACACGTGGGGTCATTCTTAGTGGTATCAAAACTAGTAATCTTACAACCGCCAGCTGCATCTGGGGCCATTTTAAGATACTGATACCATGGGACTAGACCTAAGAATTTTGGCCTTTCGTTGCACTGTTCCTGAGTACTCGGTGCGGTAAAGTTACTAGTATTATCAGCGGCCGATACGTTATTCGGTAAAAGTACCGTCACTATTAACAAGACTGTCAACATAATTAACCCGATGAAAGAAAGTTTTATCTGCCTCGGTAAGCTCATGTGGTTCAGTGTAGTATATGTCATGCACTTATTTATTAAATAGACCACCAGGGACTATAAAGTTTAGTATAGCGTATAAGAATATGAAGGTAACTAGGGCGATTATAGCGTTAACTATACGTTTCTTAGCTGCCGAGGTCGCCTGCGGGTCACCAGCCGAGCTACTGTACTGAATCCCACCGATTATTATAGATACCACAACTATTACCCCCACTAAAGCTGCTAGAAAGTTTATCAGCGGATTAATATACTTGTCGATAAGGTCACAATGGCCAAGGTTAGTACAGTTGCCACTCGTAGCAGCCGAATCAGCCACAGGCTCAGGCGATCCCGGTGTGATACCTGGATTAGTGTCAAAAGCGCAGTACGCTGGATGCCCTCCAAAAGCTTCTACCCAATTACCACCAGGTGAACTCGAACAAAGCCCAGGCGTACATCCCGTTTGATCACTGGGACTACAAACTGGGGCAGCACTAACGCTTGTTGAAGGTAATGACATCAGAAAAACAGACACTAACATGGCTAAAGCTACAAATACTGTCATTAGATTTTTATGTTTGATGTAATACATTTTTTATAACTATATAGTCAGGTGAGCAAATAATCAAGATTCGATCATACATCCTGCATTTTTTTCTCAGACAGCTCGCTATAGTTTATACAATATAGTAACGAAAATAGCTATTGCTAATATTAAACTTTCATGGTAGTATAATGGCGTAATAATCTAAATAAAGGCTTTAAGACTATGCCAATTATTCACCACCCTATAGACACGAATTTAAAAACCCACAATTCACACCCAAACGGTCCGGATCTAAACATTAGTGCAGCAAACACAACGGATAGCCATACAAGTGATGACTCATCATTCTCTACAACAGATAATGAACTATTACTACCTACCATCACTCCATCAGATGATTCAATTGAAGTACCAGAGACAACTGAGGATTCAAGCCGCTGGCACAAGATAGGAAAGCCTATACTAGCAGGCGCGGTAATTGTGGGGGCTATCGGCGCAAGCTGGTTGGTGTCCCATTTCGATTTATTTGACGGCAGCCATGCAGCCGCTACTACTAGTATTACGCCAGAGGCTCCCGACGAAACAAGTCCCGCCGCTCAGGAGTCTACTTCTAAATTACAACCCACATTCGTTGAAGTAGCATCTGTCGATAACACTAATGCATCTGTAGTATTAGAAACACTGTTAGGAAACGTATTTATTGCTGAAGAAACCGGTAATACGGACGGTTATAAAGCTGCCTATGTACAAGTTTCGCCAGATTCTTATGGCCCGATGCAAAACATGGTCGAAAATGATATGACATACACTCCAGCGTTCATAGCAGGGCTAGCACTAGACTCCAGCTACCCCGTTTCAACGGTTAAAGTAGACAGTATCCAGTCCGTAAGTGCCCCTGACTCAACTACTGGAGACGTAACAATAGGTGCTACAACAAATGTCGCACGAGTGATTCCACAGAATTCAGAGGGGACTACGCAGCCAACTATCCAGTACGAGAAATCTAAGGCCGCTTATGTCGTAGGGATGTCTACTGTTACCAACTTTAAAGACGGTGTAAGTAGAGATGTTATTGTAATCAAACAAATTTACCCCTCTACAACAGAAATACTCAACGGACCACCAGAAGCTACTTCGTAGAATAGACTCAGACAGACAAAGACTACATATTCTCACTCATATGTAGTAATCCATGGCGTTCCTGATATACTAAAATGGTTATAGTATTAACACAGACACATGGACGCGACCTATCCAATAAAAAGACTCCCAAGAATTGTTACCGTCATTACCTTATTACTGGCGGGGGTATTCCTTTCGCTACTTACAATCCACAGTGCGTCTGCCCAAGGTAACAATTTTAGCTGGAAAAACTACAACACTGTACAGTACTCCGGCGGTGACTTGGGCAGTGGCTCACTAGGTAGTAACAATGGCATTAACTTTTCTGGCAGAGTAACCTATCAGAAAAAATGCCAATTCACTTTAATCTTGAACTTGAGCTCGAACGGCAATAATGCAACATCAATATCAAACGGTGATTCTATCGGATCGGGTGGACTTCCGAGTTGCGGTGCAAATACTAAGAATGGTAAGCCGCAGTTCCCTGGGGTTTTAAGCTCTTATGCCAACACCCTAATATCTATAGGGGGAACTCGACCATCGCAAAGCGCAACACAAGAGACTGCTGCCCAAAAGGCTATTAATATTACTCTGCACTCATATAGCGGACAGAACCCTCCAGCGAACATAAATGTTGAACTTAAAAACACCGATGGGTCGTTTGCTGCTCTCCCAACAACAGCCGCTAAAGACGCTAGTAATCCAAGTGATATCCAATACATTACAGGCGCTTCGTTGAATCCAGGTAAGTATACGGTCTGTTTCAGCGCAATCATTAAAACGTGTCAAGGGTTCACTAAGATAAAGTTTCAACCACTTTCACTGAGTTATGGGTCAACGGCAGATGGTCAAAAGATTAACGTCTCACTTGAGGTTAACCCACAAGTTAACGGCACTGACACCGTGTCGGTTGGTCCTTTCAACATCACTCTAGACGATGGTAATGGTCACATAAAGACAATTGCAACAGACACTAAAAAAATAATTGGTACAGGGAGTGGTGGTGTTTATACAGAGTCGTTCGACCAAAGTTTTGATAATGTAGTAGCAGGAAAGTACAAAGTCTGTTTACAGGGTTCGACTGTATGTCAAGATATCAATAAAGTAGATGGTACAGTAGCAAACGTAAGCCTCAAAGCTGGTGGCGCCGACACCTCAACGGCCTCAGAAGCAGCCGCTTGCGGGACTGACACTAACGGGATTGCCAAGAACTGTGATGATGCAGTCTTTGATTGTGGTGGCAATGCTCTAAACTGGATTCTCTGCCCAGTTATACTAGGAGCCCAAAAAGCGGCCGAAAGTGTCGACGGCTTTATAACTGACTCTTTGGACGTAGATCTAGGTAGTATCTTTGATGGTACGGGCGTAGCAGGTTCAGCCCAAAACGGCTACTATACGGCCTGGAACTCTTTCCGGGTTCTGGCGACAGCCATCCTGATAATTGGTGGCTTAATTATGGTTGCTTCGCAGGCTCTAGGTTTCGAAATATTAGATGCCTACACTATTCGTAAAGTCTTACCTAGACTATTAGTCGCAGTAATCGGCATTAACCTGTCTTGGCCACTCATGAGGTTTATTGTAGGCTTCTTTGATACAGTTGGCTTCGATATCCGTAGCCTCATATATTCACCATTTAGCCATATGCATGGCTCGATTTCATTCAGCACAGGTATAGTCGGAATATTTGCTGGAGCAGCCACAGTTTTCGCTATGGGCCTCGCCTCGCTAACATTAATCCTAACGGCTGCAATGGCGTTATTTGTAGGATTTATTATCTTGGTAATCAGGCAACTCGCTCTGATAGTAATAATAATATTGGCACCAATTGCTATCGCTTGCTATATTCTGCCAGGTACCCAAAAGATCTGGAAAATGTGGAAAGACAATTTCTTGGGTCTACTAGTGATGTTCCCAATCATCTCGGCCTTCATTGCTGCTGGTCACGTCTTTGCGGTCGTATCACTGCAAGGTGTAGCGACTGGGGCAACTGGCGCCAGTACTATCGCTCAGGTCGTAGGATTGGTAGCTTACTTTATCCCGTATTTCTTGCTACCACTAACCTTCAGGTTAGCCACGGGCGCTATAGGTGGTCTGGCTGGCTTCGTCAACGACCGCAACCGCGGCATGTTCGACCGCCTCAAGAAAACTCGAGGCAACGCTATGGCTAGACGAAACCAGGAATGGCGGGCCGGCAGTTTACAGGGTGGAAACAAAATTGGTCTTAACGCGGCTGGCAGGAGATTTAATGCCGGCTTCCGCGGTCACTTTGGTGTCGGCCAAAGAGGCCGGACTGCACTGGCCACTGACCAAGCCGTTCAGGCCGGTGCGGCTCTAAAGAATAACCCAAAATTAATGACCTTTGCTATGCAAAATGATGACGGTAATGCCGTGCTAGCTCTTTCTGGAGGTACCAAGGAAGGAGCTAAAGATGCAGCCAGAGATTTGTTTACCGACGATCAGGGCAACTTTGACGCAGAAAGAGCCAAGACAGCCTATAAGGACGCTGCCTCAATCGGCTTTGACCAACAGAAGGCTAGCGCTGCCCTAATGACATTGAGCCAGAATAAGAGCCGTGCTGTAGGAGCCGGACGAGCAGACATTATCCGTAATGGAATTGACCGACTATCAAACGGCAATGCCGAAATGGCAAAAGCTCAAGCTGGCACCTTCGCATTCAACTCTAGACAAGGTGGGCGAGCCGATTTGGGCGGTATGGACTGGGGCGGAAACGGTGCAGTAGAAAGGGCAAGCTTCGACGGTAGAGTCGCAGCACTCGCGCACCAGTACGCTGGTGGTGGACCTATTACAGCTGAACACCGCCGAAACGCTATGAGCGATCTTGCTACTCAGGATGGTATAAGCCGCACTAAGGTCCAAGATATCATTGGAGGTCATACCGCTGGCGTACAACAAGCAGTCGATACATCATTACACATGTTGCAGCACGGCGACGCTGGAGCCAAACAGTTAGCCGCGACAACCTTGCTAGAGCTCCAGAATAGCCTACCTAACGCCCCACGAGCTAACCAAATAATTATTAACCGAGGCATCGCCCAAGCCGGGGTCAGTTACGATGGTAAGAACGGCACCGTTGCTTCGCAGCTCGCTACGACAGCAGGAATGGACGTCGCAGATCTTACTAGAGGTGCTCGTATATTCGGTGAGGAGGTACCACTCGGAGCTCGGCAAGATCAACCGCAACCACCAGCACACAACCCAGAAGACGATAACTATTAGTCCATAACTATTGACTATATCCAATAGTTATGTTAGGCTACAATCATTATGGCATCCGAAAACCAATATAACCGACAAGATCTACCACCAAGCCAACCAGCCTTCCCGCCGCTGATAGTAGATGGCACAATACCAGAACACCAGAGCGGAGGTACATTCTACGAAATTAAGCCTGCGGGGCTATCTATATTTGGGTTAGCCCACTGGGCCCTCACACACCGTGGTGGTAGAGGAATGCCAACTGAGCCATCACCGAGCGCCACAAGTCCAGAATACCCCGATACCCCAATCAATCTACCAGTTATACATGAGGTCAACGACCCTAGCACTGCCAATCAAAAAACCTGGCGAACAGCTGTTATGCATACACTAGGGATGAAGTACCTAGATTCTGAATCCCTAAAAAACCGTTTACCAGGTAAGTCCGATACTGATATATCAAAGCTTATAGTTGAAATGCATAATCGAGGTATAATTGGCGGCCCAAGTCGAATGGGTTATCAGGTTTTACAAAAGTACGGCGACTCACCAGAAGCAATCTATACTGTGGCCCTACACCTGACTCAAGTTAGGGCAAGACAGGCTAGAAATGCGATTGATGGTTTAACCAACACTTATAGAATTCAGCTAAATCAGGGCTTAAGCCACACTCAAGCAAGATTAAACTACAATCAAGGTTCGCACCGGGTATTAGACGAGATACACAACTATGCAAGTGATTTAACAACTGCCGTCGACTCTTTAAATATTCCGTACGCAGAAATACATAGAATAGTTAACAAGCTAGAGCATGTCGGATTCTTACGAGTACCAGTTACAGATCGCGGGACAGACTTCGACGATGGTCTGACCACCAGGACCCCATGGTTCGAACAAAACAAATCATGGGCTCAGTTCCACCCGCGCTATGAGCGCTCCGGCTCCCGAGTATACTTAGTGTCGAATCCGAATGATCAACAACGGTCAATTGACGCTGTCTATGAGAGATTCCCCGTGGACTACAACCCCAACGAGGTAGTCTTACCCCCAGAACGAGGCCGACGTGACGGTAGGCGGTCAGATCATCGCAGTGACACAGAAACCGACGCTATTGAATGGTGGCAAGAAATCGCACAAGACCCCCAGTACCATGATTTATTCGACCTTCAACAATTATCAGACCTATACGAGGACATCAATGATGAAACTCGCCCAATTAAGAATGCCCGTTTAGATGAACTAAATTTAGCTAGAACTGAAAGGCTGCCGGCCGATGACTACAAAACACTTATTACCCCAATAAGTGTGCATCACATACAAGAGTATCTCGAGAAGCACGGTTATGAGGCTGATACTATACCTAATGATGTTAAAGAAGCTATAAAGCTAGCATCTCTCGGCGCAAAACAACAATTGACGCCTAGACCTCGACGCCCCCGTTAATAACCATAGACTGATAGGTAATTAAATCCTTTAAGTTACTAACACCAACACATATAAAGTGTGTCGCTAGACTACTTACTTCCACTCTAGTTGGGGTGTTCTGATAAGTAGCTTATATTAGTAATCCAGCGCCCCGTATTTCCAGACTTAAGCTTTAGGACTCTTTTCGGTTATACTTAAAGGTAGATATGTCTACTTATAAAGTAATTCAAGATATTGAGGCCGAAGACAAGCTGGTCGGACCACTGACGCTCAGGCAGTTTATCTACGGCTGTATCTCAGCCTTTTGTCTGTATTTATCCTATCTATCTTATACCAAGCACGTCTCAGTTATGTTGATTATATTTTTACCAATTGCCGGATTTACCGGCTTTTTTGCTTTCCCTTGGGGGAAAGACCAACCAACTGAGTTGTGGGCTCTAGCTAAGGTTCGTTTTATGATTAAGCCGCGCAAACGAATATGGGATCAAAGCGGCATAAAAGAGTTAGTAACAATAACTGCCCCAAAAAGAATTCAACGAGTTTACACCGATGGACTATCGCAGACTGAAGTCCGTAGCCGCCTGCAAGCGCTGGCTAGCACTATCGATAGTCGTGGTTGGGTAATCAAGAACATGAACATCAATTTAAACTCATCAGGCGTGCAGTTACCGCAGCTAGCTTCTGACCGACTAGTTGAGGCTAGTAGCTTGCCCCAAGAAGTCTCGGGAGTCGACGTCAATGCTGCAGACGACATATTAGACGCTAATGCTAACCCATTAGCTCACCAATTCGATAATATGATAAACAGCTCTTATCAGGCCCATCGGCAGCAAATCATAAATCAATTACAGCAGCCGGCCACCAATCAAACCCAAGACACTACTCAGCCAAACTCGGCCCAAGCTAGCCAGCCAAACGACTATTGGTTCTTAAACCAGCCGGCGCCGGCACCAGCCGGCACATCCACTTTCTCGGCCGGTCCAATAGTGTCCCCCGGCACAGTCAACGAACCAGCCGGAGTCCCGCAGGCAGCTACTCCTACCGATGAAGAAACTGCTCTGGTAGATAAGTTGAAAGAAGCAAACCGTGAGTCTCATGAAATCATATATGGCAATACCAAGGTTGTTATGCCGCTTTCAGCCCAAGCTGCGACTACGCCTACTCCGACTCAGCCCGGCCCCGTGCCAGCCACAACCGAACCAGTCATCCGAACACCATCTCCAGTGACAGCACAAGATACTGCTGCTATAATGAACCTAGCTAGCAATGACGACCTAGATATAGCTACGATTGCTCGTCAAGCCAAGCACCGACAGGGTGATGACGGCGACGAAGTAGTTATATCGCTCCATTAATAGTATTTTATGGGTATTCGTCAACGATTAGGGGATATGGGCAGCTTAGATTAATGAATCCGAATCAGCAAAACTCAACACCAACACCAACCGCAGGTAGCACTCCTGCTGCTTATCCTATGCCCGAACCAGTTGTATCTGGTGC
Source organism: Saccharimonadales bacterium (SeqCode) (assembly GCA_039922435.1). Classification (GTDB taxonomy): domain Bacteria; phylum Patescibacteriota; class Saccharimonadia; order Saccharimonadales; family UBA4665; genus JBDTES01. The sequence continues at coordinate 9,926 of JBDTES010000004.1, forward strand.
CGGCCCGGGTATGGCATCAATGGGCCAGCCGCCTATCCAAGCTTCAATACCTGGTGCAGCCCCTAAAGCCACTCCGCCACTGGCTCCGAAGTCTAACCCTAATAGTACTCAAAACTTATTACAAATTGCCGAGATACGAGATGGTATTGTCATTATGAATGATGGCTCTTTCCGGGCGGTTGTTATGGTTAAGAGTATCAACTTTGACCTAATGAGCCAGCAGGAGCAAGAAGCCGTCGAATACAGCTACCAGGGGTTTTTAAACTCGCTGTACTTTCCGATCCAAATATTTATTCGCTCTCAGAAGGTCGATTTGCAGCCCTACATCGAGAAACTCGATAAGATTCGAACCGAACACGATAATATGTTACTGGCACTCCTGATGGACGATTACATTGGCTATATTGATCAGCTGGCCCAGCAAACTAACATAATGGATAAGAAATTCTACGTCGTTATACCATTCTTCCCAGTAGCCGACGTCCAAAAGGCTTTAACCCAAAGTATGAACTTCTTTAGTGGTGTAGCTCAAATATTTAGCAAAAAAGAGCAGCGTATAACCGTAAACGAGGCTGATTTAGAAAAAGCTAAAACTGAGCTACGTAACCGCGTGCAAGCTACCTTGGCCGGTCTACAACAGTCTAGTATTCAGGGGTTACCGCTGGACACCCAGGAACTTATCGAACTATATTACGATACCTATAACCCTGATACGGCCACTCGTCAACAGCTAAAAAACTTTGGTGATCTGACAGCCGACATCGTAACCAAGGGTGAGGGATCTGCTCAGCAAGCTCACTTGCAGAGGGAACTACAATGATTAAAGACACAAAACTATTTACCATTTATCAGTTACCATTTATCAATTATTTATTATTTGCTATTTATCATTTGAGTAAATGTTTAAATGATGAATTAGTAAATAATTTGGAAAATGGAAAATGGAAAATGGAAAATTATATTGCTGGAGTTAACATTTAATGGCCAAAAAAAGACAACTAGACCCGGTAGCCATCGCTCAGGCCCAGCAGGCCCGTGAACAAGCCGAAGTCGCGGCCGCCTTTCAAAAAGGTGTTACAGCCCTACGAGACTTTATCGCCCCTAGCTCTATCGAGCTTAAGCCAACTCACTTTCAAATCGGTACTCGTTACGCTCGAACCTACTATGTCTATGGCTACCCAAGACAGCTCTACACCGGCTGGCTCAGTGGTCTAGTCAACCTCGATGAGGTAATCGATATTTCTATGTATATTTACCCAGTCGAAAGCCAGGTTGTGCTAGAAAACTTACGCAAAAAAGTCACTCAACTAGAGGCTGGCTTACAGATCGATTCCGAGAAGGGTAGAGTCCGCGATCCGGGCAAGCAGGCCGCTATTCAAGATGCCGAAGAAATGCGCGACCGCTTACAGGTGGGGGAGGAAAGATTTTTCCGCTTTGGCTTATACTTTACAATTTACGGCAACAGCCTAGACGAACTAGAATTTGTCAGCCACAAGGTGGAGTCAATGCTTGGACAACAGCTAGTCTACAGTAAACCAGCCACTTCTCAGCAAGAACAGGGACTTAACAGCGTGGTGCCACAAATGACTGATCAGCTCCAGATTCGCCGCAATATGAGTACTGGTGCAATTTCGACTAGTTTTCCGTTTACAAGCGCCGATCTGTCTCAAGATAACGGTATTTTGTATGGTATTAACATGCACAACTCAGGGCTAGTTATTTTTGACCGCTTCTCGTTAGAAAACGGCAACTCGGTAGTATTTGCTAAATCTGGTGCCGGCAAATCATTTACCGTCAAGCTAGAAGCCTTGCGCAGCCTGATGTTTGGCACAGAGATATTCATAATCGACCCCGAAAATGAATATGAGCGGATGTGCGACGCCGTAGCTGGTGCCTACTTACGTTTAAGTCTAAGCTCATCAACTCGAATCAACCCGTTTGATCTACCGAAAGTGGTTGATACCGAAGAAGCTGATAACGCTTTGCGGTCTAATCTCATAACTTTACACGGTTTGCTCCGGCTTATGATGGGCGGGGCTCAGGCCCAAATGCTCGGTGGTAATAGTATGCTCTCACCAGCACTGGATCCTAGCGAAGAAGCTGATCTAGATGCCGCTCTGATTGAAACCTACGCTAAAGTCGGCATAACTAACGATCCACTAACCCACACCGGCACACCGCCGACTATTGCTGATCTGTACGACACATTACTACATATGGGCGGAACCGGACCACAACTGGCCCAACGACTACGCAAGTATACTAGCGGCACATTTGCTGGTATCTTTAGTCAACAAAGTAATACTGACATCAATAACCCTTTGGTTGTCTTTAATATCCGTGACCTAGAAGACGAACTCCGTCCAGTAGCTATGTATATTGTTCTAAATTATATCTGGAATAAGACTAAAAGTGATCAAAAAAAACGTATCCTAATTGTCGACGAAGCCTGGCAGCTTATGAAATACGAAGATAGCGCTAACTTCTTGTTCTCACTGGCTAAGCGAGCCCGTAAATATAATCTTGGCATTACTACAATCACTCAGGATGTTGAAGATTTTATGGGTTCACGGATGGGCCGGGCGATTGTAGCTAACGCCTCGATGCAGTTTTTGCTTAAGCAATCAACCTCGGCCGTTGATGTACTAAGTGATGTATTTAAACTTACTGATGAGGAGAAGAAGCGACTAGCCCAGTTCCCAGTTGGCCAAGGGCTGTTCTTTGCCGGTCAAAACCATGTCCATATTCAGGTTGTCGCTAGTCCGACCGAACAAGGACTAATCACTACTAATCCAGCCCAAGTTCAGGCTATGCAGCAAGGTGATTTAAACAAACCACAGGGTACTATCGACCTCCAAAATCAGCTTTACCCTGGTAGCACTAATAATCTTTCATAAACAACATGCCAACTATAACTGACCCTGACGCTAATGAAAGATACGCACCTCATCCGGGCACACACGATAAGTCTGAATTTGAAGGTGAATCAAATCCACCACAATCTAACAACGTAGACAATAGTCATGGAAGTCAAAATAGGAACGGCAAGAATAAGCCAAAAGACAACAACCAATCAGCAAGTAATCCGGCTGACTCAAATGAATTAAAGAACAAAGAAGAGTCTCCACCGGATCGCTCCGATTTCAGTGCTGCCGACGATATGCGTGAGAGGTTGGGAATGGGATACACGGGCGAAGGCTCTACTAAATCTAAGAAACTATCCAAGCTTTACAATAGTAAATCTGCTTTTAAAAAAAAGATTGCTATTGCTGGTGCCGCTGCGGGCGCTAGTGTCTTACTTGGTATAATCATATTTTTGGCTATGTTGCCACTTAAAATTATACACATCGTAGACAACTTAGAGAGTAAGTTTATGGCCACATCACAGGAGGCGCTCAGTAAAGAAGTCGATAATCTTTATAGCTCCTATATTACAAAGAATGTACTGCCAGTACTACACGCCCATAACTGCCACACCACAATCGATGCTGGCTGTATTGCCCTAAAGTCAGGTTCAAATTCACCCTTCAGTCGACTCTTTAATGGCTGGAAAGATGCGAAGCTCGAACATAAAATGGCTACAAAATATGGTATTGTAATCGGCGCAAAAGGCACTAGTAGTAATAAGTATTACATGACTGTAAATGGCAAGAACTTTGACTTTAATGGTGGCCAGAGCATTTTTGATGTAGGAGGTCCAACGAACCGTAATGACGTTCGACGGACTGTTAATAAGGCACTAAAAGACGGGACACTGTGGGATAAAACATACACGCGCTACAAGGTCGGTAAACTTCTAGAGAGAAAGTATGGGATTAAGCGTTGTGTTATTGCCTGTAATGCTAAAGATAAATTTACTGATAAGATTGCTGATAAAAAGTTGGCCGCTAAAGCTTATTTGGTACAGAGGCTGGTACCACAGAAATACGGACTTATATTACAATGCGTAATTGGCGACGTAAGTAATTGTGATCCCAAGAACCTATCAGCTAGTCCGGGTGATGACGAGAAACTATCAAGCTTTGATAGAAATCTAAGAACAGAGTTAAACAAATATAGCGCTGAGTTTGGCAAGGATTCACTCGATAAGTTAGTTAAGAACGCCACCATAGTATCAGAAAAGGGATTCACTAAAATGATAACTCGTTCTTTAGCAGAAAAGATTGCTGGAAAGTTCGGTGGTGATACCACGGCCGCTTTAGCTGGAGATTTCAGCGAAAAAGCTGTACCTGTTGTTGGGTGGATATCTGCTATTGCTGGAGTAATTGCAATAAGCTCAGAAATAGGCCCACTAGTAACCTATGGATCGTACGCCCTAAATTCGGCAACCGCTATAGAGACTTATAATTCATTCTCAACGGTAGCTTCTGAGGTACAAAGCGGGCATATGGACGCAACGGAACTAGGTTCATTTACGCAAACTCTTACAACAAATCTAAGTGGATCAGTCAACGATCAAGCAGATGCAACTGAATCACCAGTATATAATTATTACTTCGGTGGAGGGAAGTCCACAAATACAGCTTCAATATTCAGTAGCCTACTACCGGGCACGGCTTCGGCAGACTCGTCTTATCTAAGTCACGCTTGTAACCCAACTACAGATGGTGGCCCTAGAACCGCACTTCCAAAAAATGATCTAATTTGCCCTGAAGAGAAACTTGCCCAACACAACGCCGCTCTAGATACTATATCGAAAATATCCAATATACCTTTAGTTACGCCAACAGCCCAGGCTATCCACAGTGTTACATCATCAATTTCTGGCGTAATAGGCGAAGTGCCAGGCATTAAACAACTTGGTGAGCTAGTAGCTGAGCCGCTAGGGAATGCTATGAATTGGATAACCGGCAAACTAATCACTTCACCATTTAGTGAGGATATGAGCGGTGCTCGTACATTTGATATGATGGCCGCTGGCGCCGATAAGCTAGGTAGCGATAGCTGCCAATCGCTTGGTTGCCCACAGGCTAGCAATCAGTTGGTAGCTAGTATTAGGAACCAGCAATCGTCTGACCAAAAAGCAGACTTTGACCATCAACCATTATTTGCGCGTATCTTTAGCACCACAACTCCTTACTCATTAGTATCGCGCCTGGCTATGAGTATGCCCCCTTCGATAATCGGTATTACCACTTCTGGAGCGGCAGGCTTACTTGATAATCCGTTAAATAAAATCACGTCTAGTTTTGCTAGCATATTTTCAACTAGCCGAGCATTTGCCGACGAAACCGCTCGGTCAGACCCTTGGGGTATTCCCCAGTCCGCATATACCGATAGTCAAATACCACCCGACCCAGAACAATTCTGGCAAGATAACTGTGTTTCTGGGCCAATCGGTCTATCTAATTCTGCGGCCGACAATCCGTTAAGCACACTGGATGTTTCGCCATGGTTAAATAACGACGAGGATTATATTCTACAAGATGGTAGTTCGCGCCATGTCGATTTTACCCAAGGAACTGGACCTAATGTAGTCCCAGATAGCGCTACTGGACAGCCTGTGTACTTAAAACCAAACCAGTGCTTACTTATACAATCAACGGCTCAAAGTAGCGGTGCTATGTTCGGAGTGGCTCAGTCATGACTATAAAATTTAATAAAATAGCCCAAACTATTGTTTATAGCCTTAGTGTTGCTACACTCTTATTTACTCCTTTTAGTGTTTTTGCGGACGACCCAGCTAATATTTGTAACCAGTCTAATTCTAGCTCAGTCCAAGTTTCAAATCTGGACTGTGCTGCCATATCAGGCAACTGGGTCAACTGGGTGCCAGATGACGGAAGTAGTAGTAGTTGTACTACGTCAGATAGTTTAGGTAGCACAAACGAAGCTCCCGGAGGATTTGCAACTAATCAGGTACAGACCTTCGAGCACGAGCCAATTACTTCTACATGGGATATATCCGACAGTACAGTTGAGCAGTGGTTTCTTAGCAGTGGTATAACGACGATAGGCAAGTACGGAATCAACTCAAGTAATATTGGTGCTATAACGACGGCCGTTAGGGCGGCTGGAGTTTCACCGGTATTCTTTTATCTCTATACGGTGAATGAAGGGGGTGGTGCGGGTGGCTTTATTAATCACTACTCTAGTGATACTACGGGCGGCGGCGTGGCAAACGCGGCGCGTGATGCAGAATATTTAGCCACTTATTCAGAAAAGACAGGTACCGGACCTTCCTGGGTTGATGCCGGCAACCCCGTCGACTTTGTACCCCAAGATGTTAAGACTACTGGAAACGCTGACTTTCAAAGTATGCCACTAGGGACAATCGGTAGAGTATATATCCCGGCGACAGCAGCAGCTGCTTGGGAAGCCTATTATCCTAACGGTCTAAAGAAAGAGTTTAACAAGGTACAGAACTATGGTGGACCATTAGGGGATTCAATGAGAATGATTAAGGATATGGGCGGTGATCCGCTGCAAGGTGGTGCAATCTTATCGGCAGCGGGTTGTGCGGACACTGTAACGGGTGAGGGCATGACAAAAGGTATTAATTTTGCCATAGCGATAGCAAATAATAACGGCTATGGCTACGACCAAAATACACGGGGGACCGGCTGGCAAAAATGGCAGTCGGATCCAAGTTGTACTAACCAATGCGGTAGTTTCGACTGCTCATCATTCATTTCTGCTATTTTAACAACTGCCGGATACTTTAAAACGAATCCAAACTTTGCCACGGGTACCGAGGGGCCCGATCTTGAGAAGGTAGGGTTTACGAAGATTGCCACCTCGGCAACAACCAGTAAAGACCTTTTGGCAGGTGACGTACTTCTTGCGGACGGCCACACAGCCCTATACATAGGCAACGATCAAATGGTTGACGCACGCATTAACGAGAATGGCGGAATAAACGGAGGACAAGTCGGCGACCAAACTGGTAAAGAAATTATGGTTGAACCATTTAGAGATGCTAGTTCTGATTCTTGGATTGGCGTTTTTAGAGCACCAAACTAAATAGGAGAAATACAATGCCTAAATATCTATATTCACAAAATAATAATGAATCATACAACAACCCGTATACACCTGATGGGTATGGAAAAGTCAAGCTCAAAAAACTACTACTACTACTAACGGTCAGCATACTTGTGGTCATTGCTATTATTATTTTTGTAGTCCACTTATCGCAACCCGAGAGTCAGCAGAGTAAATACATTAAAAGTGCTACGGCGGCGGCAAGAAAAAAGGTACCAAATGCAGAAGTTACCAAAATAGAGGTAACCGGAGGCTTCGCATCAGCCATGGTCAACGATCCAACCGCTGATGGTCAAGCAAACTCCGGCAGCACAACTATCTTTAAGGTTAATTCGAATGGATCAATGGAGCAGCTCGCGAGCGGAAGTGAATTTGGCCCAATCGATCTACTAGGATTAGGTATACCATTAACAACTCAAGCTAACCTTACCAGAACTAGCGTGAAACAGGTCAAACAAGCTCTTGCAGACCAATGTGGTTACGGCGGCAATAACATACCTGGTTATAGCGGTTTTGGCGGATCATTTGGACAAGATGAATGGCGAATTGATGCAGCCAGACTCAATGGCTTAGAGTTAGCGTTGTCAGATACTATCAGTAATCAGAACGCCGAGGCTAAGCCTGGTAAAACAATAATCTGTGTTGATGCCACCCGAAAAAATAGTAGCACTATAACCGACACAAAAACATACATTAGTACTATCACACTACAATTACTATTTATTACGGGTGATGGAACGTCTTCAACTCATATAACTACACTATCCTCCGGTCCCAACTATTACCATAATTACACATTGGATGGGCGCACTATACAATAAACAACAGATCACAAATACTAAAACGTAGTAGCTTGCGCTCAGATTACTTTGCTTTAGTTGAGTGGAATAACGTTGATATCTGATTGATTAATAAAATTACGAACTACCAAATCGGCATCTGTGGTAGTTATAAATGTTTGATACTTTTGTACAAAACCAGTTAAGGCTTGGCGGCGCCTGCCATCTAGCTCACTAAATACGTCGTCAAGTAGTAGTATAGGTTTTTGGCCCCGAGCCTCACCAATAATCTGTAATTCCATAATCTTTAAAGCCAGTACTAGTGTGCGAACCTCACCCCGCGAGGCCGTTTCTTCGGCTGGCTGACCACCAATAAGTATCTTTAAGTCATCACGGTGTGGCCCATAGAGCGTATAGCCACGAGCCAGCTCTAGGTCAGTGTTAGACTCTAACTTACTGAGAAGTGATGATTCATATGAATCTAACGAGAATTTTGAATTATATTTTAGATCGACTTTAGTTTTCTTGGTAGCAATGGCACTGTATATTTCGGAAAGTTGGGCGTTACACTTGTCGATTATTTCCTGGCGACGGCTAGCAATTTGGCCACCAAGTTCACTAGCTCTTATATTCCAAACAAATAACTGATCAGATAGGTTATTAGGTCGACTTTTAAGTAAACTGTTGCGCTGTGAAATAACCCTCCGATAAAGTTTCCGAGTTGTCGAATAGCCAGAATAAACTTGCTCAATTAAATCGTCCAAGTAATTACGCCGGAGTTCTGGCTGACCACTGAGTAACAATAAATGTTCTGGTTCAAATAGGACAATCGGGAGCTGCCGCTTATCAAGTAGGCGAGCTAGCGGCTTCTCATCAATCTCAAACATTTTCTGCGTCGAACCACTCGGACGACACTGAAACTTAACTATCCTTTTGCTGTCGTTTTCGGTTCGACCATCTAAACGCGCCCAATCCTCACCAATTTTAATCAACTCACCATCTGATGCCCGGTATGAACTACCTCGAGCCAGAACCATCACGGCCTCGAGTAAATTTGTCTTTCCACTAGCATTAGGCCCGACAATAATATTTACGCCAGGATTAAACTCAAACGAAGCGTCACTATAACTTCTAAAATGCTGTAATTGTAATCCTGCTACCATAACTTTATTGTACAGGTCCAGTAGTTATATTTAGGACTTAAGCGGCATGATGATGTGCAGATAGTCATTCTTAGTTGGGTCACTTAACATAACCGCCTCGAGTTTACCGTTAAAGCCCAGTTGAGCGTTTTCACCATCCATAGCCTGGAGAGCATCTAATAAATAGCGTGAATTAAGCGTAATCGTACCATCCCCAACTACTTCAGCGGTTGCAGTCGCAGTGTTTTCGCCGAGCTGTGAGGCAATCGATTGAATACTTAAATTCTTAGATTTCTGATCCACTACAATCGTGACACTACCAGCACTCTCGCGGGCAAATAGGCTTGATACCTTAGTAATATTAATTAGTTCCGATCTAGGAAGAGTAGCTGTAGTAGCAAATTTACTAGGAATTAGCTTACGATAATCTGGATAATTACCTTCAATCAAGCGGGCTACCAGTTCTACATCATCGGCCTGGAAAAGAATCTGTTGGTCGTCATTAGTTATAACAACATCACCGGAATAATCATGAATAATTCTAAGCACGTCCTGCATAGCGGTAGCTGGAACTAATAGTTTAATTGCTTGAGAGTTCTTATTAAGCCTCTTTTCGGCTAAACGGTAGCTATCGGTGGCCGCTATATATAGAACTCCATCAACCGTATGCATTAATACGCCGGTCAAAACTGGTCTAGTTTCATCACTAGATGCTGCCATTAATACTTGCTGCAGCGCATCTCTAAAAGCCGGTGCTGGAATCTTCCAGCTTTGACCCTTAGTAATAGCTGGCATGACTGGGAAATCTTCAGCCGAAACACCATTAATAACTGACTTATAACTATCGGTTTTAATTTTAAGGCGCTGCTCATCCTGCTCTAAATCAATTACACCACTAGGTAAACTACCAATAAAGTCTTGGAGTAACCTAGCTGGCACCGTCAGAGCACCATCTTCTGTAACCTGGGCACCAACGTAACAATTAATTGCAATATCTAAGTTTGTAGCGGCCACACTTAAACGATTATCAGTAATCTTAAGTAAGACGTTACCTAGGATTGGTAGAGTACCACGAGTACTAGCTACTCGAGCAACTAAATTAAGGGCTTTATTAAGGTTTTCTTGGGTGACTCTCAGCTTCATATAGGGACTCCTCTTAATTAATAATTCTTTTTTCAAAATTTACTCTAGTCCTTATAGGACCTGTGGAAACAGTGCATAAACTGGTCTCTGTAAGAGTAAAAAGTGTGTTCAGAGCAGTGCAAAAGTAGGTGGTAAAATAGTGAACAAACTGGGGTATAAGTAGCTGTTTATTCACCGTCCCAAACACGCTAGTGACTCGTGCTGTGTACAAGCTGGTAGTTTGTACACAAGTTTTAAACAGGCTATCAACCTGGTTTCCACTTATTTTTATCACCATGTTGTTCATGTATAAATCCGATCTTTGATTTCTGACAAGGCTTCACGGATATCGGCGTTTAGATGGGAATCTCGCTCAATTTTCTCGACAGAATGAATAGCTGTGGTGTGATCTTTGCGACCGAGCTCATGGGCAATCTTGGGAAAGCTAAGATGTAATTCACTGCGTAACATATACATGGCGATTTGGCGGGGTACGACAATTTCTTTGTCGCGCTTAGGCCCGATAATCTCCTCAACGCTGATTTGGAAGTGCCTAGCGCAGCGCTCCACAATTTGCCGAGCACTAACGTGTTTAGGTCGGTTGTGGCTGGCTGAGCCGAGCAGGCCAGTAACTATTGACAGTGTTGGGTCAAGTTCACGCATTTCGCAGTAGGCTAGTAAGCGGTTAAGGGCACCTTCGAGTTCACGGATATTGGTTTGAACATTGGTTGCTAAATAATCAACGACATCGGTTGGAAGTTCGATACCAGTTACTTCGGCTTTGGTTTGAACGATTGCACAGCGAGTTTCAAAATCGGGGTTCTGCATATCAATACTCATACCCCAGGCAAAACGCGATCGTAGCCTTTCCTCTAGGGTTGGTATATCGCTTGGTGGCTTATCACTACTGATAATAATTTGTTTAGAAGCCTGATGGAGAGCATTAAAAGTATGAAAGAATTCCTCTTGGACCTTTTCTTTACCAGCGATAAATTGAATGTCATCGACAATTAGGACGTCAGCACTACGGTAATAATCAGCAAAATCAGTATTTTTCTTAAACCTGACGGCATCAACAAATTCCTGGAGGAACTGCTCGCTACTAATATAAACCACCTGTTTATTCTTGCCACTAGCCAGTACGGCGTTGCCGACCGCCTGGATTAAGTGGGTTTTACCAATACCAACACCGCCGTACAAGAATAGTGGGTTGTATTTAGTGCCGGGGTTCTGGGCGACGGCTTGACAGGCCGCGTAGGCTAGCTCGTTACCACTACCGACAATAAAGTTATCGAAAGTATAGCGTTCGTTGAGGCCTTGTCGGTAGCCGTGCGCCAAACTATTAGTTGGCCGCCGATTAGTCGAAGCAAAACTAGTCGATGGCCTAGCCACCGGTTCGTTTAATTCAATTTGTTCATCGCTAGCCGACCGATCAAAGACATGGATTTTATAGATTATATTTTTAGTGGTTACGCCATTTTTTTTCAGAGTATCGAGTATTAGATCGTTATATTTACGTTCTAGCTGTTGCTTAATGAAGACGTTTGGTACACCGATTACGACTTGGTCGGGTTGGTTTTTAACAAGTGCAGTGTGCTTAAACCAAGTTAAAAAGTTGGCGCGCGAAACAGCAATCTCGATTTCTCCTAGTACTGCTTGCCACAATCTCTCTTGCTGCATTTGTCCCCTCTAAGTCTCATTGCTTACTTAACCTGTGCATAAACTATACGCTATATCCGTGAAAGTTTTCCACAATAATTTATACAACTATTTAGTGGGCACAAAATACCTAAAAAAGGGGTGGACTTATACACAGGTGAAGGCCTCATCTGGTAAACTGTGGAAAGTACTTGGTCAAAAGTGGAAAACTTGTTAAAATAGATTAGTATTAAACCAACAAACTAGCGTCCCGAAGACTTAATTTGTTGACAACATCTATAAGAAGGATTACCCAGAATGCCTAAACGAACTTTTCAACCCAAGAAGCGCCATGGCGCCAGAGTACATGGCTTTATGGCCAGAATGGCTAGCCGTGGCGGCCGTTTAATATTGAAGCGACGCCGTAACAAAGGCCGCACCAAACTATCGGCTTAGACCACGGTGCTAGTACGAGTGACTAGCTCTACCGGCCTAAGTTATATATTCTAAGTAGTATGATTAGCCGCAAGAACCGATTCCATGGTAGGTCTGGTTTAAACTATGTCTATAAGCGTGGGCGATCGGTTCGTGGGCCGTTAATGTCGCTTAAATATGCACCCAGTAAGGGCCACACTGACTATCGTCTAGCAGTGGTGGTCAGTCGGAAAGTTAATAAATCAGCAGTCGTGCGTAATCGAATTCGCCGGCGTTTGTACGAGGATGTGCGTCATTTAGCCGAGCAGTTTAGTAGCGTTAATGATCAGATTATAGTGGTTTATAGTGATGAACTAGCCGATTTATCAGCTGTCAAATTATCAAAAATGGTTCGTCGGTTATTTGAACAGGCTGATATAATCCAGCCAGTTGCTAAGAAATAGACCCAGCTACCCCGGTGGCCATGGTACTATAGGTAGTAAATAGTAATAAAAGGCAAGGTTTATGTTTACGACGTTTATCGTACAGCCCATATTTAATCTGCTGGTTCTAATCTACGCTCTGATACCGGGCCATAATTTTGGCCTAGCAATTATTCTGTTTACTATAATTATCCGGTTATTGCTCTGGCCGCTGGTCAAAAAACAACTGCACCAGACTAGGGTAATGCGGACTCTGCAGCCCGAAATAAAGCGGATCAAAAAAGAGGCAGCTGGTAATCGTCAAAACGAGTCAAAGATGCTAATGGAGCTTTATAAAGAGCGCGGCGTCAACCCGATCGGTACGTTGCCGACGCTGATTGTCCAGTTTATTGTCTTGATTGGTCTGTATAGTGGTCTGCGCAAAGTCTTGTCTGACCCCGACAGCCTAGTTAACTTTGCCTATCCAGCCCTGCAGCACTTGCCTTGGATGCAGCACCTAGCTAGTAATATCCACATTTTTGATAATACTTTGTTTGGAATAATTGATTTAGGTCGTAGTGCTCTTGGTAAGGGTGGTACCTATTGGCCAGCCATGGTGCTAGTGCTAGGTAGTGCTGGTATGCAGTATTTTGTGTCTAAGCAGTTAATGCCGACCGACAAGAATGCTCGTAAGCTTCGTCACATTCTAAAGCAGGCGGGTACTGGCGTGAAAGCCGATCAATCAGAGGTTAATGCTGCTGTTGGCCGTAGTACCCAATACCTGATTCCATTTATGATCTTCTTCTTTACTGTTAGCTTGCCGGCCGCTCTGAGCCTTTACTGGGTAACTGGTGCGATTGTGGCTTTCCTGCAACAGGATAGAGCACTTAAAACCGACGAGGCGGCCATGGAGACTATAGCCGATCAAAAGACTACCGAAACCCAAAAAGATGTTTCTAAAATTGTTGAAGCTGAGATTGTCGAAAACCCTGATCCAAATACGCCAAATAAACCAAAGAAGCCCTCCAAACACAAGAAGTCCAAAAAGAAGAAAAGGAGGTAGTTTATGGAAGAGTCGATTCAATATGCCAAGAAATATTTAGAAGATTTGTTGTCGTTTTTTGGTCTTAATACCGATGTTTATGCGACTAGTGAAGATGCGGAAGTAATCGAGCTGAATATCCCATCAACCCATCTCAACGGCTTTCTGATTGGTCAGCGTGGCGAGACGATGCGGGCGCTCCAGTTTATGGTCAGCAACGCTTTAAAAAACCAAGATTATGCGGTTACTAGAGTTAGTGTCGATGTGGCCGAGTATAAGAAGCAGCGGGCCGACCGACTAGCTGTAACGGCCGAAGAATGGATTACCAAGGTTAAAGAATCTGGTAAGCCCTACGAAGTTAGCCCGATGAACGCAGCCGACCGCCGAGTTGTTCACAAGGTGGCGGCTGAGGCTGGTCTAGTCAGTGACTCTATTGGTGAAGGCCGTGACCGCCGAGTTGTTTTGAAGCCGTCATCTGACCAAGTCTAGCTGGTGTTTATAAATTGACACAGATTTAGTGTAATTAACTGTTTGATTGTGAAACAATGACCGCTGTATGAATCAGCCAAAAATTGTAGTTCTCGGCGGTGGTACGGGTAGTTTTAGTCTGTTACCAGCTCTAAAAGAGTTGACGCCGAATATTACTGCCGTGGTGACAATGAGTGACGACGGTGGCTCAACTGGCGTACTGCGTGATGAATTAGGGGTCTTACCGCCCGGCGACGTTCGCCAGTGTTTGGTAGCGCTGGCCGACGATCACACTTCACCAATTTTGCGCCAGCTGTTTAACTTTCGCTTTGAAGAAGGCTCGCTAGCTGGTCATTCGTTTGGTAATTTGTTTTTATCGGCCACCGAGAAGATGACTACTGATTTTGGTGAAGCGATTAGCTTGGTCGGAGAAGTTCTACATATTACTGGGCAGGTAGTGCCAATTACGCTGGGAAACGTCCGTTTGGCGATCTCCTGGGGTGACGTGGTTGTGCGTGGTGAGGGCGTGATTGATAAGATGGATTTTAAGGGTCACCACCACCAAACCCCTCGTTTATTCTTGGAGCCATCAGCCGCTATAAACCCGATAGCTTTGACGGCTTTAGCCGAAGCGGACGCGGTTATACTAGCGCCGGGTGATATTTATACCTCACTCGGCCCGCTGCTGGTGGTTGACGGTGTAGCCAAAGCTCTGGCTAGGACAAAAGTGCCGATAGTCTATACCTGTAATTTGGTGGTAAATCCGCGCCAAACACCAGGCTGGTCGGTGGCTGATCACGCCCGGGAGCTGGAGCGTCTAACCGGACAATCGTTTATAACTCACGTCATATATAACACAGGAAAGCCTAATCCAAAAACATTATCTAGGTACGATGAAGCTGGCGAGAAATTAGTCAAAATGAAGCCAGCCGAGCACAAAAGTACGTCATATAAGTTAATTGGGACGGATCTATTAAGCCGTCAGCCAGTCAGTCGGACTCCTGGCGACAAACTAGCGGCCCACCGTTCATTTATCCGCCACAATGGCCCAGCTGTAGCTCAGGCAATCAGGTCAATCCTCAGTGAATCTTGAAGCTTTATGGTACTCAGAAGGTTAATAAGTATCAGACAAATCCGGCTCTATTCAAATGGGTTCTGAATGAGCACGCTCTCGAATTTACGGCCAGTTTGTAAATCTTCGCTGTAGAGGACGTCACATTTTAGGTCGATAGCCGCCTGAATAATCAGGGCATCATAAAAGCTAAGCTTATTAGTGGTGAATAAGCCGAGGGCTCGCTCATAAAAATCGGCCGAAGGGGAGAGGGCTAGGAGTGGCAAAAGCATGTCGCTCAGCACATTTCCCAGTAGCAGCGCTGGAATCTTGCTGGCGAACTTGCTGGTGGCGACATTTAGAAATTCTTGGGCAACCTGAGAGCTTATAACCCCGTGGCCAGTCTGCAGGGCTTGTTTAATTAGAGTTTTAGCTTGCTTCTGTTTAAGCGGAGCCGACTTATCAAACTGGTAGACTAGAACGTTGGTATCAAAGAAGGCTTTGATAAGTGTAGTTTTAGCGCTCATTCATTTCTTCCCGAGTGAAGCTACGACCAGTATTTACAGACCCCAGGTGCTTCATTAGTTGATCGTAACGGGCTAGACGGTCCTGATTTGAGATGGCTTGAGTTTGTAGCCAAGTTCGAAATTCAGTATTGAGCGTCGAACCCTTGGCGCTAGCGTTCTTGCGAGCTTGTTCAATCAGATCCTCGGGCGCAGACAGAGTTATATTCTTCATAGTGTGTATAGTGTACACTGAAACAGTGTATATTGTCAAATACTATTTAGTCATGTCTTAGTCAGTTAGTTACGATCTGACAGAGCTTATTAAGGCTTGTTAGCGAGCTTTTGGGCTATTAGCCATCACAATATGGTTATGGCGGCTAGCAGGCCCACTTCGGCAGCTACAATCTGCTAACTAACTAAAACATGTTATTTTTCAGGTTTAGCTTCGGCAGGCTTCTTTTTGGTATCTTTTTTAGTCTCCGGCTTAGCTTCCTCTAGTGGGATATTGTTTAAGACCCGGTCGTAGATGGCTAGGGTTTGCTCAGCGGTTCGACGCCACGAATATTTGGTGGTTTGGGCGCGGCCTAGGGCAATTAGCTTTTGGCGGAGCTCTTCGTCGTCAATTACTTCAGTAATTTTGGCGGCCATGTCAGCAACATCGAGTGGCTTAAAATAGTGAGCGGCCTCGCCGTAGACCTCCGGCAGGCAAGTGGCGTCGCTGCTGACGACTGGGGCGTCGTGCACCATGGCCTCTAGACCGGGTAGCCCAAAGCCTTCACTGAGCGAAGGGAATACATAGGCGGCTGTCTGTTCGTACAGCCAGCGGAGCTGTCCATCGCTTATAAAGCCAGTAAAGATAATGTTCTGGATGCCCTTTTTAATAACCGATTGCTCGATTCGGTCGTAATTAGCATCTTTTTTGCCGGCCAAAACTAGTTTGAGGTCAGGTTTAGTCTTTTGGATATCAACAAAGGCCTCAATCAGTCGCTCTAGATTCTTGTGTGGCGTTGGCCGACCGACGTACATAATGTACTGGGCATTTTCTAGTCCATTAACAGGCTCAGCCGGCTCGGTTATAGCATCGGCTGATTCGTAAGTTACAGTTATCTTACTGGGTTTAATCTTGGTGAATTTGGCTACATCGTCTTTAACAAACTGGGTCGGCGTTATAACGGCGGCCGCTTTACGGGCCGCCTTTTTATTAACCCAGGCGTAGACCTTTTGCTTAAGAAAGTAGACGATTGGATTCTTGTCTGGGTTTCGGAATCGGATGGTTGTTAGGTCGTGCATTGTGGTGACCGTCTTACCTCGGTAGCGAACTGGCTGCTGGACCATACTAAAGTGTACCAAATCGGCCGCTAGGCTATCTAGTTGCTTTTTAAGGGCAAGCTGCTCATCAAAAGTGAATTCTTTGTAAGGCGATTCGATAACTTTAAAAGTCGGCGCAATGTCTTTAAAAAACTTGAGGCGGTGCGCCTTAGTTAAGACGACAATCTCGTGATTCGGCCGAAGCCTATACATATGCTCGATAAGCTTATCGGTGTAGCGCCCAGTACTAGTGCCCGATTCGCGGGCGTCAATGACTATCTTCATTACTTGTCTAAAATTTGGACTTTTAAATATTTCTGGGCAATTTTAGCGAGTTGTAAATCATTGGTTAGGAATAGATCGGCCTTTTCTTGCAAGGCCGTTGCTAGGTGAATTGCATCACCGATTCGGAGATTTGCGTCGCGCTGCAACGTAGCCGCTTGGTTGGCGACTGCTTCGTCCAGGGGGATTAAATCTAATTGTGGCAACTCATGGAATGTTTTGAGCGTAATCTTGGTAACTTGGGCCAAACATTCTGTAACCGTTAGGGTAGAGCAGATGAACCGGTTGGTTGGCTGTAAACCGCTTATTATGTCCGCTACTTGTCTACCGAATTGAGGATGATGCTCAAATAGATAGATTAGGATATTAGAATCTAGGTATACCACTAGCCATTCCTCCAGTTGTCTCGCATATCTCGGATACGTTTTACCGGGTCCTGGCTGTTAGGCTTGGCAATACCAAGAAAGTCATAATATGATGGTTCTTTCTTAAATACCACCTCGGTGTCGGTAATACGATCGACGACCAGCCGGTCGCCGCTGCGCAGCTTGAGGCGAGCCCGGACGGCACTCGGAATAACCACCTGGTTTTTGCTAGAAATAGTAATCGTCTTCATAGCTTTATGTTATCAAAAAGTAAAGCGAAAGTCAAAAGTAAAGCATATATGGTTTTTTGTAGTAAGATTGGTCTAGTCTTGACTAAGTCAAGTTACTGTGCTATCATCTAAATATGGATAAAGTCATTACTATATACGATGCCAAGACCAACTTAAGCAAACTCGTCAAGCAAGCCAAGGCTGGCCAAACTATTTATATCGGAGCCTATGGTACAGCCGAGGTGATGCTGACACCGTTGCCTATTAAAAATACCGTTCAGCTTGGCGTTTGGCAGGGTAAGCACAAGATCACCTACAGCGACGTCGACCTTATGCAATCTGACACTTTATTAGCGAAAACGATTGAGCAAAACAAGGTTATGCCTGATGGCTCTTTCTAGGGTTTTATTAGACAGCCACGTCTTTCTGTGGGCGCTCGAACAGCCGCATAAGATCGGGGCCAAGACCACTCAGCTGATCACAGAGGCCGACAGCGTCTATGTTTCGGTTGTATCGCTGTGGGAACTTGAACTTCAGCATGCGGCTGGCAAATTTCCCTACACCACCACCAAGCTGGTAGAGGGCATCAAACAGAGTGGCTTTAAACTAATGAAGTTAGAGCCTAGTCATATCCAGGAGTATGGCCGAGTTAAGCTGCCACACAAAGATCCGTTTGACACACTCTTAGTGGCCCAAAGTCAGGCTGAAGACTGCCTGTTCATAACTGCCGATAAGCAAATCCTGGCTAGCAGCCACATTGTGCAAGACGCTAGTAAGTAAATTAATCTACCGTGCTAGTGCCCGATTAGCGGGCATCAATTACTATTTTAGACACGTTTTTTATCATTCAGAGTTTGTATAATACGATTATATAGGCTGGCGGCTACCGTATGCCAGTTATAGCTGGCGGCTTTTTTATGGCCACCATCAGCTAGTTTTTGCTGTAGTTCCTTGCTTGATAGAATCTTTTGCCAGGCATCGGCAATTGATTCTGATTTATCTTGGTCAAAGTATAATGCGGCTGATCCAGCCACTTCGTGAAAGACCGGTATATCACTCATAGCTACCGGGGTGCCATAAACCATGGACTCTAGAGCTGGCATGCCAAAACCCTCGTAGAAACTGGCCGAGGTAAATAGGGAAGCGTGTCTGTATAGTACGGCTCGTTGCTGACCACTGACATAACCAACGCGTAGAACATCTTTGCCACCTGGTATAATTAGGGTTATGGCCAAAGGATTCTGGAAGAAGATTACCACTAGGACGTTGTTTACGCACCCTAGGCTAACCTTGGTTGAAGACGAAGTTATTTTACCGCAAGGCAAGTCTACTAAGTATCTACGTTATGACGGGTTACCAGATTACGTTACGGTTATAGTTGAACGTGACAGCCAGATAGCTCTAAATAAGGAATACTCGTATCCACATAATGAGTGGCTGTGGCAATTCCCAGAGGGGTCAATTGAGCCAGGCGAGAAACCAATTGAGGCTGCTCGAAGAGAATTAAGGGAAGAAGCTGGCCTTAGCGGAAACCTATCCCAGGTTGGAATGAATTATGGTAATCACAGGCGATCAACCGAGAAAGATTATATATTTGTGGCTAGTAGCGCCCGGAAAGTTGATAAAAGTAAAGGTGATGATGAAGAATTTGGGACCGAGACACATTGGTTTTCGCAAGCTGAGGTCAAGAATATGGTCTGTGATGGCAAAATAGTCCAAAAGAATGCCCTAGCTGCTCTATCATTGTATTTTGTACGTACCGATAGAAACAGTACCGAGTAGGTGTTAAACTTAGATTACGATTTGTTAATTTTTGTAAGGAGATAAGATAAATGGCGAAGTCAGCGCTTATTACAGGTATTACTGGGCAAGACGGGGGGCATTTGGCAGAGTTATTAAACGGTAAGGGTTACGAGGTTTATGGCCTTATCCGTGGCCAACACAACCCTAAAAAAGAGCAGGTTGAGCAAGAACAACCCTATGTTAACTTAATCGAAGCAGATCTAACCGACCCATCGTCGCTTCTCCGGGCTATCGTTACCTCTAAGCCTGATGAAATATATAACCTAGCGGCCATAAGCCACGTTGGTTATTCATTTAAAACACCACAGCTAGTGGCTGACGTTACTGGTAAGGGTGTGCTTAATATGCTTGAAGCAATTCGACAGAGCGGTGGCGAGAAGACAATTCGATTTTACCAAGCCTCTACCTCAGAGATGTTTGGTGGCCTGAGTTATAACCGCCCCGGTAAGGGTTATGACGAGGATTCGTTATTCCACCCGCGCAGTCCTTATGGTGTTGCGAAGCTTTATGGCCACTGGATTACTAGGAATTACCGGGAAAGCTATGGCATACATGCCAGCTGTGGCATTTTATTCAACCACGAGGGAGAACGGCGTGGTGTAGAATTTGTGACGCGTAAGATTACCAACGCTGTAGCCAGGATTAAGCTTGGTAAACAAGAGTACATCGAACTAGGCAATCTAGAGCCTAAACGAGACTGGGGATATGCCGGCGATTATGTAGAGGGTATGTGGCGCATGCTCCAGCAGGATAAACCGGGTGAGTATGTCCTAGCTACCGGAGAAACCCACACCATTGGTGACTTTTTAGAAGCTGCTTTCAATGAAATCGGTATTGATGATTGGCACCCATATGTTAAACAAAATCCGGCCTTCATGCGACCTGCCGAAGTAGATATATTGCTGGGCAACCCAGCTAAAGCCGAGAGAGTTCTTGGCTGGAAGCGCAAAGTAGACTTTACTGGTTTAGTAAAGTTGATGGTCAAACACGATCTAGAGGTCGAGTATAAGAGTGGTCTTATCTAGTTTCTACTGCGCCAATCGGCTACGACATCTTTGATAGTGGTCTGTATATCTATAGTTGGTGCCCATCCGGTGTCGTCGGTAAGTTTATCGTGTGATCCATAGATATTGGGCGTATCAGATGGACGCATTTTAGCCGGGTCTTGTTTGATAGTTGGTTTAGCACCCGACGCTTGGAGTATTTGGTCTAGGATTTCTTGCCCGCTTAGCGAACGGCCAGTACAGATATTGTATATCTCGCCTGAAACACCTTTTTCTAATAGTAGTTTATAGGCTCGTACGATATCGCGTACGTCGGTGTAATCGCGCCTGGCATCTAGATTACCGACCATTACCTCACTGGACTGGCCCTTCTCGAATGCGACGACTTGTTGGGTAAGGTCAGGAACGATGGCTCCGATGTTTTGCCCAGGGCCAATATGGTTGAATGGTCTGGCTACGACGACATTGAAGCCACGATAGGTATAGTATTGGGCCATTTGTTCTTGGCCGAGTTTACTAACTGCGTAGGGTGAGTTTGGTAGTATAGCTGAAGCTTCTGTTAGTGGTAGAGAGGATCTTGGGTCGTATAAGCTGCCGCTACTTATAACGACGAACTTTGGGCTAGCCCTCTGCTTAAGGGCTGCCTCGAATAGGTTGATTTCTATCCCAACGTTAGTGCTCATATATTTACCTGGGTTATCAAATGATGGTCCGACCGTTGCCAGCCCAGCCAAATGCACAATTCCGTCGATATTACTAAAGTCTATGCTATTCGTAGCTTCGGCGTCCATGAGGTCTATAACGTGGTAATCTTGGACAAATAGTGACTTTTCTGTGGTTCCCTGGGTTCCGCCAATACCAACGACCTCTATGTCATTATCGTATAGTTCTTTCGCAAGATGGTGCCCTACGAATCCATTTACACCAGTTACGAGCACTTTTTCCATATACTAATTCTATAATAGCCTCTAGGTATTTCATAATTTGTGGCGGTACTCTTTTAAGGGTAAAATATAACCTGACTATGCAAAAGATGAAACAAAGGTATCGCTACTCGGTTATATTATTACGCGAGCTTGTTCGTACAGACTTTAAGCTTCGCTACCAGAGCTCTGTATTAGGCTATATGTGGTCATTATTACGTCCACTATTCCTATTCTTAATTTTGTATGTCGTATTTGGTCTGTTTATGAAGTTTGGTAATGGTATACCTCACTATCCAGTCTATCTACTGCTTGGTATTGTGTTGTGGAACTATTTTGCCGAAGTTACAGCAGGAGCTGTCACGGCTATTGTGGGTAAGGGTGATCTACTGCGCAAAATCAGTTTCCCTAAATACGTTATTATTCTTGCTGGGTCCTCATCGGCGCTAATTAACCTAGCAATTAACTTCTTTGTTATAGCAGTTTTTATGTTTATTAATCACATAGGACTGACTATAAATGCTTTTATTATCATTCCATTAGTAATAGAATTGTTTATTCTTTCACTAGGCTTAGCGTTCTTCTTAAGTGCACTATTTGTAAAGTTCCGGGACATCTCGTATATTTGGGAAGTACTTTTACAGGGAGCTTTTTATGCAACCCCGATCTTATACCCACTTAGCTTAATACCACATCAGTTTGTTAAGTTTTTGATGCTCAACCCGATGGCACAGATTGTTCAGGACGCCAGACACGTACTAATTACACCTGCATCGGAGACTATATATCAGGTCTTTGGGGGTAATGTAATTATATGGTTTATCCCGATAGGTTTAACGGCCCTTATTGCTGCTCTGTCGGCTTGGTACTTTAGATCACAATCTAAAAATTTTGCGGAGGAAGTGTAGCTATATGTCTAAGGGTATTGTTATATCTGTTAAGAATGTCAGCAAGGACTTCGTTCTACCACACGAGAAAATTACGAGCATAAAGAGTGCGGTTACTGGAGTTTTTCGACGAAATAGAGGTAAAGAGAAGCAGCATGCACTTAGGGACATAAGTTTCGAAGTGAAAAAAGGTGAATTCTTTGGTATAGTCGGCCGTAACGGCTCTGGCAAAAGCACTATGCTCAAGATCTTAGCAAACATTTATCAGCCAACCAAGGGCAGCGTACATACCGAAGGTAAGCTAGTCCCTTTTATTGAGTTAGGAGTTGGGTTTAATCCAGAACTGACTGGTCGTGAGAATGTTTATCTGAATGGGGCGATGCTTGGTTTTTCTCGTTCGGAGGTTGATGCAATGTACGATGATATTGTTGGATTTGCAGAACTAGAGCGTTTTATGGATCAGAAGCTCAAGAACTATTCATCAGGCATGCAAGTTAGACTAGCATTTTCGGTCGCTACTCATGCAAATGCTGACATCTTGCTAGTAGATGAGGTTTTGGCAGTAGGTGATGCAGATTTTCAGCGTAAGTGTTTCCAGTATTTTCGCCAACTTAAAAGAGAAAAGAAAACTGTAATTTTTGTGAGTCATGATATGCAGGCTATGCGTGAATATTGTGATAGATGCATCATGATAGACGAGTCTAAGCTACTGTATGAAGGTTCTGCTGATTTTATCGCTGAGAAATATATTCAACTTTTTAATGAAGATAATGGCGAAGTACACCAGGACAAAGATTCTGATAGGTGGGGTGATGGGGCTGCGAGATTTGGCGAGCTCGATGTGCACCTTAGCGAGGAATATCTACTGGTAAGGGCTGAAATAACCTTTGCTAGGCCGATGGATGGTCCAATACTTGGGATATCAATTAAGAACTCTTCTGGCGTTTCGGTTTGTGGCACTAATACCAAGATACTGAAACAAAAAGTGGGTAGCATGGGTGCTGGTAGTAAGATCCAAGTTGGCTGGAATATACCAAATATATTTTCGGATGATATTTACACTATTGAGGTGGCAGTGACATACTCAGATGGAGTTACTCAAGCAGACTGGTGGCATGGAGCGGCTAGTGTTTCTATAAAGAATGATGAAACGACACCTCATGTTGTAAGCCCCAAAATAGAGGTAACTCTTAGCTAGGTTCTTCGACCAATTACGGCATAGTCACCGGGTCCGTATAGAGCCTCGTAAATCTCTACTAGATTACTGTCTGGATGTTTGATCTTTGGTTTAACGCGGTGTAGGGTAATGATACTTGTTTTAAACCCAACACTTTTTAGCATAAACTCTAACAATGGTGGCGGTATTGGTCTCTGGTGTGAAGGGTCGAGATAGAAGGTATTGGCCCCAACTGTGAGTGCCTGAGGATTGGGTGTTTCGAAGAGGGTGAATCCACCAGGGATAACAGTACGATAGCATTCTTCAAATACCTTCATTAGTGGTTCAAACGGTATATGCTCTACAATATGGAACCCTGTAATTGCTACTATAGAGTTTGTTTTCTGAGACTTTAGGTAGGTAAGTGCATCAGATTCAACAGCCTTGAAGCCTAGGCTATTTGCTCGGTCCACCATACGCTTGTTCATATCTACGCCAATTGCTTTAAACTTATGTTCTTTCATTAAACTTAAGAACTCTCCACGCCCACAACCTATGTCTATAATAGGTAAATTCTTAATTTTAGGCGGTAAACTCGAGAAATAGACAAGATGTTCCGATACCCGCTCTTTGATTACTTCTTCGCTACCCCTAAACTCATCCTCGAATAATTTATAAAAATGGTCAAAATCATGGTTATCTGAAACGGTGTTATTAATGTGGGTGTCAGTATTTTTATGCTTGGAGGTATACGTCTGTCGCAAGTCATCGAGTCTGTATTGTAGATTTACGATTCGCTCGTCCAGATTAGGTATTACGTATAGATTAGCCTTGATATCCGCAATATCCTGTCTAATTAGGTCTATATTAGACTCGATCTCTGTTATCTTGCGTTTGTGTAATTGGTCGCGTCCTTCGAATAGTTCTGTATACCTAGGGAGTCTGACTAGATGAGTAAACACGCGAAAGGGGTATAATATCTTTGATTTTCTTGATAACATGTAGATTCCTTATTATTAGCAGTAAAAGTACCTATATTTTACGATTATACTATATAAAGCGCTAGACTCTCAGGTGTGTTTGCCACTACAGTAAGCCGAGTAGGGTTGTAATATAAGAGTCCCAACTAAATATAGTGGCCTGGTTTCGGCCACGACCTATTAATTGGCTTCTGAGTTTCGGGTCACTGAGTAAGAGGGTAATCTGAGTTGCTATGGCCGAATAGTTACCGGTTTCCACTAATAAAGCGGCACTGCCAGCTGCTTCTGGAATTGACGAGTTATTGTATGTTATAACCGGGCAAGATGCTGCCATGGCCTCAACCACCGGAAGGCCAAAACCTTCATAGAAGGAAGTAAAGACAAACGCCAACGCTTTATTGTACAATCCCATTTTTTCGGCATCTGTTATAAAGCCTAAGAAGTGTATATCTTGTCGATAAGGACTCTTTTGGATTGCTGACTTACCGATCACATCAGTCATTTCGCCTAGACTCTTCAGCTCATAGCCAGCTAGTAAGAGTGAGATATCGTGGCCTCTACCTCGTACTATGTTATAGGCTCGTATTATATCTTCTATGTGCTTTCGTGCATCCGTGCCACCAATGTAAAAGATATAAGGTTTACTAAACTTATTAGCTAAGTCGTAGTTTGGTAGCGATTCGGTAGTGACTGGTGCCAGGGGTATTACAGTGAGTCTATTGCGGCTTATGTGTAGTAGCTCCTGGAACGATTTTGCAGTCGCTTCTGATATACACGCAATCATATCGGCCCGCTTATATACGTTATAGTAGAGGTAATATTTAGCTTTATAGTACCAAGCTCGGATAACTGACCGTAGCTTATTAGTAGAGTGTTTCCATGCAAAGCTGGCGCTTGGTATATAATCGTTATTCATTATTAGGGGTATAAGATCATAACCTATTACAATTGTATGTACGCCATTCCAGTGGGGTACGCCTAGTGTAAAGTCGAACTGAACAAAAGTATCGGGTTTATATGCTCGCAAGGGTTTAAAGGCGTGGTGTACGAGCTTATAGATTGTCAGGAGGTCTTTTGGTGATCCTAGTATAGTATTTCTAGTTTTTGTTTGGACGATCTCGTAGCTAGCCGACATTTTAACCCCAAGATCTTTAACAGGGTTATTTTTGTCGAAACAATAAAATAGATACTTATCTTCATTCTTGGGTAGATGTTCTAGGACACTTATTATATACATACCAATACCTCGGTTCTGGTGACCGATTTGCAGAGCTCGTAAATCAAAACAAATAGTTTTCATTTACCGACCTCAAGTAGTATTGATAATAGCTTTTTGGCTTCAGTGTTCCACGAGAACTTATCCGCTTGAGTGAAACCCTTTTGTATCATATCTCTCTGCAATTTAGGGTCGTTAAGAACGGTAGTTATAGCTTTAGTTAGATCTTTGACCGAATTAGCATCCACCGTCACGGCGGCATCACCGACAGCCTCTGGGAGAGATGAATTATTGCTGGTAATTGTAGGTACCCCACACGCCATTGCCTCGACTGGGGGAATACCGAATCCTTCGTATAGGCTGGGGTATACAAATAAGGAGGCTCCGCTGAACAGTGCCGCTCTGTCTGCGTCTTTGACATAGTTATTTGGTTGCTGGATATGGTTGCCGTCGTTACGTAGGCGCTCAATTATTTCAAGAATCTCGTTATCTAGCCAACCACGGGCACCGACTAGGAGTAGTGAATATTCATTGCGGATCTTCTTGCTCAGCCTCTCGTATGCTAAAAGGAGGCCTCTAAGGTTCTTTCGAGGTTCTATATTACCGACGAATAAGATATATTTACCAGTTATACCATAGAGTACCTTTACTTGCTCGATGGCTTCTTCTGGCCACCGGAATAGCTCTGACTGGTCTATACCAGGATAGATTATAGGGATATCCTTGAGCGATGTACCATAGAATTCATGGATTTCCTCCTGACTATTACTAGAAATAGTAATAATCTTTGCAGAGCGCGCAGCCGACTTCTTGACCTGTGAGCTTAGGAATGCTTGATTATGGGGTTCTACATATTGTGGAAAATATTCGAATGACAGATCGTATATTACAGTAATAGATTTAGAAAACCAGGTTGGCCAAGAGGAGTAGTTAGGGAAGAGATAGACTCTTTTACCGAATAATAGGTCGTATGGCATCTGTAGATTATGGTTCTTTAACCAGTTTGAAGCTCTAAGGGGTATAAGTGAACGTCGTATTTTAAAGTTTCGGAAGCCATATGAACGCAACTTGCGAACATCCTTAAACCATACACCCAGTTCTACTGTTACATCATTGCGATTTTCTAGTAGTTGATCGAGTGCTCGCAGTAGCTCGAGCGTGTAGTGGCCTATGCCACTGAAGTGGGGTGTCACTAAAACGTCGGCGTCCACGAATAATTTTAGTTTAGTATTTCGCATAGATTCATTTTATCTGAACTTAAATTATTAACCAATTTATATCTATAGATGGCTACATTATGCGGCATCGTCTAATTTTATTGCCTCCATGAAACTTTGATATGAGTTTTCGAGCGTAAACTCTTTACTCCACATCCAGGCAGCCTCGCGCAAGTTATTATATAGAGCGTCGTCATTTAGCAAATTGACGATTGTGGAGCCCATGGCTACATAATTACCGTCATTAACAAGTAGGCCAGTCTTCCCATTCTGGACGCTGTCACGTAAGCCGTCTGTATCGTATACGGCAGCTGGAGTACCTTGGCTATTAGCCTCGATAACAATGAGCCCCCAACCTTCCTTAACTGACGTAACCAGGATAATACCAGCTTGATGCATTAAGTCGGTTTTCTCGTTATCTGAAACTCGACCTTTTACTTCTATAAAATCTACGTGTCGTGAATTATTTACATATTGAATTACTTTCTGACCGTAGCTACTACTAGTGCTACCGGCTATCACCATGTGTAGTGAAGTGTCTTCATCTCGGGCTGACTCAAAGGCTTTGACCGCATGTAGGGTTCGCTTCATAGGCCTAACAGCCCCGAGACTCAAAACCAGACTACGATCAGCCTTTTTTGGGAGAGATTGTAGAGGCTTGAGTTCCATACCTACCTGAAATATATGGGTTCGTGAGGTATTAAAACCGTATCGTGCCATATCCTGGCGGGTACTTTCTGATTCGGTGAGCACCATTTTGTAATGCGGTGCAATGTAGCGGAGATATAAGGGTTCAATTAGGTATCCAATGGCAGATAGTGGAAAGACTATTTGATAGAACCAAACTTTGCGAGCTAGTTGATAGGTCAAAAGGACTGTTCGCTTTTGACTATACAGAGCAGCGGCGAACGGTATAGTATTCATTTCGTCTATAATAACGTCGGGCCATTCCGCTAAGTTGTGTTTAAAATACGCTTTTACCTTTAGATAGACGCTGTAGCGGCCACCTAGTCTAATTATATTTATACCGTTTACTTTTTCGTCGTCTTTGGCTCCTGGGTAAGAAGCAGTTAGATGCTTTACTGAATGACCGTCTCTGGCTAGTCTATCCATAATTGCCCCCGATACTGCTTCAGCACCACCAGAGAGAGGATGTGAGCGGTCTTTCCAAGACATCCAAATTATATTCATTACAACTCCTCGTCGACCACGTATAGAGGACGATTCTGTGTTTCACTGTGAATACTCTCTATATATAGCGCAAGTAGCCACTGGCAGATTAGAACTAGTCCTACCAAAAAACTTACGAAAAGCGCTAATAGGGCAGAGCCTGTGACAGCCAAATTCATCGGATCACCCAGTGTATATTTCTCTATGAGTAAAAATATACCTATAATGGCGGAAAGTATAACCGTCAGGCCACCTAGAAACCCTACGAACTGAAGCGGTTTCGTGCTTTGTGAAACAAAGCTGTATAGGGCTAACTTAACCAATTTTGTGAAACTGTAAGAGGCTGTACCACTATGTCTGGCCGGTGAATCGAAATCTATGGTTGTGCTTCGGAAGCCTAGCCAGTCTATGAGGCCCCTTGTTATACGATTGTGTTCAGTTAACTTGTTAAATTCATCTATCACGCGGCGGTCTAGTAGTCGGAAGTCGGTCGAATTCGGGATAGTCTTGCCGTCAGCCATAGAACTAAGTAATTGGTAGAATAACTTTGAGCCATAGTGTTTGACAATACCTTCTTTCGTATTAGACTTACGGATGCCGATAACCACTTGATACCCTTCGTGCCATTTGTCCAGAAATTTGCCGACAGCTTCGATTGGGTGCTGCCCATCAGCGTCAATCATTAAGGCTGCATCTCCGTTGCATTTTTTTAATCCAGCACTGGTGGCAGCTTCTTTACCGAAGTTGCGCGAAAGTGCGATTAGTCTTGTATTAGTACTAGTTTTGATAAGTTCTTTGAGGATATCTCGTGAATCGTCGGTGCTGCCATCGTCGACATATATAATCTCAGAGCTTTGCCCAATTTTCTCCATAGCTTGTACTATGCGTTTGTGGTGCCACACTAAATTGGCAGATTCGTTATGGACAGGGATTATTACGCTCAAAAGTGAATTCTTGTACCTCATATATGTAGCTTAAGTATACTGACTTATTGTGCGATTTTAAACCAGGTGTTTTAAATGTACTTATTTAGGACACTTATTACTCGTTGGTGATCGAACTGACTTGCCTGATCTATTGCTTCTTTTGCGATTTTTCGTCGTAGAGGTTCATTATCCAATAGCTCGAGTAGCTTATTTGCAAAGGAGACAGTATCGAATAGCGGTGCACTTCTGAACCCCTTCTTATATACCTCACCGAATATGTCTAAATCATAAGAAACTACCGGGAGACCCAGAGCCATAGCTTCACATACAGCTAACCCCCAGCCATTCTCGTGGTCTGGGCACAGAAATATCTTGGCGCTACTTAATACATTATAAACTTCTTCTTTATCAAGAAATCCTAATAAGTGAAAACTATCTGATAAGGACTTATTAGCTAATATTTCAGATGTTTTATTAATATAACTATCTTGGCCTCCGCCGATCCAGGCTAGGTTGAGTTTAGGATAGCGTGCGTGTACTATCTCCCATATTTTTACCATATCAAAGATCCCTTTAACGGGCGCTACACGTCCTAGTACAGCGATGTCGTAGTTGTATTTCTTAGTAGGCTTAAATCTGTTGATTGTTTGAAAGTCGATGCCTGCGCCTAGAACTGCTAACTTATTTTTAGGGAAACCTAGTTCCAGTGCTTCACTGAATAGTTTTTGGTTTAAGGCGAATATTGTTGAGCTCTGTCGTTTCATCATCCAGAAGCTCAGGCGCTGTAACCGGAAGGCGACTATATTAACAAAATGATTTCCTTGCCTTTTTCCCGGCGGTAAAAAAATATGATAAATTCTGCTTATCCATTTTACTTTATGGTTCCTTTTAGTGATCCAATAGGCTGGCCATATGTCGGCGTAAGCAATATCAGAGCATGAATAGATAGTTTGGACATCTTCTTTTTTTAGTATTCGATAAGTTTGCCATGCCCTGACTATATATGAGAGGAAGGTCAATACGGGGCTATCTTTTAGCTCGAAGCGGTTGGCTGGTAATAACCGAAATTCTATGTTTGATTGTTCAATTTTCTCCCAGTGTATCTTTGCAAAATGGGGTGTTATAACTATAATCTTTAGGCTTTTTGGTAGTCTAGGAGCAATATCAAGAAAAAGCTGATCGCCACCGCTGAGCATTTTAGGCGAGACTAAGCCAGTGAATAATACATGTAGAGTCTTTTTCATGAGTTGGTTCTTAATGCTTCAGATACGATCGATTCTAACTTTTTAGCATGTATTTCCCACGAGTAGCTATCCTTTACCTTTTTCCAGGCGTGCTTACCCATTTTAGTAGCTAGCTGTGTGTTCGATAAGAGAAGTTCCAGTCGTGCTGTAATTTCCTTTGTATCTTTCTCTTTGGTGTAGTATCCGTCAATTTCATTCACGAAGAGGCTACAAACTCCCTGACCTTCGGGGATAACGAACGTCGTTCCGTGGCCAGCAGCCTCGAGGGCAGGTAGACCAAAACCTCTGTCGTCGTTCGTCTGAAGCACAACACGTGCTTGTGCATAGTAATTAGCGAGCTCAGTTTCGTCGACCGCTCCTACGACTTCAATAGTCTCATTTAGTAAATTCTTTTTTAGAAGTAATTCAAAAGTCTGCTGATACGAAGGGTCGACCCATTTACCAACCATTTTAATGTGCGAGTTTGGCAATATTTTGGAAATTTCTACTAGGTATTCAGGGTTCTTACCGTCTTTCCAGGCCGTTACCATTAAGATATAATCTTTCTTCTTAGATAGCTTTAGTGATGGGTGTACTGAGGGGTATATTACTTCTATTTTCTTCAGCGGGTTTAGAGCGTGGAGGTAGTTATTATGGGCATCACCACCCACGAGTATTACATCCATGTGTTTGATGATATGTTTATCGAAGGCTACTGCAATTCTACGGAGTATCCACGAGACAGGGGTGATGAACTTACCAGTGTAAACACGCTCTAATATGTACGATACGGGGTCCCAAACAAATGCCGAGAAGTTTATTCCCCTGCGTTTTTTAAATGCAATTGCCGAGAGAGATGTGTACGTCCCATGTACTATGAAGTAATCAAATTCATGGCGTTTTAGGACAAAAGGTAATAACAAAGGGTACGTTATATGAAACGAGGAAAAGAAGCTGAATACAGGAAATCGAAACGATAGACGTAGGAACTTGGGGAGGCGCCTGTCAAGATATACGATAGGCACGCCTTCCAGTAGGTCGGGAAAGGCGTTCTCAACGACAGCCTTCTCTCGTAATACTACCAGTGAGGCATCCAATCCGGCTTTGATTAGCGCTTTTACCTCTTCAATAGCTATTTTCTCTACTCCGCCAACATTGAGCCTATCTATTAGAACGCCGATTTTCATAAGTATTTTGGGCTATACTATTGCGTGAAAACTGCAATAATCTCTTGTTTCTCTTGCTCCGTTAATTCTGGGTTGTTGCCAAAATATAATCCCTGTTCATGGATTAATCTGGCGTTTGAATTTAGTGAGAAACTCCCTTTTTCGTATTTTGAGAAAAATGGTTGTTGAGTCATATCGCCGCCGACAATTGGTCGTAGTTCTATCTTGTTAGCGCACAGCGCTACTAGGTCGTCGCGAATCTTTTTTGACCTACAAACAACCGGGAATGCAAAGTTAGAAACAAAGTCGATATGGCTGTAGCGTACTGGGTAAAACCGATCTGTTTGGGCATAGAGCTCCTTGGCTATCTGCAAGAAAGTGTCGCGTCGAGTCTCGGTAATTTCACGTAGGTAAGGGATTTGCGTATTGCCTATGAATCCAGTGATTTCAGTTGGTCGCAAATTGTAACCTAGGTCGTAGAAAGTGTAGCGTGAATAGAACGAGCTGTTAACATTGTATTTACTGCGGATTTTCTGTTGTTGTTTCTCGGCCATATTTCGGTCCCAGCCGTGGGCCCGGACAAGACTTAACATGTCCGAAACTTCCTGATCGTCTGTACAGATTGCTCCACCCTCGATAGTTGACATATGGTGACCTACATAAAACGAGAAAGTACTTGCTAGCCCGAAGTTGCCGAGCTTCTCGCCTTTGTATACTGTCCCAAGAGACTCGCAGTTATCCTCGATTAGAATAATTTTCTTTTCTTTACAGATAGACTGAATTTTATCTATATCATCGCAAAAACCGAGTAGATTCGTTAGAAAGAGCATCTTTATATCATGTCTCTTAATAGTGTCGCTGAGCTTGCTGCTAGAAACGTTTAGGGTGTCAATCTCTACATCTATAGGCACTACCTCAAGGCCAAGTTCAATTAGAGGCATCACATTAGTAGACCAAGTTAAGGCAGAGGCACCGACCTTGTCTCCTTTTTTGATGCGGCCCAGGTTTAAGAGGGCCTGTATAATGGCGAGGTTTGCGGAGCTACCACTATTGACGAATGTGCAGTGCTGACGTCCTTGCCAATCGGCAAAATTCTGTTCGAATTTCTGACACTCTACCCCGAAACTGAGCATTTCGGCTTTCTCTATAAATGAGACTAGCTTTTTCTTGGTATCCGCCTCGTGATGGAATGTTGATTTAATTAGTTTGATCATATCTAAAAAGTATATATTAGGCTCTGACAAAATCAAAGCTCACTCACCTTAAGGACTGTTTGTGGGAGGCGACACAATAGCCTTACGGATAGGTGTGGACAACAACAGAATTACGCCGATGACAGCTAAGGCACCACCTATAATGTTCATATCTAATAATGTAGCAAATATCGTTGAGTTCTTATCTATTAGTTTAGAAAAGATTAGTATAATGCCACTTGCGATTGCCGAAAACCAGATTGCTGTATAGCTGCGTAGAACTATAAAGTAGAGGATAACGGCGGTGATTACGAGCAAAAAGAATTTATATAACACGGAAAGTATACCAATCTGCTGGACTTCTATAAGCTTATATTGCACCCCAAACAGTAGATGAGTTATTTGGCTTCCAAACAGATAAAGTGCCACTACTGCCACTAGAGTAATTACAGCGAAATACCCAATAACCTTCAGAAATGGCCGACGATTGAAGTGGTGGTGATTTAAACTTATTTCACTTAGAAATGGCCAGATTAATATCATGCCAGCAAAGAATACGATTCGACTGATTACATAGATATCTGTGTAGAATTTAATGTCGGCGTGTACTAGGTCCTGCACGATAAAGAGATCGGCGATCTGTATCAGACTAATGGCCATGACTCCTAGTGATGCTAGAGAGGTGTATTTTATGAGTTTACCCATGTTTTTACCGCGGGTAGCGGCTAGCGGTTGCTTTAGGGGTTCAAAAATACGTGGCAGTTGTGATTTAGAAAATAGTTTATAGATTGCAACTATAGTTAGGGCTTGGGCTCCAACCATAGATGTCATTGTGGCTAGTCCATTGTGGCTTAGTAATGAAACTGAAAGGCCGATTACAAACTGACTACCGGCGGATATAACTGTTAAAATACCTAGCTTAGCCATATAGCCCTTGCCATTGAGGTATCCAGAGACAATTAGTATGGGGATAGAAAATAACATCATGGATGCTATAGGTAGGGCAAAGAGTGTAGGGGTGTGTATACTCCTCATAATAAACGGGGAAGCTAACAGAAAGGCTGCTGCTAATACAAAAAATAACCTAAATAGAAAAGATTGGAGTAGTTCTATTTTCTCGTTTGCACTCTCAGGGCGCTCACTCTTAGACAGGCCTATAGTAATGGCTATAATCGAAGATAGGAAGGCGGAGATTTGAGTGAATAACGATAGGGCGACTGTAATATTCACGTATTCAGATGGTGCAAGGATACGGGCATACAAAGGGTAGATAATATAATTTAGACCAGACGCTATGATGCTTAAGCCTATAAAGACTACGACATTCTTTTTGAACATATTTATCGTACCTTGGATTTGAGGTAACCAGCCGCACCGAAGCTAAATTCACAGGTTTTCATGAATAACATACTTATGCCCAGTAGTGGATTCTTAAAAAGTTTCTTTGGTTGGGTGAAATAGAGTTTGTAGCGTCCAACGAGGCCTGTTTGTTGAGTAACCTTATGATTATTTGGGTTAAGCTGTAGGTAGGCAGCAAATTTCTGGGCATAGTAGTATTTCTTTCTGACAGTTTTCCAGAGAGATATGTGGCCCTCATTGTGATAAATGAAACTTTCTATTCTACCGGGTTTCCCCAATTCTTCCATGCGCTGCGATAGGTCCCAGTCCTCACCACTGACTAACTTTTCGTTGTAACCACCCATATCTAAAAAGTCTTTGCGCCTGAAGAACCGTGCTGCTTCCATGTATGGTACGCCCAAATAGAAGCTTCTCTCTAACTTTTTACATTGTGCCCAAAAACCAATACCAAATGATTCTTCTGGAATAACCACACCCGATAGGCTGGAATCTTGTTCTATAGTGGCGATCGCTTGGGCAATTACTTCCGGCGACAAATTCATGTCGCTATCAATGATTGCGATGTATGTGCCGTGCGCATGGTTCACACCGAAGTTCCTCTGCGGGCTCCGTTCTGGCCCCTTAGTGTAAAAGTTGGTAGCGTACTTCTTAGCAATCTCGGGCGTTGTGTCGGTTGAATGATTATCAACCACAATAATTTCTATATGCTTATACGTTTGTGACTGGATTGACTCGAGACAATCCTTAAGTGTCGTAGCCGAATTTTTAGTAGGCACAATAACTGATACAATAGAATATGACATTGTGGGTAATTATACAGCAAAATATAAAGTCCAATCGAGGGATATTTAGTGAATAATAGAGCATGAAACAAAATATTCAATTAGCTTCTAAACGCATGTTGCCATATCTTCAGAGAGTGGCGCGCTATATCCGAAAGAACTGGTTCCTCTTTTTTACAGTAATTATTTATATCTTTTGTGTTTTCTATTACATGGGTCCGAGTGTTACATCATGCACTACAACTATCTATGGGTTTGGGGATAGTACCGCTGGGCCTATATGGAGAGGATCTCTCAAACCCAGCCAGCCTTTGTTTGGTGGTTATGAGAGGGCTACAAACTATCCTCATGGTGAATCATTATATTCACCAGTTGCGTATGCGTCTTTGGTACAGACCGTCTCGCTAACAGCACTATCAAAAGTCGCGGGGCCAGTATGTGCTTATAATATCTATAATTTCGCCGGTTACATTACGACTGCTATTTTGATGTTCGCATTTATTTGGTATCTAATAAAAAGTCGCTGGATTGCTCTATTGGCTGGGTATGCAGTTGCTTTTACACCATACGTCCAGTCTAAAATAGGAGGTCACCCAAGTTATGGGTTTGCTAGCCTACTTATCGCAATAGTGTGGCTCCTGCTTCATATAGTGAGCGGTCGCGGTCGGCTCCGACACGGTTTACTTCTTGCTGTCGTGCTGGCGATTTGTGCATATTTTGATCCGTACTTTATTCTACTTGCCGGGACTGTGGTTGTGCCGATAATCGGCTGGTGGGGCGTACGCACTATACGGAGAGTAATAAGAGTACCAGTCGATAAGCAGAAGGTTAAAAAGATTAGTAAGATACTATTTGTTTCTCTTGCTATTTTTCTAGTGTTAGTTGGGCCGCTGGTATTAGTTCGTGTAAAGGATTCAGTCACTATAAATTCAGATGTTAGTGGTGCGCGCGGAAATGTTTATGCCGCAGCCATGCTGTGTAGTAATATGCCACTTGACTATCTGTTGCCGGACCCATACAACGTGTATTTCGTAAGTATGTTTGGTCAGCACTACACTCAGGCCAACATAAGCCACAGACATTGGTGTGGTCCGGGCGAGAGTAGAGTATCTATCAGTCTAACTATATTGGGCGTGATACTCCTAGGTAGTATTATTATGGCATGGGAGAAGCTCAATAGGCGACACACGCACATAAAGAGTATGTTGCGCTACGACCCATGGCTGGTTGTCCCTATAATTTGTTTGGTAGTGTTCACGGCTTTCGCAATTGGCCTTCCACCAAAGATTGGTGGGGTACATATGCCCTCTGGTGTAATACTTAAAGTGACAGAAACCTGGCGTATATTTGCCCGCGAGTATCTTGTCGTTAATATGGCTATCATTATGCTTTTTGCGGTAGTCCTTAAATATTTCAGTAGTGTTGCTGGTGTTCGGAGATATGTGAAAGCTAAGGGTGTAATATTTGTGATACTCTGCTTGGCTATATCATGGGAGTACCAGGTTAACGCACCATTTAATCCACCAGCATTTAGTTATTCCAAGGATGTCCCGAGCATATATTACAAAATTAGAGACGATAAGAACATCAACGCTATTGCTGAGTACCCTATAGATCGAATGGGTATAGAATACGATTCAATCGTGTATTATTTGACAATGCAAACTGTCCACAAGAAGAGTATCCTTAATAGCGACATAGTTAACGGTAGTGATGAAAATATCCATATAGCCATAAAGGATCTAACGGATCCGCAAACAATACCAGCACTCCGAGAACTTGGCATACACTATGTAGTGATTCATGGTGTCTCCGATAAAGATATACTAGCTAATTCAACGCAACTGCAGATCTTAGGTGACTCGCCGTCCGTATCTTTCTCTTTACAGATAGTCCGGCCAGGTGGGACCAAAGATAGTGTTCTCGCGAGAATTGTTAATGGGCCTAAGGTTGAAAATATTCTGACCTTTAAGAAGGGGTTTGTAGCTAATCTCAGCCTTATACAATCACCTATGAATACGGAATTTGAAGCATTACAGAATACTGAGCTAGCAGTTACGCCACTTACTCCTAACGCAACGAGCGTCCCAGAGAGAATGTGTTTTGATGTTAAGGCGGCTAGTGTAGGCGAGTCAGATGATCTGACAGTTAAAGTAAATGGTAGTAGTGGTCAGACTATGCCCATATCAAATACTACCTACACTGCTGTGTCGGTGATAGCCAAGAGGGGCGATACAATACTCTTACACAACTCAAAAGGCTATAATATGCAATTGAATAACCTAGGCTGTAGACAATAGGGAATAAGGAGATATTATTTTAAAGAACAAGCATATCCTCAAGGGGCAAACCGTCTGGATTGATTTGACGGACTTAGTCGCATGGAGTGGTAATTTTACGGGTATTCAGCGCGTAGTTTATTCGTATGCTAAAAGGTTTATGGCGGACGGTGCAAAATTCTTTATTTACGACAAGCTAGATAACCGGCACGTTGAAGTCTCATTTGCTATACTGGCAAAGCTGAGCGCAGGTACTACTGAACAAACTCAATTGGCCCGACAAAAGGTTAAGCAGTTTATTGGTAAGCCGTACTACTTGCTTTCAGATAACCAAAGAAAGATACTGAAGCCTATAGTAAGGGCTGCGAATCACCTTGTACGCAGTGTGTTGTATCATACGGTTGATCATAGTGTTCAGAGATCCATATACCGCGATTATCCACTTGCTAGTTTCGCTAAGGGTGATACGGTCGTGCTCATTGGCGCCGGTTGGAATGAGCCAGAGTCTATTAAATTGCTTTGTACTATAAGGGATAAGCATGCTATTAGAATCGTTCAGCATATAAATGACATTCTACCCATATATCAGCCACATTTATTTGTGGATTATTTATCTAAGATATTTATGTCATACATGGAGATTGTAATCAAGAATGCTGACATAATAACGGTTATCTCGGAGGCTACTAAGCGTGATCTTGTGATATTCTGCAAAGAACAGAAGGCTGTGCAGCCTGTAATCAAAGTCGTTAGGCTTGGTGAAGACGTGCCAGTTACTCGTCCAGTAAACCCAGAAGGAATTAGAAGTTCGGATAAATTTATCCTTAGTGTAGGGACGTTTGAGATTCGTAAGAACTATATATTGTTGTATCAAGCCGCTAAGTTGGCGCAATTAGAAGGTAGGGATTTCCCTGATATTGTTATAGCCGGGCGCAAGGGATGGCTTACCGAGGACCTTACTTATGTGATTGATAAGGACCCGTTTACACGGGGCCACATACGTTGGCTTCAAAACCTTTCAGATGAAGAGATTGACTGGCTGTATGGCCACTGTATGTTTACGGTATTTCCGTCTCTATGTGAAGGTTGGGGATTGCCGGTAGTTGAATCGTTGCAGCACGGCAAGCTATGTATTGCGTCTAGTGTTTCTTCAATGCTTGAGATTGGTAATGGTATGGTCGACTATTTCTCGCCCTATGATGCGAGGTCAATTATGGAAAAAGTTTTAACGTATTCTAGTGGAGCGTATAAAGAGAAAAATAGAATTGTTCAAAATAGTTACGAAGTGTACAGTTGGGATGATTCTTATACCAGTTTTAAAGATGCGGTAAGTTAGAGTCAGTTTACTACTATATAGTAATTGAAGCCTATATTTGGTAACCAGGCCGAACCCTCTACTACTGGGCTGAAGTATTCTCGGTATATTCCTGAAGTGAATGGGGCTTTAATAAGGAACTCAAACGTAGCTATTTGTCCTGGTGCTACACTAACCTCTCTCATACGAACGGGCCTATTGCAACCCAGCCAACCGAGCCCAGCTGAGCAGAATGGGCTTAATCTATCGGATGGCATTGTTGTGCCAATGTCCAATGGATTGGTCCCACTACTATGCCAGGATATATTTCCAGTGTTTCTTGCAGTGAAGCCGATGTAAGCCGTCTGACCCGGAGATAGGTTGAGGCCTGACGGAGCACTCTTACTAGCATCAGTGTAGGCGTACTGAGAGACTAATTGCCATGAATAGTTTGGCGTAATAACTGAGCTCGCATAATTGAAGCCTATGTCACCCATCCAGGCCTTACCCTCCACAACTAGCCCAAAATATTCATTGAAGTTACCGTAAGACGATTGTGGTGCTGTTATCCAAAACTCAAACGTCCCGGTCTGCCCCGGAGCTACGCTTG
>JBDTES010000005.1:0-49716 GCA_039922435.1 Saccharimonadales bacterium (SeqCode)
AAAATTGCCTCATTTAGAGCTGGCGTAGAAGCCACTATGCCAGATTTCTCGGCAGCTGGCTTTGCCTTTGATCACGTCATAAAAGAACAGCCCGGCAAGGTAGTCATCGGCTTCACGGCATCAGACAATTCCAATAGCTACCAACTGACTCAGCAGACGACCAACTGGGATAATCAAACTATGATTAATTCAATCGCGAGTACCTACTCCAGTGGTCAACCAAATTACACCACCATAAAGGCCGGCCCTAACACCGTTTACCGGTTCGACAACAATGATATAACCTGGATATCCGATGGTACCTGGTATCAAATCAGTGGCACCGGCCCACTGTCTGACTCCCAAGTGAAGTCACTGGTGATTAGCAGCTAGAAACTTACCCCTGTTTGTGGCATACTAAAACTAATGAAACCCGTTCGTACTCGTTTTGCCCCCAGCCCAACTGGCTTTTTGCACGTTGGGGGCATTCGTACCGCCTTATTTGCCTGGCTAGTGGCCCGCCAAGCTGGTGGTGAGTTTATTCTACGGATTGAAGATACTGATCAGGCCAGAGAAGTCGAGGGTTCGGCCAGTCATATTATCAAATCTCTCCGAGCACTCGGTCTAGACTTCGACGAAGGCCCGGAAATGCCAGGTGACTTCGGGCCGTATTTTCAATCACAACGGCTCAGTAAATACCAAGAATGGGCCCAAGTGATAATTGATTCGGGCAGAGCCTACGCCGATCCATACTCGGCCAGCGAAGTTCAAGCTTTTCGGGAGCAAGCTCAAGCAGCCAAGCAACCTTTTTTGTACCGAAACCACCGGCCAGAGTCGGCCGAGGTGCGGACATCAAAGTGGGACGGTAAAACACCACTAAGATTCAAATCAGATCCAAAAGATTACAAGTGGCATGATGAGGTTATGGGTGATTTGCATGCCGGGGTAGAGTCCATCGACGACTTTATCTTAATCAAATCTGATGGTTTCCCAACCTATAATTTTGCCCACATTATCGACGACCACGAAATGCAGATTAGCCACGTCATCCGTGGCCAAGAATTCCTGGCTAGCGTACCAAACTATTTAAACCTCTACGAAGCTCTAGGGTTTGACCGACCACTACTAGCCACTATGCCTCACATCCTGGGGCCCGATGGCAAAAAGAAGCTATCAAAACGCGATGTAGCTAAAGATGTCCTAGATTATTTAAAAGATGGTTATATGGTTGAGGCCCTAGTTAACTTTATCGCTTCACTTGGTTGGAATGACGGTACCGAGCAAGAAATCTTTACGCGCGACGAGCTAATTGCTAAATTCAGCCTAAACCGCGTCCAAAAGGCCGGTGCCCGATTTGACGAAAATCGCCTGCTTTGGATGAACGGTAGTTGGATTAGATCGCTTGATATAAATAGTCTATATTCTAGATGTCAGGACTTCTGGCCAGAATCGGCTAAAAGCTACCCTGAAGATTATAAAATACAGGTTTTAGGTCTAGTTCAGGAGCGCCTTAAGTACTTTGCTGAGTTGCCAGCTCTGACTAATTTCTTCTTTGAAGATTTACCGGTGAATATGGAACTAATTGACGGTAATAAGCAGCTTAAAAAGTTTGAACATACCGAACTAAAAACCATGCTCGAAACCGCCAAAGCCAGCCTCGAGCAGAGTGATTTTAGCACCACCGACCTAACTAAGCGACTAAACGATTTACTAGAATCGACCGGCCAAAAACCAGGCGTATTATTCAGTTTAATCCGTATAGCCAGCACTTGGGCCCCATCGAGCCCCGGCCTAGCCGACACTCTGGCCGTTCTCGGCCGAGAGATTAGTCTCAGTCGTATTACAAAGACGATAGCTAATCTAGCGTAAAACTCAGTCAACTAACTAAAATCATGATAGGCTACCGTCACTTTAGATCTATCAATTAACTCCGCCTAGACAGCTCACTTATCCCGACTCGGTATTAAAGCCGCCAGCTCCGTTCGTTTCTTAGATAAGTAGTTAGCCGCCTTTACTGGATCTTCCTTTAGTAACCTAGTATACGTTAAACGTTCTCTGCGGGCTAAACCCCCATAAACACCATTTTCATCGTTCGTACGTAAGGCAATTGCCAAACACGGAGCCCATACCGTACACCCGGCACATATCTTTTTGGCCTGAGTAGCCGAATGGCCTTTTTCCAAGAGGAATATTTTTTGATCATCTCCGGCACATAAAGCTTTGCTACCCCAATCTCTAGCTGGTTTACCAAGAGCCTGTCTTACTAGATCGTCAAATACAGTAATTTCTCCGAGGTGTCGGGCAGATTTAGCTATCCGCGATAATGTCAATGGAACCTGATCGATATCAGCAGGCGCGTCCATAATCTCAGTATTTTGAACACCCAAACTAGATATAATATTGGTATTCTCAGGATATACATGGGTAACCTCTAGATCGTCAGCTACAATAATTGAATGATCAAGTCCGGACGAATACGCAATAGTTTCTAGAGTCGTCATACTTCTCTCCTTATCCAGCTTTGTTACAAAAGATTATATGACTTCAATAACTATATTAAAACTGTTTATAGTTCAACTAATAGTAAAGTTTGATTAATTATATATAAACTTGAGGTAATTAGTAGCGATTTTACAACGTTTTCGGTACAATAGTGCTTATGATTGATGACTTCGGTAGTGGGCATTTACACGCTCCGCGCAAAAAATCAAAAATTATCCACCCGTTACCGAAAGAAGAAAAGACTTCTGTGATGGATCTGGCGGCAGCCCATGAGGCAGCCGAACAAAAAGAGTCTAGCGAGACTACGGATAATATTATTGAGCCAATCAGTGACCTAGATTTTGAATTTAAAACCCCAGACCAAGTTGCTAACGATACTCCAGAACCGGCCTCTGAGCCAGACGTAGACGTAGAGACAGACGAGCCCAATAAGCCAGCGATCAAAACTAACCCAAAGAAGCGCCACTGGCCACTTAATCGCCTCCAAACTATTATCGGTATAGCTGCGGTAATCGTACTCCTGAGTACGGGCGCTGCTACCTACGCACTGACCAGACCTAGCGTTAAGGGTGGTACATTCATCTCTAAAAAAGGTGTCTATATCCCACCTAAACCAACAACCGTAGCCAGTAAACTAACTGGCTTACCGGTTGCGCTAGAGGTAAATGACCGACCAGTTACTGGGATTATGATAGAAAATAGCCTAGATGCCAGGCCACAGAGCGGCCTAGACCAAGCCGGAGTCGTCTTTGAGGCCATTGCCGAAGGTGGCATTACTCGCTTCATGGCGCTGTACCAAGATTCACAGCCTGATTATCTGGGCCCCGTCCGGTCGGTCCGGCCATATTTCTTGCAATGGTGCATGACGTTTGACTGTAGCCTAGCCCACGTCGGCGGTAGCCCAGAAGGCCTCCAAGACATCAAAGATTGGCATTCCA
The DNA here is from genome assembly GCA_039922435.1 of Saccharimonadales bacterium (SeqCode). GTDB lineage: Bacteria > Patescibacteriota > Saccharimonadia > Saccharimonadales > UBA4665 > JBDTES01. The sequence continues at coordinate 3,420 of JBDTES010000005.1, forward strand.
AAGACCTTGATCAGTTCTTTAACTCAGACGCTTACCACCGTATATCTAGTCGCTACGCTCCACACAATATGTACACCTCTATCGCGCAGCTAAATCAAGTCGAGGCTAGCAAAGGCTACGGTGCTAGTGACTTCACTAGCTTTCCCCGCAAAGTCGATGCCCCCAGTAAGACGCCAGATGCTGCCTCTGTTGACCTAGCTATGTCTGGCTTTTACTACAACGACCACTACGATTACGATGCAACTACTAATACCTATAAGCGAAGTGAGGGTGGTCAACCCCATATGCAATTAAACAAAGATGGCCCCAAGACCCAAATCACCCCGAAAGTAGTAGTTGCTATGGTGATGCAATATGGTCTAGAGTCTGACGACCATCATAGTCAATACAATGTCGTCGGTAATGGCCAAGCCTTTGTTTTCCAAGACGGCACAGTTACTCAGGGCAACTGGAGTAAGGCCAGTCCAACTAGCCCGATCATCTTTACTGATTCCGCCGGTACACCAATTAAGTTTAATGCCGGTCAGACTTGGTTAACAGCTATGGGTAGCGCTAGTCAGGTTAGTTATAAATAAGATGGAGGGAAGATAAAGCAAAATCACAAGAATCCTAGTAGAATACAGGTAAGGCCAACCAGCTTCCGATAGCATTACTACATTCTATTTTTTAACTTCTATCTTCAAATTCAAAATCATGGATTATCTTCAAAAATTCGCAGGTCAAGTCCGTAGCCGACTAGCTATCGCTTTTTTAGTAAATAATTTACTAATTATCGGTGGCTGGTACCTAGCGGCTAACGTATTTCATCTCAGTGGGTGGCAATTCTGGACTGTTTTACTAATCATACCAATCATAACTATCGTCATCTGGCCCCTGATCATGACGAGCACACTACTGCAGCCACTCCGACTCATCTGGCAAGCTATTTTGCACGTTTCCCCGACCACCGATAGTAGCACCGGTGCTCCCGAAATCGATAGATTGCGATTGGGCCGCGAACTAGTAACTAATCTAACAAGTCAGATTTATCAATTAGCCAGTGTAGTCGGTGAGATTGAAAGCACCAAGCGAAAAGCGCCAGAGGATTTACACAGTAGCTTTCTAGCTAACGCCCTGCCGCTGCCCATGACAGTACTTGATAAAGAAGAGAAAATCGTCTTTGTGAATGACGCACTGTGTAAGTACATTAAACGTGGGGCCGATGAGTTAATCGGTCAAAATGTCTATACTATCCTCGATATGTCGTTTAGTAGCCATGACACATTCGATAAATGGCTAAACGAATCCAAGCAAAACGCTGCCACGGCCGATCACAGCTGGGAGCGTGTCCGGCTCGGCCTAGCTGATGAGTCTAATGCCCTACAGTTTGACTTAGCGGCTCACTACAATAAAGGCAATCCTAGCGGCTTCGAAACTCTCCTAGTCTTTTTTGACCACACTCAGCAATATAGCCAGGACGATCAAGCGATGGGTTTTGTCGCTCTGTCAGTTCACGAGCTCCGGGCACCACTAACTCTGCTACGAGGCTACATTGAGGTCTTCGATGAGGAACTGGGGCCAAACTTGAACAGTGAGCTAAAAGGCTTCATGGGCAAAATGGACGCCGCTGGGCAGCAACTAGCTGGGTTTGTTGATAACATCCTTAACGTCGCTAAGATCGAAGATAATCAACTTACTCTGCAGCTCCGTGAAGAGAACTGGCCGTCTATAATTGATAGTGTTGTTAGCGACATGAGACTGCGGGCCAAAGTCCGTGGTCTAGAGCTAAAAACCGATATTCAGGGAGATCTGCCAACCGTCGGAGTTGACCGCTATAGTATCTACGAAGTCTTAGCTAACCTCATCGATAATGCCATCAAATACAGCAAAACTAGCAAAGAGATCTTCGTTACCTCCAAACTAAACAGCGATGGGCTAGTCGAAACCAGCGTTAAAGACTTTGGGCTCGGCATCGACGCCAGTGTTCTGCCGCACATATTCGACAAATTCTACCGAAGCCACCGTAACCGGGCCCAAATTGGTGGTACTGGTCTAGGCCTGTACCTAGCTAAATCAATTGTCGACGCTCTCGGTGGTCAGATTTGGGTCAGTAGCAAGGTTGATGAGGGAAGTAACTTTACATTCACTATCATACCTTTTGCCCAACTAGCCGGTGAGCAAAAGGACGGTACTAGTGGTAGTGTATCGCGTGGCGCTCACGGCTGGATTAAGAACCACTCGTTATATCGTGATTAAACAAGGTAGGAGCAAATTTATTATGGTAAGTTTTTCTGGTAGACTATAAGCTATGGAACCAAAAAAAACAGACCCGACCCAGGGCATTGGCAAAAGAGTCCTATGCATCGAAGATGAGCACTTCATCAGCGAGCTATATACCCGTGCCCTATCTAAGGCTGGCTACGAAGTCGACTCAGAACTAGATGGCCAAAAGGGACTAGCTGCCGCTCAGACCGACCGTTATGACATAATCCTGCTCGATTTAATGATTCCAAATATCACCGGTATTGAAGTCCTCCGAACACTGCGCGACCCAGTCCAAACCCCAAGACTACACGCTAAAATTATCATAACTACTAACCTAGAGCAGCGCGAAGATGTTAAGGCCGATATCGAAAAGCAAGCCGATGGCTACCTGGTAAAAGCCGAAATCACCCCCCACGAACTAGTCGACTTCTTAGGCCGCCTCGACTCCTAAATACCTAGGCGAGTCAACTCAACGCGTGTACAATATGTATCATGAATAACGATCAAATCGACGATCTAAAACAGTTCATTGCAGCTACTATTCGGCAACAAACTACCAACACAGCTACTAAAGACGACATTGCAACCATTATAGATAAAATGGCTACTAAAGACGACATTGCGCGCCTAGAACATAAAGTTAATGACATACAAACCTCTATTGGTGATGCACTAGCTACTAGCAATGACGCCGTAGACGAAAGATTGGTCGACCACGAAAACCGTCTAACTGCTCTCGAAACAAAACCCGCTTAAATTAGTCATAAATGTAAAACACCCCAACTAATCATCCAACCTCCAGTCGTGGCGGAGTTTGTACGGCCTTATCAACATTTGACCAAGTAATGGAGTTCTGGCCAGAGGTTCGCTAGACAGCGAATTGGTTACTTTTGGCCTTCAAAAGTAACAAGGTTACCAATAATTAATAGTCTAGATACAACTGGAAGGAGCCTGGGATTGATGGCCACTACGGAGTTTCCGGGCTCAATATGTTCGTCGGTAGCACAATACCACCGCCCTAGGGCGGTGACAGAGCGACTGTCCGACGCGGCATCCGGCCGCTAGTTGTTGCGTAGGTTGTGCTTACTGACAGCATTTGACCAAGTAATGGAGTTCTGGCCAGAGGGTTTTGGCTACTTTTGGACTTCAAAAGTAACATATTTACCGATGGATTAACCAATTAGGATTCTTTTAGAGTTATACAAACTATTTCAGAACTTTATACTTTATAATCTGTTGACATATATACGCACGTATATACGCCGCATCTGTTAAACCGCATATTTATTGAAAAGTTACTATATTCTAGACAAGTGGATCCAATTATCTACGCCATACAAAAACAACACTATAGCCGGTAAAAATGTAAGCAAAACTACAATAGATTTTATGTGGCAGGGGAGTATACTAGAACTTAGCTATGTGAGGACTTGGCCAGTTTGCTGACCCTTTACCCTACAAGCTATATATACATTAGGCAATCACACTTCGGTCACTGGGCGCCTCCATTACAACTAAAGTTCCTTATATACATATTCTAGAAGCGGCTTAGGATATGATAGGCACTTATATTTTAGAAAATCCGTTCGCCGAACTACTATATCGGTAATTTTCTAATACGTAATGGAGGCCTTTTTTATGACTAAATTTATCGACCGCGAAATCAATGTTAACGCCTACTACTTCGCTGGGCGCGAAATGAAAACTTTTCCAAAACAAATCGAATACGGTAACCAGGCAATTACCTTCACTAACGGCCTACGCTTCCTTATCCAGCAGGGAAGTAAGGCTACTCGACTGTTTGATATGAGTGCTACCGACGGCTCAACCTACCGGTTGCGTCAAACTGGCAGCAGCTGGCGCCTACTAACCACCAAAGGAGTCCAAGCATGAAGCGCACCTACCTCGAAGAAGACTTACACCTCATCCAAAAGTACTTTCCGGGCGCCAAGACAGTCAGCTTACATACACCGTTCGATCTAACCGACAAGCCAGCCGACGGCCACGGTGCTGCAGCCGATTTATACCACGATAGCCAGCCAGGCAGCCATTGGTATGGGGACTTAGCCTGGAACCGCTAAGGACAACCAGTGGACCCATCTATCGAAATCAATGAGCGCGTCGATGTGGCAGCCTATTATTACGCCAAGGGCGAATTTATGAGTCTAGTTAGACCCATCAAGATGCGCTGGCGTAGCCAAGACATCACGTTTACTGAACAGGGGCTGCGTCACCCGACAATCCAAGGCAAGCGGATGATCCACGTCTTTCACGTCAGTGATGGCACTAACAACTATCGGCTCGAGTTCGACGCCGAGAATTTAACCTGGACCCTAGTAAAAGTTATCGCCGGGAACTACGAAATGAGCTCGAGGTGAACTACCATCTAAATAAAGCTCGGCCACTAATTATGCATATTGACCTCAATAGTGCCTTTGCCTCGGCCGAGCAGCAGGCCTGGCCACTACTGCGCGGTAAACCGATGGGCGTGACCAACCGGCTGAGCCCCGAGTGCTGCGTTATCGCCGCCAGCTACGAGGCCAAAGCCCTTGGTATCAAGACCGGCATCCGCCGGAGTGAGGCACTGGCACTCTGCCCAGACTTTATTATGCTCGAAACCGACCCCAGCAAATACACCCATATGTACCGTGGCCTGATTGGCATAATGAAAGATTATTCACCAAATATAAAAATGAAGTCGATTGACGAGGGTATTATCAACTTTCAGGGCTGCGAGAGGTTGCTAAAAGGCCGCAGTCTAAGCCAAATCGGCTACGAGATTAAACAGCAAGTCTACCAACAGCTGGGCGACCATATGCGTATCAATATCGGCATTGGCCCTAATCAATTCCTAGCCAAAATGGCGGCTGGCTGGCACAAGCCAGACGGACTCGACGTACTCGATTATCACAATCTAATCAATTTTTATAAAAGTATCAAACTTGAAGATATCACCGGTATCGCCGAAGGTTACGGTAGTCGGCTGCGGGCCCACGACATACGAACCCCGCTGGAGTTTCTAGAAGCCAGCGACGAACTACTGCGGCGCAAAGTATTCAGGAGTATCAACGGTCTACATTGGCACGAACGGCTCCGTGGCTACGAAGTCGACGATTATCCGACTAATCTCGGCATGATCGGCCGCCAATGGGTTATCAAGAACCCTAGTAACGACGATGGCTGGCTGCGCAGCTGCTTGCACTTTTTAAGTGATACTACTGGCGTAAAGCTACGCTACCGTAACCGTGAAGCCAGAGGAGTCTGCGTCTGGGCCAGCTTTAGCGCTGGTGGCGGCTGGTCTGACAAAAAAATGTACCACACCAGTGTTTATACCAATCAGGACATCTGGCTACGCGTCTCACGGCTGTTCGAGAATCGACCAAAACACATGGTGCTACGCAGTATGGGACTGTATCTATATCAGCTGGAACCATCCAGTCGGAGCCAAATTAGTATGTTTGATGATATTAAAAAAGCCAATTATCTGACCCAGGCAATCGATGAAATTAATGAATTTTACGGCTCATTTAGTATTTACTCGGCCGATACGCTAACTGGCGCTCGCACCGTCAAACAAAAAGTCCCATTTGGCGGTACCGAATACTTCGACCTACTCTTAAAGCGCGCCTAAAGTTATCATGAACTCGAACTCATCCCGGAATCTCGCTGCCGACCACTCAAAAACCGGTACAGCTGGAAGATACATTGTACAGATTGGTTGGACGCTTAGCCTTTAGGCCGACCAAAGTGAGTTCGGCCAGTCAGTCTGTGTAAAGTATTTGGAAGCTGCCGTGTTTTTGAACCTGGTCGGATAGTTTTAGTTACTTTCGCGTTTCAAAAGTAACAGAAAAGTATACGGGAAGGTTATAGTACCTATAAATGGATGTAAAGAAACTAGTTACTAGCCACCCGCTAATCTCTGACCAAATTAATAAGGATCAGTTACTGGTAATATTGGCTGAGCTAGAGAAAGTACTAAACCAAGGGGTAGATGGGGAAATCGTCGAATTCGGCTGTTATATCGGCACCACCAGCCTATTTATCCGCCGTTTGCTAGACGAGCGGAAAGACTCGCGCCAATTCCACGTTTACGATTCGTTTGAGGGTCTACCACCTAAGTCGCCCCAAGACAGTAGTGCAGCAGGTGATCAATTCCGGGCCGGCGAGCTAGCCGTTAGCAAAAAGCAGTTTCTGCGTGAGTTCTACAAGGTAAATTTACGCCCACCAATAATCCACAAGGGCTGGTTTAGTGATTTAACAGCTACAGACGTACCCGACAAGATAGCTTTTGCCTTCCTCGATGGCGATTTTTACGAATCCATCCGCGACTCACTCAAATTAGTTCTACCACGCATCCAAAAGGGTGGAACTATAATAATCGACGATTACGCCCACGAAGCTCTCCCCGGCGCGGCCCGGGCCGTCCACGAATTACTACCCAACGCTAAGGTAATAACTATTCATAATCTAGGTATTGTACACAAGTAAGTTATTGCACAAATTAATTATAAGTTGTATAATATGACAGACTTTTATAGAGTTAGTCCATAGCTCCATTCTTAGTCGCACCTTGAATTACTACCTACTGAGTGTCGAAACCAAAGTAGACTCTCACGAGAACGCCTGAGGAGGCATAATGTCCGCACCAATCACCGACCTAGCAAAGCCCGAAGCTACCAAATGGCTCGAGCTCTTTGTCGATGCAGACCCAAAGGGGCACGTTAGTGCAACCGTACCGGTCCGCTGGCACATTCACTCGGATCTAGTCACTAAAATCAGTAACCGTGAGTTCACTAACCCACATCTACTGATCGTAGTTCGCGCGCTATCGGAGCGTGATTACGACGACGTCACCATTACTTCCCGCACAAACACTGGCATTTATATTGTTCCCCTTACACAAGAGCTACAATACGTGAACTTTACAAGGCCAGGGGTCAATGAGGTTGTGGCAACTGTCATAAATGTCAGTAAGAATAATTCCTCAGACCTAAGTAGTTGGCTTCGCAATCCAGAGCGCGTTCAACTGAAAGACAACGGAAAGCCTGAAAACTGGGCTTTCGTAAATAGCAACACCGAGTATATATTTACCAGCGTTGTTGCCCGAGTCGACGTTCCACCAGAGATGTTCGCACCCGAGCCAAAACCTTGGCAGAAGATACTGGTCAAGTTCTTTTTCCCGTCCCGGGAAAATGATCAATGCCACTTCCGCAAGCGGTTAATCGGTGCCTCTGTGATGATGATATTTGTTCAGCTTTACGGGCTGTTAGTCAGACCCATCATAGCGCTCTGGATGTTGTACTTCGGTTTTCGTAAGGTCAAATGGTCAGATATATTCGACATAAGTCCTCACGAACTCGTAAATAATCGAGATAACTATGCAGGTACCTGGTGGACTATCGACAAACACAATAAAGACCGTGGACCTTGGTGGTTCATCATCAGCCCTGTCGTACCGGTAATCATTTTGGGCATTCCACTCGTCATCTTCGGCATTTTCAGTATTCGGAACAATGACAATCCGCTAGTTGACTGGGGATGGTGGGAGACTGTCTTAATTACCGATGGTTTGATTATCGCAGCTATCGTAGTATTTGCTATCGGCTACATCGCAGTCATGTTAATCAAATCTGCTATACAGGGTCTACATCTCAAGAATGGGAACCAAGCTACTAATCAGATACCTGATGCAGAACGCGAGAAACTACTAGCCAGCTTACGTACTATGTCTCTTAACCGAGATACCCGCGTGAGTTTATCGGCACTACCTAAGGAAAAGCAAACCATTGCCCTGAGGTTCTATGATCTCAAAGCGCGCGTCTGTCGCCCCTTCGCTCGGTAGGAGTAATTCAATGTAAGAGGCTCTCGGGAAGATGCGCCTAATTAACTTCCTGCGGAGGAGGGCATGTGTGGTCGCTACCAAGCGATTCAATACCAACACACATGCCCCTTCCGCCTCACCCCCTATAGCTTAACTACGGTAAGCTATGAGAGATGCGGCGAAACCGTACAATAAAAGTAATAAACCATAGAACATATAAATGAAACTCCATCTAATAACTATTGGTAAACCGAAGCTGGAATACGCTAGACTTGGCTTTAATGAATATACATCGCGGCTCGGGCACTATCATAATCTACGAGTGACCCATTTGAACGATAAATTTACTGATAATAGCGCCAAAATACTCGAGGCTGCCGGGCAGAGCTATAAAGTCGTGCTCGAAATAACCGGCCAGCAGTTGACTAGTCCAGAACTAGCTAAGTTCTTGCAAAAACGGGAAATCGAGGCCAGGGAAGTCTGTTTTATAATCGGTGGCCCAGATGGCTTGCCGCAAGAGGTAATTGACATAGCTGACTACCAGCTAAGTTTTGGCAAACTAACCTTACCGCACGATCTAGCTATGGTAGTACTAGCCGAAACTCTCTATCGGGCCAGCACCATTAATGCAGGGATTCCTTATCACAAATAGCTAATTAGTAAGGAGGTTGTGTAGATAAGCTAGCTCATCCTCGCTAATCTGTTCTAGTCGGCCTGATCTGGGGATAATGCCGCCAAGCAAAATGTAGCCTATCTTCCTAATTCGTCTAGTGTAGTCTAGTCGATTACGCTTATATTCAGCCTCGTCGGTTATGCTCGACGTATCAGTTACTGACAACTCTTGCGTAATTTTACGGACCTCTCGACGAGCCTGATGTCTACCATCTAGGACAGCTCCGTATACGGTCCGCTCATATCCTGCGTCAACTGCCACAAAAACTAATCCGTGAGCATTATGCCCAAAAAGTACTTCATCATACCGTCTCCTGGCTTCACTTAGAGCTGGCATAATTTTGCCAACACGCACTGCGCTGGGCTCAGGCATGCCTAACTCTCTGTGTAAAAGTCTGGTCGGGCCTAATTGTTCCTCGCTAAACCCCATTGATACCGTTATTTCTTGGTCAGCACCCGTAACAACCGGAAACGTCTCGCGGCCCAAAAATAGCTCAACATCTCTTGCAAAAATATCTTTTGGAAGATCTAGCTCTGCCAGCTCAGGATTAAGGTTCCTCCGTATCATATTCTTATAATCGAGGAATCCACTCTATAACGCAACCACAAGCCCATTAGAAAGTGCTAAAGACCTTACCTATATCAGTCTTTGTTAGAAAAAATACAGCACGGGCCTTAGCGAACCAATATATTAGAAGCCAGTGTTAGTAACTTGAGGGGAGGCAGTAAATGTTATATTCAGACAGTCTAAAAAAGGGAATTAATCTAGCAATCGTCGGCGTTATGGCGGCTTTTGGTTTTACTGGGCTGGCTTCGGCCAATTCAATCAGTAATACCGGCCCGGGTTCGACTAATATTATCCGGTCGAGCAGTCTAGAAGACTGTACTATCGTAAATTCTAACTACGTTAACGTTAGTAATTCAAATTATCAAACAGCTACGACTGGCGATGCCAGCAGTTATAACAATACCAACGCTTTGCCGTGGACAGGTTGGAGCACACTAGACCCAGCTAGTTGGCAAGCCGACGGAAATGATTACAACTCGTGGTGGACGGGCGTATCTAACTGGGTAACTGAGCGAGCCAGCGGTGATGGCTGGAATAGTTCTGAAACCAATATTAGTTGGGCACCTAGTGGCGCCGATTGGCAAGCCAGCTGGAGCAATTGGAACCCGGTGACATGGCAGGCCAATGGCCAAAGCTTCAGTAACTGGTACACTCAGCTAAACAGCTATCTGACTTCTAATTCAGCCAAATGGATGCTGGCCTGGCCAACTTCGGCTACCGGTAATGGCCTGAGCGGAGCCACCTCTGGTAATGCCACTAATACTAATAATGTATCGTTTTCGCTAAACATCTCAAACAGCTTACCATCGACTAGTCAAGGTCCGAGTGACCCTTGTGACCCAGCTAGTCCTTCAATACCAATCACACCAGTTACACCTGTTACGCCAGTTAACCCAGGTGGCGGCAGTGGGTCTGGTCACCTATTAGGTGATAGCACTAGCCGCGGTGGCGGTGGTGCGGGCGGTAGTGGTAGCGGTTACACTGGCGGATATTACACCGCTAGTGGCCACTACGTACCAAAGGCGCCAGCTGGAACCAGCCAAACACCTCCGAGCCAGCCAGGCGCACCGGTTGTGCCATCTCAGCCCGGTAATGGCGGTAGCCCAGTAACACCTCCCAGCCAGCCGCAGGCTAGCATTAGTAACACTGGACCTGGTTCTACCAATGTAATAGCCAGCTCGTCGGTTAATCGAACCTCGGTGTCTAACACCAATAACGTATCGTTCGTTAACACCAATACGCAAACTGCAACTAGCGGTAATGCAACCAGTGCCGGTAACACCGGTGTTGGTGGAACCGGGTCGGGCGGAGCCAGCAATGGCAATGGCGCCGGTGCCAATATGAAAATTGACAACTAAAAGTAATTCAATCTAAAAACGAAAGTGGGGCAGATTAGCTGGCCCGCTTTTGACTATCTGGACGCAATCTAACAGATATGGTAAGATATCTCAGCTCCTCCATAATCATTCTCTGAAATGACAAATGATAATTGATTAATGTAAAATGGAGCGTAGCGAAATCCGGCCCCTTCGTCTAGTGGTCCAGGACGTCTGGTTCTCATCCAGAAAATCGCGGGTTCGACTCCCGCAGGGGTCACCAAAGTAAACGCCTCAGCTAGTCTGGGGCTTTTACTTTGACAATTATCTAAGATGAACCCGCAGGGTTCGATAGTCAAAGCCACGCACAGGAATTTATTCCGAGTATGGACGGCCGAATATCCCAAAGGAGCATAAGCGACGACGGACACCGCAGGGGTCACCACGAAAAGTGTTCAACCGCAAGGTTGGGCTTTTTTCGTGGTTATTCCTCTGCGCATAAAAAACCACACGAAGTATGTCTATAGATGTTTTCAGTTCAAGGTAGTAGCCCTAGAGTTGAATGCCCACTAACGCCGTTATGTATCTATAATTATGGGGCGTCAGATATTCCTAAAGATACCTTCGATAGCTGATTGTGTGCCAGCCAGCTGGTTATTTGTATTTTCTACGATGCCTGAATGAGTGGCTAGGACACCCGAAGCTCTGAGATCATTGAATCTTGCTTGATTAACACTCTGGTCTAGAGCAATGTCATTGGTGCTGGTATTGCGTTTACGTCCGGTTACTTTTTCATCATTGAGCCGCCATGTTCTTATAGATTCTGGTATAGCTGTGAGCATAGCCATGGAATTAACGTAGGGAGAATATTCGTCTGACCATATATCCTCATAAACAAGTGTATTATCTTTCCGAATAGGTACAAGTAGGTGCGTATCTAGCATTACGGCTTTATTAGCGTCGAGAACTCTTTCAAAAATAGAGGTAAAACGTATCACCATTCTTCCGAGCTTTTCCTCTGGCGCGAGTAACTCCATCTCTTCTCGGGATATCCCATGGAATAGTTTACTGAGCTCCTGAGATGCATGAAGTGGCACAATCTCAGGGTGAACACTACTAATAGCGTCAATAATAGTCGATTTTCCGATACCATTTACTCCTGTGAGCATATAGACACCAGGCTGGTATGGTTCAGTTGGCTCTGTAGATTTTTTAGCTATACTCATTTACACTCCTTTCTTATAACAAACTACTCGGACTCGTGTCTTGTCAGTCCCGCTATTATCGATACGGTTCCAGCCAAGTTCACTAAGAATATTATCCAGCTGATTGATTGTAAATTCATTTTTGGGGTCAATAGGCTTCTCAACGTCCCCTACTAGAACACTTTGGATGAAATCAAATAAGAAGTAACCACCAGCCTCCGTATGTCGGGTTATTGACTCCAGATAGTCAATTATATCGCCCCTCGGTATGTGGGAAATTACAACACCTCGCGATAAAATAATTCCAAATTTCTCTCCATCGAATGAGTCTTTGACTATATCTGCCTGTTTATATCTAATAGAAAGTTCCCTTTCACGGGTTTGTCTCTCGGCTTCATGAAGCATATTGCCGGCAATATCGGTTGAAAGCACATCAAGTGCTGGGTTAGCTTGTTTGAGGATTCGGCCTGCCTCACCAGTTCCGCAGCCGATTTCAAGTGCCTTGCCTTTAGCTAGTGGGGCATATTTTTTTATTAAGGTATTTACACGAGAGTAGTTTTTTTCAAAATTAACGTATGAGTTAGTGTCTTCGATCATATCCCTCCAACCGCTAGCGCGTTGGTTCCACCTTACCTCAGTATTAACTTTCTGAATTATCTCATACTCATCTTGGGAGTTCAGCCATTCTCCCAGTTTAGATATAGCAATACTCCGATGATTATTAAATCCTGTAGTCTGTGTAGATTCTCTCAGGCTCACATCTGGGGATACATACATTATGTCGCTCATTAGATTATTATCAGTAGGATGTTTGGTACGACTAAAGTCTAACTTACCACTGATCGACCCTTCAAAATAACGGGTAGTCCCAAGATAACATAGGGCAATGCGTGCGATAGCTCGTATGCCATCTCCCTGATCGAAAAGTCTCTCAATTCCTATACGTCCTATTGTTGAGTTGATAAATTTTGCATACGAACCAGGAAACCCTGGGTAGCGTACGGTATCAAAAGAAGTATCGTCCACGATAAAAGGAAGACTAGTTTTGGATTGAATGTAATCAACCTTTTGCCTCAATATTTCTGTTGGGTCTTCAGATTGGATCTCAGGAACATCAAGTTGCATTTGATCAATTTTTACTCCTGGACATATGTCAGGTAATTGGCTACTTACTTCTGTAAATTTGAGTGAATTGCTAGTTACAAAATAAAGGTGTTTCATAACTTTAACGAGTCATCTCCTACTATCCTAATCGATCTAATTATTTTTTATAAGCAGATAGTAACATCTAATATGAACCAAGTCAATAAAATAGCCTATTAATAATTTAGGGGGTTCTTTACAATACCACTAATTAATGGTTATATTCAAGCATATGGTACAGCTTTAAAAGAGAAAGGGTTATCGATTATATGGATCATAATAACAACAGGCCCCTTACAGTATCGGCTCTCATTGTAACAAGAAAAAATAATGGCGACACGACGGAGATTTTAAATGTATTAGCATACAACAAAAGTAAATATGGCTTTCCAGGGGGTAAGCTTGAAGAAGGTGAGACCGCCGAGCAAGCTGTTATTAGAGAGACTGAAGAAGAACTTGGAGTAACTCCAACAAACCTTGTTTTTAGGAATACTTACGATGCTCTCACACCTGAAGGTCGAGTAATTAAGATGCATGTATTCACTGGCAGTGTTTCGAATGACATTGCGGCAGCTAGCGAGATAGCAGAGCTGCATTGGCTTACTTATAAACAAATGGAGGATAATCTAGAGCTACTTACCCCAATGACAATTGAACACGTCATGCCTATTCTTAAGTCACTATAAGGATATATTTAAACATATTGGTAAATACTATTGACTTATCATCAATAGGTGTTTATTATATCACTATGATTGAACGTATAGAAAATGTAGGTTACGTAGTCTACGGAAAGACACTTGGCGAGACTTGGCTTCAGATGGTCGAGACTGTACTGAAGAATGGAAAATTTGAATTAGATGAAAACCGTGGAAGATTCGCGGTTAGAAATTTACGTTTCGCATCTGAAACAACCGAAGTAGCCGACGAGCTAATTGATAAATATGGTGACCAGGAAAAGATTAATACGATGAAAAAGGTCGTATTTGAGTCAGATATTATGGTTGATTTTGATATTACACCTTCTTTCAGGAATGGTGCAAAAAGCTACAAAAAGCGACTCGAGGAAGGGAAGATGATTGATTTCGTCGTTAATCGTTTGGCTAAAATCCCTGAATCAAAAAAGGCGGTTATGGTATTCCCTACGTACGAGGACTACGAAGCCGTAACAAACAGCCCTTGGAATGATTACTTGCCGTGTATTACTGCTCTTCAGTTTAGAGTAGCAAAGCGCCTTGGGAAAAACTACCTTGATTTAACACTTTTCATGCGTTCTTGGGATGGGTTCCAAAAAGGTGCAGGTGACATGATTGTCGTCTCTATGATTGGCGAGATTGTACGCAAACAGCTACAGGACAAACTGGCGGTTCATATTGCCCCCGGGCGACTCGATGGCCTAGTGACCGATGTTCATATCTACGAAAATACTTATGAGAAAGCCCAGCAGGTAGTGTTTGATTATCTAAACCAAGAATCCCCAGAAATTGCCGAAGTGTTAACTATTCGATAATATCAGAGATTCTATAGTCATATTAATGGCATTGCTCAGCTCAATTTCACTCCTATGTCAAATGAATTCTCTCAAGATAGTACGACCCGGCTCTATGCCATAAGAATATAGACCTAGTTTTGAATCAAATTAGGTCACCGCGAAACGGATGCAATAACTAGGAGCGAGCGCAGGAACACGTTCCGAGCACGTGGACGAAGGCTATACAAAGTACTCCCGCAGAGGTCACCAACGTGATGTTACGGATTAGTATAAGTACCCAGATTCCCAGTTTTGAAGACGGGTGCTTATTCGTATCTGTTAAGATGATTCGACTTTCTGTAGCTATTCGGTGGTACACTTAGCCCATGAGCGAAGCACTAGGCACACAGCAACCAGAAGAAATCATTAATCGAGTTCGCTCTAACCATCAATCTATTCAGCGGTTTGAAGGTGGAGACAATCGAGACGTGTTTGTTGTAGACGGTGTTGAGGTATTTCGATTTCCAAAGAACGAGAGTGGTGTCGAGGTAGGTCATTATGAATTTGAGGCGTTGAAGCTCGTATACGGTAAACTTTCTATCGAAGTACCACGCCCCATAGAACTTGCTCCAGACGGGTCGTATAATGTGCTCAGTTTTCTCGAGGGCAACGTACTCCGTAAGCATAGTGTTGTTGAACTACCATTTGAAAAAAGAAGAAACCTAGGCGTTGCGGTAGCTGGTGTCATAAACGAGCTTAATACCAATATCACCCAAGATGACCTCGCTTCGATACCTACAAAACGGAGCCTAATCAGAAACAGAGATGACTATTATGCGGGGATCTACGAAACTACAAAACAGCAAGACACAGACCATGCAGCTGCTTATCGTAAGAATTACGAGCTTTTGCAACAGGTCCGCCCAAACGGGTCTGCAAGCAATGTGATCGTATTTGGTGACTTTAGCTCACCGAACTTAGTGTTATCTGATGATAATGAGTTAAAGGGCGTAATAGACTGGACTGAACTGGGATTAGGCGACATCCATAACGAGCTTCGGCCAGTTTTTAGCGTCATTGGTCAGCCAGCATTCGAGGCAATGGTAGCAACCATCGACCCCAAACTTGGCCCTATCAACCAAGACTTAGTGCGATTACTCGCTGTCGTACATGAACTGACGATACTTGTTACTGGCAAGCAGACCGGACAACTAACGCCTGAACGGACAAAGTTGGCAATAGACTCGCTAGATCAATGGCTTGATGAAGGTTGGGCTGCTTAATAAGTCTAGCCCTATGTTCTAATCTACAAAGAGGAGTAGAATACACAGGCTAATTTGCCTGTAACTGGTTAGATTGCACGCTGGTGTTACCGATTACATCGTTCCAACGAACTACCTCCGCCACTATTGAGTTAAAAAGCGGAGGCTTAAGGGTCACCAATAAAAGAGTCTCAGCTTGCCTGGGACTTTTTTATTGGTAGCATTCTTGCCGAGAATGCGAACCCGCAGGGTTCGATAATCAAAACCACGCACAGGAATTTATTCCGAGCATGGACGGCCGAATATCCCAAAGGAGTATAAGCGACGACGGACGCCGCAGGAGTCACCACGAAAATACCCAGTTCACATAGCCGGCCCTTTCCGTGGTCATTCTTTTGGAACAACTCTACTTTCTTGGCCCATATAAACGATAGACACGTATTTTGAGTATTTTTAAGCACCATGAGCTGCCAGAAACTATAAGACCTAAGTAGTTTGTATGTCTGTTAAAGCTGTGGTACAACAACAATCATGAAATATTCATCGAAGAGGCTTATCACTCTGAGTCTCATCCTGACGGGGCAGCTATAGTAGTTGTCGGAGGTATTGTGTTAACGACGAATAAAGATAATAAGTCAGTAGTGACTAGGACTAAGGCAGCAGGGGGCCACCCATCCCGTTCGCAGGTGACCAAACCATTAGTACTGAACAATCAGTAAAAGAAGGGACAACTCTACAGTCAAATCAAACTGCTAAATATAAAAGTATCTCCATTACTGTAAACTCTGCGGTAGCACAGGATTCCGTAGCAGTACCAGGAGCGAGCCAGGTGGCAGATAATGGTACAAAATTTTTACTAATCAATATGACTCTGGTCAATTTGTTAAATGGCCCATTAACACCTATTACCACAGGGAACACTCTTAAACTCATAACTAACAGCTATAAATTGATAGACGAAGACATAACGGATAATGTTGCTTTTGGGCAGGGCACCCTTATAAACACAGAGATTAATCCCGATGTGCCTAAAAGCGGTTATATACTTTTTGTTATCCCATCCGACTTACATAAAGTTATATTGGGAAGCATCAATCTTGCTAATAATAAGTTTCTCGGTATACAGTTAAGTTTCTAGTAGCTAGCATTATTATTGATCTGGGCAAATCTATATATTTAATGAACTGATTATGTCTCATTAGAACCACACAGCAACTAGCGACAGTATCTATTGGCAATCAATATTCACCGAGGTAACGTATTGTGCACCCTGATGTGTAATAGTCATATCGTCCCTAAAATCCCATTCGCCTCCCGCCTGCAATGGAGAAGTACGAGTCACGACATCTACGCCAGTATAAGTACTAGAATCGTCGTTGGCCTGCAATGTACAAGACGGCGTTCCAGAACTATCTCCTGTATTTTTAATCTTAGCAAATACTTCGAGATCGGCTGGGTTCTTTACGATAGTTCCAGATGTCTCAGCAGAATACGATGTATTGGTGCTGCCTATATTATCTCCAGATGATGACCCACTACCAAGATGTTGAAACCATACAACAATTACAATAATACCAATTATAACCACTAGAACACCTGTACCTGTTCCTGACGATTTTCTCTGGTGAGCAGACATTGGTCTAGGTGGCGTAACGACTTCACTTTCTACTGGTGACAAGTTAGCCAAGAACTCATCAGCAAAATTGAAAGATCCACCTCTAATACCAACTGCCTCTTCCATAAAGTTTCTAGCTACCACAGTATTCCCCCGATAGAATTCAATTATTGCTTGTGCGACATACAATTTAAACCTATCTGTGCCTAGCTCTGAGTCATCTCGACAAGCTACAACTAACCGGTCTAGTCTATTTTCAATATCCTTTAATTCAAACATGCTAGGGCGTGACGCATCGAGCCGTTGCAGTATCTCGCCAACCTGCTTGTTGTATGTGTCGTACGAGTATCGTTTCATTCAAGCCCCATGATTAATATTGACCTACATATATATTTATAAGCCATCTCAAGCCAGACTTTATATTACTACATAAAGATATAATACACTCCGTCAGCAGTTACGACCTTACCGCAATCAGTGGTTCGAAACAATATCAGAATTTTTGCCTTGGTAATTCCGGTGAGTTGCATATTGCGGGCAAACAACAGATAATAAACCATAAGAAATATGCAAAACAAGACGTTAATAATCGGTGGGGTAGCGTCAATCCTAGTTATAGGAGTTATTGTTGTGGTAGTCTGGATCATTAAACACCGTGGCAAGAAAAAATCAGGCACCAAAAACACTCAGCTAGCTAGTAAACTCCAGGGCGAACAACTCAAGTCTGACATTATTCTAAATGCCATCGACGACGGTGTAGTGCTGGTCGACAATCAGCAGATTATCCAGTTATTTAACCCAGCAGCTGGCAACATTACTGGCTGGACGCGGGAAGAGGCCGAGGGTCTAGACTGGCATTCGATTTTTAAGTTTGTTAACGACAAAGGTGAGCCCAGTGAACTACCTAATCCGCTCGATGAGGTCCTTAAAGATGGTCAAACTATCCGTGACAATAATCTACATTTACAGACCAAATCAAACAAGAATTTAACACTAGCCATAACTATCTCACCGCTAGTAAATGACGCCAATCAGCCCAACGGTGCTATTGGTATATTCCGTGACGTTTCCGAGGAGCGCCAGGAGGAAGCTCAGCGGGCCGAGTTTATCAGCACAGCTAGCCACGAAATGCGCACCCCGGTAGCCGCTATTGAGGGCTATCTAAGCCTCGCTCTCAACGATAAGGTGGCCAGTATAGATGAACGGGCCCGTAATTTCTTGTTCAAAGCTCACGCCTCGACCCAGCACTTAGGCCAACTATTTCAAGACTTACTGACTAGCGCTAAGGCCGAAGATGGCCGCCTAACCAGCCACCCGAAGGTTGTCGAAATGGGCAATTATCTAGAATTATTGACCGAAGATTTACGCTTTGTGGCCCAAAAGAAGAATTTATCGATGGATTTTTTGATTGGGAGTGGCGAAGTCGTTGACGCTTCGTCAGTTAATAACATATCTTCGGGCGACAAAATGATCCGACCACTATATTACGTCCAGGTTGATCCAGACCGTCTGCGCGAAGTCATCACCAACTTATTTGATAACGCCTGCAAATATACCGAAGAAGGTAAAATCAGCCTGGGTCTAACCGGCAACGATGATGTCGTCCAGCTCTACATCAGAGACACCGGCAACGGCATTCCGCCCGAAGATATTCCACATCTTTTCCAGAAATTTTACCGGGTCGACAATAGCGCCACTCGCACCATCGGTGGTACCGGCCTAGGTCTGTTTATTAGCCGTAAAATCGTTGAGTTATACCGAGGCCGAGTTTGGGTCGAGAGCACTGTCGGCAAGGGCAGTACCTTCTTTATTAACTTGCCCAGGCTAGACACTAAGCACGCCGAACAGTTAAAACTAGAGGAAAGCAACAGTGCTACTCAGACTGTCGGCTCACTGGCCCCAAGTTCGGTAGTTATCCCAAGTGTCGCAGCGACTGGGGTGGCTGCTCAAACCAAGATTTCATGATATACTAATGCTTAAGAAAGTAATCATAAAAAAAGACGTAACAAATGGCAAAAATTCTACTAGTTGAAGATGACAATAACCTAAGAGAAATCTATGAAGCTCGGCTAGCCGCCGAAGGTTTCGAAATAGTCGCCGCCCAAGACGGCGAACAAGCCCTGGTTATCGCTAAGCAAGAACATCCAGACCTAATTATCTCTGATGTTATGATGCCGCGAATCAGCGGTTTTGAAATGCTCGATATTTTGCGAAACACCGATGAGCTAAAATACACCAAGATTATTATGCTAACCGCTCTAGGGCAGGCCGAAGACCAAGCTCGGGCCGATAATTTGGGAGCCGATCGATATCTAGTAAAGTCTCAGGTAACTCTAGAAGATATCGTCAAAAATGCCAAAGAATTATTAGATGATGACGCTCCAGCCGCCGCTACGCCCGCAGCCGAGCCAACGGCCGAACCGGCTCCTCCGCAGACCACCGAATCCCAGCCTAGCGAGACCCCGGTTGTCGCACCGACTCCACCAGCAGTTGAGCCTGTTACTGAAGTAGCTGAACCAGTTCCCGCGGTAGTTGAACCAACTCCGCCAATTACAACCGTCACACCAACAGCCGCACCAACCGAACCGGTGACACCCACCCAAATATCTCCAGAAGTTCAACCGGTCAGCTCAACACCGATATCAGTATTACCTTCCGCCGAACCGGCTACTAGCGAGGTTACACCCGAAGCTACAGCTGAGCCAGCGGAATCAATCGTGCCACCAGCCCCAACCGAACCAACAGCTAGCGTAGTTACACCGGACGACAGTCAAGCATCTACTACGGACGACAACGATTCACCAACGGCTGCTGTACCGACTCCGCCCGATCCAGTCCCCAGCCCGATTCAATCCCAGGCAGATTCCGCATCCCCAGAAACTCCTGCCGCTGAACCTGTTCCTCAGGCTCCAGCCTATGCCGAACCAGAAGCCACTAGCTCTCCAATTATCGATCAGACAGAAGAGTCGACTGAGCCAATTGTCGAACCGGCTGTCCCAGCCCCTTACAATCCAGGTGTAGCTGCTACCGACCAAGCAGCCGCGACTGACGAAGTAGCCTCGACTGCAACTCAGACCCTTGAAGCCGAAGAAGCAGCTATGCAGGCTCAAATTAATGATTTTTCAGCTAAGCCAGAAGAGGTCAGTCCTACGACCACCGATGAGCCCGACGAGGAGGCTGATAGTACTTCTCAGGCAGACGCCGCCGCTAATCAAGCCAGTAACAATCAGGTTATGAACGAGGCTGTCGATCAACTGGCCGCCAGCACTAAGCAGCCAGAAGCTCAAACTGTCATCCCACCAACCACCCCGACCCCTGACAATTCATTCGTTCCAACCGATACGGGTGTTCAAACAGCCCAGCCATCTAGTCCAGCAACCCAAATAAGTGGCGATCAGGCAACGGTTGCTAATCACAAATCGCTTCAGCCGATCGATAGCGCCAGCGACAAGCCATCACTTAGCGAACTACTAGCTAAAGAAGCTGCTAGCCAAACTCCAGAAGCAACTTCGCCAGTAGTTGGCGGAACGGCTACGCCAAGTCAGCCCCAGCCCCAAGTCTCCCCAAACAAACCAGCTGAACCAGGTTTCGACCCTAGTAGTATTGCCCTGTAAATATCATCTAGTCTGCAATGTAAAACTATGCGATAGCTGTAAATCGCTGTAATCTATTCTATAAGTCATGCGTATCAATAAATTCGTTGCCCAAGCCTCACACCTATCTCGCCGTAAAGCCGACCAAGCCATAGCCAGTGGCCAAGTCTTGGTGAATAATCAACCACCTAACCTCGGTCAAGATATCACCGCTACTGACGTAGTGACCCTCAGAGGCCAACAGCTAAAAACACCAGTAACTAACACTACTATAGTACTAAACAAGCCTGCTGGCTTCGTAGTGAGCCGAGACGGGCAAGGTGGACGCACTATCTACGACCTATTACCACCAGAATACCAGAGTTTAAACCCGGTTGGCCGGCTCGATAAATATTCATCAGGGTTATTACTTCTAACCAACGACGGTCAACTAGCCCAGGATTTAACTCATCCTAGCCATCAAAAAGTCAAAATATACGAGATATTACTTGATAAACCACTCGAACCACTGCACCAGCAAATGATTTCTGATTACGGCGTTAGGCTCGAAGACGGCCCCAGCAAACCACAGCTGGAGCGCCAGATAGAAGGTGATGATATCGCCTGGATAGTCACCATGAGTGAAGGCCGTAACCGCCAAATCCGCCGCACCTTTGATGCTCTAGGTTACCGCGTAACCCACTTGCACCGGACCAATTTCGGTCCCTACGTCCTGGACGATCTAAAACCCGGCAAAACCAGGCCTGTCTAATTCACTTTTCGCTATTTCTAGCTCATCAGTACGAACACACATTCGTATAAGTGATTTGATAGAGGATAGATAAGGCGGGATGGAGTTTTGGTAGACTTTTAAAGGTCCAAAAGCCTCGACACTCACGCCGAATTATCCAATATCATTTGGGGTATCCGCTAAACGCAGACTTATAAAGCCACCCCCTTGGCTTGTCCGACATCTCCATATCTTCATCTCTCGTCATCCCAAAAGCGTGGATCCCTAGCCTGGGTCCTGTAAATCTTTGGCGGTTCCGCCATCTTAATAACTACCCCAGACATGAAGAATAAACTAACACTCATCGCGAACAGTATAACAGCCGAGAATGCCGAAACAGACGAGATTAGACTCAGCCCAAGAAGCACTATAGCAAAACCAAATATTGCAAAGCTAACTGCACCATGACGACTTCCAGATATCACACTCGACAATCTGTCAGTTAGCCCACAATATGCAATAAAGCTACCAACAGCTATTAGTAACTCAGCAACAAACATCATCACCATCAACCCCTAGGATCGTCGGAGTACTTTAAATTGCAGTTTGCAATTTAACTTGCAATACTTTACCACTAAATTAGATTTCTGTAAACGTCTCTTATCTGTTATAATAACAACAATGAGTAGTAAAAAAGTACCAATTGTAGCTATTGTTGGCCGGGCTAATGTCGGCAAATCTAGCCTATTTAACGCTATCTTGGCTCGCCGTGAGGCAATTGTGGCCCGCGAGGCTGGCACGACGCGCGATAGCATCACCGCCAAAGCTAGCTGGAATCACCAAGATTTTTGGCTAGTCGACACGGCCGGCATGAAGGTGGCCGAAGACGATTTTGAATTCACCATTCAAGAGCAAATTATCCAAGCCGCCGATAGCGCCGATATGATATGGGTGGTCGTCGAGGCCGATGTAGCTATTACCGAAGAAGACCGTCGAGTCGCTAAACTAGCTCTCAAAAGCCAGAAACCAGTCATCTTAATCGTTAACAAAATCGATAAGGCCAAAGATCAAGATCTAGATATCTTTAAACGCTTAGGTATCAAGACAATCATTCACATATCCGTTACGCAGCACCGCGGTCTCAACCAATTACTCGACAGTTTAGTTGAGCAAATTCCACCAGCTACCATTAGCCAAGATGACGACCGCTTGCACGTCGCCCTACTGGGGCGACCAAACGTCGGTAAATCGGCCCTATTTAACGCTCTGGCTAAAAAGCAGCAGGCCATTGTAGCTGACAGGGCAGGGACAACCCGTGATATCAACCGAGCTGTTGTAAAGTACAAAACCCGCGAAATAGAACTGATGGACACTGCTGGCATCCGCCGTCCGGGCAAAATTGGCCAAGGCATTGAACACTTTAGTGTCGTTCGATCACTAAGCGCTATCGAGCAAGCCGATGTCTGTCTACTCCTAATAGATGTTAACGAACTGAGCGTCGGCCTAGACCAAAAGATTGCTGGGCTAGTTAAAGAAGCTGGCAAGGGGCTCATCTTGGTCGTTAGCAAATGGGACGTCGCCGAAGGCAAAGACTCCTTTACCCGCGACGATTTGGCCCCAAAAATCGTTTCTGATTTCGATTTCGTACCTTGGGCACCTTTAATCTTTACCAGTAGCGTCACTGGCCAGAACGTAGCTGATATCTTTGACTTAGTACTCGATATTGCTAAGGCTAGGACCACCCGCATCACTACTAGCGAACTAAACCAGTGGCTCAGCCAAGTCAAGGCAGCCCACCCGCCAGCCGGACTCAAAAACCGGGCTCCTAAGCTCAATTATATGGTTCAAGAAGACGATAATCCAATCCCAGCCTTCAAGATATTTGGTAGCTCGACGTCATTCATTCACTGGAGTTATCGACGCTATTTAGAAAGAAACCTGCGCGAACGTTTCGGCTTCGCCGGCACCGCTGTTCAGCTGTGGTTTATCGAAAAGCACGAGACTCACAAACATGGCAACAGCCCAACCAAAGCTCCGCGTAGCGACCTCCAAAAATCCATCATCCGCAAAAAAGCCCCCCGAAAGCCCCGCGAAACTTTATAGCTTCTAAAACGGCTAGACTTAATCTATACTTGTTATATGAATGAAGATAGCCTAAACGACTTGAAGCAGTTTATTGCTGCAACTGTATCACAAGCTACTAGTGATATGGCTACTAAAGACGACATTGCCAACATGGCTACTAGGAATGATATCGCTAACATGGCTACTAAGGGTGATATAGCCAAGCTTAGTTCTCAGATCACAGACCTAGAATTAAAGGTCGACACTATCGCCGAAACACTAAACGACGACCTGAACGATCATGAAGTGCGAATCACAAAACTCGAACAACAAACTACTAGTGCTTGATACTTTCGGCCGCATACATGATACTTAGACGTAATGGCATTCTTAGTTAATCGACCCCAAACCTCCGACCCAGTCAACTACGTGACTGTTGGTATGAACAAGTCGCTACTATTAGTCGGCCTTGGTAATATCGGTGCAGAATATGACGGTACGAGGCACAATATCGGCTTTGCCATTATCGACGCCTTTGCCGCAGCTAGTAGTTTTGGCCCTTGGACCAACAAAAAGGACCTAAAATGCCACCTAGTTACTCAGCAACTGGGCGAAACCCGAGTTATCCTAATTAAGCCAACTACTATGATGAATCTGAGTGGTGAGGCCGTCCAGGCCGTAATCCAATTTTATAAAGTCTCTCCCGGGAGTATTATTGTGGTTCACGATGAACTCGACGTAAACTTCGGTCAGATCCGCAGCCGGATTGGTGGTAGCTCAGCCGGACACAACGGTATCAAAAGTATTAGTAAGTCAGTTAGCGAAGATTATGCCCGTCTGCGCTTTGGTATTGGCCCCAAACAGCCGGAACAGATAGATAGTGCCGATTTTGTGCTCCAAAAGTTCAGTAAAGACGAGCAGGCAGACATGTCAGCTGGCATCCGCGAAGCCACAGCTTGGCTAAGCGAATACGCCTTCGGCAGCCCTATCACCGCCGAAACCCGCAGCTTCATCTAGCTACTTATTTAAATGTCTGTGAATCAGTTCCGCTTCGAGATGCAAAATCTCGTATCGATCCAGATTTTTACCTGAATCTTCAGATGTGAGTGGCTGAATAGAACCTCCCGGGTAGGAAAATATCGAACGATCAGATGCTACAGTTTGAAAGAGCGCAACTACCATTGATGGATTATAGCCTCCGTCTTCGTCGGTTTCCAAACCACTTAAAGCCCAACTCTCTTCAGGGCTATCTGCGTAAAATCTACCATTTTTTAAATGCATATATATAATTATCCTAAAATTATTTGGTTTAAGCTGTAAATAAATTAACTAGCAATGACACTGTATGAATTAACATAAAAAGACCTGTGAGAGGGGGTGGGCACCGCTCACAGGTCTATTTATGGAGATAATCCGAGGATTATCTCCTTCCACCCTTCAACCCACCACGGAAGCAAAACATCAGCGACCAAATAAATGTCGTGTGTCTCTCCTGGCAATTAAGTCAGGAAGAACCATTTAGGCTCACTATAGAACCGGGAACGTCGGCACGTAAAGTGCCTCTGCTTCTAGTTAAAGGGGTTAGTATGTCTTAGAGCCTCGGCAGGGCCGATATAGAGTCTTCCATACAAAGTAGTAAATCAAATACCTACTACTCTTTATGGAAGACTCAGGAGATAAGTGGAGGGTAACAACTTGTCTGGCTCTAAAACAATCTAACAGTTTTTTCTTCATGGCCTAAGCCATGCAGAGTGTTAGAATGGGGGATATAAGGTGCTTAAAATCCTGTTAAGGACTTACAGGTTGCTATTTTAGCAAAATTGTTACATTGTGTCAATACCTAAATAGGGTTTTGTATGAAAGTCAATAAACTGCTATACGGTGATAAAGCATATCCAGAATGGCTAGCCGAGATTCCGGCCCCGCCTAAGGAGTTATTTAGCTTGGGAGCCGACCCAGCCAAGTTTTGGGATAAACCACGTGTCGCCATCGTCGGTAGCCGCGGTGTCAGTGCCTACGGCAAGCAAGTAACGGCCCGCCTAAGCAGCGAGCTAGCAGCTCGAGGAGTAATCATAATTAGCGGGTTGGCCTTAGGGGTCGACGCTATTGCCCATCAGGCTGCTCTTGAGGCTGGCGGTATTACTTGGTCCGTACTGCCGTGTGGGCTCGATCAAATCTATCCAGCCTCGAACCGCGGTCTAGCCAAACAAATTCTAATCAATGGTGGCACCATATTTAGTGAATACCCAATCGGTACACCTTGTTATAAACAGAATTTTATCGCCCGCAACCGGTTAGTCTCTGGCCTAGCCAATGTACTTGTTATTACTGAAGCTACCGAAAAGAGTGGTAGCTTACATACCGCTAGGTTCGCTCTGGAACAGGGCAGAGATGTATTAGCGGTACCTGGCAACATTACTAGCCCGACATCAGTCGGAACCAACAATCTAATTAAATCCGGCGCTACGCCGATAACCAGCGCCGATGACGTGTTATACGTGCTTGGGGCTAAAAGACTATCAGTCGAGCCAATAAAGCTAGTCGGTGCTAGCCCCGAGGAACAGACCCTAATCGATATTCTATATAGTGGCATTACCGACGGACACGAGTTATTGATACAGAGCAGTCTACCGGTTGAGCAGTTCAACCAAGCCCTAACCATGTTAGAAATAACTGGCAAAATCCGAGCCCTCGGCAACAACAATTGGTCAATTAAGTAAGCGTACAATAAAGCTTATGAAAACGTTTATCTGGATCGGCATATTCATTGGTGGCACGCTCGGGGGTTGGCTGGGCGCCACCATGACACACGGCAACTGGCTAAGTGGCTGGAGCATCTTACTGAGCGGCGCCGGCAGCTTAGTCGGTATCTGGGCGGGTTACAAAATTGGCAAAAACTACGTCTAAGAGTTTCTTGTGATTTAAATCACATTAAATCTTCAGTCTGACTTGCAATTATTAAACAGCCGGTGTAGGCTTACGTTTTGTTGCATGAAAGGATATACTAAAGCCTAATGGCAAAAAATCTAGTAATCGTCGAGTCTCCGGCCAAAGCCAAGACTATTGAGAAGTATTTAGGCAGCGACTATACCGTCAAAAGTAGCGTCGGCCACGTTCGCGGTCTACCTAGCAGGACTGGTAGCGTCGATGTGGCTAATAATTTCGCTCCAAAATACGAAATTAACTCAGATAAGAAAAAGGTGATAGCTGAGCTCAAGCGCGAAGTTAAAGCCGCTGGCAGTGTCTGGCTAGCAACTGACGAAGACCGCGAAGGCGAGGCCATTGCCTGGCATTTGGCTGAGGTTTTAAAACTCGACCCTAAAACCACCAAACGAATCGCTTTCCACGAAATCACTAAAAGTGCACTCGATACAGCTATCAAAAACCCTCGATTAATCGATATGCCGCTGGTTGAGGCTCAGCAAGCCCGTCAATCACTCGATTATCTGGTAGGTTTTGAGCTTTCACCAGTCTTATGGCGCAAGGTTCGACCTAAGTTATCAGCCGGCCGAGTCCAGAGTGTAGCCGTTCGGTTAGTGGTCGACCGCGAATCAGAAATCGACGGACACACAGCCGAATCGAGCTACAAACTAACGGCTGATCTCTTGCTGAGCGATGGCACTATATTACCGGCTGCTGCATCTCACAAATACCTAAATAGTGACTCCGCTCGCCAAGTACTAGAAGCTTTTATAGACAGTGTTTTTACCGTCAAAAGTATCGACAAGAAGCCAGCCACTCGGAATCCCGGAGCACCATTCACGACTTCTACTTTGCAGCAAGAAGCTTCTAGCCGCCTAGGCTATAGCCCGCGCTTTACAATGCAGCTGGCTCAGAGACTGTACGAGGCGGGTCATATCACCTACATGCGAACTGACTCCACTAATCTGTCTAATCAAGCCCTAGGGGCCATGACGGACTTTATAAAATCGAAATACGGCGAATCTTATCACCACTTCCGAACTTTTAAGAGCAAAAGTATTAATGCCCAAGAAGCTCATGAAGCCATCCGCCCAACCGATGTCAGCCGTGAATCGGCCGGCGCCGATGAGCAGCAAGCCAAACTTTATAATCTAATCTGGCGACGAACCCTGGCTAGCCAGATGTCAGCCGCTCAGCTAGAAAAGACTGTTATGACGATTGCCGCTAGTAAGACAACCGAAGCTCTCGAAGCCAAGGGGGAAATGGTGACTTTTGACGGTTTTCTAAAAGTTTATGGCCGCAGTGGCGATGATGTACTACTGCCACCGCTCAAAAATGGCGATAAGCTTGATCTGAAAGCG
This sequence comes from Saccharimonadales bacterium (SeqCode), assembly GCA_039922435.1. GTDB lineage: Bacteria > Patescibacteriota > Saccharimonadia > Saccharimonadales > UBA4665 > JBDTES01. Next base: position 31,386 of record JBDTES010000005.1, read on the forward strand.
GCTGAAGCCCTAGAAACCCTGTCGCGCGGCCCAGCTCGCTACACCGAGGCCTCACTAGTCCGTAAACTCGAAGAAATGGGTATCGGTCGACCAAGTACCTACGCCAGCACAATCAACACCGTCCAGAGCCGTGGCTACGTCGAACGTGGTGATTTGCCAGGTGTCGAGCGTCAAATTACGTCACTCAAGCTAGCTAAAGACCAGATCAAACAAGAACTAATTACCGTTTTTTATGGCAAAGATTCAGGCAAACTCTTTCCAACTGATACCGGTAAGGTAGTAACTGATTTCTTGGTCAAACATTTTGCCGAAGTCATGGATTACGATTTTACCAAGGGCGTCGAAGCCGAGCTAGACGAAGTCGCCGAAGGTAAAAAGAACCGAGTCGATATATTAAAAGAATTCTACAACCCATTTCATAAGCTAGTTGAAGCCAGCGCCAATGTTTCTAGAGCCGAAGCTTCGCAGGCTCGCCACATCGGTGATGACCCCAAGACTGGCCAGCCAATCTATGCTCGTTTCGGCCGCTACGGCCCAATGCTCCAGCGTGGCGAACCAGCAACTGGCGATGACGATCCAAAACCAGACTTTGCACCTATGCCCAGTGGTCAAAAGATCGAGACTGTCGGTCTAGAGCAGGCCCTAACAATGTTTGAGTTACCGAAACTAATCGGCCAAACTGATGACGGCAAAGATATTAAGGCTAATATTGGCCGGTTTGGGCCCTATATAGTAATCGATAAGCTATTTGTAAGTATTAAGCCACTCGACCCACACACCATTACGCTAGATGAGGCCAAAGAACTCTACGCCGCCAAACTAAAGGCCGAGGCCGAAAAGAACATAACCGATTTTGGTGATGGTATTAAAGTTCTACGCGGTCGTTTCGGCCCTTACGTAACAGATGGCAAGAAAAACGCCAAAATACCTAAAGAGACCAAGCCAGAATCAATCACCCACGAACAAGCTAAAAAACTAATAGCCGACGCACCAGCTACCAAAAAGCGATCATTCAAACGTCGTAAGACCACCAAAAAGTCCTAGAAAAACAATAAGTAAACTAGCTTATCCACAATTTTGTACCCGTGCAAGTTGTTTTATAAGATATTTCCACAACACAAACTAGGCAAGTGAGTCCAGTTAGTGATACAATAGGCGTAGTAAACAATACGTTTGACTTAATATAACTAAAGTTGTATAATTGAGGCATATGGCAGATCAAAAACCCACCACACTAAATCTAGAACAGATTGTTCAAGACATTTTATCAAGTATCGAACGCGAAAGGGAACGTGAGATTATATCGCGTCGTTTCGGCCTGTTTGACCGCAAAGAGACACTCGAGCAAATCGGCGAACTACTAGGCATTACTAGGGAGCGTGTCCGACAGCTCGAAAAATCTGTTATAACCCGGCTTAAGGCTGGCGCTAAGCAATTACCACACATCAACGAAGTTGAAGCGACTATAATTGACCAGCTAAAGAAAGACGGCGAAACCGCCCGTATAACCAATCTGTCGGCTAAACTAACAGCCGAGAACAGCCGAACTGATCAGTCACGTCTAGGTTTTATTACCGAACTAGCCCCCAATCTAAGCACTATTTCCGAAGACGACACTTATTATCAAGCCGTCGGGGTAGAGAAGACTCACTCAACTGCCGCTATCCGCAAGGAAACCGAGAAGCTGATTGCCACTATCAAAGAAGCCGCTAAGCCAATCAAAACCTCCGAACTGGCTAAACTAGCTGCTATGCCAAGCGAAACTTACGCCCAGGCTCTAGCTAGCATTTCCAAGAAACTAGCGACACTTAACGGTCGCTGGGGACTAGTTAAATGGCCTACTGTTAATCCTAAGAATATTCGCGACAAGATCTTCGTTATCCTAAGCGAGAACGGCAAACACATGCACTTCAACGAAATCGCTAAAGCTATCAAAGACAGCGACTTTAAGCGCAAAGATGTAACTACCCAGGCTATCCACAACGAGCTAATCAAAGATAAGCGTTTTGTCCTAATCGGCCGCGGAATCTACGCCTTAAAGGATTGGGGGTATAAGAAGGGCACAGTCGCCGATATTATCTCCGAAGTTTTAAAGCAGGCTAAACAGCCCCTTCACCGCGATGAAATCGTCAAACGAGTCCTAAAAAGCCGTTTCGTTAAAGAAACAACTATTCTTTTGAATTTACAGAGCAAGCCACAGTTCAAACGCGTCGCTAAAGCCACCTACGAACTCGCCGAATAAGAGGGTTCATATATGCCAGAGCATTATACACTATCACAACTAAGAGAACTTGTAGCTCTCAAGCAAAACCCAGACATCAGCCTACAAGCCACAGAACGGCTACACCAGAAAATGACAGAAATTGTAACTAGCTTAAAACCAGTGGATCCAACACATTACCTAGGCCGCGAGCATTTTGATGCATTCGCCGCAATACAGAAACCCTCAATCAGACGTTATATATCAGCAGCCCTTTTCAATCAACTGGTCGGAGCAGCCAATATTGAAACCGCTAACCCATGGAATGAAAGACGTATCTTCGGCATTCTTGATAAAGATGTATCAGAGAGAACCGTTACCGCTAATCGCGATGATGTCCTAGACGAATATACAGATACACTACCGCCACAAACTGGCTATAATCAAGGAATTTCTAGGCTCGCAGTCAGGTATGCAGTACAGGTCGCTAGTTTTCGTGAGGTCGTGCGCTTCGGGGTAGAACAGCACGAAGAAATGAACCCAGACAAAGTATACACACGGGCCGAGGGCCTAGCGTCAGCGTTCTCAGACTATCTTCAATAAATAACCACCTTGGAAACGCCCTAGAATGATAACCGAGTCTTATATCATTACAATACAAAATACGAACAAAATAATTGGGATAAGACATTCGAAACCCAGCATAAAATCCTAACATAAAATTCATAGAATCCATTTAGATAGGGTAATGCAAAAATTATAAGAAATAGTGTGCTTAAAATTAAATCCAGCTGGTCGGGCAGTGACGTAGTAATCCAAAAGCGTAGATAGAATACATGTCGCACAATGTATATTTTGCGACTTGAATATCGAAACAATAGTTAACTACTTATACCCTTCTAATGGGGGACTTTTATAGAGTCTGGCTATAGATGGCTAGGATTTATGTTTCGTGCCAACATCACACTGCATTAATTTGCTGTCTTAAAGCCATAATCCTTAATGAACTGGTATACCCGTAAAAATGCATTGTGTGATTTAATACAATCGCTACGCTACTCAATCTGTCCACCAGATAGCCATTTGACTTATCCACAGTTATGCTGTGAAACATTTGCTTTTTGCTATAACCTATATGCTTATATCGTTTTCTTCCCTTTACCCTCTCTTTGTTATATATTTGACATATCCCCTGCTATATATTATTTTATATGTTTCTTAAATTTAAAGATAAATCTTAGTACACGAACAAACTACGAACTGCGGGGCAGCAGGAGAGGTAATTTAACTATTTATAATAAACCCGGCCCGGCACACGCACATCTATGTAACTACTAGGCATTGAACTACCCATTGACTCTATCGATGCTAGTAGTCGCCCCACCTGCTCCGTGGCATCAGCTTGGAGGTTGAATTTAACGATATACGATCTACCTGTAATTTGGACATCTAGTTCGTACGGTAAATCTTTAGGTAGAATTATACCCCCCAGTGGCTGCTTAGCTGCCTTAAACTGATAGGCTACCGCCTCAATGAATTCAATCGTGCTACTAGGCAGGACTCTCTTGCCGACCCTGATATCCGCCCCAGAATCGTCAGTTACCACCGGTATACCATCCGGTACAGAAACCCCAAGTGGGGCCAGCGCAAAACCAGAGTGATTTACGGCAAACCTCTGACCTACATTACTGACCAAAATTAAACTGGGCTGGGCTGGTGAAAGATAAACAATCGGCTTATTACCGATAATTGGGTAAGTAATTGAGACTTGAGCCAACTCCGGGAACTGACTTTTAAGGCGCGCTTCAATACCTGAGGTATCAGCCGTAATCTTAAAATGGTTAGCAATACCTCCGCTTAGCAGCTTAGCTGTTGCGGTAGCGTAGTCGGATGGGCTATGGGTATAAATCTTTGACAGTTTAGTTTGATCAACTATTTCAATACGTGGGTCTGAACTCAGATATATCACTTTAACAATGCAGGCTACAATTATTATCAGAAACACCCAGAAAGAAAACCTAAGCCTATTAGATTTTACTGGTTTAGATGGTAGCTTACCACTTTGCCGACGATCCAAGTTTGGGCGACTTTCATCAGGCCGTTTAGCATAGTAAGAGAAAGTAGAGCTGGGTGATTCCCTCTTAAAAGGAGCCCTCCGCCCAACCCCATCAAGCCGGGGCTTACGCGGTTTCGGTGGATGCATCAAAATCTTCTTTTTTTAGATTGATTAACAGTTTAGCTAAATCCACCGCAGCCTTTGGTCGAGCAAATTTGAGAATATTACGAGATAAAGCTTGCTTCTTTGGAGCGTTATTCATTAGTTCTACTATTGCCCTACTCAGAATCTCCGGATCTTTACCAAGTTCATTTTCGCTCACTACCACAATCGCTCCTGCAGCCCTGTAAGCAGCAGCATTTTTAGTCTGATGGCCTCCCGTTAAAATTGGATTTGGAATTATTATCGATGCCCTGCCCTGCCCAGCTAGTTCTGCCAAATTAGTGGCACCACCCCGTGCTACCACCACATCGGCGGCACCACTATATCGATACAGATCATTAATATAATCGCGCACAATCACCCGCTTACGGTTTTTAGAAGACAACCGTTTAGAGTATTCAGAGCTGACAGTTTCTTCGTGTTTTTGACCAACGGTATGAACAATACAAAGCGCGGGATCATCTACGAGCAAGCCTTCAGCTATCGCCAATACGGCTTTATTGATATGTTCAGCCCCTGACCCACCACCGGTTACTAATAAAATATGATCATACTTATCAAGACCTATTTCTCGTTTGTATTTAGATTGTTGGCTGGCAGTAACTGGCCGATAGTTATACGAAGTCGGAACACCAACATCTATCGTCTCGGCTTCAGGATATGGATATAAATCGGCCGACAACGCCACGGCGTGTCTAGAGGCCCATCGGGCGATTATACGATTAGCTAGACCTGGTATGGCATCAGAATCATGAGTTACATACGGAATATGCCGAAGAGCCGCGGCTAGTCCTATCGGTACGCCCACAAAGCCACCCTTACAAAACAGAATATCGGGCTTAACCCTGCCAAGCAGCCAAAAGCTTTGCCACAAGCCAATTAGTACATAAAAGCTATCGCGAATATTCTTACCAAGGGTTAGTAAATCCAAAAGTTGCCTTAAGCCTTCACCGTGATACCGGCGAAACTTACCGGCTCGCACACTATAGGTGGCGTCAATCTCGCTACAATCTGTCATTAACTCACCAAATCTATCACCAGTTTGGCCGACATAAATAATTTCCGTATCGGGAGCTAGTTTTTTTACTTCATGAGCGACTGCCAGAATCGGGGTGATATGCCCGCCTGACCCGCCGCCGGCCATCATTATCTTCATAGTTTATCCTTTGATCCACTCGTTTAACCGATCGTATACTAAAGCTAGTGTAGCGTGATATCTGAAAAGCCAGCCCTAGTGCTGCACCTACAAATAATACACTAGTTCCGCCATAGCTGATAAGTGGTAATGTTATACCTTTTAAGGGGATCAAGCCCAGCATGGCTCCGATATTGATAAAAGTCTGGGTACTTAACCAAGCTAGGATCCCGGCTATAGCTAGGCGACTAAAATCATTTGGTGCTCTTTCCATAATCCGTCGCAATCGGGCAAACAGAGCCGTAAACAGCCCAATAAGCATTGCCACACCAATAAAACCAAACTTTTCGGCATAAATGGCAAAAATCGAATCATTTTGGGCCTCTGGTAGATAGCCATAAGCCTGCACGCTGCGTCCTAAGCCTAATCCGATCATACCACCTGAGCCGACAGCAATTAGTGCCTGACAGGCCTGATAGCCAGTTGTAGCACAGTTAGGGTGAGTAAATGAAGCCACCCGTTCGCGTCGATAAGGCGAAATCGAAATAACCAAAACAGCTAACATAGCTATAGCTACCCCCACTAGTACAATCCGTTTTAGCGGCATCCCGGAGACAAAAGCGATAGCCACCATCATCGCCAGGATCACGGCTACCGAGCCTAAGTCACTCTGACCATGCAAGCCAGTCGGCGCAGCCACCACAAACATTAACGCCACCAGTAATATTCCTAATGGCTTTAGAGTCTTCTTGGCGTCAGTAAGCTCACCCTGTTTAATCCGGTGTGCAAAAAAGGCTGCCAACCAAACTACTAAAGCAAACTTAAGTATCTCGACCGACTGGAGCGACAAACCTCCCAGACGAATCCAACGGTGAGCTGGATACAGTGCATTTAGTGGTGTCACAAGAGCGACTAAAGTACCAATTCCGGCAATTATTAGTAGTGGATTACGCCAACGTCGCCAAAACTTTAACGGCACATTAGCAGTAATAATAAAAGCCACAATACTCAGAGCTACGGCAATCATTTGGCGCGATACATAGTGATTACCGTTATCACCATAAACAGCTCCCAGAGCTGGGCTAATTGCATAAACTACTATTAGCCCGACCGCGGCCAGTAAGGTAATAATCACCAGTAGCAAATAATCGGGCCGATGCTTACGTATATGGTCCTGATCTTCGCGGAAGCTAGCTCGTCGTCCGTGGTTTTGTAGCATCATTCTAGACAATTTCCTCAGCTCGCGTAGCAAAATTAAAGGCAAAAACTACCAGTTTATAAACGGCTCCATATTGTACATTTTTGATTATAAATTCAATCATTTTGGTTTTGTCTTACTAGAGTTATAATACCCTATTATCGCCTCGGTGTCACCCCAAAGTCATCTATCAGCATGTGGGCTAAATCGGCAAAAACCGGCTGAGCGGCTTGAGCGCCAACGTAGCCATACGGAATCTGCGGTTGGTTTACATAAACCACAATTGTATACTCTGGTTTATCTCCACCCACAAAGCCAACGAAGGTACCATAAAATTCATTATCATAGTAGCCACCAGTTGGCTTAGCAATCTGAGCTGAGCCAGTTTTACCGCCAACGCTATAATCAGGGCTAAATCTCATATAGCCGAACCCCTCCGCCAAATGCTCAGTTACGAAATAGTTCATGAATCCGACCATGTCATTACTTACCTGTGGCGAGACAGTATCAGTCTTCATAACTTTTGGCTTCGTGGTAGTAACCTTACCATCTGACGTAGCGGTTTTATCAATCAAATAAGGCTTATAGTAAGTCCCGCCATTTATAGCACTCGAGACAGCTGCCGCCATCTGCAGCGGTGTCGCTGTCATAGCCTGACCAAATGACGTGTTCGCGTACGTCAGATTTATACCGGCCCCATTGTCTTTAGGACTGGGTATATAGCCGGCCGACTCATAGCCCTGAGCAATCCCTGTCGCTTGACCGAGTAAGAAGTGATTAACCATGTAATCATGCCAAACATCCCGGGCTTTTTGATTAATCTGGCCTCCCCCCATTTGCATAAGTAGCCAAGTCGCCCCGGTATTCAAAGACAGGTTTAGGAGACTAGCCAAGTTTTGCTGGCCAGTACTGTGATCAATCGCGACGTCAGTAATTTTAAAACCATCAACCGTAAAACTACCTGGATCATAAAAACTTGTATCTTTCTGCACCACTCCCTGGTCGAGAGCCGCCGCCGTAGTTAATACCTTCATGATTGAGCCGACCTCAACTGCATCTGTAACCGTGCCATTCTTGAATAGATTCGGATCGTCGACGTCCTGATAATTGGCCGGATCATACGATGGATAGTTCGCCATGGCTTTAACGGCACCGCTATTGGTATCTAAGATTACGGCGCTAACACCTTTGGCGTGCAACTTATCGTGAGCCGCTTTAATAATCTTTTCGGTCTGGGCCTGCATGCCAACGTTTAAGGTCAGAGTAATATCGTTACCCGACACTGGCGCAGTACTCAGATTATCCGAAGAAGCCGCCAGCGGCACGCCACGGACGTCAGTCACAGCCTTTAAGAGGCCGTTGTGGCCGGCTAGCTTGCTATCTAGGGCCTGTTCAACGCCATATTCACCCGAACCCTCATCATTCACAAACCCTAGCAGCTGAGCCGCCATCGAACCCTGAGGATAGGTTCGATAGTCGTGTTCCTGCGTACCAATACCTGGGAATTCGAACTTTAGAATCTTATCACTCTGATCTGGTGTCAACTTTTTAGCCAAAATTACATACCTAGTGTGTTGGCTAGAAACCAGTTTCTGTAAATCACCCGAGTTGGTTGAATCTCCTAATATGCCAGCTAATTTATCTGCCACCTTGGCCGGGTGCTTTACTAGTGTCGGGTCGGCGTACAATGTAAACAGTTTTTGATTCAGCACCAGCGGAACTAAACCGCCGCCCTCATGAGCACTGATAGTACCCCGGCTGGCTTGAACCTCGTACTCCTTTAACTGATCACTCAAGGCCGCATTTTTATAATAATTGTAACGAATCACCTGTAAATAGAACGATCGAATCAAAAATAGGCTAAAAATTAGCACAATTAAACCAAACCAGGCCTTGCCACGCGAGATAACCGCCCGGAGCGGCGCTATGTCTGGAGATCTATTCATCAGCCCCTATTATACAGCCCTCTGGAACGCTATTGCTTAACACTACCAGCTGGAGCCACCGCTGTCATGGCACTAGCCACTTGGCTCGACTGGACCCGATCTAGCGACTGTAATCGCGCCGAAGCCACTTCTAGGTCGTCATGCTCACTCTTAAGCTGAGTCTGCTGCTGTTTAAGATCGTTAATTTGATAGCCATAGGCATTAGTTTTAGTCACTTGTGTTAGATACAGAAGCCCTAGCAAGCAAGCTAGTACTATAAGTACGATCGTGTTGCTAACCGGCCCAAGTCGTCGGTCGGTTGGTCGAAACGAAACCGAGTTCTGGCCTCGACGGCTGGCCATCTGTTTTCGGCCAAGTGATAATGTATTGGAATATGTCATATATATTTATTTTTATTTTGATGCCGGTAATTTTGTAATTGCCGCACTATTTCTGCCATTTAAAGCCTGGTTACAGAGGAGCAATTTGTTTGCTCCTCTGCGCACCGCTTCCTTTGGGGTTACACTACTCTGACGTGTACCTTGTAGGCGCGGGAGCTACTTCTGACGCGTATTGGCATCTGTTAGTTCCCTTTCTATTTTTATTTTCGCTGCGGCCCGGAGTTTTGCACTCCGAGCACGCGGATTAAAAGCTAATTCTTGAGTATCGGCAGACAATGGACGCTTAGTAATGATTCTCAGCCTTGCATCGTAAGTATTGCCACCTACTTCTGCCAGAGCCTGCTTAACGAGTCTATCTTCTAGACTGTGGAAACTAATTACTACGATCCTGCCACCTGGCGCCAACAAATCGAACCAAACCGGTAAGCTTTCCCGAATTAGCCTCAGCTCATCATTAACGACGATACGCAAAGCCTGGAAAGTTTTAGTAGCTGGGTGCGTTTTGCCGCGTTTACCAACGGCCGACTCAATAATATCTGCGAGTTGTTTTGTGGTCCCTAAAGGCCTAGCTGAGATAATTGCTTTAGCAATTCTACCAGCTTGACGATCTTCGCCGTAATTACGAATCAGATTTCTTAAATCTTCTTCACTATACGTATTTACAATCTCCTGAGCGCTCAATGTTTGGCGCAAGTCCATCCTCATATCGAGTGGACCATCCAGAGAAATCGCAAACCCACGACTCGCATTGTCAATGTGCGGTGACGATATGCCTAAATCTGCCAATATTAAATCAAACTGGACTTCGGCCTCTAAGAGTTCTGTACTGGCGCTTAGGAAATCCTTATGGATTAGTATAGCTCCTGTGTCTGCTAGCGGTTTTAACGCTTCGATGGCGTTTTCATCGCGGTCGACAAGTACACTGCCCTTAGGGTTTTTAGTTAATGCTAGTACCGCTTCAGCATGTCCGCCGTATCCTGCTGTCAGATCGAGATATGACTCGCCTGGCTGCGGATCTAGGCACTTTATAACTTGCTCTAGAAGTACTGGTATATGTTTGTTTTTATTTTGGTTTTGGTGCATATTTTTGTTTTTACAATGATTTCGTTCGACCGATATTTTGTCGGTCTAGCGATAGATTGTTTACAAGGTCACCTATTCAGCAGTCAACATTTTTGTTTTTTTGTAGTTTTTGTTTTTGTTTGTTTATTACCTGTAAACAGATAATAAAAGCTGGCCAAACGTCGTATGTATAGAAGTAATTTGTTGTTAAACGAGATTTGAAAAATCTTTATAACTTCTGACTTCGTTTGGCCATTTGAGAGACTTATGTGTGAGGTGGAGTTTTGGGAGGTGTTAGAAAATGTGCAAGGGTTTTTAAAGTGGTGCCCTATCATAGTCCACTTGTTGACTGCCGAATAGCTAACCTCGAGAACTTACGAGACAACCATTTTGGTTTTCTCATCGCGCCGGGTATTGGCAAAGCCAAAGCCTCGGGCTGCTCTTTCCTGCCGATGACAGGTGAGTTTTTACTATTCTTACTTAAGACGAGTTGTTAAGGGGCTTTTTGATCGACAATGTACGTTTTACATATCGACCGCCATTATCCGCCAATATTTACCGACCCCGACCGCCGCCACATCTCGATTGATGCCGGCGTAGTCTAGTAGGTGTTGCTCCAAAGTGATTCGCCCCTGTTTGCCGTCCAGTGACATTTCAATCTTGCCCATCCTAAACTGTACATTTAGATCAGCCACGTGCTCATCTAGAATATCGCCGTTTAGCTTGGGTTCAACTAAGTTTTCCCAAACATCTTTTGGATAAAGATGCAGGTACTTGCCGAATCCTCGGGTAATGACTGCCCCACTAGCGAAGGTGCTTCGAAGTTCGGTCGGTATGGTTAACCGCCTTTTGTCGTCGAGCTTTCGCTGGAAGTAGTCCACCTGTGTCATATATTGATTGGTTAAATTGCTAGTGGTTTTTGTTTTTTAAAGTAGGTAGTCTTCTTTGGATTACCTACGATTACCCACTAACAGTAGTCTACTACCCACTATCACCCACTACAATACCTTTTATAACGAAAAAGTGGTGTTTAATGCACCACTTATCCACAGTTTCAAAAGATTATCCTTACTATATCCACATGTAGCGTATCAAATTATAACGAACCACAATTAATGACTAAAGATCTTGGAATTCTGGAACACCAATCTTGCCATCAAATATGGAGTTAGCTTGAATGTCAAAGAATTGACCACTAACAGAATCGTAGTCAACTTGTACATTATTCTTACCGCTAATAACCTGCTCATAGCCAAGCTCAGTTACGCCCACTTCAGTACTAATAGATTCAGCAGCTACATAGACAATATTACGTTCTTTCCACTGCTCAATTGTTTCTCCGTCTTTCAGAGGGCCTGGGTTAAAGTAGCCAATCCAGTTCAAACCATCTTTACCCCTTACTAGCATAGGGTTATGAACAACCAATTCTCCGTTCAGCTTTTGTACAATATTAGAAGGACCATTAGATTCCTTTTGGCCATCCTCAATTCTAGTACTCGAGCGAATATTAGTGTCAGGCCCAAAAACCATATCACCTCTAATAATAGTTTTTATACCCTCAAGAGTCTTGGCGTTATTACTCGCCCGCTCTTGAGTAGCAACAGTGTTACTATGGTGAGCAATACCTTCAACTACACCACCGAATAGAGCTGCACCACCAATTAAGCCAATAGCAACAGCTTTCTTCGTTTTAATAAATCTTTCAAAGCCACCGCTACGCTTGTAGCCTCGGCGAGTTAGTTCAGGTTGTTGTTTATTCATGTTCATTATATTAGCAAAACATTAGCGTTTTGTCAAGTATTATACTATAGAAATACTTAGTCCTGCCGTTGACGAGCTATGATTTCTTCTACTATGTCTCTAGGGAACGCGATATCCAAATCAAAATCACCCTCATCGCGTGTTCTATACATATGTAAGGCCGAGGCTAGGATTCGCAAATAACCTGCCTCTATCTCTGCTTCTTGGCTATCGACAATACTATCGAAGGACTGCCTCATAGCCAAATCCTCTTCGCTTATATCAACCGGTGTGACCGATTCCTCTTTAATAAATTCATTTAACGACAAACAGAGTACTTCATCGCCTGAACGAACTATAGTTGCAGATGAGCCTTCAGCCTGGCCGGCTGGTTCCGTCCGAAAATATTCGAATTCATAGGCCCTTTCTTCGCCCCAGGTCAGCAAATCGCCAGAGCTAAGCTCGGCATAAGCATGGTACTCCACAAATATATTATCTATTTCCACCGCTTCGTCGTCGAGACCAGGTACATCAATTAACCCCTCTGTTACTTCTCGTAAGTCTCCCATAGATTTATCCGTCTGATAACACACCCACAAATCTATATAATACCGGGCATCATGATTGTCTTCACGGCCCGTAGATTGAGTATGCTCGACTGTAAACTCTATCTTATAACTGACACCATCTGGAGCATCCCAATGAGTGTCGTTGCCCCATCTGGGCGTTAGAACATCCTTATAACGCTGATTCTCTTCGGCCAGCGACCGGCACAGAATCCCTATATCTAGGGCTGTAGGATCCTGTGGTTCTAGATTAGGCTGACTAGTATTAGGATCAAATTCAATCATAAATCAGCTCAAACACCTCGTTTAGCCACCCGTATTTACCTCAATTGTACATCAATCCAGTCACGGGTAACAAGCCCAGCCAATCACCGTTACTAGGGGAACCTTAACTCCGTTTTGAAACCTCCGGCCCAGTGTCAGGCCTAAGTAGTTTAGAACAAATATCGAGTTATGCCTCTGTTGACGTATATACGGACGTATATACGTCGTATCTGTTAAATCGTACATTTGTAAAATAGTTATTTATAACTGACCATACAATATCTATAACTGCAATGTCACATTCCTAGATTACCTTGACTGTCCAGCACAATCAAAACACACCGCATCAGTACCTATAACCTGCCAACCATCCGCAGTAAGCCCGGATCAGTCTGTTGGTCAAAGCTACAGCTTATCCAAGGCAAAGCCGCAGGATCATTTTGACTGTCCGACGCGGCTTATGGCCGCTAGTTGTTAAAATGGTTGTAGGCTTTGACAACTGATGACCGAGATTATGGAGTTTGGTTAGAGAGTTTTGCATACTTTTGCGACTCAAAAGTATGAATTGAGATAAATAGTTGTGGAAAAATGATCTATTTTGAATTAAGAATTGCTAAGATTTCGGGGCCGTATTTTTCGAGCTTGTTGGGGCCGAAACCCTTGACGCCCATTAGGGCTTGAGCGGTCTGAGGCTTCCGTCGAGCTAACTCTTCTAGTAGGCTATTGTGAGCGATTATAAAGGCCGAAACTTTTTCTTGTTTAGCTTGTTTAATTCGCCAGATTCTTAGTTTCTCGAACAAATCTTCGTCGTACGGGGCCGAAATATCGATAACCTTCTCGGCCGGCGTCGGTACAACTTCGGCTTCGATATCACCAGTAATATTGGCTAGAGCCTCAGATAAATTACGCATCTCAGTGTCAAATTCAAAAATCAGTGGGTGCATAGTTAGGGCCATTTGGTTAATACCAATTAGGTAGACGCCGTCCATTGAGCGGACCCGACTAAGCGCCACATAGCCCATCCCCGGCGTGAAGCTGCGGCTCAAATCAATTTCGGCTGCATCCAGACTCATACCCTGGCTCTTATGAATTGTGATTGCCCAGGCCAGACGCAGTGGTAACTGGGAAACTTCGGCCCGTTTACGGCCATCTTCTTCGAGTTTCCAACTGTGTGGCTCAACCTTAATTTCGCGGCCATTTGTTAGCTCAACTAGCGGCATGCCATCAACAAGATCAATAACCTTGCCTCGGCTGCCATTCACAAAACCCTTGGCGAAATCGTTAGCCACGAACATGACCTCGGCTCCAAGTTTTAGCTCCAATGTTTCTGGTGCCAAAACACTCTTGGTCAGTTGCTCAATCTTGGGAGCCGCCCCGCTGGTTTGCATCGGGTAAGTTATCGCCTCAACAGTCAGTGCAGCCAAGTGTTTTTGATTGATGCTATCAACATCAATATTGTGACTATAGAGCCTAGTTACAATCAAATCGCCCGGCCGCTGCTCGCGCAGACGCTCCTGCAAAGCGGCTTCATGCAGTTCATTGACGTCGCCACGGCGCATGGCCTCTAGTAGATCTAGCAGATTGTCATTACCAGATTGTCGATGTTGCTCAGTTAAATAACAAATCTTTGGGTTTAGCTCGGCCCAAGCTTGACTCAAATGTACAAAATCAACCTGATCTGGACCACGACTAATCGGTGGTAGCTGGAACAAATCACCAACCAAAATAACCTGTAGGCCACCAAACGGCTGATCGTTCTTGCGTAGCAATTTACTAACCTCATTTATCATATTAAGCCGGTGGCCATGCAACATTGAAACTTCATCAATAACCAGAATATCAACTGCGTTATAGCGCTTAATCAGCCGGGCATTACTTTTTATTCGATCCATATCCCACTCGGATAAAGTGTCTTTAATACCCAAGCCCGACCAGCTATGAATCGTGGTACCGCCAATGTGGGTGGCGGCAATGCCAGTTGAGGCTGTGACGGCCACGTTTTTACCAGCCCGAGTTGCCCGGCGAATAAATTCGTTTAGAGTATGTGTTTTGCCAGCGCCCGGTGCCCCCGTTAAGAAAACGGAACCACCCTCCATCATAATTCGTAGTGCCTGCAACTGCCTCATAAGGCTCTTAGTATATCACTAAAAGGCCACCCTACCTGGCCAGCTTGTTCTATAATTAACTATCATGAGATTCTAAAATTTGTTTCTTAAAATAAACTGCAGTTACGCCAAATAGTTTCTCGGCGACACCGTCTTCCGTAAACGGATGCGACGAACCCGGTATAATTACTTGCTCGGCAACAGCCTTGATACTATCTACGTAGTCTTTACCATAGCGCAGCTGATCGTGGTTCCAGCTAGCATTAATAACACAGGTTGGAATGTTAAATCTAGAAGCCATCTCACGGCTTTTTGGATATTTATTATCAAAGACGGTCTCAGCATAAATATTCCCCGATCCCTTGCCCGACATGTAAACCTGCTGTTCATCAACAAACACAAAATCATCCTTTAGGCTTTTTATGCTCTGCGGCGTGTCATAACCATCGGTATGCGTTGGATCCCATAACACTGCAGAGTCGAAAGTTTGCTGGCGCGAGTAAACAATGGCCATACCACTATAGCTATGCCCAACTACACCAATCCATTTGACACCTTTCTCCTTCACATACGAAGCCACGCTATCTATATCACTAGCATGGGTCAAAACATCACTCCTAGAAATATCACGCGACCACTCACCGCCACCGTACATACTCAAGCGTAGCGTGGCAAAGCCCTCTTTCTCAAAATACCGCGCCGCATTATAAAGTAGCATCTCATGCATCCAGCCACCATATCCATGGCACAGAACTATTAGCGGGAGCTTGTAACTGCCTCGTAAAGTCCCATAAATATATAGGTTCGTAGGCTTTAGCGGTATCTTTACTTCTGATTCTTGCATAAACCCATAATACCAGCTTTAATCAGTTGTCTCGGCGGCTTTGTATTTTTCCATTAATACATCATAGCCATTTGTTACGTGTTGGTCTTTAGAGATTCCCAAATTCTCTAACAAATCCCATAGCTCAGCTTCAACTTGGTTATGATCAGCATCGACCGCACTCATCTTTTCGGCTTCCATAAAGCTGCCCAGCGGTGGTACATCATCGACACAAATTTCGACTTCATCAAGCCGGCCCTGCTGCCGAGTCTTAGTTAAATCAGATTATAGTTCAAAGCCGAGTTCCTTAATTATCGCAGTTATCACTTCTCCGTCGGCCACTTCGGTTTCGTGCTCAATACTATCCATCTGGCCGCTCACCGAGCGTTTAAACGTGAATAATACCCGCGGCTTTTTGCCCTCTGCCGTCTCAGTGCGTATCCGTAGCCAGGCCGCCTGGTTAGAACCACTATCACCGGCTACACCAGGCTCACCATAAACTACGTCATGGTGCGTTAGGGGTTTGGACAATTTGACGCCCTTGGTAGCGAGTTTAGCTAGTATCTCCGCCCTGTCATCTAAGCGCACCTTAATTTCAATCTCACGCATCTATTTTTTCCTTTTGACTAGTCTCAACTGGTTTTACGACGCTTGTGATCGCGGTAAGCCAGAACTTTGCGGTAATCATCTAGATTCACAATATACTTCTCGTAGCGGCTGTATAGCCGAGAATAGTGGCTACTTGGCGTTAATAAATGCTTTAACCGACCCTTGCCTTCTAGATATTCAATCAAGCTATAGTAATCGCCATCACCAGACACAATAATCGCCTGCTTGTAATTCGGCATTTCCTTCATGGTCCAAAGTACCAAATCGGCATCAACATTGCCCTTGACTGGCTTCTTATCTTCTTCGGGAACATCTTCTTCGGGTCGAGGCTTAGTAATATCAAAAGTCGGCTTTAAAACTACCTTGTAGCCTGCTTCATGCATTTGCTCGTAAAGTGATTCGTTTTCGGGAATATAGCCAATAAACATATAGGCCTCGGTGACACCATATTCTTCTTCTAAGAATTTACGAAAGCCGGCCCAGTTCATTTTCCAGCCAAACTTCTGGGTTCCAATATTTAAATTTTGACTATCGATAAAAGCGTAAATACCTCGCTCTTTTCTACCGCTATTACCTTGCATGCCCTAATGATACCATTTTTAAGACAAACGGGCGCCACTGCGGGCTTTGTTGGCCCATTCGTCAGCTAGTTCATTACCGGTAGTACCAACGTGAGCGCGGACCCATACCAGAGTCGCATTCGAAACTTTATATAGTGGATATAATCCCTTTACAATGTCGAGGTTCTTTATTTCGCCGTTCTTCTTTTTCCAGCCTTTGGCCTCCCAGCTAGGTGCCCACTTGGTTAGTACATTTATCCAGAACTCGCTATCACTTCGAATCTCGCAAGGCTCTCCGGCGGCATGATTGAGGGCCGCCATCAAGGCATAGCCTTCCATTCGAATATTAGTAGTTTCTTTGGCGCCACTCGGCTCACTACCGAGCGCCACTGGCTGACCATTTTGAATTACTGCATAGCCACCTGGACCGGGATTTGGGCTAGCACTGCCATCAGTGTAATAAATATTCATACTGCTACATGGTAACATTTCACGCCTAAATTAGTTGCTTAATCTTAGGCTACGCTACAGGTAGCACCTCAGGGGTAAACTTGACACAAATATACTAATGGTTTAGGCTGATATTTGTGTCTTTAAAAAGTGAGATGGAGACACAAAATTTTCTACCTCTGTTATCCAAGCTAGCAATAGCTTAAATCAAAGTCGAATCATATATTTTTAAAAGGGTAACCTAGACCAAGAGGTTAGATGGGAGGATTTTTTCATGAATTCAGCCGCACTTACGACGGCCGTATTAGCTGGTGGTTTATTCGTGGCAAGCCTAACCGCTGCGCCGCCAACCACATTATTTAACAAGCCAGACGACACTAGTCTGCATAGTAGGATTATGGCTAACCCAGCCAGTAGTCAGAGTACCAGTTCAAATGAGTCAAATAAGGTCCTAGCCAGTGCCGAGGAGCCAGCACCAACACTGCCTGAGACAGTTACAGTAACGGCCCAGCCTGGCGATTATTTAACAAAAATTGCTGAAGAAAATAATAGTACTGTTCAACGGATATTTGATGCTAATACTGATATATCTGATCCAAATCTAATTTTCCCGGGGCAAATTATAATAATCCCAACCTCAGACGAAACCTTAATCACTCGGCAATTACCAGTCCAAGCAATAACGCCTATCACGGTGGCTACCACCGCGTCCGCTGCCCGCCCCGCTACGACCTATTCGACGGTCCAAACTAGTAGCGACGATACTGGCGTATGGGACCGAATCGCCGCCTGTGAATCCGGTGGCAACTGGTCAATTAACACCGGTAACGGTTACTATGGTGGAATCCAATTCAGTCTCGGCAGTTGGCGTGGTGTCGGTGGTCAAGGCCTGCCAAGTAATGCTTCGAAAGCCGAACAAATTGCCCGCGGCCAAATGCTGCAAGCCCGCCAAGGCTGGGGTGCTTGGCCAGTCTGTTCAATTAAAGCTGGTGCCCGCTAGATCGGCTTATCTTTGAGCCCAAGTTTGAAGCCAATAACAGTAGATATAACATGGACTAATAGCCAAAGTAAAAGT
>JBDTES010000006.1:0-45590 GCA_039922435.1 Saccharimonadales bacterium (SeqCode)
TTAGTTGTCTAGTAACTACTAGTCTACAAGACAAGGAACAGAGGTGTCTTTTTAGAGGGTATCCGGGGGTGGCTAACGCCACCCCCTTTGTTTAGTGGTTATGTTGCATTTCGGGATGGAACCTAGGTTATGCTCTGACCACTAGATAGAGACGTGATTAGTCCGGCTGATCTTGGCCGAGCAAGCGGGAACGCATTTCCTGGAAGCGACGTTGTTGTTCTTTAGCAACATCTTCAGCTGTCTTGGTACTACTCTGGTGTACAGTCTTGGGACCATCTTTACCACCAATGATATTAACTACTGGAATAACGATTGGGGTATGCTGAGTCTGCTCAAACAGGTAATGCGTAATGTGATCTTTGAGTTCTACCTTAAAACGGTCTAAATCAATCCGCTTAAAGCGCTGTTGGACGGCCCGTCGAACCTCGTTGCGCAGTCCGTTCATGATTTCTTCTTGCTCACGCATATAGATGAAGCCCCTACTAATGATGTCTGGGCTAGTCAGTAGCGCCCCGCTGCGTTTATCAACTGTCAAGACCACAGCTACCAAGCCCTCGCCAGCCAGCAGTACACGGTCCTTAACGACTACATTGTTGACGATAGCACCAGTCTGATCAACTAGTATAGTTCCAGCTGGAACTTCCCCAATAACTTCCATCTTGTCGGCCGTCAAAGCTATAACAATGCCGTTACCAACATTGAGGGTATCAGCCCGGGGAAAGCCATTTTCGACCACCAAGTCAACATAACGCTGTTTAGAACGGTATGGCCCATAAATCGGGATAAAGAACTTAGGCTTTGTTAGCGCCACCATTTCGGCGTATTCATCCCTCGAGGCATGACCCGAAACGTGCAATGGACCAACATTATCAATCTCGTGATTACGGTTCTCGAAGACGTGTACACCTTTGGACATCAGACCATCGACCATATCTCCGACTAGTTTGTCGTTGCCGCTCTCGGGGATTGGGTTGGAAGAGATAATTACCGTATCATGCTCTTTGAGTTTAACGTGTCGGTGCTCACCGTTAGCCATCCGCTGCAGAGCACTACTCGGCTCGCCCTGGCTACCAGTCGCAACGACGACAATCTCATCATCTTGCATACTAGCAACCGAGGCTATCGGCACAAAAGTACCCTTAGGCACCTTCATAAAGCCGTGCCGAATCGCCATTTCTAGTGTCGAAACCATACTACGACCATCCATAGCGATCTTACGATTATTATGAATAGCAGCGTTAATTATCATCTGTACGCGGTTCATATTAGTAGAAAATAGACCGATAAAAATCCGTCCCGGAGCCTGTCTAATAATATCGACAAAACTCTGCTCTAGGGTCGATTCGCTCGGCGTTCGACCGGGCCGTTCGGTACTCGTACTTTCGCTAAGTAGCGCCAATACGCCTTCCTTGCCCAACTCTTCGAGCCGCGCCAGATCACTACGTTCTTGGTCAAGTGGGTGTGGATCGAATCTAAAGTCACCAGTATTAATGATTCGACCGACCGGAGTATCTAGTACGATACAGGTACTACCAGGTATCGAGTGGGTAATCCGAACTAGTTCGACAAAGAACTCGCCGACTTTGAGTCGTTCATGGGTGTCTTCGTTCATAGTCACGGTTCTAAGCTCAAAACCATCAGGCATGGCTATACCAAAGTTCTCAAAAATTTCTTCAACTCGACCGATAGTAAATTTACTACCATAGATCGGAGCCGGGAACTTTGGTACGATGTGTGGCAAGCCACCAATGTGATCAAGATGACCATGGGTAATGATATAAGCTCGTAGTTTGTGCTTAATACTCTCCATATAGCTAGTGTCGGCTATACCGTAGTTAATCCCTGGCAAATCAACCCCTAGGTCATTGCCGCAGTCTAGTACCACTGCATCATTTACATATTCCACCAAAATCATGTTTTTAGAACCAGCTCCGTCCATACCACCAAGGCCAATTATTTTGAGTCTCGGGCTGTCATCGATAAAGTTAGCTCGACGACCCTCATTTGTGGATGCTGATACGTAATGGTTAGCAATCCGTTGAGCATCCATTTGAACCCGTTTTTGAGCTCTAATAGCAGCGCCACGACTAACTGCTGGGCGACCACCATTATCAGTTGTCCCTTGAGTATTCTTATTGTTTGGTCGGCCACTATTTGACCGCCCATTCCTATTATCTTGTTTCTTATCTCTAGTATTGTTATCCATATTATTTCCTTTTCTAGATCTGTCACTTGTTATCTAAGTTGTCGAAGTTTCCCTATTTATGTTAGGAGCCTTTTCATCTGAATTCAAAGTAACATCCGTTAATTATCCTTATTTACTTAGCTTATTTAAAATTATTGGGATGAGGCTGAAATCATCTATTAATGTTTGCCTCATTGACCCGTTATAGAGGGCTGCCGCCGGATGGAAAAGTGGTAGAATCACCACCTCCAACACGTCACCCTTGTGTTCCTTTAGGCTGAGCTTTACCCGCTTAGGCTCACCGTGGACCTTACCAATTTGTAAGTCCGGCAAGAAACAATTCATACTATGGCGCCCGAGTGTCACCACTACTTTAGGCTGAATTATTTCTAGCTGGCTCTGCAAATACGGCAAAAAGGCTGACTTTTCCTCTGGAGAAGGATCCCGGTTATCGGGTGGGCGATATTTAACGATGTTAGTTATGTATATATCTTTCCTGTCCAGATGGATCAAAGCAAGCATCTCGTCTAAGAACTTACCCGCTGCACCGACAAACGGCTGACCCGTTAAATCTTCGTTTTTACCCGGGGCCTCACCAATAAACACAACTTCGGCGCCGGGGTTACCACTTCCGAACACTAATTGGGTTGCCTGAGCCTTCAGCCCTGGCGTCACGCCCGCAGTTCCAATTTCAGACTCCAACTCATCGAGCTGCTGCTGCTTTGTCATAAGCTCCTCAGCTTCTTCAGCCGATTGACAATTATAAACCCATACAAAATTATGAAGATTATTTCTAGCCAAGCGTGATTCATTATCATATTTGATAGAAGAATCGCTATAAAGAAGAAGCTGAAACCGATTGCAATAATACAACCCCGTCGAGTATCGAACCAAGTCGATAGTTTACTAGGCCCCGGCCGTAGCAGAGAAGCTCTTGGCTTTCTTGACTCATTCGGCTTATTATCTGTTTGCTTCACTTGTCTTGTCCTCTAAAAACTTTAAGTAAACTCACTAATGAGCTAACCAAAAATACAAATGTTAGCCCGTACCACCACAAACCGCCGCTGTCGATCGCTAGACAAGCAAAACCGTAGGCAACCGCAAGCTCCACCATGCCAAACATCAAGTAACTGGGCTTAGTCTCGATAAGCTTATTTATTGCTTGTGGTTTCATTTTATCTCTTACTCACTTGTTCGTGTCTAGCAGCCCTACGAGAGCCTTGGCTCTCAGACTCATGTGAACCCAACCAGCCCAATAGGGACCCACCAAGCAAAATTAGGATACCTCCACTCATTGCGTATCCGTCGTTCTGTATACTACCGTCAAGCCCAGTCATACCGGCTTGCGTAGCTAAGCGAAAGCCTTCGATAACCAATGCTATAGCTACGATAATCAAAAGTAGACGAGATAGTTTCATGCTTATTTCTTTTGGTCATCCTTTGCACTCTTTATCATGACTCCGGCAACTATTCCTAGACCGATAGCTGATAGCACCTGAACAATAATCCCCAGCGGGTGCCCCCTTAAAGAATCAAAGTTTACAGGTAAGACTACTCCTAGTAGAAGCAGCACAAATAACCCAGCGGCTGTTTGCTCATTTTTATCACTCACTTTTGCCATAGTTCTATTCTCCTCTACTTCTTGTCTTTGAGTTCGCGGGCGGCAGCTCGCATCGATAGCTGCAAGCGGCCACGGTCGTCGATAGCAACTAGCTTAACGGTGACTTTGTCGCCTTCCTTAACTACGTCTGAGGTCTTTTCGACACGGTCTTCGGACAGTTCGCTAATATGAACTAAGCCATCCTTGCCTGGTAGAATCTGGACAAACGCCCCAAAGTCCATGACACTCACGACTGGTTTGTCGTAATAGATAGCGCCAACTTCTGGGTCTTCGGTAATGCCCTTGATCCACTGAATAGCTGCCTCAATGTGCGATTTATCAGGACTAGCAATCATGACCGTACCGTCGTCTTTGATATCAATTTCGGTGCCAGTTTCAGCCGTAATCCGCTGAATCATTTCACCGCCCTTACCGATAATTTCGCGGATTTTATCCGGGTTAATCGATATACTCTCGACCCTTGGGGCATATGGGCTGAGGTCTTTACGAGGCTCAGCCAGCGTCTTAACCATGTGATCTAGGATAAAGGTTCGGCCAATTTTGCCCTGCAATAGCGCCTTTTTAAGTATCGTCACTGGCAAACCATGGACTTTCATATCCATCTGCAGCGCCGTAATGCCCTCGGAGGTACCAGTTACTTTAAAGTCCATATCACCAGCAAAGTCTTCGGCATCGGCAATATCACTAAGTACATAAGGCGTCTTACCCTCCATCATCAGCCCCATAGCAATACCGCTAACCGGCCGAATAATTGGTACACCAGCATCCATCAGTGCTAAGCAACTCGAACAGGTCGCTGCCATAGAAGTTGAACCATTCTGGCTCATAATTTCAGTAACGGAACGAATAGCGTACGGGAAATCGGCTTCACTTGGTAATACGGCAGTTAAAGCTCGCTCGGCCAGGTAGCCGTGACCAATTTCGCGTCGGCCAGGACTACCGAGGCGCTTAACTTCACCAACAGTATAGCCAGGAGCGTTGTAGTGGTGCATGTAGCGGCGCTCTTCGCTCTTTTCCATAGTATCAACCATCTGAGAATAACTAAGTGGGGCTAGTGTCACGATATTCATACCCTGAGTTACGCCGCGCGTAAAGATACTCGAACCGTGCGCCCTAGGTAGTAGCCCAACTTCACTTGAAAGTGGGCGAATTTCATCGAGTTTACGGCCATCTGGTCGAACATCATCATCGATAATTCCCTTGCGGACGTCTTTGTGCAAGGCCATCTGAAAGGCTTCATCATATTTGGTCCGCAACGTCGCATAATCTTCACCAATTTCTTCGGTAAAATCTTCGTGCATTTTAGATTTCAAAACACTTATAAGTTCATTCCGTTCTGGGTATTCGTGCCTTAGGGCCTTGCCTAGTTTGCCATCAACCCACTTGTCGACTGTCTTCTGAATTTCTGGCTCAGGCAGAGTCAGCTCATACTCCTGAGCTTTGACACCCACCTTCTTAACTAGCTCTTTCTGCAACTCAACAGCCGGTACAATGGCTTTTTGAGCAAACTCTAGGGCTTCGAACAATTTTTCTTCGGGATATTCCAGGGCGCCAGCTTCAACCATCATAATGGCATCCTTGGTTCCGGCTACGACTAAGTCTAATTTACTGAGTTTTAACTCTTCTAGGCTCATAAAGGCCTGGAAGTCACCCTTTTCGTTAATACCTACCCGAACGCCAGCCACTGGACCATCGAACGGTGCACCAGTTAGCATAAAAGCGGTCGACATAGCGATCATAGCGATCATATCTGGTCGGAAGGTTGGATCCATACTAAGAACTGTTGCCACACCCTGGACCTCGTTGCGGTAGCCTTTGGGCCACAATGGCCGAATCGGTCGGTCAATTAACCGGCCAATTAGGATAGCTTCGTCGCTAGGGCGACCTTCGCGCTTAATAAAACGACTGCCACTAATCTTACCGGCGGCGTAAAATTTCTCTTCATAATCAATACTTAGCGGAAAGTAATCAAAACCCTGCAAAGGTTTACCAAGCATGGCTGTACCTAGCACAACGGTTTCACCGTAACGGACTATCACACTTGCCGATGTTCGAAAACCGACCCGGTTGACCTCCAGCGTCAGCTTTTGACCACAAAAGTCAGTCTCGACACTTAGGATATCCTTCCCAGAAGGGTTAATTGTAGTATTGTTTTCTGTCTGGCTCATATTATGTTACCAAATCTTTCTGTCTTTGCTTCACTTGAGTGGAGTGCAAATATATAGCTCGAGCCTTGTGCTAACAAAAGTGAGCAATATATCTGGTCTCGACCCACGTAAGGCAAAAACTTATTAATGTGCACAAGTTTACCCGCCCATCCAGTGGATGGCCAGGCCAATTTAGGCACGTTAGCGACGAATACCTAGTTTAGCAATCAAATCTAAATAAGCTTGACCATCTTTTTTGGCAATATACTGTAACAGGCGCTTGCGCTTGCCAACTAGTTGCAACAGGCCACGGCGAGCCATAAAATCATGCTTATTGATTTTTAGGTGACCGGTAAGCTCTTTAATTCGTTCAGTAAAAATACCAACCTGTACAGCGCTGCTGCCAGTATCGGTCTTATCAGCTTGCAAATCCTTAACAATCTTGGTCTTCTTCTCTATTGAGATCATGTAACTCCTACGATTTAATAATTAATTTTAGAGATTTCTAGATGGCGTTAGGGCTCACTATAGCAGACTTTTACCCCTAAGACAAGTTCCTGGCAACAATTTTTGTATTCAGCCTGCTCCAAAACCGATAATCTAAATTGAGAGTTAAATGACAGAGCAGAGATTTGGAGATTACGTAGGCTTTTAGTTAGCATGCGACAGAAGGTGTTCCTTTTTGGATATATCCAAAAAGTCCACTAGGGCCACCTCCTGCCGCATACTATCCCTAACCGAATTAGTAAGCCTTGATAAACGTAAGTTCACTATTCGAGTCTACAATTATGGCCGACGATCTGAATACCGCTGATAATCCTTCAGACACCGTAGTGTACGGCTTATCACGATAGTAAACTTGCCCAAAAGAATGATTGAGCACACAAGCTTTTACGCTCGCCAGTTCGAGGCTTAAGTACCTTAAGCACACTTCTGCCCAACCACGTCTGAACTCTCTTAGCTCATCTCTACCAGGGCTAACGCCTATATTTACGACTGGGCCAGCCTGCAATAAAACTCGAGCGTCTTCCTCAGTACGATGCACAATTACAGGACTTAGATGTAAGTCAACCATCTCCTCCATGACTCCCTCGCAGTCTTGCCGAGAGATAGTATCACCTATCACCAGTAAAACATCTCGCTTACTCATAGTTAGGGGTTCCCTCCGTAGTTTCACCCAGCTATTCTGGATGAGCACTCGATACACACCTACATATAGTCTATGAATCCAGTGCTCTCCAGAACAGCCCTCTACTCTGTCAAAGTACCTCGGAGACCTTTGCCTCAACGAAGCCCTCTAACCATATTCTAATATTATAAAAAACGATGTCACAATAATTATTGACTCATACACGGTTCTATGAATATTTCAATGAATTTATTGCCTGCATCGCTAACCACAAAGCTATATCATAATAAGATGCCTATATCTGGAAAATATAAAATTGTCGAACCACCGACTAGCCTCGATGTACGCCAGGCCATTTATGTGTCTTCTTAAGTTAAACGAAACTGTCCATATCAATAGAGGTGATGGTCCAGAAAAGCATCACGTAGCCGCCCGTGGTCTACTAAGCTTAACGGTGTCAGCAATTCGAGATATTCCGAGGCCTACCGAGGCGCAGGTCATCTGCCGCTTAGATAATCTACTGCCTGCCATAACCCATAATACAAACACTATCTCAGGTGTAATCATCGACTCAACTGATCCAAACCTAACAGAAACTGGCCAGATTATAACTATCTGCCTCGATAATAACTCTCGAGAACCGGCTTCTGCTCTTATTACAGTTGCCGAAGCAATAGATTACTAGCTGATTCCAATTTGGTGACAGCCGTAGCATCGTTAATCAAGAATTCTCCAACCTGGGTGCGACGAAGGTCTGACATATAGGCACCGGTGTCAAGTTGTTTGCCGATATCTTCGACTAGAGAGCGGATATAGGTGCCACTACCAACTTCACTAGTAAATTTGATGTACGGATAGTCATAGATCGTCAGCTGACTTTTATAAATCATCACTGGTCGAGCTGCCAGCTCCACTTTTTGGCCGGCTCGAGCCAGTTTATAAGCCCGCTGGCCATTGATTTTCATAGCACTAAACGCCGGTGGCACCTGCATAATCTGGCCTCGGAAGCTGTTTAGAGCCTCTAGGACGGCCGTTCGGCTAGGTGTAGCCATTGATACTGCAACTTTTTCGCCTTCTTCGTCACCAGTACTACTAGTAAACCCCAGTTTCATAGTAACTTCGTAGGTTTTATCATGCTTGCTTAGTTCAGCCGACCGTTTGGTATAGTCTTTGCCAACTAAAAGCACCAAAAGACCGGTTGCTAACGGGTCGAGTGTACCGGTATGGCCCACTTTTGTGTTCTTTGGTTTCTTGCCATCATGGACCGCCACCAGCTTGCGCACATAATTTACGACGTCAAATGAGGTCCAGCCCTTTGGCTTATCAACTAGAAGTATTCCCTGCATTAGGATTCCTTCTCCAAAGTGAAAAGAGCAGCCGGAGACGACGGATTCACTCCGTCGCCCCGCGCGATGAGAAAAACCGCTAGGTTTGTCTCATACATTAGACGAAGTCCAGCCCTTTGGCTTATCAACTAGAAGTATTCCCTGCATTGACTACAGGATACCACGGGTCCGCTGACGAGTTTATTGGGGAATAAAAGGCGGGGCTACTGGCGGGATTCTATCACCAGGGTCATTAGACTGATTACTATTTGACTGATCCGGCTGGGCCGGTAGCGTAAATGAACTCGGTGGAGGCATCGGCATAGTCATAGTCTGATCAGCTGGTGAGTTTTTACTACCCGGAACGTCCTCACTAAACCCCGGGTTAGCAGGACCAGCTGGGATATTCGGGTTACTATGCAAATCTTCACCAAGTGGCTGTGAGCCAACTGCTTCGACAGGCTCTAGCTTGGGATTTGGAGTATTTCTAAAAATCTCGTCAACCTTGTCACGCGCCTGACCAACATCGTCAACTTGTGGCGAATCTGTCGATTGATCTCCGTGAGCATGAACAGCTTCCTCTATCTCATCCAATGTTTCGTTTGGCGCAATTTTAGCAGGTGAAGCTAAATCATTGTATTTAAGCCCTTCAGCCTGACCAGAAGAAGGCTTATCGTGGCTAAGGATTGGCATATCATTAACTGAGGGTAGCGTCAGCTCCTCGCTTGAGGGATCCGAACCTTCTCCCTCGCTATTAGCGTCAAATTGTCCAGCCGAGGACGGCGAATCTGCCAAACGCTGGCGCTCGTGATCCTTATCGGGTTCAATAGGGGCACCACTACTAGATTGGTCACCTCCAAGAGAGCCGCCATGGACACCAGCAATCTCAGGGGCTTTACTGCCATCCTCTAAATTATGTAATCGACCCTCTGCGTCAACGTGAATCTGTGGTTGGCGATTGCCCGTCCCCTGATCTTCTGGTACATAAGCAGGCATCGGTGGTTTTGGTGGAACTGGTTGAGCAGCCTGCTCAACCAGCTTTGGTTCATTATCCTTACCCTGAGACTCACCAGGGTGGTTAATTTCTAGGGTACCAACTTCCTTTTCAGGCACAGGTGTAGTCACTGGCATAGGCATAAGCGCAGGAGCCGACGCCTTATCTTCGGCCTTATCTACCATCGGAGGCTCCGGTTTAGGCGGCAATTCGGCCGGAGCCGATAGCTCATTAGCAATCAGTTGCTGGTTAGCGCCAGCCGCCATTAATTCGGCGCTGATACTCATAGTTTTCGGGCTAGTTTTATCATTACTAAATCGCTCGGTAGCAGCCACTATACCTGTTAGCAGAGCCGTAGAAACCTGATCATCGAGAGCCGTCTTATCAAGCGTATCGGTTAGCCTAACTACCAGCTCTGATAGGCTACTGGCTGATGAATCGGTCCAATTTATGCTACCCAGATTACCATTTTCGATTAAATTAATACTAGCCACCGTAGCATCGTGCAGAATTCGACCATGCGACGTAATTGCCTGATCAAGTTGAGCCTGTTCATGCACACCCAGCGCCACGACTACATCAACATTAAAATCACCCTGACTGAAATCTAGATCTTCCTCAGATATCGATGTCCGATACGGTGTTATAAAAATCTTAACGACTTTATCCTCGACTTTATAACGCAACTTATCGGCCTTCGATTTATCGAGTGCAATTATAAAATCACGCAAGCTATCTGTATTAACCTTAAGTGTCTTTTCGGGCTTCAAAAAGTCGATAGTCGACGGTACTGTACCGCTAAAAACAGCCGTGGCATGTTTACCCATGTGATTAAGTATCAGAGTTAGACCAATACAGGCCGCCAATTGGTCAACCGAAGGGTCATTACTAACGGTCACTAATATATTATTAGCTTGTGTTAGACGGTCAGTTAGCTGTTGCTGGGGGTTCTGATCCATTTTTTTGTTTTACGCTTTCGCTTATTTTGTATAAATGGTAGCACATAACGCTACCCTTGTCGAGCACTTTAGAGCGCCCCTCTTTACAAACTTCGGCCATATCGTTATAGTTTGTGGTATTAACAATATAACCTTAAGGATCACAATAAAATGCCACTGATTAAGTCAGCCAAAAAACGCGTGAAAACCGCCCACAAGGCTACTGTGCGCAACGCCAAAACTAAGCGTTCTCTAAAGAGTGCCGTAAAGCTATTTAGTGCAGCTCTAAAATCTTCAGACAAAAAGAAAGCTGTAAAAGCCCTCGATAAAGCCAAAAGTGAGCTCGATAAAGCCGCTAAAAAAGGCGTAATGCACAAGAACAAAGTCGCCCGCAAAAAGCGTCAGCTGGCCAGAAATGCTAAAGCTGCGGCTGGTGTTACCAAAACTGCCGCTCCAAAAACTAAAGTCGTCAAAAAGCCAGCCGTAAAGAAGGCTGCTCCTAAAAAAGTTGCCACCAAAAAATCGGTAACCAAAAAAGCTGCTGTAAAAAAGCCAGCTACTAAGAAGCCTGCTGCCAAGAAATCTCCCGCTAAGAAGAAATAGCTGATCTTTAGGGCCAACAAATCACCCGTGTCTAATCTAGGCCGGGTGATTTTTATATTTGAGGCTCTGGCAGAGCACTTGCTGAAAGCGAACCAATAATCTGAGGGTCAAACACAAGCAACATTTTATGAGTTCAGGCTAAGCAGATAGTAGCGGACAACCTCGTCGGCTATAAGTGCTTCACTTTTTAGGCGGACATCGAATTGGCGTAGTTCTGATACCATTTTTTTGAGTTGTGCGAGCGAGATATTACGAGCTAGGCCTTGGGTCTTACGAACGGTAAATGGGCTAAGCTTGGCTTCGTGGGCGATATCATCGGCGCTACGTTTGCCAGCTGTCTTAACTAACGCCAATATATACAGCTGCCAAATAATCATAGCTATAATCTTTTGCGGCTCCTGTCTGAGGGTTCGCTGTTCACTATAAAGTTCTAGGGCTCTTTTAGAATTCCCGGCAAAAGCGGCATCTAACAGCTCAAAAATGCTACTTTGAGGAGCAGATTCAGTTAGTAGCTCAATACTAGGGCAGTCGATCTTAGTATTATAGTTCAGTAATTTGTCGATTTCGTGCTGCAGAGTCAGCTGGTTTTGGCCGACTCGCTCAATTATAAACCTAGCATCCGTAGAGTTGAGTGAGCCACCCTGACTAGCTGCATAATCAACTAAAAAATGAGTTAGACCATTGGCATCCAGCGTGGTAAATTCACGGAATTCAGTTAGCTTTTTTAAAGCTTTATAATAAGCCAACCGCTTATCGAGCTTGGGCTCAACTAATATAACATTACTAGATTCGGCCACGTCGCCAATTATTGTTTCGAATTTTTCGGTAAATTCTTTGTTTGCACCAGGGCTCCTCAAGACTACCATCTTCTGGCTGGACAAAAATGGCACGGCTTGGACTGCTTCGTGGATTCGTTCAAAGCTAACTTCTTCGCCGTCC
This sequence comes from Saccharimonadales bacterium (SeqCode), assembly GCA_039922435.1. Classification (GTDB taxonomy): domain Bacteria; phylum Patescibacteriota; class Saccharimonadia; order Saccharimonadales; family UBA4665; genus JBDTES01. Next base: position 11,882 of record JBDTES010000006.1, read on the forward strand.
AGTCGCTCTAGCGCTATATCAGTGTGTTCAGTCACAAACTCAGAGGTCAGTCGCTTAAGTTCTTGACCACGAAGTACATCATTATCCCCGGCTAGCGTAACAATCATGCTTCCAATTATAGCTGATAGCCCGAAAGATTAATTTTGTTTTCAGCTCAGCTGTGATACAAGTTAGATGATGGCTAGATTAATAATAGTATCCAACCGCTTACCAGTTAGCGTAAAAAAGGTAACCGGTAAGCTGGAATTCTACCCAAGTATCGGCGGGCTAGCTACCGGTTTAGCCTCGTACACTAAACACCCTGGTACTAAATGGATTGGTTGGCCAGGTATCGCTAGCGAAGATTTGACCGAAACTGACAAATTAGCTATCAGTCGAGGGCTCAAAAAGTATCGTTGCTATCCAGTTTTCCTCACCAAGAAACAGCTCGAAGATTATTATAACGGCTACAGTAACGGCATTCTGTGGCCACTGTTCCACGGTGTGCCGATCGCCGAATCAGTTCGTCAAAATCAAGCAAAATTATGGCTAGCCTACAAGCGTGTTAATACAATCTTTGCTGATGAAGTTTTGGCTCTGAGCCCAGAAAGATCAACCATTTGGATCCACGACTACCAATTGCTGCTGGTACCAGAAATACTACGTTTACAGCGAACCCGCGACCAAATTGGCTTTTTCTTACACATACCTTTCCCGGAGTCCAAGCCTTTTTCTAAACTACCAGAAAGCCAAGACCTTATAGCTGGTCTCCTAGGCGCTAATCTGATAGGTTTCCATACTGAAAATTACGTCGATAACTTTCTAGACTGTATCTCGGCAAACGACAATTGGCTGGTTGAGCATCACAAAGTCATCTTACCAAACCGTGTCGTAAGGGTTACGGACTTCCCAATGGGTATAGATTACGGTAAATATGTGCGGGCCAATCGCTCGGTCGCTGTTAAGAAGGAGCTACTAAAATTACGAGCCAAATACAGTGGTCGCAAAGTTATTCTGACAGTCGATCGATTGGACCCAACTAAAGGACTAGTTGAACGGGCCGAGGCTTACCGAGAATTTCTAGTCCAAAACCCTAAGCTACGCGGCAAAGTAGTATTAGTAATGTTAGCTGTACCGTCTCGGTCCGAGATTGACGAGTATAAACGGCTTAAGTCCAAACTAGAAACGCTCATCAAAGACATAAATAAGCAGTTTGGGACGGCTTTGTGGCGTCCAATCGACTATATGTATACATCGCTACCTTTCGAGAAAGTAACTGCCCTCTATCAACGAGCCAACGTGGCTTTTATCGCTCCCTTGCGCGATGGCATGAATCTGGTGGCAAAAGAGTTCATTGCTTCCAAATCAGGTAAAGACGGCGTTTTGATACTCAGTAACACAGCTGGTGCAGCTCAAGAGTTAACAGAGGCGATTCTAGTTGACCCCAAACGGCCTGCTTCGCTAGTCAGCGGCCTACAGAAAGCCCTCGGTATGCCTCGCACGGAGTTAGCTGCCCGACTAAGGCCAATGCAGAAACATTTATCTGAAGCTACTGTTCAAAAGTGGGCCAAAGACTTTGTCGGCTCGCTAAATTATACCCAGACCCGCCAACTAAGCGAAAAAATTACCGTCCAATTGATTCAAGATTTTAACCAATCCAAAAAGCGTTTATTACTACTCGATTACGACGGTGTTTTAGTTGGATTTAAGGATGACCCAGAAAAAGCCATTTTGCCCAATCCTGTCAAAAGATCCATACGATTATTGGCTAATATGCCTCGTACAACCATAGTTATTGTTAGCGGCCGTCGAAAGGTCGACTTAGCTACCTGGTTCCATGGTATGCCCGTAAACCTATCAGCCGAACACGGTGCCTTCTGGCGCGAGACCGGTGAGACACGCTGGCAGAAAGCCGATGATACACCTAAAACGGATTGGAGGGCCGATATAAAGCCAATTCTCGATAAATATACCACCCTGACACCTGGCGCCTTCGTAGAACAGAAATCTACTGCACTGGTCTGGCACTATCGCACCGCTCAACCCTATGCTGCTCAAAAGAATTTAGTTATATTGAAGCGTTTACTGAAACCCCTAGCTACACCACTTAAGCTACTGGTTAAACAAGGTAATATGATCCTAGAAATCAAACCAGCAAATACAAATAAAGGAATTGCGGTGTCTAAATGGCTCAAATCCAAGCCAGATTTTATACTTTGTATAGGTGATGATTACACCGACGAAGACATGTTTGCCGTTTTGCTCGATACTAGCTACTCCGTAAAAGTTGGCCGAGGCCGCAGCTTAGCTCGTTTTAGGTTAAAGAATTCTATGGAAGTTCGCACGCTACTAAACCGGCTGTCCCAAGATCAAAAACAATAAACTTCTAGACTAGCTTCTGATCGTGTGGGCAAATATGGGTTCCGCGACCAGCCACTCGCAGCTTGATAATAGTGTTACCGCAACGTGGGCAAGGCAGGCCTTCGCGCCGATACACTCTGGCAAAATCCATGTAGCTGCCCTTTTTGCCCTCAGCATTTACATAGTTTCGATTAGATGAGCCACCCTTTTGAATAGAAAAATCTAAAATATAGCGAATCTCTTTAAAAAGTTTAGCTATTTTGGGGCGTAATAAGTCTCTCACTAGCGTTGCGGGGTGAATCTGGGCGCCCCACAAACTCTCGTCGGCATAGATATTGCCGATACCAGCCAGGACTGTTTGGTCTAAAATCGCAGCCTTGATAGTAGTATTTTTGCGACGCTGCAAGCGGTCGAATAAAATAGCGGCAGTAAAGCCATCTTCAAGTGGCTCCGGGCCAACCTTGCGCATAAAATCAATGTTTGGTATCTCGACCGTCGGCATTAAACGCACCCAGCCAAATTTCCGTTGATCGTTAAAAAATAACTTGCTGCCATCGGTAAACGTAAACTCAACCCTAGTTGATTTGTCTGGCAAAGCCGCAGCCAGGCTGTCGTTTGGATGCCCTCCACCGAACCGTTCATTGCCGACAAAAACTAGCTGTCCAGTCATTTTCAAATGAATAAGTAGAGAATATTCGCTAGATAGATTGATTATCAGCACTTTAGCCCGACGTCTAACCACAGCTACGCTGGCACCAATTAAGAACCCAGCCACATCGGTTTCAGCGTTCGGGAAGCTCTTAGGATTATTATGTGTAACCGTTTTGAAAGTTCTGCCAGGCAGTAACCGATTCAAACCAGTCCGGATTGTTTCAACCTCAGGTAGTTCTGGCATACTTTTATTGTAGCCTAGTTATGTTTCTTAAACGACGCAACTGTCATAAGTGCTTCGAATACCACCCGCCTAGCTAGCCTTTCGGTCACACTAGGGGCAATCCGAGATAAAAGCTCGTTCACCGAACGGCGGAAACCGGGATACCTAGCAACCCTTCTCATAGCTGCTATGGCTATATCTGACTGTCGTCCCTCGAAAGCATGTGGTGCTGCATAAGTCAGGTCTGGCTCCTCAAGCGCCATCGATAAAGACGGAGGAATCGTGGCTTCTAGATCTAGACAATCAGTAGGTATAGCTCGACTCTCTGCATAAAAACTCATATCTGGATAACTAGCCGACGGTAGTGCCCTGGCTAAGGCAAATTTCTGCCAGGCTAGAGCATTGTCATGAGCTGAGTCAATTTCTGATTTCGAGAAGTGAGCAGCTAGCAGCGGTAAAACTCTATCATTATCCATTGATTGAACAAACAGTGTGGCATCTGAAAATGTTTCGGGCGGTGATAATGAGTGCGTCATGTCTTTATTTATGGTTAGCATAACTAGTATATACCCGCCTGTAAAGTGTCAACAATTCAGAGAAAGAATGGAGCGTTGTTTTAATCCGCAAGACAAGCTGCCATACTAGAAACATGGCTGATTCCTTAAATGACCTCCTATCTAACCGCGACTTCGATGAACCATTAGAAGTCCGAGCAATCAAAGATTTCGTTCAACGATATTTTAAAGTAGAAGTCGGCGTAGCTGTCCAACCAAGAATGATAATTGTTACCACTAAAAGCGCTGCCCTAGCTGGCCAGTTGCGGATGAGCTTACCAAAGTTACAAGCGGCCGCCGAAACCGATAAACGTATAATGCTCCGCATCGGCTAACTAAGGCAAAAGCAACACGAATATCATACTATTTAACAATTATTAAACGGAAGTCTTGAGTACAGTTTCAAGCTCAGCCCGAAACTGATCAAAGTCTTTATACAAAATAGCCCGCATCCCAATAGCTCGAGCTGCCTCGCAGTACTCTTCCCTATCGTCCGTAAATACACACTCATCAAACCGTACGCCCAGCCGGGTAGCTGCAATTTCGTAAATCTCTGGCTCAGGCTTGGCATAGCCAACTTCCCCCGAAGCTACCACGGTATCAAATACCTCTAGCTCTTTGGTGGTAAACCTACGCGTAATACCACCAACACTTATGTTACTCAAAATAGCCATTTTATATTGCTTTTTAAGCTGTCCTATATAATTCATGAGTTGTTCATTTTTGACCTCGTCATCTTGTATAGCTTGACTATATTCGGGCACGGTCATACCTAGTAAGGCTGCAATTTGTTTACTGGAGTCTATCGAACTCCCTAGCCCATGATGAGAGGCATGCATTAAATCAATAACCCTCTGCCTACCCTGAACTGGCAAAACGTCGACCATCACAGATAGGGCGTCACTAACTAGAACGCCAAAGCAATCAAATATTACGGCTTTAATCATAGCTTAATTGTAGCAGGCTAGTTTAACTACCTATCGGTATACCACTGACCATTTGTCGAAAAGTATCTCGTGGTACCTGATTAATAAATAGTTGCCGAATAGTTGGGCCATCGCCCTTAAAAGTACCTTGGCCACCACAAGAAGTTGACCAGAAGCGCATCACGTCACTATCACCACTTTTTAGTTCATAAATATAGCGATTTCCTAGAGCACAAAAGCCACGCTCATCCGCTAGGTCTTTACTGGTATTACCCTTACCAAAATCATAATTCTGCAAGGCATGCAAAAAGACGGCGTAAGCTGCCTGATTGTTGACATAGGATTTATTGTCGATAACATTTCTCTGGTATCCCTGGATAACATCGACTTTAATATCTTGATTAGACACGCTAATCCGTACTGCCCGGTGTTCAGTATCTCCGTTTGTTGGCCCATCGATATATAGCTGAGCCGTCGAATCTGTCGCGGCATAGCTAGGCAAATCAATCGGCTTGATAACGTTTTCTACGCTGCCCCCAGACAGACTCTTAACCAAGAGGACAATTACTAATATTAATAGCCCAAGACCTATTAAAATTCCTAAGATATAGCGCATTGTGGCTCCACAGTCATATTCTAATGGTTATAATATCACATATGAGGTGTTCCTGCAATGATTTTACCCTTTAGCCAAGCCAATATTCAGTAATAAACCTCTTATTAACCGTATCATACGGAGCTTGAACCTCATTTGCTTGCCTAGTACTCCAGACATCGACCTTCTCACTATATTTATCATGTGATATAATCTGAGACTCCAGTGCTACAGCACCGGCCGAGCGAGCGGCCTCTGGCACTTTGCCACTACCAAGATCAGCCTCCCAACACTTAATATCTTCCTCGCCATCTAAAATTCTTTCAGCCATTATTTCCCCCAATCTTTACTTCTACCTGGCTACTAACCAATGCCCGATGACCAAGTAAGCTTTATTCAGCTATCATTCTGGCAGGCTCCAGATAATCTAGCTGTAATAAAACCAACTGCACTATAATAAACCTGTAAATATTTGCTATGCTAAGCGCATGAGTAATGCTGTCAGACAGTTAATAGAAGCTGATAACCTGTCTCAAATGGGCGGCAAAGCTACTGCTCTAGGTGAGCTTCTCAGGGCCGGCTTCACGGTACCGGTCGGTTTTGTTGTCCCAGCTCAGCCAAACGAGATCGGCAGCCTCGAACCAGAGATAATACTGCAATTTAATAAACTAGGTGCAAAATTTGTAGCCGTGCGCTCTAGTGCAACTGCTGAGGACAGCAGCCAGGCAACTTGGGCCGGCCAACTGGATACTTACCTAAATGTAACCCGTAAGGATTTACTGCAACGCGTTAAACAGTGCGCAGAATCAGCTAAATCACCTCGCGCCCAAGCTTATGCCGAGCAAAACAGTGTCCCAGCCGGTAAAGTAGCCGTGATAGTGCAAGTCATGCTGAACAGTCAAATAAGTGGCATCGCCTTCTCGGCCCACCCGGTCACTGGAAATTTAAATCAAATCGTTGTCGAAGCTGCTTTAGGATTGGGTGAAGCAATCGTTTCGGGTGACATCACTCCCGATATGTTTGTCTTAGAGAAACAAACTTACAAAGTCATCGAGGAACACATAGCTACCCAAGACAAACTAATCAAGAGATTAGAAAGCGGCGAAACTAGCTGGCAGCCAATTAAGCCAAGCTATGACCAGCCAAAACTAGATGATATACAGCTAAGAGAATTATCGTCTATCGTGCAACAAATCGAAAATCTCTATGGCTTCCCTGTCGACATTGAATGGGCCTACGCGGGCGGAAAATTATATATTCTACAGAGTCGCCCTATAACTACCCTCGGGTGATACTATATAGCCATGTCCGATAATCGTTTAGCCGAACTACTAAAAACTCAAAAATCTCTAACTGAATGGCTCCAGGACATCGGCCATCAAGACACCGAAGCGCTCCGCCGCGAAGACAACGAAAAGCGCGAACGGCTAAAAGTACTGAACCGAACTATAAATCTGCCTTTCGATGAGCCAGTCCAGTTCGAGGCCACCGATATCACCAACCGAACATTAAAATTCAAAACTTATTTAAAAGATCATGGCCAAGATCTATGCGCTCTACGCCTAATACCAAAAGATAAAGCTCTACCAAAACTGCGCATGCGTGGTAAAACTGTCAGCGAAGCCGTTGTTTGGTTCCATGAGCAAGAGATTGACTCCAAAGATTACCGAGCAGATTTTATGCCCCATCCGCCAGACTATTCTTGGGCTACAATTTTCGTAGTAAACCGCCACGGTATACAAGGCGAGATTATATTTGGTGGCCACCATCAACTAACTCAAGGCTTTCACGATAGTTCACCCCCACTTGTCTTTCGCTACGATTTCACTGATTGGCATATTTTGCCCGACAATAAAGACGCCATAAGGCACCTAAAAATACTGGCTAAACATCTAAAGGTGGCAGATAAAACTATCCAAAAAGCCCTAAAAGAGGGACTAGGCGCCAGTTTTAGCCACGACTACCTAGAAGGCTACTTCGAAACCACCGATTCGTCGCTTGGCACCTGGTTTATCGATTACAGCCCATCACTTGGTCATCTTTATAACGATTTCGTGGTCAAAACTAGTATCTCCACCCAGTCAAATGCTATTGTCTCTGGCCAAACCGGCTGTAACGGTCAGGCCACTGGAAGGGTTCAGATAGTTGACCCAACAAAGCTCGATGAACCTTTTGCAGAAGGCAGCATCCTGGTCTGCCCTGTCACGACACCTTTATATGTGCCACTTATGCAAAAAGCTGCTGCCATCGTTACCGACCAAGGTGGCATACTATCGCACGCTGCCATTGTAGCTCGTGAGCTAAAAATCCCTTGTATTGTAGCCACTGGCAATGCTACAAAAGTACTCAAAAACGGCCAAACCGTGACGGTAGACGCCACTAACGGCATAGTTCTACCCGTTTAAGATCTACCTATGGTTATATTAATCAACTCTCACAATCAATTGCACTATCTATCTTATCTAGGCCAGTCAGTTTAATCTCGTTTATTCGCTTGAGTGCTTCTGCTACCTCACCCACCGTAGCGCATACAATATCGCAAGTCGCAAACACAAATGGGTCTTTATAATCTTCGATCATTTTGCCAAATATTTCGCGCCGGGCGCCATTAAATTTGCCGCCTAGCGGAGCCAGCCCTATGACCGGCTTACGCAAGTACCGAGCAATCAGAATCTCCTGTGACCCTCCTACGCTAATATCATCCGAAAGATATACTACAAATACGTCAGCCTGATTAATCAGTCGGCAATCTTTCGCAAAAATCTCATCTGGTTCAGTTAAGCCCGACTCAGCTCTCATCGGATCCAGATTATCCAGCTTTATGCCAGATAATCTCTTGAGTTCAGTACAAAAATAATCTCGCCAGTAATGCGTACCAAACTGTGAGTCCTTGGATACCTTGCCGGCGACATAGATTTTTAGGCCACTCACTTATTTTGACCCTCGAGCCACTGCAGTAATATAAGCGCCACGCGCTCTTCCTGCATTTCGCCGGCTAAAATCATCTGATGGGCCTCATCGTAGCTAAACCAATTATCTGCTTCAATCTGCTCGCCAACTTCTAGCGCCTGGCCGTCTGCTGACTTTTCCCAGTCAGTGGCTTCATAAACGTATAAATCCCATTCAACCGTGGCACCCAGTGTCGATTTCTTGAATAATTCTACACCCAAAATATCTACTCCAGCCTCCTCGTGGCCTTCGGCCTTTGCTTTTTTCGCAGCAGCGCCTTCCATACTATCAGTAACAGACTTGAATTCATCGTATTCTGCTAGACTGTCAAAAACTTTACCGCCCGGCAGGCGGTAATCCCAACCTTTCAATTCCTGCCTATACTCTTTAGTGAGTAGTATTTTTTTGGCTTCTCTATCAGCGATAATAAGCCGCACGCCCGGCGCTCTTACCGCCCGCTCAAATACTCGCCCGTCTGACTGTGGTGTTTGAATTACTTCAAATAATTTACCCCTGTAAACAACTTCTGGCTCGGTTCGAAATTTTTCTGACATATTATCTACTCCTCAACTTCCTTGTATTTTTCGGGGTCCTCGGCATAATAGTCAACCCACGGATCATCGTCGGCTAGGTCTAGTCGGCCCACATAGATTCTTTTATCGAAGCCACCACGTTTTGCTTTGCGCTCCGATTGGATAGCTCTGAGTGATTCAAAATCTGAGCCGATTGCTCCAGCTAGCGCTTCAACAACTTCTAGAACATCGGCTAGCTCTTTTAGCGCTTCTTTAGGATCAGCCGAACTAAATTCGTTAGCCTCCTCAACCAGCTTGCGGCTAAGCTCATGCAGGAATTCTTTGTCACTAAGCTCTTTGAGAGCAGCCTGCTGGCCCTTATTCTGCATATCATCCAGGATCTTATCCCGTACCAGCTTATTCAATATAAAACTCTTCATGGGCATACAGTATGCGGTGACGATACAACACCGTCAACCACAATAGATATTACCATCACTAAATGGTAGTTCAAAAGTGGCTATAGGCACAATCCTACCACACCTAAGTCACAATATTCTTCTTAAGAATGAGCCCTGTAGCTCTTCCAAAGAAACATATGTTATAAACTATGTTTTAACATATGTTTAACCAATATTGTTACTAACTATCTAAAAGTATGCAACCGTTAAGACAGCAACAAAGAAAACTGCAACGTAACTACCTTGGAAGATCAAGTAATTCGACTTAGCACTCGAAAACAACTGACTAACCGAACCAATCATAAAGATACCGAAAACCATCGCCATAATCGCAAGAGCTATCATAGAAACCATCAAAGCCATCGTCGAAATAGCCGGAGCAACGGCCAGAAATACTAATAGAATTCCCATTATGGCAGCCATGGTGTAGGCACTCGGTCGGTGGATTCGCCTCTTCAGTCCTGGTACATCAGGCACCCATGCTGCTATTAACTGCAAAACTAGCCCAAGGCTAGCAAAAGTAACAAAAGCAGCCGATAAATTTAGATGAGACACTAGCCATTTGATCTCAAAAATATAGAATAGTAGCCCACCAAGGCTTAGCGCAACCGCAAACATCAAGTATGCTCTACGATCCAAGGCAGCATGCATACTCATCGACATAGAATTATCTCCCCGCCAGCGGATTAGCATCACTGCAGTAGCTAAAACTACAATCAAAATCGATACTGGCGCCAAAAATTTATAAAATTCGTTCATTATGAACTACTAATAATTACCGTAACAGTAAATCCTCTTGCGCTAACTCATAGCGGTAATCTCGAATAATGTTCCCGGCTTTATCTCTATCACTACAATTAACCCAAGACTTCATAATATCTACTCGGTACATCCGCTGCGGGAAATTGCCCTTAAAAAATGTATCAGCGAGCTCCGGCTTTCCGTCTGCCATCCGTGATTTATTCCAGATATTTAAACCGTCCTTCAGTTGAGCGCCAGTAAGCTCATGGCCGTTTCGGGTCTGCAAATACAAACCACCACCAACGCCTGGCTCGTAAATAACAAAAAACGCCTGGCCACTACGATTAAGATTCTTCGAGTGTTGCGACGCCGGGCTCGAGGCCCAATAAATATATTTCCGCGAGTCACTAATAATAAAATGGATTGGAGTATTATGTGGGCTACCATCTTCGTTAACCGTCGCCATAGCAGCATAATGTACACGCTCCAGCAGCCCCCTTGCCCGCTCAATCCTATCTTCTATCATTTATATGCCTGAAATTGCTCACGAAATGAGTTGAAATCATGAAAAATAAGTGCCTGCATACCAGCTGCTTTAGACCCTTGGCAATATACCTCAACATCATCAACAAACAGACAGTCAGCTGGTTCTACCCCTAGTCGTTTAGCAGCTAATTCAAAGATTGCAGTGTCCGGTTTAACAATACCGTATTTAAAAGATAACACTACGTCATCAAAAAGGAGTTGCTGCTCGGGAGTAAATAAATCATTCATCCAGTCATCAGATGCGTTGGAGAGAAACCCTATTTTGTAATGTGGTTTCAGATCAGCCTTAATATAGTCTAAGAGCGCAATATTCGGCGGATTATTATTAAGAAACTCTGCCGCTTTGTTGTTAGATATCCCTGCCAGCCTGGCAAGCTCTGTCGTAAATTCTCCATAGCTTATGTGTCCGCTACTTGCTTCTTTATCCAGATCTTTTACCCTCTGCCGTTTCTTAGCATCGTCCGGAAAGTAGATATCGCAAAAAGGTTCAAGGCTTGGTTCGACGAGTACCCCAAAGCAGTCAAAGATAACAGCTTTTATCACTATAATTCACCCCAGTTTTGACCGATTGAGACTTCCACGAGGAGCTTAACTGGTAATTCCGGGTCGATAGATTCCATAGTCGATTTCAAAATATCAGCAACTTTTTGGGCATCAGCTTCGTCGCACTCAACTAGAATAGAATCGTGAATCTGTAGCAGTTGACGAGCATCTTTAATATTTGCAAGATCTTTGTCGGCTGCTATCATCGCTAGTTTCATTAAATCGGCCTCAGTTCCCTGAATCGGCATATTCATGGCTGCCCGCTCGGCGCTACTACGGACAATAAAATTGCTTGAATTTATATCTGGCATTGGCCGGCGCCGGCCAAACAAAGTTTCGACGTAGCCATCGCTCCGAGCCTTCTCTTTCAGACCGTCCAGATAGCCAAGTAACGGCTTACGGAGCTCAAAATAGGCGTCTATAAACTTCTTGGCCTGCTCCATGGTCATCCCCGTGGCCACCGACAGACCATGTGGGCTCATGCCATATAGCACGCCAAAGTTGATTGTTTTAGCAGCGCTACGCATCTGCTTAGTTACATCTTCTAGCTCACGACCATAAATTTGAGCAGCTGTTTGAATATGAATATCAGCTCCCCGATTAAACAGATCAACCATCGGCTTATCGCCGCTCATAGCGGCCGCTAGCCGTAGCTCAAACTGACTGTAATCAGCACTGACAAATGCCTTGCCAGGGCCGGCCACAAAGGCTGTCCGAATATGCTTGCCAAGCTCGGTCCGGACTGGGATGTTTTGCAAGTTTGGATCAGTACTACTCAGCCGGCCGGTCTGGGCAATTGTCAGATTGAACGTCGTGTGGACGCGGCTATTATCGTCGACCAGCTTAGGCAGGGTGTCGACATAAGTATTTTTGAGCTTAGTAACCTCCCTAAACTGAGTAATCAAATCAATAACTGGATGTTGACCACGTAATTTGTCTAGCTCTTTAGCGGCCGTACTGTAGCCTGTCTTGCCCTTTTTGATCCCCTGTTTAGGTAATTGTAGCTTCTCAAACAGAATCTCAGCTAGCTGAGCTGGGCTACCAATATTAAATTCCTGGTCAGCAAATCCATAAATTTGTTGCTCAAGGTCAGAGATCGTATCATTGATCCTGGCCGCAAACCTATTTAAGTATTCACTATCTAACTGGACCCCAGCATATTCCATACGAGCCAGCACCGGGATGACCGGCCACTCAATATTTCTAGCTAGCTCCGGTAACTTCGGCATCGCTCCCAAATCTTTAACTTGCTGAATGTGTAATCCATGAATAACTGCAATAATCTCGGGAGCCCGACTAATAAGCTCTTCGCTGTCAATATCTTCAAACGGTGAGCCCCCATAGCCCAAATCAGCCTGAGCTAGATCAGTCAAACTTTGTTCTCGGCGCAGCGAATTGATCAAAAATGCACCAACTAATACGTCATGACCAACCTCTGGTAAATCTACTGAACCAAGCTCAAGTAGTACTTTTAGGGTTGATTTAACATCGTAGCCAACCAACTTCGTAGTAGATAGTAAATCATAGATCGTAGATAGTGACTTGGGCGATAGCTTGGTAAGATCAAGCGTATAGGTATCTTTGCCATCAGTACTAAGTATCAGCAGTTGTGGATTACGACCGTGCTTACCGGCTGCTCGACTATAGACATAGATTACGTCTGAAATTGGAAGATGGAAGTCGGCAAATTTCTGATTACTATCTATTAGAGTATTTTTGCCGGTCACTAGCGGCGTATCCCCGTTTGCTACTTGCTGATCACTGACGGCTACCTGCATTATTTCTGGCAGCCGACGCGCTAGGTTGTGGAATTCCAGCTTCTCGAGCAATTGCAGCAGCTTTTCGGGCTGGACCTTGCTACCATCTACCTCATGTAAATCAAGCTTTATTGGAGCATCCGTCCAAATAGCCCCAAGTTTTTTACTCAAATAAGCTAGATCTCTGCCAGATTCGAGCTTTTTGCGAACGGATTCTTTAATAAGTGCCATATTTTCGTAAACACCATCAAGTGTCTTCCAGTCCTGTAGCAACTGAATTGCCGTCTTCTCACCAATTCCGGGGACGCCCGGGATATTGTCCGAGCTATCACCCTTGAGCGATTTTAGGTCCAAAAACTGGTTCACTTCAATGCCGTATTTGGCCGTAAAGCTAGCTGGTGAATACAAATCTATATTACTGAGGCCTTTTTTAAGGGCATAGACTTTAACTAGGCCATTCACAAGCTGCAACATATCTAAATCAGACGTAATGAGCATCGTCTCGATACCCTCGGCCCTCGCCTGCACCGCTAACGTCCCCATAATGTCATCGGCCTCGTAATCATCCAGCTCGTACAGAGGCCAGCCAAAAGCCGCCAGCAGTTCGTGTAATACCGGGATTTGTTCATAAAAATCAGGTGGCGGCGGTTTACGGCCAGCTTTATACTCTGGATAGAGCTCTAGCCGTCGGCGGATATTAGTTTTGGGCTTATCCCAGGCTACTGCCACATAATCAGGCTTCAACCGTTTAACAACTTCTAGCGCCATAGTAGCAAAACCAAATACTCCACCGGTTGGTATGCCGTCTTTAGTCGCTAAATTCGACATAGCATAGTAGCCACGATAGAAAACACTCTTGCCGTCGATAATCGCTAACTTTTTTGGGAGGTTTGTGCTACTCATATCTTCTTAAGTATAGCCTATGCAAGTCAATCTTGCGGCTTAGGAAGACTTTGGGCTGAGTCCTTATCTCGCAACCTTTTCATTATAGCGTTCATAATATTGCTTACTCCTGGGCCAGTCTTATTGACGATTTGGCCAACCTCTTTAAGTGAACGTGGTTTACTGCCGTCCAGACCCAATCTCAAATAAACAATCCGCCTATCTATTTCGCTAAGGGTTCCAAATAGTCTACTTGCGTAGACTAGACGTTCTGCCGCCAATACCGCGTCCTCGGGATCAATAGCAGTTCCGCTCACTATATGGCTACCCAGATCATCTCCAGTTTTACTCGTACCTCCATCGTCAACCGGCTTATCCAAACTAACAGCATTAAGCGCATAACCTCGTATCTCAGACAGTTTATCTGGCGAAATACCAGCCTCCTCCGAAAGTTCGTCGTCAGTTGGGTCGCGGCCCAGATCTTTGATTAGTTCCTTCTCTATTTTAGATATCTTATTAATCTGCTCTACCATGTGCACGGGTAGCCGTATGATGCGCCCCTTATTGGATATTCCGCGAGTAATTTCCTGGCGAATCCACCAAGTGGCGTACGTCGAAAACTTATAACCCTTCTTGTAGTCATACATTCCGACCGCTCGCATAAGCCCCAGATTCCCATCCTGAATCAAGTCGAGCAGTTCCGTACCACGGCCAGTGTAGCGTTTTGCCAAATTGACCACTAACCGTAAGTTTGATTTGATCATACTATCTCGTGCTCTTTGGCCATCTACAATTTTGGACTTTAACCACTCGTCCGATAGAAACTCTTTATTTCGCTTATTATCCACTAACCTGTAAAACATCTTTATGTCTTTCTCTACTTGCGGCATTGTCTGGGTTCCCCGAATATTCTCGATGTCAGCATCGGAGAGCTTTTTATTGTCATCTTTCCGCTTTTCGAACCTCGCCTGCGTTCGCTCTGTCAGCCACTCAAGAATGGTTGGCGCCTCTTTCTTGCGCTGACCTGCCGACAAACCACGAACACGTAGGATCTCTTCGGCTAATAGTCCTCCCTCCATAGATTTACTTAGCTCAACTTCTTGTACTGCCGTCAGAAGCTGTTTCTTACCCATTTGTTTCAAGTACTCATGAAGAATGTCTGGAGAAACGTATCCTTTATCAAATTCTGGATCTGACTCGCCGTCAGTCTCAGACACTGCCGCACGACCTACCTTCCGCCGTGAGGATACACTACCACGCACTTCTACGATATTCGGGGATTCTGAGAGTCCCTCAGGTTCAATTTTTAGAGCTTCACTCATAATATTATCTTCTCTTTATCAACCATTCATTGCAAGCACAAGCATAATTAGTCTGTTCAATATATAATAAGGGCCAATGGACGGGCAACAACCATATTATCTACTGGACGGCAAAGAAGTTCTGCGGCAATTACGCTCGACCGATAGTGGGCTAACCACCACCGAAGCGATCGACCGCCTACGTCACACCGGGTCAAACCGCTGGCCAATCGAGCACAGCGCCCACTGGCTAATTAACTACGCTCTCGGGATTACCGATTGGACATTTCTACTCTTGCTGGCTAGTTCCGGTGTAGCGCTGTATCTAAACGAGTCACAGGTTACCATAATCTTAATAATTCTAGCCTTTTTGAACCTCACAATTAGCTTTTTGCAGGAATTTAAGGCCAAAAACAGTCTCTTGTCACTACACCAGCTACTGCCCGAACGAGCTCAGGTATATCGTGATGGAAAATTAGTATTTATCAATACTACTGATCTGGTGCCCGGTGATATCGTCAAGCTGGCTGTCGGCATGATAGTCCCGGCCGACATCCGCCTGCTCTCCACCCAAGGTTTAGCCGCCGATGATACGCCCCTAACTGGTGCCAGTGGGCCAATCCGCAAATTTGCCCGGACACTCCGCTCACCCGTAATACTTGCCCAGAGGCACAACCAAGTATATATGGGAACTATTATTACCGAAGGTGAAGCAGAAGGAGTAGTGACTGCCACCGGCCAGTTTACGGAGCTAGGCCAGGTCGCTACTATGCAGCAGCATGTTTTGCCACCCCTCAGCCCCTTACAGAAATTACTGAGACATCTGTCAACTCGGCTGGTTCTAAGCGCGATTATCCTTTGTGCCTTATTATTAATACCTCTAGTCAATTACGCCGACTTAAGTCAGCCTTTGACCTGGTTTTTTGCGACCGCTATCACGCTGTCGCTCTTGCCTTTAACTCTGCCCGGTATAATTAACACAATCCTGTCTAGATCATCTGGTCAACTAGTTAGCAGAAAGCTGCGGATAACTCGCCTCTCTGCTATTGATACGCTCGGCGCTACCGACGTTCTGATTTCTCGAAAAAGTAGACTTCTGACCACCGGACGTCCCAGCGCTAATCAACTACTTATCGGCAAAACTAAATATGAGGTTGATGGCTTAGGCTATGATCCTAAAGGTAATATAACAGAAGCTGGCAAGAATTTAAGTGAGTCAGATTTAGCCAAAATAAGCCTATTACTTGAAGCTGGAGCGCTAGCCAGCGATGCCAATATAATCCCGCCCAACATTGATCACACCGACTGGCACGCTGAAGGTGATGCAACCGACGCTGCCTTTATCACTCTAGCCCAAAAGGCTGGTCTTAGCCCCACCGATTTACAGCAAGAGTTCCCGCCTATCAGAGATTATATATTCGACGCTTCTCGCCAGAACGCTTCAACTATACGTACCCGTGGAAACGAGCTCAACTTGTTCATTAAAGGTTCACCGTCCCATCTTCTAGCCGATTGTACTCAGCTCTGGGATCACGGCCTTATTCGCAAATTATCAGCTAAGGATCGACAGCTATATACAGACTATTACGAAGCCCATTCAGCCAAGGCCGAGCGTGTTATTGCAGTAGCCTATAGAGTGTTACCGACTAATTTTGATCCACAAAAGACTACCGCTGACGAGACAGAGAAAGATCTTATCCTACTAGGCTTAGTTGTACTGTCCGACCCACTCCGAAGAGATGTACCGGCCGCCATGGCAGACGCCCGTAAAGCTCAAGTCAACGTAGCATTACTTACTAGTGACTATCCGTTCTCGGCTAGAGCTCTAGCTGTGCAAGCCAGCTTGGTAGAACACCCCGAACAACTCACCGTGGTTTCTGGCGAACAATTACACATTCTTAGCGATAGTCAGATACTGAACTTAACCCGCCGAGGTGGCGCAGTCCTATCTAAACTAGATCTAGCCGATGAACTACGAATTATAAAGTTAGCCCAGTCGAGTGGCTTAGTAGTTACAATGACCGGCAGATCAATTGAGGATATACCGGCGTTAACTATGGCCGATGTTGGTGTAGCCTTGTCAAATCACCATGATCAGACCACGTCTTCAGCCGCTGACATGGTACTTGAGGATAATGACCTGACACCTCTTCTAGTCGCTATTCGCCACGGCCGTAGTGCCTTTATGAACATCCAAAAGGCTAGCCTAGCCAGTCTGGCTGGCAATAGTGCCCAATTAGTAACAATCCTAGCCAGTTTGGGCGCAGTAACCTACCTCAGCATTCCAGCGGCACTTTCACTCATGCAAATACTAGCAATCGATTCACTAGCCGTATTCTTGCCACTGGCTGCGCTGGGCTGGGACAAACCAGAAACTAACCCGATGACCAAACCGCCTCGTAACACTAGTACTCCACTCGTAAACGGTTCAGCTTGGCTTAGTATCATGTGGTGTGGACTATTGATTGGGTCTTTTGCTTTTATAAATTATCTGCTCTTTTTCTGGCAGCGTGGACTGGGCGCCGAACACATCGTAGCTTCCAGCCAAGTCCACATGCAGGCCACCAGTCTAGCCTTCCTAACTATCGTCCTCTGCCTGTTGGCCAACATATTACAGCGACGCAGTAGTCATGGGCTATTTAGCCACTACCAACTGCACAATAAACGCCTCTGGGCAGCTATGGCACTATCCCTAATTGCGACAACTGTCATTATTTATATTCCACATATTGCTGTCTATTTCCAAACCGGTCCATTAGATTTTACAGATTGGATTTATGCTCTACTGGCTGCCGTTCTATTCACTTTTATAAGAGAATTTCAGCTACGCAGCCGCCACCAGACCCGCAAATCATTACTAGCCGACTATCGCCCAGAGGTCATCAAGAAACACCTCAAGCCAATTAATAAGTAATCTTATAGGGACGCACTAGACCAGTAATAAGCCAGTAAATAATTGCGAGCTATGCGGTTATACGCTCTATCTATTGATCTAGGCTAGCTTTAAGTAGGTACCTAGCAGTTAGTACAAGTTGGCGCATTGCCGTAAACGGCGACTGGTAATTAGCCGGATCGTCTAGCTGCTCCCGGGCACTCGCCACAAGTCGGGTATCGGCTTGCACAAATAGCTGTGGGTTATTCCTATCCATATCAAACTTAGGATTTACATCTCGGGCCGCCCTCTGCATCTGAACCGCCAATTGTATACCAGCATTGGCAACGCGGGCGACACTGACAGTTTTGTCATCGATCCAGACATCGCTATGATTGGCCGCAAACTCGGCCGCTATAGCGTCACCCTTACCCGTTTCAAATGCTTCATTTGTAACATTATAGCCAGCCTCTTCTAGCATCGGCTTCACGAATTCGGTGGCATAGTTGCTCTCTAGCGGATAAACACCATACTCTTTGTAATATCTGATAATATTCTGGTTATTTATTTCTGATTTAGAGCTCATCTCACGATTACCAGACAGTAGATACAGATTATCAGCTCCAAAACCCCTTTTGACTGCATCAACCAGCAAACTAGCCGTTCTATCTTGCCAGTTTGCTACTGCCCCAGTCACAATCACTGTATCAATATGGCTAGGCAGTGACTTATCCGGCGTCCACAGACTCCGAGCCAATGGCTCCTGTACGCCAGACCGATTCACTAGATCGGCCGCTTTATCCAAGCTAATTGCCTGTACCTCTTCGTTTTCTCGGAGTACCTTATTCTCGCCTATAATTTTAACTAAAGCTCCGAGTTTGTCTGAATCCGGCTCGGTGCCAATCTCAAAATCAAGTCGCTCTGCTATATCAGGTATTACTCCGCCCCCAAGTTCGTAAACATTATCGCCTAATTGGAAATTACTAAAATCTCGTTCCGCTGCTGACATAAACAATAGTATCCTAACTATAACCAGATAACTATATTCTTGAATTATATTTATTACAGTAACAGTAAACTATAGATACGTCAAGTATGGTCACTATAGACATACTCCATATTTTCTGTTATGGTGATGAAGCTTTGTCGAGCATGGAGTTGCTCCGAGGTACTTTGACAATCAGAATTGATATCGAGAAACACGAGTTGGGATTAGATAGCTGAAGAAGCTCTTAAACTACCTAATCCCAACTCGGGAAATCAGTCCGTACTAACAAACCTGTGATTGTACATCGGAAAGAGAGAGGCTTTAGCAATGAAGCTAGAAGTGACCGTCACATGCGGCTATGCCAGCAATAGTTTAAAACTCAGCTTAGACAGAGCCGAGTTTGACGGAATGCCCTTCCCAATAACCGTCCAAGAATGGAGAATACGCGAACAACTCAAGGAAGCCGTACCGGCCATACAGCTGATATATGCATCTGCACTTTCCAATAAAAAGGAGAACCCCGAAAAGGCAAATGGTCAAGCCAGCGGAACACTCGACGTCGACGAGGACACGATTAGACAACTAATCGAAATCGTACTTAGTGCAACAGTCTAAAGTTTCAAAAATTGCTACACCACCGCAGTTCACTACTTTCTGAGAGGCATTACAATGAAGATTCGCATCACTGTCGACGAGAATGAGCTATCAACCCGGGTAGCTATCCAGCCATGTGACAACCTCATTCTATTATGGGAGGCTAGTGACACCCTAGGGGTCAATCTTGCGGACATCGGTGGCAAACTTTCGCTAAACGCAATTACTAAAGATTCAATTGTACTGGAATACGATCAGCCTACACACTTGATTGCCGCTCAGACCGGAGTACTTTGCCGTCAAATTGCTGCAATATGGGGAAGTGAATACGAGTTAATCGAGACCAGAGAATGCAGGAGACTATCCAAAGCCAACTAACTTGCGTCGAAAGCAAAAAATGCCTAAAGCAATAGTGTCATCCTAAGGCAAACCTAACAATACAGAAGAGACGAAAGCTCAAAGGGTTAGGCGGGTTCTTCCTGTCTGTTGTTTTTCTTTGTTTCTTTTATCTCTTCTGATTGTTGTTTGTCCACGAATAAAACTATAGTCGTGCTGATGAGTCGTAAACGACGAAACGAACAAATAATTTCATAATGGCTAGCGTTTCCTAGTACAATATTAATAATGAACGAGACAAAAGTAATAGCCTTAGTTGGTATGCCCGGAGCTGGTAAAAGTTCCGGCGTAGAATATATGGAGCAAAAAGGCTGGCCATCGGTTTACTTTGGTGGTATCACGGTTGATGAGGTAAAAGCTCGTGGTCTCGAGGTTAACGAGACCAATGAAAAGCTAGTACGTGAAGACCTGCGAGCCAAAGAAGGTGTCGGAGTCATGGCCAATCGAATTATTAAAAAAATCGACGATTTAGTGACCCAAGGTCAACGCATAATCATCGCCGACGGAATATACAGCTGGACCGAATACAAGATTTTTAAAGAGAAGTACGGCGACTCAGCCATAATTATCGCCATAACCGCTCCCCGCCGTCTCCGACACGACCGTTTAGCCAATCGCCCAGTCCGGCCCCTATCTGATGCCGAGGTAACGGCCCGGGAATATGCCGAAATCGAGAATATAGAAAAAGGTGGTCCAATTGCCAACGCCGATTACACAATCGTGAATGACACTAGCTTAAACAACCTCACCGAGAGCATCGATAACCTACTCAAAGCCGAGAATATTGGATAAACCAGTCCTCTCTATTAAAAATAGCCCCAGATTAACTCTGGGACTACTTTTTTAACTATCAGTAAAGAGCAATTCAAGTCCTCGACCAGGCCGGGACCTAGAGCCATTAGAGAACCTATATCGTTTAGACCTATTTAATATAGTCGTGGAGCTTGCGGGCATCTTTGTGCTTGCGCAGCTTAGCTAACGCTTTAGCTTCAATCTGACGAATCCGCTCACGGGTAACAGCAAACTCTTGGCCAACTTCTTCTAGGGTGTACTGCTTGCCATCTTCTAGACCAAAGCGCAGTTTAAGAATCTTTTGCTCGCGCTCGGTTAGAGCTCCTAACATATCTTTGACTTGTTCTTTAAGCAGCTGGCCAGTGGCGCTTTCCTCTGGACTAATAGTGTCTTCATCTTCAATAAAGTCCGATAGCACACTCTCTTCTTCGTCATCACGAATCGAAGCATCAAGGCTAGAAATATCCTGCTTAATCTTCATGATATGTTCTACCTTAACAACATCAATTTCCATTTCTTTGGCAATTTCTTCATTAGACGGCTCGCGGTTAAGTTCTTGAGTCAAACGGCGCTGCGTCCGCAGTAATTTATTAATCGTCTCTACCATGTGCACTGGGATACGAATCGTTCGAGCTTGGTCGGCAATAGCCCTCGTAATCGCTTGGCGAATCCACCAGGTAGCGTAGGTACTGAATTTAAAACCTTTATCTGGGTCGAACTTCTCGACGGCCCGTAGCAAACCGGTGTTGCCTTCTTGAATTAGGTCTAGCAAATCTAGTCCGCGACCGACGTAGCGTTTAGCAATCGACACGACTAGGCGCATATTAGCCTCAGCCATCTGGTCTTTGGCCTCTTTTTCGCCAGCGACGACCCGTTGAGCCAGGGCCAGCTCTTCTGGAGCTGTCAGTAATGGAATCTTACCAATCTCTCGTAAATACAGGCGGACGCTGTCATCAGCGATATCATCTAAATACGACTGGTCTTCGACAACCACTTCTTCTTCGTCTTCAATGAGCCATTCATCAGTTAGATCGGTTGGGGCCGGTTCATCTGGCGCTATAACATCAACACCAGCTTCGGCTAGATCAGCATAAAGCGATTCGAGCAGCTCGGCATTCTTTGGTTTGTCAGGAATTACATTGGTAATTTCACGCAGGTCAATCTTGCCATCTTTTTTGGCTTTATCGAATAATTCCTGCTTGGCGGCGGCTAGCCTGGTTTTCTGATCATTTATCTTGGGCACGCGGTTTGTCTCCTTGCAAAGATTTTAATAACTTATCGAGTTGTTTAGCTTGATGCAACAGCTGATCAACAGCTGTGCCTTCGGCATCATTTAGGTTTTCAGCAATCATGTGCTTTTTAATGCGGACGTATTGTTCTATCAGTTTGGCACGCAAGCGAGCTACTTCGTAACGCAGCTCGAGCAGCTCAAGGTCTTGATAGAGCGTCTCATAAACTAATGATAATATTTTACCATATTCACCCAAATCTTGCACTGCCCAGGCTCGCAGTGCTTCAGTGTCAGCCCCCTTTGGCTTATTGGCCAGACTGGCAAAGCCGGCAAAATCAGGGAATTCTTTTAAGAATCCGAGTAGTTTAATAGCCGGTTCGTGCTCCAGCATGTCCGGTGTAACAATCTTTAGGTAATCACGTAATTTAGGCTGAGCTAGCATAACTGACATCAAGTGCTCTTCGGTCTTTTGACGATCAACCGTAGCCTTATCGATAGCTTTAATATCGACCGGTTTCTTAAGCCTAACAGGGGTGATTTTATTAGCTGGCTGAACAAGTTTTTGATTCAAGGCGTCTTTATTAACTTGCAGGATTTTGGCGAGCTCGCCAATGTAGTGATCTTGCTCAACACTGTCTTCCAGCCCTCGAACCACGTTAATTACGACGTCGCTAAACTCGCGTTTGCCAACCGCCGTGGTCAAATCAAGCTGCGAACTGTAGCGCTCGATTAACCAATCGACAGCGTAGAGTGGCTTAGTAATAATGTCTCGCCAAATACTGACATCGCTGCGAATCAGCTCGTCCGGGTCTTTGCCGCTCGGTATAGTAATAATGCTCAATGTCACACCAACTTTAGCGGCTATCGGTATAGCCCGCTCGGTGGCAGCTAAACCTGCTTTATCGGCATCAAAACTTAGGCGAATGTCACCGGTTAGGCGGCTGAGTGCCTTCAGATGAGGCTCAGTTAGAGCTGTTCCGGCCGTTGCCACCACTTGGGTTACTAAGGCTTGGTGGCTAGTAATTACATCTAGATTACCCTCGGCTAAAACCACATATTTATTCTTCCGAATGGCCTCTTTAGCCAGGTGCAAACCAAAGACGTGCCGACTTTTGTCGTAGAGTGGTGTCGCCGGAGTGTTTATATACTTCGGTGCATTAGGATTATCTTCGAGTAGTCGAGCCGTAAAGCCAATCACCCGCCCCTGTGGATCACATAGCGGAATCTGCAACCGACCGCGGAACATATCACCTAAGCCTCGGTAATTCTGGCTACTTAGCCCAGCTAATTTAATTTCGTCAGCTGAAAATCCCTTTTTGACCAAAAAATCACACAGCGCACTACCATTATTGGGGCTATAGCCTAGCCGCCAGGTCAGCGCCGTGGCCTTAGAAAAGCCACGTTTACCCAGGGCGTACTCTAGGGCCAGCTTATTCTGACTAAACTGCATCTGATAAAAGTGCGTGGCTAGCTCCAAGGCCTCATATAACCGATCTTTGCTCTTGCCAGAGGTTCGCCCGCTGCCCGGTTGGTTGTATTGCTCCAGATCAACTCCGGCTCGCCTGGCTAGCAGCTCCAGCGCAGCTCGAAACTCTAGACCCTCCATCTCCATCACAAAGCTAAACATATCGCCGCCCCGACCAGATGAGAAGTCGTGCCAAATCTGCTTATCTGGGCTCACAATAAAGCTGGGCGTCCGCTCGGCACTAAATGGACTTAACCCCTTCCAGTTGCGGCCGGCCCGTTTGAGTTGGACATACTCGCCGACAACGTCTTCAATCGACAGTCGGCTCCGAATTTCCTCTTTGGCATCCATACTACATATTATCTAGCACAATCTAGCAAGTAGCAAGCCATACACCAGACTTCACTCCAGACCATTTTCTTTTCAGAATCCGTATTTACACCAATCAATACACTGCCCACCTGAATTATCAACCAGACGCAGAATGGCATAATAAAAGAGCCAGGGTTATCTGGCTCTTTCACATCAGCTTAGGCCTAGGCTAGCGAGGGGTGTTTGGCCTCAAGAGGCTGACGCAGTAACTCCGGGTATGTAATTGCATAATTTGTTTTAGCATACCCATTTAAGCCAGCATCAAGCGTCTTGTTAATAACCTTAGTAGCATTTATCACGTTCTCACGTATCACTTGTGGGTTTGCCTTAATCTTAGCAAGTAAGTCTCGAGCACGCGCAAACTCATAATACAAAGTACCATCATAGCCACCAGGTATCACCTGCCCAGTTTCGGTGTCTATGATACGACGGCCTTCATACTGCTTAGCTAAATCGTCTAATCGCTCTTCAGCCGATAACTTATTATGCTTATTAATAGAATCATTCCCTCTCTGAATTGTATCACCTGTAGCTATCTGATAAATTCGGCTAAAAGCACGCGAATCACCATCAAGTAATAGTACCGATCTATCCCTAAGAGCAGACTTATTATTACTCTTGGCTGTTTGTATATCAGCTCGCACAGATGCAGCTAAACGAGATGCAGTTTCAGCAATCTCAGCATCATTCAAAGGAGCACGAAGCTTTTCGAGCCTTGCTTGTTCCTCGACCTGTCTCGCCTGTTTTGCGGTCTGGAAATCGTTCTCAACCTTCTCTAGGGTAACTGGTCGTTTGTCAGTTACCAACGTACCATCCCTCAACATCGAGGAGCTAGTTCCGCTTTGAGGAGTCAGTAAGCCTGATTCTGACTGATCGTATCCGAAATGTTCACTAGTATTTGTTGTCGGTTTCGTGGATTCCAGTTTGTCAACACTCGCCGCTACTGCTGCCACAGCAATCTGACCGGTCGATGCTTCATAACCTGGCTGGGCAAATTTTTCCCAACTCCCATTTGCTGCCGCCTGATTAGCCGCAATTGCGGCTACCTCGTCTTGGTTAATTGGTATCTTTTCACTCATTTTTTTGTATTCCTGTTCGTTTTTATGTTAGCTATTTGTCTTTTAGCTTAGTTAGATATTATCATACTTATGCTTAATTGTCAACTAAGTTGTGCCTAATGTCTATTATCCCATAATGGCAAAAAGATACCCCATAAATTATTCGTCGACGACGCAGTTGTTGGTTGTTGGGTCGGAGGAATTAATTTATAGGGTGGTGGGGTCTCGACTTATCGGAGTCTAGTTTTAGACTCTACGTCCGGGATTCGAGATTGTACCGGAAAGGTACCGTAGGGACACCGGCTGTTACCAGTAAATATACCAGTATTAGCCAGTGCCCCACAGGTCAGGCCACATCAGGCTGCTCGGCAGGCTAGGTTTCATCATTCGCCGGTTCTTCACCTCCTTCTGCCGGGGGCGGGTAGGTGTCATCTAGCGGACGCTCGGGTAGTTGGTTAGATAGCCTATAGTGCGATACCGAGAGCATCAGTTCCTCTACAGACGGCACATGTACCTTAGGCTTACGAGCATTATGATTCCTACGACCACCCATGATCACTCCCTTGCTTGAGCCACAATAATCCAGGATTGAATTATCAACATCAACTGTAGCGGTTGATAGTCTCTGACACAACCAGTAGCAGTTTGGGTGCAAAATTGGTAATATTAGTCATAACTATGCCTCCAAATCAAGCACCAGCTCCATCACCATCACCACCCAGCTATACCCCACCGACCAATTTGACTCCTAATGGCGGCCATAACCCGTACGAGTTTATTGTGGCCGAGGACAAGCAAAGAGAAGCTAAGTTTAAAATACCCGGTGGTGATAACAAAACCCAACGGGCCCTGATAGTAGCTGGTGGTGCAATTGTATTAATAATCATTATTAGTCTCCTCTACTCCCTAATATCGAGTAGTGGCCATAGCGACCCTCAACTAACCATCGTTACTCAGAAGCAGCAAGAAATCATCCGAGTTGCGACTGATGGTGCCCGACATGCCAATAATCAATCTACTAAAAACTTTGCGATTAACACCGAACTAACAATTCAGAGCAACCAAGGCGAACTGATAAGCTATTTAGCTGATCACGGCACCAAGTTAAGCAAGAAAACGCTGAATCTAGGCATCGATTCTAAAACCGATACCCTACTTACAAATGCCAGCGCCACCAATACATACGATAGTACTGTCGAACAAGAGCTTGTCACGGAACTAACTGATTATCAAGCGGCTCTAAAGCAAGCTTATCAGGGTGTTTCCGGCAAGACTCTTCAGGGAATACTAAACCATAGCTACGATAATGCTAGTTTACTAATCGAACAAGGCAAAGACGCCATAAATACTCCTTAGTCAGCTGTGACTAAATCGTAGCTGTGGCGAATTAGGACTTGAACTTCGTCCCAGGGCAACTGGCCAGTCAGAATCATCGTATTCCAGTGCTTTTTATTCAGGTGATAGCCCGGCACAACTGTTTCGTACTTTTCGCGCAGGGTTTCGGCTAGCACTGGGTCGCACTTTAAGCTGAGATTTATCGGCTCTTTATTCTCGGTTATTAGAGCAAACATCTTATCGCCCGTTTTATAAACAGCCACATCCTTGCCAAACGGATAATCCAACACGGCCTTCGGCATACTCAATATATAATCTTCGACAGTTTTATGATCCATCATCTATACTTTAGCAGTTTTTAATCGGCATCAGGGTGCACTTCACTAGTAAATTTGTCTATATCAAGCCCCAAGCGCAGTGCGCCACCGTACTGATGCTGAAGAAATCCAATAGCTGTATCGCCTAGCTCTCGGTGGTGCTTCTGTATTATATTTGATAATCTCGCCTGATAATCGAAAACCATTTGGGCAGTTTCTGTCAGCCACTTTTCCGACCAATTTAATTGTACTTCGCCCCAGGCAGTGCCATCCTCCTCGAAGAATATATTGTTACTACCTTGCTTGGTGACAGATTCATCTGCAACATCTAGGCTTTTAGACAACGCCGCATTGCCTAACACGCTTGCTTCCGCTGGCGTGAACTCACAACGAACTTTTGCTCTCCGGCCGTAGCCTAGTATCTCTCCGTACATAGATAATAAATTAACATTATATAGACATTACGTCAAATCTGGTAAATCAGCAAGAATCACTACCCGTGCCAGCGTCACTATCCCCTAGCCGACTTAGCTCAAGCTCATCTTCTTCTAGACGTCGTACTAACTCAAACAGGTTTGCTATCGTGGTACTACCATCTTGGGCTTTAATATTCTCAAATGATTTTTGATCGCTTTCTATCGCACAGCGAGCAGCTTCGATCTCCGTCGGCGGGCCAAATTCTGGCCCTCTATTATCTACTAACCCTTCAGCCATTCTTTGGGCCTTATCCTTTCTAGATACCTGCCGCAATTTAATCTTCTGTACTAATTATAATACTCAAACTAACAAGTTCCCGCAGCCCCATGCCTGCAATCTCACCAAAAAGTACACAAAGTGGACTAACTTAGTCAACTATTAATCTTACAGCTATACCATATTCTACAATTTACAGGGTCAGACCCTGCAAGAATACATTATTACGACACATTATACCCTTTTGCAAGGTGAGACCTTGCAAAAAGACCTTGTAAACTATACTGTTACGTATTCTTTGTCTAAGGCGCCAGCAACAGCTCTTTGGCCTACGCTGGTGCGCGCCGTTATGTCTCGAGTACGCACTTCACCTCGGCTATTCACTCCAGCAAACCCTAGACGAGAAAATTCATCGGGGGAGCAAGTCAGCAAATGTTCTATTTTCTCTACCATAAGACTTGTCAGATCCATCCCATCAGCCTTGGTGTGCTTAACTTGTTTGGCACCCAGCGCGCGCGACTTTTCTTTGGTAAGCGACATAACTTGGCGCCAACCAAGCTCACTACCCGGCGCATCTTGACGGTAGACATACAGTGCATTCCTCTCCGTAATCGGGCTCTCGGCAATAGCATGCTCCCCAGTTACCTCACCTCGCTGGTTTACTTCTTGAAGCACGAGGATAATATACTCATCAGGCTGTTCAGCCCCGTCTTCACTGTGCACCATACTACGGGTCTTACGCGTTCCGCGCGTGTAGTAGCATTGGTCTTTTCCCCAAAGCTCACGTGCTTCTTCTAAAACTTTCAGTCTAGATAAATCTATTTGAGGTTTTCCCCCACTCCGCTGTGCCACATCCTCAACGATTTCCCTGGATGTATTCACTAAATCACCCTCTGGAAGAATCTCCCAATTCAGCTGCATGGTATCCAGGTTATAACCATCTTCGCCACTTGTAATATCTCCAGATGGTTCGTTAGATCCCTGGTACTCTATACCTGCCCCCAAGGTACTATTAAGATAATCTATCAGATATTTGTTATAGCTTACTTCTGTTTCTAAAGCTTCTACACCAGCAGCCTCCATTTTAGCCGAGTGAACAAACCAGTCTTGGGCAATCTCAGAGATTCCTCCAGCCTGCCCTTTTTGTACTCTCAACTGGCGACTTACTATATCCACTGCAAACAGTTTAAAAAAGTCATTAAACTTCTGAGGCTGAGATTTAAATATAGCTTGCACGGTATCAACGTCAGCTTGACTAGAACCTTCTGGATTTACAGCCAATCGAGCACACGCATCAAACTCTCTTTCATCCATTCGAAGCTCTCTAGAGTGCCTGGAGTAGATATTCTCGAGCTTTTGAGCCACATTACCGTATACGGATTTACTGCCTAGTATTTGAGCCAGTAGATAAATCTGCAAACTCACACCGTTAGCGATGCCAGGGCTAATCGTATCGAACTGGGAATCCAGTTCTCCTATAATAATCTCGATTAGGCTTTTTATATTGTCACTATTCTTAACCTCTCGCCGAATACCTGTCTTAAATGCATCTGCATCAAACGCACCTTCACGCAAAGACTTAGTCTCTTCTGGAAGTAGTGACTCTAGTAAATCTTGAGTGAGATCCAAATTGTCCCAGTAGGCGTCAACGGTTGAGGTTGAGTGTATTGCTTCAATCTGTTTTACGCTGCGGCGTGCAGGCAAAGCTAGGAGCTTGCTAGCCGAGTAGTGTAGCTCAGTAATACCAAGAGGAGTAGTTAATCGGAATTCCGCAATACCGTACTTATCTGCATGACTGCGGACACGCCTATAACGCTTATATATATCTACGGATTCACTATCATTCTCTCTGTGAGATTCAAACAGTTTCGGATTAAAGCTACCTGGCGTCAACAATGTCCCCTCGTCTACGAATCTTTTAATATCTTCCTTGTAAGGAGCCAAGACACCGTCCGACCAAGTTTTAAAGCTGCGCAATTCATCTAAGGATTGGTCTACAGGGCCGTCAGTAATTGGTTCACGGCGTGTGACACCGGCATTCCTCACTATTTGAGGGATTTGCAAACTAGAATCCGGCTGATATACAGTCTTGTTGTCTATTTCCATGTTCATTATTATACAATATCTTTGCAATTGATGTCAACGGTATTGTGTTGTACTATATTTCACGAAAGTCCGGCACTGCTTATTTGGCACTTAATTAATAAGAGTAGCCCGTCTTTTGACCTACAGAATGATTTACAGGGTCAGACCCTGTGGGATAGTTCTGTTGGCTCTTTTGCAAGGTGCCACCTTGCAAAACTACCTTGCAAAATGTGTTGGGGTTTGTTGTAGAAGTTGGGGAAATGGTATTCAATGTTTTGACATCCCGGCAAATAGAGTATAATTAGAACATAATTTTTGTGAGAAAGTTTGCGAGCATCATCAATTAACGGGAGGTTCTTTATGACCCACAGTCACGTCTACAAAGCAGTACGTGAAACAAAAACTAAATTTATAAACATCACCACATCCCTAATCTTAGTAGGAATGAGCCTAGGCGGCGCTATCCCAGCCCTCTTACCCGCCACCGCCCACGCTGCCGGTAACACGGTTGTCGTTACACCAAGCAATGCGACCTCGAATGGTTGGACAGAGTTCACACAGGATGGTTCTAGTGTCGACTACGTAGCAGACTCCGACCCGCAAACAACTGGTAATGGCGCCCTGAGGATTACTACCGCCAACGACAACAATTCCGTTGCAGACTACTACCGCGAAAATACAAGCGTTCCTTTAAGTAGTATCCAACAACTCGGCTACAGTACAAAGCAACTCCATGGGCCAGTTGGCTCAGCAAACCCATCTTACTACATGGGCATCGATGCAGACGGTAACTCAAGTACATCTGATACATTTTATGTGCTATATGAGACTTATTACAATGATACAAATATTGCGAACCAATGGCAGAATTGGTCGATTAATAATGATACTGGTAAATTTTGGTCAACAGCGCCAGTCGGTAGCTTAGGATCCAATGGCGGTGGTTCGGCAGCGAAGAACTTCACGTTAGGTAATCTAAAGTCAGCCTACCCTAACGCGACAGTAGTTGAGTATGGCCTAAATATGGGAACAGGTAACCCAGACTGGTCCAGTGAAGTTGATAACTTCAACTTCAACGGTACAACGTACAACTTCGAGCCAGCTGCACCAGTACAAACTTGCTCTTACGACCCAAGTCAATATTCAGAAGTAAACTGGGGACGTGACCTAGCAACCCAGAACGATACTCCACTCTTCGATACCTCGTCAAATGGAGGCCTTGTTAGCCTGAATGGTGGCTCAGTTCCATCATCGATTACTGACTATAATACGACCCACCCCACTGCTCCTTGGCACTGGTTGTACGTAAAAGGCACCTCACCTATTAATTGGGCCTACGGTTTTGCCGACGGCACAACACGAACCGCAGCCGTAACTTTCTCACTTGTGGGGACTTGTGAGGTTCCCACGATCACTTGGGGCGGCCCATACCCACCAACTATTGGTTCATCAACTATATACGCTTCCGCTTATTACACGAGCGCACATGGCTATCCTGCCAGTGGCTGTAACCGTAACCTACCAGTACCACGCTGTGAAACAATCCAAGATGCAATCAATGCCGCCAAAGATGGTGACACTATCAAACTAATTGGTAACTTCGATGTTTCTCAGCAGATTAATGTTAATAAAGAGGTCACCATAGACGGTATGGGTGGCAGTAACAATTATATAGCTGTCATTTACGCAAACTTCGACAAGACTGATAATTCGAATAACTCAGTCCTTTCGGTTACAGCAAATCACGTAAGAATCAGCCAATTAATCGTAAACGGAAAGAGTCGCCAATTACACGGTATTAACACATACAATGCTCAAGATTTACAGATGTGGCGCGTAACCCTAGAGAATAATGGATTCAGTGGCTTAAACGTTAACCGTTCATGGGTTCAGGGTGTAGATTTAACTACCGAAAACAATGGTTGGCACGGTGTCGATGTTGATGGCCCCGGCGCAGTCTTCCAAGATGCTGGCATTAATCACCACAACGAAACTGGAACCCACACAGATAACAGCAAAACTCTTCCGGTTCCTGCCCTTTACGTAGATGACACAACTGTTGGGACTGTGAATGACACAAACAACCAATACGTATACGTGAATAACTACTGGCACAACGGCGACCGTGCATACTTTCTTGCCTCAGAAGCTCCAGATTTTAGTAACGCAAAAGTTAACGGCGCTTCCGTAGCATTACAGCCGCAGAATTGTAGTACATCCGGCTTTAAGCTTGTAAGCGGTACTATGGGCCTAAGTACCGATATCAGCGATGGTGCTGGTACTGGCATCGACGGTGCTTCATATAGAGTTGTGAGAGTTGGAACAAATGGCTGTATCATGACAAACCCGAATAACGACTATGGAAATGGTGTTATGGGCTACGACTCCGGCAGCCAAACTCTGACAGGACCTAACACATTTACTGGCTCATTTGACACCAAGACATTACCGAGCGACGGCAATTACGCAGTCATGTTGACCGCTAAGAACGCGCTTGGTCTCACAACAACTAACTACATCGACATAAACGTCGACAACACCGGCCCTGAATACAATGCTGTAACAATTAATGACAACCCATTCGTAGACGGCATGTTAGTACACGGTAATATAAGTATTGGTACCAATTTCAATGACACCTCAAGTGGTGTGCAGAAAGCCAACTACTTCTTGCGAAAAGATAGTAATGCTTCAAAGTTCGGTGGCTCAGAATCGATGAGCCAAGTTAGGGCATCTGACACGTGGAAGACGACTAGCAACTTCAACACTAAAGACCTAAATGGTTATGGCGACGGTACATACGAACTCAGGCTACATGTATGGGATAATTTGGGCAATCTCACATCAGTTAAGGTCGGTACAATTAACGTAGACAACACAGCTCCTGACGCACCTACAGCTAGCTTCGCATCTAATGGTGATGGAACCCAGAATGTTACTCTGACAAAATCTAATATTACAGATACCATCTACTACACAATTGGTGGATCGACTCCAACCATAGACCCTGCTAACAAGTACACTGGGCCTTTCAGTCTTAACCCTAGCGTGGCTCCAAATGTCACTACTATCAAAGCCGTAGCTATTGATGCAGCTGGTAATGTAAGCCTCCCAATGTCAGTTAATGGCCCAGCCATTACCAACGAAGCGTCGCAGACAGCAACAACTACCGCCATTACGCTTACCTGGAATACTAACGAACCAGCCACCTCAAGAGTGGTTTACGACACAGTCTCTCACTCGGCAATAGGCACAGGCAACAATTATGGGTACGCAAATTCTACTCTAGAAGACTCAACCCTAAACACAGCACACAGCGTAACAATCACGGGGTTAACACCTGGAACAACTTACTACTTCAGGATAGCTTCTCATGGTTCACCAGAAACGGTTAGCTCTCAGATTACCGGTCTCACACTCGTGCCACCAACGCCAGGTGCACCAGCTAGTCAACCGCCAGTCTTCCAAGTAGCTTTAACCCCGCCAAACAACCAAGGCATCCAGGTACTTGGAGCATCTACGACAACGCCAGCCAACAGTGGTAATAATGGTTCTGCTACTGAGGTTTTGGGTGATAGCGCTACTCGAGGCAACGACCAAGGTACAGTTAATATCGCTAGTTCCGCCAACAAATCCGGCAATAACTTCCTCGGCCTTGGCTGGTGGTGGTTACTGATCTTAGCCGTAATTGCTGGATTCTTCTGGTTCTTTGCTGGCAAGCGCGACAAAGACGACGACAAAAAAGCCTAATCTATAAATAGCGTAGAATCGCAGTTAGTAGATAGTAGCTAGTAGGCTGTAGACCGTAGCCGCAGTTAATGGCCATGACGTAGTTACCTGGCTCAATATGTTTGTAAAACGTACAATACCTCCACCTTTAGGTGGAGACGGAGCCACTGTTCGACGAACTCCAGTGAGGAGTTGTGGCGGAGGTTGTACGATTTTATCAGCATTTGACCAAGAAATGGAGTTTTTGGCCAAAGGTTTTTGGTTACTTTTGGCCTGCAAAAGTAATATCAATACTAGAGATTATTAGATGGATTGTAGAGGTTTGGGGCTCGGGTTTGGCGGCCATTACGGAGTTGCCTGGCTGCACCGTTAGTTAAAACGACAACTTATCCAAGCGTCAGCGACGGGTCGGTTTGATTGTTCGAGGAGCTACCAGCGACGGGTCGGTTTGATTGTTCGAGGAGCTACCAGCGACGAGTTATCAAACTGGTCGTCGGCTTTAACAACTTTGCACCAAACAACGGAGTATTTGGCCGGAGGATTTTGGTTACTTTTGGCCCTCAAAAGTAACATAATCTATCAAGCAGCACCTCGTAGTTCGTAGATAGATAGTGACTACAACACTCAAATAAAAACCATGAATATATCAAATAGCCCCACATCTGGGCTATTTTAATTGAAGCTACCCTGCCCTTTGCGACGTTAATGGCGCTATTGTTGTCATAAGTTACAACTTCCTTCGGCAGCTCAACTTGTTTGAGGCGCCAAACCACCGAGTTGTTGAGCTGGTTGTAAGCTTTG
>JBDTES010000007.1:0-14820 GCA_039922435.1 Saccharimonadales bacterium (SeqCode)
CGTCTAACCATTTCTACGCCGATATTTTGTTCTTTTTCATTAATAGCCGTAGACCATTTATCTGGGTGAGCAGTTAGCTCTCCGATTACATGCCCTAGAGTTGCATCTTTTTGCGCCGGAACAATAACAGGGCATGTAGCAGCTTCCATTGCCTTAATTGCATCGTTATATGCTTTTGTTGGGTCGGGATTACGCCCAAATGCACCCGACCAAGATGCCTTGAGATATGTGCCAGACTGATTTGAAGTCTCTAAAACAGCGTTTTCGTAAGCGTTCGTCGACGAGCTATCAACGCGCTCATCCAATCTGGCGCCTTGACCGTTATCATTAATTACCGCAATCCACTTTGAGCCAGACTCTACTAGGATGACATTAAGGGCGGCAACAACAATGCTGGCATTATTGTTAGTAGCGAGTATTGCTTCGACCACATCCAGAGTTTTAAACTCGTCATCACTGTAATAACTCTCAAAACCCCTCCTGTAATCGTCATCGTGATTGGCTGGAGGAAATCCAAACTGCAAATATCGCTCAATAGCCAGAACGCGGGGTCTACTGATTATCTCAACAACTAGCCGTCTATCAGTGGTGCCTGGCGGACGGTGGTGTTCAGTCGTCCAGCTCTTAATAAACGCTAGTATGGAACCCTTCATCCATGGCGGTACGCCATCTTTTAAGCTTTCGTCATTGATAACAGTTCGGGTCGTTGCTGATCTTGTAGCCATAGTCATATTTTATATCAAGCCCACTGTGTCGCACAATGATTCTTGTACGCCCTACCCTAACAGAGGTAGCGCCTAGTTATTAGCAACATTGGTACTTGTCAAGAGCTTGTCATTTCCGCGTCCACCCCTGTTAGAAAACATACTACTACATATCGGGGAAATGCGAAGGACGGAACTACAGTTCGCTTTCTGTCCCATCGTACAAGGCTCGTATCGTATATATTAAGTGCTGGTTAGCAGTCTCATTAAGCATTCGGTCTGCATCACCCTTATTCAGCTGTCGCCATAGAGTTAAGGTATTACAAGGTCTCACCTTGTTAGGTGTTATTCTATGTCATTTTTGAATGCACTATTTCAGTACCAAAGAATAGGTCCAGCCCTTAACTTGAGTTACTTACGCCGACAGAGATGCCGAGCACCAGTGCTTTCTCGCCCGAACGAGCGCTATAATAATCGTTTGCGTAAAAAAGCTTTGCCAGACGCCGTCTTTAGATAGGTTTCAAAATGTTGTGCTGTTTCACGAGATTCGAAAGCACCATACCATGCCACTTCCCAGGGTCTATACTTCTTAGTTGATACGTTCTTGCCAGAATTATGTGCAGTCAGTCGAGCTTTCATGTCTGTAGTTGAACCGTAATAATATGCTTGGGTTGTCATACTTCGTAGAATATATGCGTAATACATGAAATAATTATAGCCCTACTTCGCTAAAGCTTCGAAGGGCATTCTTCGCTAGTCTCTCAATATCAGAAAGCTACAAGTGACAAACCACGTCTTATGATATGGCTTGCCATTCGTAGCTTTAGCGACAATTATATAGCCCTACTTCGCTAAAGCTTCGAAGGGCATTCTTCGCTAGTCTCTCAATATCAGAAAGCTACAAGTGACAAACCACGTCTTATGATATGGCTTGCCATTCGTAGCTTTAGCGAAGAATGGTGGAGCTGCCGGGTACTGCCCCCGGGTCCGTCGGTTTTACCAATTAGTCGTTTACAGGCATAGTTTGTTTTATGGTCTTAGCGCGTAAGTATTTAAACAAACAAACATCTTATGCGAGCAATCCAAAATCTTAGCAAATAGGAAGGACAACCCTACTTGAGCAATCAGATGATATAAAACGCTTTCACACTATCTGACATCGTACTTGGCGTTACCGCAGCAACTAGGCTGCGATTGGTGCGTAAGCCAATGCGCGTGGCATCGTAAAGACGCTCGCTACAAAGTTCTTAACGCTAGTAAATGCTTTTGCAATTACAGTTGTTTGCCATATGACGCTTAGCATGCGACCTGCTGATCTAATGGTTACGTACCAACGTCGAGCTTAAAATTCAGCCCCACGTAAACGTACACTAATAATGTACATAAGGGTACAAAACCCCTATAATCAAATATTATAGCATAAATGTAAGCGTTTTGACTAGTTTACTTAATTAGAGATTTGTATAAATCGTGCCAGTTCTCTAGTGATAGGGCTTGGGCGCGGGTATTATTGGCTATTCCGGCGGTTTCTAACATGGACCGGGTTTGGTCTTTGTCTATATTTAGGCCAGCGCTTAGCGAATTTACTAGAGTTTTGCGTTTTTGGCTGAAGCCGGCTTTAACTAGGCGGAAGAATTGCTTAACATCGACATCTTCAAACAATGGCTGGCTACGATATCTTAGGTTCAAGACCTGGCTGTCGACCTTGGGGGGCGGCGTAAACAGTTCACGACCAACCTTTGGGCCAAGTGATACTTCGCAGTAAAACTGGGCGCTGACACTCAAAATCGACATCTGGCCGGGACTAGCTACCACTCGTTCGGCCACCTCTTTTTGAATCAATATTGCGGCCATACTAAACGGATTAGTACTTTCAGTCAGAACCCGAATTAGGTTGCTGGTCAGGTAATATGGAATATTAGCCACTACTTTGTAGCCGGCTGGCAGCGACGTCAGATCAAACGATAAGATATCTTGGTGGATTACCTGTAGGTTACCGCCCTTAAATTTGGCCGGCAAACTGGCTGCCAAGATTGGGTCATACTCAACGGCAACAACCTCTCTGGCACGGCTAACCAAAAGCTTGGTAAGAGTACCTAGGCCTGGACCAATTTCGAGCACCATATCATCCTTCGATACAGCAGCACTATCACAGATCTGGCCAAGCACTGTTTCGTCGTACAGCCAGTGCTGGCCAAGTGATTTTTTAGGTTCGTTAGACATATTGAATATCCATATTTACAGTTTACCAGTTATGAGTATTTACCCATCGATTGTAAGCACCTTCCCAGCTACCATAACGACCAACCGCATAGCCAGTGGCCCACCGAATTTGGGTGACTACATTAGTTGCCCAGTCACTGCCGGCCGATGCCATTTTTCTGCCAGGGGTAGCCTGGAATACACCATATCCATTATAAGCCGGGACATCACCCGGATTCATATATCCTGGACAAGTGTGTGTGCCCTGAATTTTAGTAGGACACCAGCTGCCTTCGCGGCTCGCAATGTAATCAACATATTTATAGTCATCTGGAGCGATGCCAGCCTGAGCCATAACAGCTTGTTTGTCGGCTGGAATTGAAACAGCCTGACCTTGGGCTACAATTCCTGTCACCGGCTGAACGGTGATAACAGACTGAATCTGGGTTCGCCCAGTCTCGACGCCATTTTCGGTATTAATTTGATAAGTTACAACTTGCTGGCCAGGTGTACCCTGCTGGCGGACGGCACTAGTACCAAAGCTTAGACTATCATCATGAATCGTTTGAGTCGGCGCCGGAATAGTTTGAGTTTCGGTGATAAGTTTTGTACCACTATGGATTATATAAACTTGAGAATTAGCTAATAGCAGAGTTGCTGGAGCCGGTTGGACGCTATCACCTTTGCCCAGTTTAATATTCTTTTGCTTGAGTAGCTCTCCGACGGTCTCTACGTAGGTCCGGACAACTGTTGGCGTACCATACAGATTTAAGTTTACCGGCTTAGCTGAAGTAACAACTACCTGTTTGCCTAAGCTATAACTATCTATAAAATTATCATCAGTATTAAGACGCACTTTATCTTCTGGGTAAACTGCCACCCCGGCTTGCCGAGCAATACTACGGGGGGTCGTAGCCGAACTCTGAACTAGTTGACTACGGCCATCAACGACAATTTGAACCGGCATCGACCGATAGATATTAATCCGCAAATTATCTTGTTTGATAGGAGTTTTAAGACTAGGCTCAACTCTATCATTGGGACCAACTTCAATTTTAAGTTTTTTAATCAAACTACCGACAGTTGCTTCGTTAGTTGGAACAGCCTCTCTGATGTGATCATGAGAAATTATGACAATATAACTACTAATTGGTTTAAATTTTGGTGTGCCGTGATTAAGTGCCAGTAAGCCAATTGAAGTTATCAGACAAAGTCCCAGGAAAACTACGATCGGTATAGCAAGCGGATGTCCGCGAAGTGGTCGTAGTAGTTTGAGACATGATTTAAAAACGCGGGCTAGACGCTCATTGAGTTTATTGAATATCTTACGCATATGTGTTGGCCAGCCCGCTTTAAGAGCCAATTATAAACACAAAGTTATAGCGGCCGGTCAGTTATAAGTATATCAAACAATGGCGCTACTGGCCGTCACACCCCTTAGCTAGGCAATTTAGCCAGATTTAGAGCTCTAATTACTTCAGCCGCTAGTCTGTGGGGGAGGTTCTGTATTTCGAACCACTCAACAGCAATTATTTCCGGCGGTCTAACTACCGGCCGTTGGTCTCCCGTGAAGTTAGTTACAAAGAAGTCACCCATATAGTGCATACCACTATGGCCAGATCTTTCGTGGCCAACAAGATGCAAACTACTAAGATTTAAACCTAAACCAGTTTCCTCGCGAACTTCTCGAATGGCGGCCTGTTCTGACGACTCTTGACTCCTTATACCACCACCTGGCAAACACCAAACACCTGAACCTAGCCAACTCTTAACTAGCAATATCTTTTTATCCGACACTATAAGTACTCGGGATCTTTCACTCCGGCCCAGCCAAAACAACAGAGCTGGCCAACAAACCCAAAAAGCTACAATTCCTAGCCTTTCCCACAGTCTAGTCACTTTTACAGCTTCTCCAGTGGGGCGAACGATATATTTAACTTCTTAGCGCCTTTTCCCTTGAAGTAGATTGTAGCCGTTTCACCGTCGAGCTCGACTATTGTGCCCTCACCAAACAGTTGATGGCGAACACCATCGCCCTCGACTAGATCAGGCACATAGTGCGGCTCATTATTTACTGGTTTAGGCGAGGCCGGTGCTACGTAGGCACTGTCGTTAAAGCTCATCGATGAGCTCTGACCAAACAAACTACTACCGGTCTGCTCGACGAAATTGGAATCAATTTCACTTAGGAATCTGGAGGGTGAATTATGCTGCATGCCACCATAGAGTAGCCGCGAGGTGGCGTACAACATGTACAGCTCTTCTTTGGCCCGAGTCATGCCGACGTAACATAACCGTCTTTCCTCTTCCATCTCACTCTGGTTGTACAGAGCCCGACTGTGCGGAAAAATCGATTCTTCTAGGCCCGTCATAAACACCACTGGGAATTCTAGACCTTTGGCGGCGTGCAAAGTCATAAGAGTCACGGCGTTATTATCGAAATTAGCTCTATCGAGGTCAGATATCAGAGCAACTTCTTCCAAAAAGCCTGACAAGCCGAGGTCGGCATACGGCTGAGCTACACTCATCAGTTCTTTGACGTTTTCTTGACGACTTTCGGACTGAGGCGTGCCATCATCTAAATATTTCATAAATTTCAATCGGCGGACTAGCGAATCAATCAACGCTGACGGCGCAACTTCCTCGACCAAATTACGAAGTGATACAACTATGTCGTTTAGTTCAGTTAGGCCGGCTCGAGCTTTGCTAGTAATGCTGCCACAATTAGCTGCCTGCGCCAGTGCCTCAGCCAGCGAATAACCAATTCCGGCTTGCCACTCATAAAAGTTCTGAAGACTTTTTGTGCCAATTCCGCGAGTTGGTACATTGACAACCCTCTCAAAGCTAACATGATCATCCGGCTGATAAATCAGGCGCAAATAAGCCATTAAATCTTTAATTTCTTGGCGATCGTAGAATCTAACTCCACCAACAATTCGATAAGGTATACCGTACTGGACGAAAGATTCCTCAATACTACGACTCTGAGCATTCGTTCGGTATAGGACGGCAAAATCCCTAAACTGGTGAGCACCACCATCAACACCGTTCTTGACTCGCCGAATGATAGCCTCAGCCTCTGCTCGCTCACCACTAACCTGGACCATCTGAACTGGCATACCGTCGCCAGCAGCTGTCCACAGTTTTTTGTCGCTGCGCTGAGCGTTCTTAGTTATAACAGCGTTAGCCGCATCCAGAATATGCTTGGTGCTTCGATAATTTTGCTCTAACTTAATAACGGCACAATCTTTATAATCACGCGCAAAATTCAAGATATTACGAAAATCAGCTCCTCGCCAACTATAAATACTCTGCCAATCATCTCCCACTACTGCCACGTTATGATCTTTGTTGGTTAGCAGTTTAACTAATTTATACTGGGCAGCATTGGTATCCTGATATTCGTCGATCATGATATAGCTAAACTGCTCTTGCCACTTACGACGGACTTCTGGATAGTTTTCGAGTAGTTCCACCGTCCGGCCAATTAGGTCATCAAAATCAAGTGCCGAATTATCTTTTAACATCCGCTGGTACAACGGATAAACCTGAGCGGCCACCCGACTAGTCGGCGATCCAGCCACGCCGTCATAAGTTTCGGGCGTCAAAAGCTCATTCTTAGCACTACTAATTAGCGACGCGATAGCCCGTGGCGGAAAGGCCTTCTCGTCGATCATCAACTGTCTACTGACTTTTTTAACACTGCTCAGCCGATCAGACTCGTCAAAAATAACAAAGCTCCGTGGAATACCAATATGCTCACCATCTTGGCGCAAAAAACGGACACAAATACTGTGAAACGTGCCCATAAACGGCATAAATGACCGGTTATCAGCGCTCTGACCCAACAGCTCAGCTACCCGCATACGCATTTCTTTGGCAGCTTTATTGGTAAATGTCACCGCTAGTATATTAAACGGTGTCGCCTTTTTGGTAGCAATTAAATAGGCAATCCGATGGGTTAAGGTTTTGGTTTTACCACTACCGGCCCCGGCCTGAATTAATAATGGACCATCGGTCGTTTCGACAGCTCGGCGTTGTTCTGAGTTTAGACCTACTAACAAATTCTCTTCTATCACTTATACATTCTAGCAAACCAAAGCCAGCCTAGTGCGTTGTTTAATTTAAATAAACTTAAGAGTTATTACGAGCCAAAGAAATGAGTGTGAGGAATCTTTTGAATAAGAGCGATAAGCCCAGTATCAAGCATCATATCAACCAGCGCTGCTGCTAAGATAATAGCTAGGACCGTTAGCCAGATACTAGTATTAACGGACCGCTTGCGGGCTACTTCATTAACC
Organism: Saccharimonadales bacterium (SeqCode); assembly: GCA_039922435.1. Taxonomy (GTDB): domain Bacteria; phylum Patescibacteriota; class Saccharimonadia; order Saccharimonadales; family UBA4665; genus JBDTES01. Next base: position 7,208 of record JBDTES010000007.1, read on the forward strand.
GGTACAAAGAACTTGTGGTCAGCAATGTATTTATCCCACTCAGCTTGCTGCTTAGCATCGGATTCGGCCTTTAGCCTATCCTCAGCGTCGGGTGATGGTACTCCGGCATCGCCGTCTGACTTAGTGTCGCCATCTGACGCCGGCGTAACTGGCTTTTCGGTCGGTTCCGGAATAGTTGAGGTTTCGGTCGGTATTTCTTTATCGGTTTTAGATAACTTATCAACCGTTTTCTTGGATTCATCCTCTGTATTATTAGGTGTTTTATTAGTTGGTTCAGCCGACTCAGCCGTCGCTGTCGGGCCGGAATCTGATTCGCTACTGTCTACCACAGGCTCAATTCTAATTTTAGACTCTGGCTTAGGGTCTTTAGGTTCGGCTGGCTCCGGTCTTTCTATTAAGTCTAGGTCCCCTTCGGTAGTCACAACCATCGGATCATTCTTAATGGTCGAACGATTACTAATTATAGAAGGCCTCGAAGTCGGCCCTGAAGTTCTGGGATGGGTTATATCAAAAATCTTTTTGGGAGCCGGTTTTTTAGATTCCACTTTTTTTCATTTTCTTTCTTGGATTTCCAGATTATTTCTTATCATCTTTCGCACGAATCTCGGTCTGTACCTGATAGGCGGCTTCAACAATACCGGTAAACTGCCGATAATTTAGGCTAGCTGCTCCTGGCAAAACCCCATCAACCCCATCAACTCTCAAGAAAGCCTTGGCACTATGATCATCAACGCTGCCTCCATAAATAACTCGGATACGCTCGGCCGCCTTACGGCCATACAATTCTTCTATCTGAAAACGGATATATTTAACAGCCTTTTCGACATCTTCGGGACGAGCCGCTTCACCGTCATAGGCACTAATTGCCCAAATTGGTTCATAAGCAATCACTACCTGTTCAATATCTCTACTAGTCAGGTCCATGACGGCCGTCGTAACTTGATCGTGTAAAACTTGCTTAGTCTGTTTGGCCCGGCGCTCTTCTTTGGTTTCGCCAACACATATAATTGGCACAATCCCATTTCGGACGGCCGCCTTGACTTTATGTTTGACCGTCTCTAGAGTTTCACCGAAATAGATTCGACGAGCCGAATGGCCCACAATCACGTAGTCGACAATGCCACTTATCATGGCAAATGACACTTCACCGGTATAGCCACCCTCATCTTCGTAATAGGCGTCTTGAGCAGCTAAGCCAAATTTACGGCGGTCAATTTCTTGGCTAGTCGGCTGCAAACTTAACATACTAGGAGCTAGAACCACCTCAACCGATCGATGAAGCTGAATATTCTGGTTTAGCCTATGCACCAGCAAGCTGGCCTGATGAACTGTCAAGTGCATTTTCCAGTTACCGACGACTAGGGTGCGTTTATCTGTAATCATATCTGCTAATGCTTATATATCTTAGTTTACCACGCTAGGCAGTTAATTTACTTGTTTTCTAAAGCTTCGACGCCCGGTAGTTTGCGCCCAGCCATCAGTTCTAGTGAAGCTCCACCACCAGTTGAGACGTGGTTAAAACTATCAACTAGGCCACGACTCTCGATATAACCGACCGTATCACCACCCCCTACCAGACTAAACGGCTTGTGGCCAAATTGCCCGAGCATAGCTTCGACTAAAGTCTCGGTACCGTGAGCAAACGGTCCGACTGGGCCTTGTAACCCTCTGGTTTCGGTAACCCCTAAAGCGCCGTTCCAGACAACTGTGCCAGCTAGCTGCAAGCTGCCAGCAATAAAAGCAGCACTAAACGGCCCAATGTCTAGAATCATCTCATCTGGTTGAATATGGCTGTCGATATCAGGTGGACGTTTGGGATAATTCTCAATGTCAGCAAAGATATGTGCGTCCCAATCAACAACTCGGGTTCGAGCAGTTTTATCAATCTTAGAAGCTACCACCCCGTCTTGGGGTAAATAAAACACAAAATTCTTCTGGGCGGTACGCTCCCGGACCAGCCTCATAATCTGCTTAGCCAGCGGCAAATCTTCGGCCTCAGTCAGACTCTTGGCCACATTAATGCCTTCCGCTTGCAAAAAAGTATTAGCCATCGCCCCGCCAACCGCTACAAAATCAGCTATATTAATTAGACGCTTCAGGACTTCCATCTTATCAGCGATTTTGGCACCACCAACAATTGCTGCCAGTGGCCGAGTTGGGTTTTCCATAACATTAGTGATAGTATCAACTTCTTTTTCGAGCAGCAGGCCGGCTACACTCGGCAGGTACTTTGGTAGTTCTGAAACCGAAACCGACGGATGATGAACCACGCCAAAAGCGTCTTGAACGAAAATATCGGCTAAACTGGCTAGTTCTTTAGCAAAGGCCTCGTCATTTGACTCCTCGCCAGCGTGAAACCGAACGTTCTCAAGTAATAATACTTGTCCCGGCTGCAAATCGGCACTAGCTTTTTGAGCCGCGTCACCGACACAATCGGGCACAAATTGGACGTCTCGGCCCAGTAGCTCCTGCAACCGCTTGGCAATCGGTCGTAAACTATATTTAGGGTTAACTTTGCCATCAGGCCGACCCAAATGAGAGCAAAGTATCAGCTTGGCACCACGTTCCAACAAATAATTGAGCGTCGGTAAGCTTTTTTTGATTCGGTAGTCATCAGTAATATTACCCTTGTCATCGAGTGGTAAATTATAGTCGACCCGTACTAGAACGGTTTTACCGTTAACTTCTATATCACGAATTGTTTTTTTGTTAAAACTCATGCCACCCCCGTAAATTTGCTGTCTTCAGCTCGTAGTCGTATTTATAATATTATCCTAATGCTTAAACTATAGACCAAAAGTCAGCAACTATAAACCGTTTAGTCTAGTTGTCGAACTTTTATAGTGTCGGTTGTCCCAACCACCCCCGGCCGCTGACCACTAGCCGAAACCACAATATCGCCTTTACTTAATATCTTATTAGCCCTCAGCCAATCAGTTATATCGGCTACCGCTTGGTGGCTAGCTGGGCGGACAAAGCTCTTGATGCCGTAAACGATAGCCAGCTGCTGAGCCACCCGAGCATCGGGCGTTACGGCAATAATTGGTACTTCGGGCCGGTGAGAAGCAATCTGCAGCGCGGTAGCCCCAGATTTAGTCTCGGCTACGATCGCTTTAGCCCCCACGCTAGCTGCCAGCCCAATAATACTGGCACTAATTGCCGCTTGGCGAGACTGATAGGCCTGGTCCATGAATAGTGGCTTGACCGGTGCATGATTCTGAGCATAACGCACCAGCCGCTTGGCTACTCTGACAGCTTCAAGCGCATACTGGCCATTGGCCGTTCCATCGCCCAATATAATCGAATCAGCGCCGACTAGAACGGCCGTCGTAATATCCGAAGCCTCAGCAGCGGTTGGCTCTGGTAATTCGCTCAGATTAGCCAACATTTGGCTAGCGACAATAGTAGGCTTGGCGTGCTTGATACCTAGACCAATTATTTGCCGCTGCAAAATCGGGACACTTTCGGCCGAAGTCTCGATTACCAGGTTATCGCCGTTGACCATTACGGCATCGCTAACTTCAATAATCGGTTCAATATTCTCGGTCGCGGCTCTAGTTTCAATTTTAGTAATTATTTGGGTTTCTAGGCCCAAATTCTTAATCAAGCGCCGCATCTTTTCGATATCTCGAGCCGTTTGGACGAAGCCCATGGCTACATAATCAATGTCATTTTCGCTAGCAAAGGCCAAATCTCTTTTATCTTTTTCAGTGATGATATCACCGGCGAAGTCGGTATCTGGCAGATTAATGGTCTTATACTGAATCAAAATACCCTTATTTTTGGCCTCAGCGCAAACTATCCCATCCTTAATACTGGTAACTACCACCTGGACCCGGCCGTCATATAAATATATCTGCTCACCGCGCTTAACCACGCTAGCCAAATCATATTCAGTTGGTATTACCCCTGTAGCCTGCCAGTCAGACCTAAAGCCAAGCAGCAAGGTTTGACCCTTCTGAACATTAATAATACCGCCAAAATTACCGAGGCGAACCAGAGGCCCTTGTAAATCCATAATAATCGCTACCGGCTTGTGCAGCTCTTTAGAGGCCATCCGAATCCAGTCAATCGACTTAGCGTGCTCTTGGTAATTACCGTAACTAAAATTGAGCCTTAGGCCATTGGCGCCACTCTCGATTAACTGCTTAATAGCTTCTGGGTTGGCGGTTGATGGACCTAAACTAGCGATAAGCTTGGTTCGTTTGTAGTTTTTTAGCGGTACGATCTTAGTTACCTCAGCCATGTCTTAAGTTTAAGTGTAACCACAAGCACTTTATTTGTGCAAGTGGTATATGCCCTTCTTTGATGATACCGGCCAGTATTTAACGATTAACCACGCCAAAACTACACCAATTAGAGCACACACCATCGCCCCACCGATATCTGCCAAGTGATGCACACCGGCCACCACTCGAGCTAGGCCGATAGCGATTGCTAGCACAAATAAGACTACGCCAGCCCAGCGTTTATAGCGCCAGACCGTAAAGGCCAGGAATGAGGCTAGTAAAGTGTGGTCCGAAACAAAGCCATTGTCAGCGGCATGATAGAAGTACGGCGTGAAATGCCCAGCCACAAAGGGGCGTGGATCATAAAACAGGTGACTAGCTAGTTTGGCTAGCAAAAGGGCTAGGATTGCCCCCAAAACCGCCTTAATAGCAAATCGCCACCTTTCGGGCCAGTCCTCTAGGCGTATCCAAACCAGCAATGCAATCAGCGCCGAAACCACAATCAAATACTTGGCAACTAGGATAATAATCTCATGCATAAGCGTTATTTTACTACTTCGACCAGCTTTTAACTACAGATTAAACTCTCATTTTTAAACGTGCTTAAGTGATTGCCTGTTTTGCTAGGCCATCTACAACCTGAACCCCAGGTAATTTAAGTAACTCAGCTGGAGCCAGCAAAACCTTGGAAAATCGATTACCACCACCTAGTATTACCTCGTTTGGCGCCAAAACACCAGCATCGATATAGATTGGTATATCCATTGGTAAACCAAAGATAGTAACGCCACCGTAGTCCATACCAGTTAGCCGCAAGGCCTCGTCCATCGGCGCAAAAGACACCTTTTTGGTCGCCATCAGCGCTCGAACCGTCTGATTGACATCTAATCTAGTACTAGCCAGCACCACGCAGGCCGCGTAACTCCTCGGTTCGGTCTTGGCTTGAACGATAATAGTATTAGCCGATTGGTCGAGACTAAAGCCATAACGCTCACAAAAAGCTGCCGTATCAGCCAACTCCGGATCACACTCCACTACTTTATAGGCAATCCCCGCCACTTCTAGTGATTTTTGCACCAGCGGCAATAAACTAGTTTTCATAAACTTAACTATACCAAACCATAGTAATCTTCAAAGATAAACCGATCTTTCCACTGAGGCCTGGGCTAAAACTATAAAGTGCAATCAAATCTCTGTAGTCCAATCGAGGGCATATACATTAAGTATTCTAGTCACCTAGTTCTGAGGACCCAGTTTAATCAAATCAATATTTTGAGCCCGAAAGTGAGCCTCAGAAACCCCAGTTGGATATCCGTCGGTACAGGTGGCATCTTTAAGATTAATTTGGTAGGCCACGGCATAAATCTTAATATCACTATTATGAGCACTTGCACGGTAATGGAGTTTACACCCCTCAGAACCAAAATCTTCGTTAGTAATAGTGTATCCAGCGGTTTTAAGGCCGCTTCGAATCATATCTACTGCCCTACCTCCGCCCATAGTCGTATCATAAGATTTACTAATAGTTACGTAAGGATTACTGTCGATACAATCACCACCTCGTTCGACTTTTGTCTTCTGGGGTGGTTGCTCACCTAATAGTGTAACCTTATCAAACTCATTTATAAATGGCTGCTTTTGCTTGAGTACTGTATTATATTTTCTCTGGCAATTTATAGTAAAATTTGCAAAACCGATCACCGGAACACTAATTAATAAAATAACAGGTAATATTATAAATAGCTTTTTATTCATGCTCATGAATCTAATATATCACGGTTAAGTCTCGATAAAAGCCAGCGTATAATCCCGTCTAGTACATGTTAGCCCGTAGAGAATACTCTGAATAATCTTCAGTTATAAAGCAACGTTAATCATAGTCCTATCTCCTTGCCTACTCCTATCTCAAAGATGTTATGTCCTAGATTACTAGGAGGAGTCAGAGTTGATGTGTTACACAGAAACGACAGCAATTAATATCATAATAACCAGCCCAATAATTACAATAGCCCACGTTATCTTGAACCTTTTCATTTCAGCTGGTGGCAACAAGCTTGAAGGTTGCCGTTCAGCTCTATGATCGATTATCACCTGGATTGGCCAAACTACAGCTAAACAAAGTGCTGAAAACCCTATCAAAACCGAAAACAGCCCGCCAGCATAAGTAGAAAGTATTACGGCCAGAATTATAGCAGCTATAATAGTAACGCCAAGGGCTATATTTCTGACATAGTGTTTCGAGTGAGGCACAGCAACAGTATAGCGTAATAATACTTAGATAAACGTAATTACTCAGGTACATATCGATTAACGATCCTGTCGACAATACTTTAAAAACATTCAATCATGCTCGGAGCAAGCTCCTGTGTGCATCCTCGAATATCAAACACAAATTATTACTGCTAAGCAGTTACGTTAATTGAGGTTAGATTCCCTATCACCAATGAAAAAGGCTCAACCTTGGGGCTGGGCCTCTTTTATGGTGATCTCACCGGGAATACTAGGGTATATTGCGCCGTTGCAATCGTAGATTGCCGGGCAATAGCGAACCGCGACGGGTTCAATTCCCGCCATGAGTAAAAACTCATGCAAAGAAATAGCACCACAATAAAGGTGATGCTATTTCTTTGGTGATCTCACCGGGAATCGAACCCGGATTGCCAGGATGAAAACCTGGTGTCCTAACCGTTAGACGATGAGACCGATCGATATCTTTTTATTAAAACTCAGTGAGCTGCAGCAAGCCAACTCAAGTGGGATCAACTGGGAAATTATACCATAACAGATACCAAAAAGGAATATCTGGCTAGATAATTTAACATAATTTTGATTTGGTTTTGGGAGCGGTCAGTCACGATACTCTTTGAAATCTATGTTTAACATATCACAAAATTGACCAATGCGCTAGTGTTTATCCACAGCTATAGAGTTCGTGACCTAGAATGGTCGGCGGCGGCGGAAGGTGCTACGGACTGGCTCTGGCGCGTCGGCAAACGGTGCATCCGGGTCTAACCTAGGGGAAGTGCCGTTATCGGCCGACGCAAAGGCTCGTTTATGGCGGCGGAAGATTACTTGACGGTAGATCATAAAGCCAGCTACAGCCAAGACACCAGCCAGTGCCACGGTGTTACCGGCACCGGTATTGGGCAAAGCAGTTGGTGGGGCTACACACTGCGGTGAATCAGATTGGATCGAAACATCATACTGACACGGCGTACAGAGTGGGCTACCCACTACTACACCAGGCTTACATTCAGGAGTCGGTGGTTGAGTCGGTGATACCCCGGCCGGGCAAGCGAACTTAGAAGTTACGTCTTTGCCATTAACTGTAAAATGCAATACTGCTTGAGCCGTATATTTACCAGGTACTGGATAAGTGTAATC
>JBDTES010000008.1:0-5483 GCA_039922435.1 Saccharimonadales bacterium (SeqCode)
GACCACTTCAATCTACATTTAAAAGAATGTGAGTTTAGGTATAATATGCGACATGAAGATATGTATCACAAACTACTCGAAATACTACGAAAGGATGCTCAGAGCTAGGCTAAACTAGTCTTGAACCCTAATTAATTATACAAACGTGGTTGGGGGCTAAACTACAATCCAGATCTGTCACTTATAAATATTGCGGCCAATAGTACGGGTTCCGCTATATGTTAATATATACATTAATAAGTTACCAATCATAATATTTGGCCGGCACGATAATAAGGACCCACTCTGAAACAAAAGATTCTAAAATTTCTAAAGCTCGATTCAATTGGGGCGATACCAGCAATCCTGAGGCAGCTACTTAAAGACGAAGCTATTGGTGGCAAACTAATCCTAATCGCCGCCGTACTTGCCCTAATAGTTGCTAATTCTCCCTGGCGGTCGATCTATTCCAACCTATGGGACCAAAACCTGTCTATCGCCGTCGGTGGCCATGGCGTATCGCTCAATTTGCGGGGCTGGGTTAGCGAAGGTCTGATGGCTATATTCTTTTTGGTGGTCGGACTTGAAATAAAGCGCGAAATTATTAAGGGGCAGTTACGCCATTTGGGCAACGCCATTTTGCCAATCGGCGCGGCTATCGGCGGCATGATTGTACCAGCCGTACTATTTATCATCATCAATGCTAGCCAACCCGGTACGCTCCGCGGCTGGGCCATCCCAACCGCGACCGATATCGCTTTTACTCTAGCTGTCATGAGCTTGCTGGGTAGCCGGGTTAAGTCTTCGCTCAAGCTGTTTCTACTAACACTCGCCATTGTTGATGATATCGGTTCGGTAGCCGTTATCGCACTTTTTTACGGTACTTCAATTACCTTCATACCAATCTTAACCGCGGTCGGCATAGCTACCACAATTATAGTATTGTCACGGCTCCGCAAAATGCCGATGGGGCTTTTTGTATTACTATCGATCGGCTTTTGGGTGGCAGTCCAGAAATCAGGTATTAATGCCAGCATCGCTGGAGTCTTTCTCGGTCTAATGGCACCACTCCAATCTAGGACCAGGCTATCTGTGGCCGAACGCTTAGAGAGAAGCCTCATACCGGTCTCAACATTCTTGGTTGTGCCGCTATTTGCTTTTGCTAGCTTGGGCCTAGTATTTAATAGCCAGATGTTTTCAAATAGTGGGTCGCTGCCATTAGTCTGGGGAATCTTTGCTGGTTTTGTGATTGGCAAAGTAATCGGCGTAACTTTGGCCTCATGGATCTTAGTCAAGCTGCGTTTATCAAGACTGCCAGAGGGTACTTTCTGGTTCCAAATTATCGGGGTTGGCTTCTTGGCCGGAATCGGCTTTACAGTTTCAGTTTTAATCACCGACGTAACTTTTGGGGCCAGCAGCAGTCTAGCTGGGGCAGCTAAGCTCAGCATTCTTGTGTCATCAATTGTCAGCGCTGTGATAGGTTATATTTTGCTGCGCCACCGTCCACCCCGCCGAATCGTATCATTCCTATCTCGCAAAATTATAAAACCCCACCAACACCCAAGCCTGCCACAAAATAACAGATAGCATTGGACTGGATTATATAATTAATTATGTAAGTCTTTTCAGTACTACTCATAGGCAGATTAGTCGAATACTCCTGCCTGACAATACAAAAACTTACAGCGCCAAGCCTAGCAATACAGTACCATTAAACGTGTAGCCGCCAGCCGTAACAGCGCACGCCTAGACGGGTCACTTCTGAATTTTACTAATTATAAGAGGGGAGCTCCATGGACAAAGCCGAAGAATTACTTACCAAGCTACTAAAAGATAAGAAGCCAGGCCTGGTTGTCTCAATCTATCTACCAACCCACCCCAAAAGTACTCCCGACAATCTAACGGCCGATCAGATTCGTTTTAAGAACGCCATTAAGCGAGTTCGGCATCACGTCAACTATAACGGCACCGAACTAGATAAAGCTCTCGAGCAATTAGACGACCTACTGGCCAATCTAACCTTCTGGAAATACCAGGACCATGGTTTGGCTGTATTTTGTAGCGCCCAAGGGGTCGACTACTTTAAACTACCATTCGAGGTTGAAGAAGCCGAATATATTACTGATCATTACGTAGTTAGCCCGTTAATTATTATGGAGGCCGCCTCGACCCGGTTCTACGTACTCGATTTGAATTTTACGACGCCCCGGCTATTCCTCGGTGCCCACAGTGAATTAGCTGATATAGGTCAGGATAAAATGCCATTATCTCTCTCTGACGAAGTCGGCAAAGACGAATACAGTAAGCATCTACAGCACCACCCCGGAGGCGACTACGCCTTCCATGGCCATTCTCCAGAAGATACCGTTAGCGAAGAAGCTCGCCGCTATCTTAAAAAGGTGGCCAGCGCTGTCGATAAATTACTAGTTGGTCATCATTCGCCATTACTACTAGCTGGCACCCCAAACCGAACCGGTAATTTGCGCAGTCTATTAACATACAAAAATATTTTACCTAGCAGCTATGAGGGGAGTGCTGAGCGGTTTAACCCGACCGAACTCTATAGTGCCTCAGCCAAGCTCCTCCAAGAGTATTTTAATGGTCGCCAGGAGACCTCAGTCTCACGTCTGGCCAGTGCCGCGCCCAAGTTTGTGGCAGTCGGCTTAAGCGAGATCACCGAACTAGCCACTAGCGCTGGTGGGGCTAGTATCGAAAGCCTCTATTTGCCAGCTTATCGCCTAACCAAAGATAGTGTTCAACCGGGCGATAATACATCGCTGGTTATCGATTTACCGGACGATATCGAAACTGTCGAGCCACTAGTTACAACTATTAAGCAGCAGGGTGGCCAAATTATTCCGGTCGAAATCGGTGCCTACGACTTTCTAGACCAGCCAAAGGCCCTGCGCCGCTATTAATAATTTTAATAAAGGAGTTTAGTTATGAACGGATTTACATTAAACATCGGACAAGCTACCCTGAATAACACCGATTTTCGCCGTGTACTATACACTGGCCACCACACTCAGTTAGTACTAATGAGTTTGCCAGCCAGCAGTGCAATTGGCTTGGAGGTCCACGACGACAACGATCAATTCTTCCGGTTCGAGGCCGGCCAGGGCAAAGTAGTTATAGATGACAATGAATATGAGGTTGGTATTGGTAGCGCCATTATCGTACCGGCCGGCGCCCGACACAACGTCGTTAATACCTCAGAGACCGAAGCTCTAAAACTCTATACCTTGTACAGCCCACCCCACCACAAAGATGGCATCGTCCGCCCAGCCCGCACCGAGGCCGAAGCTGCCGAAGCCGATTTCGAAGGCGCCACCACCGAATAGTCGGCTTGTTAAATATCACCAAGCTCTTATAATCTAACTATGTTTGAGCTAGCCCAGCCAAAGATAGAGCCCGTTACCAGCCCTCGGCTAACTACGACCGAGCTAGCACCGTTCACGCAGGAATTAATCGAGCTACATAAGACAATTTGGAACGACAAAACTGCCGTTGAGATTCGCCACGACGACGGTCAAGCTATTACGCATCTAGTCGTTCACGATCACTTACCCGGCGTCATTCTAGACGCCACCAGGTACGATAGCTACGGCATAACTTCTAGTCTCCATGCTATCTGCCTACTTTATGGGATAAAAGGTGACAAAGAGATGGACTTCACCATACCACTTGGTAGCCTAGATGTGTTGGACCTCAAAGACGACCCATACGTTGCCTTAATCACAAATTATTTCCATTCCCACAATCACAACTAGACCAGTTATTATCAAGTGGTAAGTCGGTCACCAGCTTAGTCTAAGGATATTGTCCAGAATCACGTCACTACTACCACTAATCTGGCTCTCGCTTTAGACAGTAAAGGATTGCTAGAATAGCGCATACGACTGTTCTACTGTTTAGGTTTAGTAGTCCTTACAGTGTAGAGCAGCCGGACTTCAGGTGTTGCAAAGGTGGTGAATGAATACGATTGCTTGTGTTATTACCATTAATATGCTAAAGTATGTACATGACATTGGAAGCAGCAGCTATTCACGATTTATCTGATTCTGTACAACCGCCATCATATGATTGCCTAAATGACGGTATAGATAGCTGGAACCTTGGCGTAGAGCAGGTGGAAAACTACAATTCGTCCGTGGATTATGTAACTAGCGTTGGACAGATAGCTATTGCCGGAGATGATCATGACGAACTTACCGATGAACTCACAGTAGCAATGGAAGAGGTAGAACTGCCGCGCGGCGAACTATCAGATATGCTGAATAACCCTGCACAAGTCAAAATAGCCGACCTTTATATCGAGTTGTTTGCTCCAGACTTCATAAAGAGCCATAAACCAGAGGGTGTTGGTTGGGTCGATTGGCTCGCCAACTACTCGTCAGACGCTCAACTAATGAACTTCTTGCAATGGCAATACTCCACGCTAAAACAGCAAACTGAGTCGGATAGAGTAAAGGGCTGCGTCGAACAGACTGCGAGTATGTTTAACCATGGCCTTAACAAGGGGAAATCAAGCGGCTGGGTTAGCCAAAGTGCTCAGTTTGACGGTGCTTCTGTCTATATAGGTGATGTCTTTCGAACTGACGCTAAAGGCATCGGTGGACGATATGGCGAAGAGGGGACTGAAGATATTATAATCTCCCAAGGAGTTGGCAAAACGGAAGCCGAACGTGAATCTGCTGTCATCGAGAATATTAAAGATACCCTACCCCACGAACTAGTACACTATGTTGTCGCCATGAACTCGCTTGACGACGATGCTGACCAAGAACCTATGAGCGCCCACTGGATTAACGAGGCTTTAGCGGAGCATATGGCACTAGTCATTAAAGATGGTTGGCCGTTAGTGATTTCGCCAGACCGTCGGCGGGACAGGCTAATAGGGCGTGGAGTTTACAGAGAAGAACGGCAACTGCTAGAAACGCTCCTTACAAGAGGCAAACACCAAGTGTCTCCTAAGTTAGCTATGCGTGCATTTTCTGGTACACCAGAAGAGAAGTCAGAATTTCACACTGCGCTTGACGCGGCGTGGGGTGTTGAACATGCTCTAGAGAAAATAAACGATTACTTGGGCGAACCGGACATGATTCAGGATGGAGCCGAGCGATCTGAAATAGCAGACGCGATTTTGAAGGTTAGCGGTAGATTGCGGTACGCTCCAGCCGATGTCTTTGGCGCAAAGCCGTCTACTACAGTAATCTAACTTCGTTGCTTAAACACCTAATCAACTAACTAGAAATCATATAAGCCTGCTCTAAGTTACTGGGGGAGTGGGCCACACCATAAATTTGCATCTTTACATAACTTAGTAATGGTATTAATATGCGCATATTGTGAGTATCGAAGCGATTATTATAAAGAAGGTTCAAGACTAGTTTAGCCTAGCTCTGAGCATCCTTTCGTAGTATTTCGAGTAGTTTGTGATACATATCTTCATGTCGCATATTATACCTAAACTCACATTCTTTTAAATGTAGATTGAAGTGGTC
>JBDTES010000009.1:0-74462 GCA_039922435.1 Saccharimonadales bacterium (SeqCode)
TTACGAGCCACAACTGGTTCTAGACCAGTACCAACAATTGGCGACTGCGGCGCGATTAGTGGCACGGCCTGTCGTTGCTGGTTAGAACCCATTAGGGCTCGATAAACATAGTTTTTCTCGATAAATGGAATCAGACCGGCTGTCGTACCAATAATCTGGTTTCGGGCGGCATCCATGTGCGTTACATCATTAGCGTCAAACTCACTGGAGTGACGATTACTACGGGCACTAACCCGCTCATCTAAGAAGTAACCATCTTTGTCAGTTGGTAAACCGGCTCCAGCAATTATGGCTGAATCCTCATCGGCAGCATCAAGATATGCAACTTCGTTGGTCACTTGAGCCCGAACTGGCCAGGTGATTTGCTTGGTTACTTTAGCTAGTTTGTCAGCATCATCTTTAGTTATAGTCTTGCCGGCCTTAACTATTACTTTACCGTCTTTATCTTCTAAATCAACTCTGGCAATATGACCAACTGAATCTTTAGCGGTCACACTACCAACAACTTTGCGATAAGGAGTTTCTATAAAACCATATTCATTAATTCGAGCAAAGTTAGCTAGGTTTAAGACTAGACCAACGTTGGCACCTTCTGGTGTCTCAACCGCACAAATCCGACCGTAGTGAGTAGCGTGAGCATCACGAACTTCAAAACCGGCTCGTTCGCGGCTCAGTCCACCTGGACCCATCGACGACAAACGACGTTTGTGAGCTAGCTCAGACAGTGGGTTAATTTGGTCCATGAACTGAGACAGTTGAGAACTAGCAAAGAATTCACGAACCGCTGCTACAACTGGTCGGGCATTAATAAGTTGGCCAGGGCTAACAGTTTCGATCTCGCTCATACTCATGCGGTCTTGGGTGTTACGAACCATCCGCAGTAAGCCAATTCGGAACTGACGCTGAACCAGCTCCCCAACCATCTTGATACGGCGGTTAGACAGACTATCAATATCATCAGGAGCCTCTTGAGTGACATCTAAACGAATCATCTCGGCGATAATCGCCACTAAATCTTCTAGGCGCATAATTCGGTTTTCGATAGTGTTAGGAATATCTATATTCAAACGCTTGTTAATTTTGTAGCGGCCAACCCGGCTAAAATCAAAGCGCTTAAAGTTGTAAAACATGTTTTCTAACAATGATCGGGCGTTATCAACAGTCGCCAGATCACCTGGGCGTAGACGACGATAGACCTCAATCAAGGCCTCGGAGTGCCCCTTAGAAGGATCTTTTTCGAAGGTAGCGTCGATGTAATTGAGCTTTCCCTGATCGACGTGCTTGAAAGCCTCCTTCATCTGTTCGTTAGTCATGCCGAGCGCACGTAGCAAAGTTGTAACAGGGATTTTGCGCTTACGGTCGATCTTAACAAACAAAGCTCCGTTAGCCGACGTCTCAAATTCCATCCAAGCACCTCGGCCTGGGATAACTTTAGCGCTATAGATACGACGAGTCCCGTGCAGTTCAGCGCTATAAAATACACCACTACTACGAATTAACTGGCTAACGACGACTCGTTCAGCGCCGTTAATAATAAAGGTACCGCGCTTAGTCATCCATGGGAAGTCGCCTAGGTAAATTTCGTGTTCCTTAACTTCTCCAGTAACTTTGTTAGTTAGCTCAACGGTTGCCTTAAGTGGGGCATCATAGCTAACATTATTCTCTCGAGCTTCTTTTTCGGTCGTTTTGGGGTCTTCAAAATGATAATCTTTAAACCGTAAGCTTAATTTTGTATTTGTATAATCGTCAATCGGACTAATTTCGGCTAGTAATTCGCCTAAACCTTCATCAACAAACCACTGGAACGATTTATTCTGATGATCTATTAGATTTGGTAGTTCGAGCGCTTCATCTTTCGATGTGTAATAGACTCGTGCGTTCTTCTTTGCTTGTACATCTTGTTTCGCCATACTAAAAGTAATACCCCTTCTTATTAGTGACTAATACTCCCAAAAATTAAAATAAAAGACGCCTGTTTACCGCACTAGCATCGCCAAAACACTAACGCATCTCAGTTTCTTACTATTTTGATTTGGGATTTATTTTTACAATTTTACTTACGCGAAGACAACTAAGTATGGGGGTTTTGGTGCTTAAACTGCTCTTGACCAGTAGCAGCACAGCCCAACTTACACTACTTCTTGTTAGCTAGTATACGCAGTAAATTCTACTACGTCAACACCTAAAATATAACTTGACTATTTCTATCAATGCTTGGCGTGAGTTTTCCGACTGAGGATCATCCAACCAGTAACAGTGAACAAACCAGCTACCGCCGCTAGCACGGTAATTTCTGACAAGTGATTAGCAGGTTTACCATAGCTAGTATCAGGCGTTCCACCATTTGGATCCGATTTAACACCATTATTAACAAGGGCTGGTCCAGCTGGGTCAATTATTACACCATTAACTACTCCATCTTCATCAAGCGCACCACCATCAGTCACTTGGTAACTAGCCACCATTACTGATTGCCCACCAATCGTTTCTCTAGAAATAGTCGCACCGGGTACATTTTCGTACTTTCCATTTATATATTTACGCAGTACAAAATCCCCAGCTGGCGGTGTGTAAAAATATTGTTTAACTGTCGTCGTAAAGCCTGGGGTACCGCAGGTAACATTAAAGTTAATTAAACCCATTGGGTAACTGTAACCGCTATCAGCCCCACTCGCGGCGCTAATAGAATTTACATTACTAAGGCTACAAGTGTTATCACTTACTGTGACCGCTGCAAATTGTTTAGTCACGGGGTTCACGAATGAATCAACGTTGGTCTGACTACTATCCACTGATCCGTCATCATTTACATCACCGCCATTAGGTAGACTACGGTAGACAGCATATAGAGTAACGCTCGTAGCTGGCATAGTGTAGCTACTATTAAGTGCATACAGCGTGCCACTGCCATCTACTGCGGTATTCCAGCCTATGAAAACACTGCCGCTTTTGCTAGGTAGATAAGCCTGATTGAATAATATTTTGCTATCAGAAACAAACTCGGTAGCATTTAGCGATGCCCCGCCGGTACCGCCTTCGGTATTAAAGGTCAGCGTCGGACTAGGGGGCGGTGTGGTCCACTGGGCATAGAGCGTTTCGCTAGTAGCAGGCATAACATTTACAAAATCCGAAGTGCTGTATGCCGTACCCGATCCGTCGGCAGCCGTATTCCAGCCACTGAATATATAGCCGGTCCGAGTTGTGGTGGGATATTTAAGCACTGTTAAATCACCATGATCTGTCGACGATGTAGCATTAGGTGCTCCTACAATGGGAGCTGGTACAGTACCACCCTGGCCGTCAAATGTAACCGTAACATTAGTGGTGCCCCAGATTGCATAAAATGTTTCATTGCCAACATGTTCAGTATAGCCACCTGGATCACCAAAAGTACTATTCGCAGTCATACCCCAACCAACAAAAGTGTAACCATCACGCGTCGGAGTCGGGAGGGTTATTAGATAACCGCCCCCACCAAGATAGCAATACTGTACTACGCCGTCACTGTCCTGGAAGTCAAGTGCAACAGTCTTATCTCGGTCTCTTCCAGATTCCTCGGCTGGTGTACAGGCTCCATCGTGAACGTAACCTGGATCAGCAGCATGTGACACCGGTGACGCCAGTAGCGTTGTGCCCACCGAAAGAAGTATAGTTAGAATAAATAACTTAGTATGTTTACGTACAGCTAGCGAGATTGATGACATTTAGTTTTGGCCCTTCAGTGTTTTTGACTGGTTATGCTTATAGGCCAATAATACCACCGCAAGTTATGTGGGTAAAGTAATATAAAAATACATAACCAGACCCAATCATGACGATTATAAATAGTCTATTACCGTAAGTACCAGGTAGTTATGTGGTCAATTTAAACGAACTTATCTCGAAAAATGGCTACATAACGCGTCCTGAAGACATGTAGCAGGCTTTACCCCCTAAGTGGTCTATCTGACCGCTATTTTTAACCAGCTTTTTGAGGAACTGTAATATCTGATATAACTTTATCGACTAGGCCGTATTTTTGGGCTTCGTCGGCGGTCATCCAGCGGTCACGCTCCATATCTTCGTGAATCTTGGCTAGTTTTTGGCCAGTATTGCTCGCCATCATACCTTCTAGAAGCTGTTTGACGCGTAATGATTCCTTGAGGTCAATCTCTTGATCAGTTACCTTACCACGTGTACCAGATGACGGCTGGTGGATCATAACAGTGCTATTGGGCAGCAAAAAGCGCTTACCCTTAGTACCACTCGACAGCAAAAAAGCAGCAGCTGAGGCTTGCATACCAATCCCGACGGTTTGAATATCATTAGTTACGTACTGCATAGTGTCATAGATAGCCAGAGCATCATAAACACTGCCACCAGGGCTATTAATATACAGATATATGTCTTTTTTAGCATCTTGGGACTGCAAAAAGAGCAGTTGGGCCACAATTGTGTTGGCAACTGCCTCGTTAACGTCACTCCCTAGGAATATAATTCGATCTTTAAGTAGTCGGCTATAAATATCATAGGCCCGTTCGTAGCGACCTTCACTCTCGATAACTGTTGGAATAAGTACACTCATATCATTTACCTCCAAGTAATTAAAACTAGATCCATTAGAGCGCCAATAATACCTTTGATGCGGTGGTTAAACTTGAGCTTATTAGGCATAAAATATTACTAATTACCTCCACCACATTAATATGTCAAAAAAGTTAGAAAAGACTTCTGGCGAGAATATGCTCCGACCGAGTTTCTTTCTGACAATTTTTGACTCTGGATTCATGAGATTAATATTACGCTACGAATTGGCACTCGTCAACCCAGAGTGCTAATTATTCTATTACTTTCTAGGTTCAGCTTCTGAGCGGATTTTTGCGTACTCAATATTTACCCCGAATTGTTGGACAGTCCTGGGGGACATAATAACTTCACCTATACCGCGGTTAAGTCGATCATGCTCACTCACAGAATACGGTGGAGCATCAGTCTCTCGATCCAGCCAAACGCCTATCATAAACATTTTCTCTCGGGTCCAGCTTTCTAAACTCATTTAATCAATTTCCAATTACGAAGCATATCCAACTAGGACTGCAATGGTCTTTTCGGTTACCAAACGATTTAGAATATCCTGGCGGGCTTCTGGCTTATTTAGCTCGGCTTGCATTTGCTTATCGGTATATTGGCCTTTCAATAGTTTCATCCGAAGCTCCAGTTCGTCGGCCGATACCTTAATTTCTTCTTTTTCGGCTACTTCACCAAGGACGAGACCAGTCTTAACTCGGCTAGTAGCTTGCTCACGCTGCCTTTCGTGGTGCTCTTCTTCGGTTACGCCATCGGCATCAAGATGTTCCTGCCAGGTCTGGCCACGGTAAACTAGATTGCGTTTCTCCTCAGCCTCCATGCGGTCAATTTCGCTGTCGATTAGTGATTTAGGAATAGAGACCTTAGTTTTATCGGCAATCATCTTCAGTAAGCGATTCTCGTAATCACGTTCATTCTGGTTAGTTTTCTCGGCCAGTAATTGTTTCTTAATGTCCTCACTGAGTTCAGTCATGGTTTTAAACGGCCCGACTTTACCAGCAAAGTTATCATCCAATTTAGACGGCGTTACCGATTCAACTTTTTTGACAGTTACCTTAAAAGTAACCTTCTTATCTTGGAGCGAAGCTACGTTATAATCTTTCGGGAATATGATATCGAAGGTCGTTTCCTTGCCGGCTTTAAGGCCAATTAACCTTGGCTCGAAACCGGGAATAAAGTTATTACTTCCCAAAATCAACGGATAATCCTTGCCATCAGCTCCAGGCACTGGCTGTTTAGTCCTAGTATCAGTTCCAGAGAAGTCAATCGTTACCTGATCACCATCTTTGGATGGTCGCTTAACTTCTGTCTTGGCTGCCTCACGGGTCTTCAGATCATTTAAGACTGCATCGATTTCGGCCCGCGTAACTTCAACCTTGGGTTTTTCTAATTTGATTTTCGTGTAATCTGGCAGAGATACATCGCCAACAGCTTCGACCTTGGCAGTAATTTCTAGGGTAGTGAAAGGCACAAATTTAGTAACATCAACCTCTGGCTGGTCAACAGGGCGTAGTCTCTGCTCGGTAGCGGCCTTGGTATACATCTGATTTATAGCCTCATCCAAAAAGTTACGTTGTAACAAGCTCTGATCAACAGCCTTTTCGACTAGGTTTAGGGGTGCGTGGCCTTTGCGAAAGCCACTTAAGCTAACTTCATTAGAAAGGCTTTTTAGTACTCCCTGCTTAATGTCAGCCAATAACTCGGCGTCAGCAATTATAGTTAATTCTACTTTAGTATCTGATAAATTCTTTTTAGTGATTTGCATAACTAGCCACTATAACAGATGTAAACTCTGATTTCTAGAGGCGCAAGGTTATAAGTGCACTAAAGCCGACAAACCAGACAAGCTCCAGCCAGATTAGTTTTGGACCAGTCTGCCACTGGATAAAACTGTGAAATCTAAGAAACCAACCACGTGGCGGTTTGTCGGTATGAGTTCTCTTGACCTGAACAAATCGGGGTATCCAAAACAAATCCGGGCTGGTTGCCAAAAAAGCACAAACAATCGCTAATACCCAATTACGTGGTCGGGTTAGCGCCAAAACTAACACAATCAATAGACAAATTAGACCGCTCAGGATTAATTCGTTCAAAAACCGTTTAGAATCAAGCCGCTTTACTCCATCTTCGATTGGTGGATCATAATGCGGCACAGCATCACAGACAAAATGCGAGATGAAGGCAAGCGGCATGGCAAGCCATGGATTCTCAATTACTAAGCCAACCAGAGCTCCTGTTAGCGCGTGATTAGGCGCTGTCATCCGTGGGCTTAGGCTTGACCCGGTGGTCTTTTAAAATACTGACTAGCCGTTCGGCGCTGTGCGTTTCTTCTTCACCACTACGCAGATTCTTCAGCTTAAATCTATCTTCAGCTAGCTCAGCCTCACCAATAAATATAACGTGTTCAATACCTTTTTTATCGGCTGTCTTGATCTGTTTATCGATGTTGCGCCCTGTCGTATCAACGGCCAGGTTCAGCCCCATTCGGCGCATATTAGCTAGAGTAGGCTGTACCTTGTCATACATAGCTTCACCTATCAAGATTACATAAGCGTCGGTTTCGGGTGGTAATCCCGGCAACAGATTGTGAGATTCTAAAAAGTTCTTAAGGGTTACATCGCCCATACCAAAGCCAACCGTTGCCACTGGTTCGACTCCAAATAAGCCGACTAGACCGTCGTAACGGCCGCCACCAAACATGCTTCGGTTGTTCTCTGGGTCGTTATCAAAGACTTCAAACACGATATCGGTGTAATAATCAAAACCACGCATTAGACTAATATCAAACACAGCGTTTTTAATCCGCGAACTATCTAACATCTGTAACAGATTCTGGAGCTCCACAACACTCGCTTGATGTTGGGCATCTTCGGGCAGATCATCAATTCGTTTGGCGGCCAAGAGATTAATCAACCGTTCACTCAGGCCACTATCCTTCTGACTCGGAGTAAATATGGCATCGGTTTGAGCTATAAAAGCGGAGTGGTCCATTTTGTGCATCCGATCAATTAATCGGACCATAGTTTGTCTTTGTACATCACTCAATCCTAAATAGTCACCAAGCAAATAATCGATCAACTTACGGCTATTCAGCCGAATGGTGTACATATCTTGTTTAGCACCATAGTTACGCATAATCTGATCGGCCAGCTGGATAATTTCATGCTCGGCCTCATTGCCGCCTACACCGAAGATATCAACATTCAGTTGCCA
This sequence comes from Saccharimonadales bacterium (SeqCode), assembly GCA_039922435.1. Taxonomy (GTDB): domain Bacteria; phylum Patescibacteriota; class Saccharimonadia; order Saccharimonadales; family UBA4665; genus JBDTES01. The sequence continues at coordinate 7,780 of JBDTES010000009.1, forward strand.
GTGTTCGCGGAGCCGACCTTTCTGTGGCCTCTCGTAGCGCCATAAGTTAGGAATACTATATAGGCGCATCGGGTACGGCAGCTCCTGACGCCTGGCCGCAATCATTCGACTGACAGTTGGGGTCATCTCGGGCCTAATTACGACTTGGCGACCACCACGGTCTTCAAAGGTGTAGGTCTGCTCGCTAACGATTTCCTCACTACTTTTGGCCAAATACAACTCTAGTGGCTCCAAAATCGGGGCGTCGTACTCTTCGTAACCAAACCGTTCAGCAGTTTGGCGCATCACATCAAAAATATACTTTTGAATCCGTTTGTCTTCCGGGTAGAAATCCCGCGCACCCTTATATGGTTGTGTCGAAAGAGTCATTGTATTTAAATTGTATCAGATTAGTGAGGATATCAATCCTAGATGAGCTAATCATTTACCCTATACGATTGTTCATCTGAGATATTATCGAATTTGATAATTAATATGCAATTAGTAATCAGTGGATATTGTGCACGATTAATCTAAACAAGACAATCAATACACTGAGTTAAAGAATGACCTAGTAACTATTTTTGCGAGCTAGTTTCATTAATCTTAACGATAGAATCGCCGCAGAGAACTGGATTATAAACATCAGTATAAAAATAATGTGGAAACCATACAGCTTCACCAAATATCCACCAATTACAGCCGCTACCGCTGTAAATATCATATTTCCGCCATCAAAGAACGACCACTCACTAGCTTCTTTGCCTTTATCTTCATAATGCGAATAGGTGGCTTTCCAGGCGGGGATTAAGATACCTTGTCCAATGGCATTAATCGCCTGGACGACGTAGAGGCTCGTTGGGCTCTTGACTAGCAGAAATAGTAGTGATGCAAAAGCTAGCCAAAAATAGCCGAAGACCACCAGCTTACGCTTGTGCTTCGATCCATCCTCAAGTTTGCCCAGAACAATTATGAGTACTCCCGCCAGGCCCACGTAAAGCCCATAGGCAATACCGGTTTGAAAAGCTCCAGCCCCAATATCAAGCGCAAATAGAGCGTAGAGTGGCGAAAACAGCGCAAAGCCAAATAAATTTATATAATTGCTAAGGAGTAACAGTTTTTGTATCGGCCGCATTTAGCCACAGTATATATTAGCCAGACATAAAAGTCATAGCTGAAAACAAGACTCTCGTAAGTCGGTTAGATCTCTACAAATAACAAAAAGTGACCAGCTACCTCCGGATTAAGCCATTAAGATATCTGATCACTTTACTTCATAATAATTGGTGCGGATGAGAGGACTTGAACCTCCACGCATTGCTGCACTAGCTCCTAAAGCTAGCGTGTCTACCATTCCACCACATCCGCATGATTTTAAGTTGCAACCATGCTATTTTAACGTTTTTAGTCGCAAAAGACTAGCTTTTATATGCCCGGTGGAATTTTCTTAGCCGACGATACAGTTCTGCACTGTTGCCATTAGCTACGTCATCAAAAGCCAAGCGGGTCTTTTTAATCGAAGCAAGCTCTCTATCTTCATATAATATTCCGGCTATATGCTCAATCTCGATATTGTAGTTGTAGCTATTCCCTAATACCTTTGCTAAGACATACTCAAGCCGTTCATTTGAATGCCCTGGGGTACCAATTACTAATATATCGTAGATCTTCAGAGGCTCCAGCAAGTTTAACTTAGTAAACAATATATTACCAAACGTATTTTTTGATTCAGCTTCGGTTAGGATTTTATCAGGTAGAACCCCGAGACTAACGGCGTAATCTTTCATTGCTTGAGCCTCGCTAATAGCCGGTCGGAAATCTGCCTTATAACTAAACCCGCCCGACATAATTAGCCAAGTCGGCTTAATCTCATTAAAGCGTTCGACCGCAAGTCTGACTGGCGCCATTGACCCTCTAGTTAAGGTCCCCTCGCTAGTAATTCCACCCCCAAGAACTAATATCGCACTAACTTTCATAACTCTGTAATTATACTCTAAATGAGGTAATGAAACTCCACGCATCAGGCTAAATTTGGTTAAAGATAACAGATATCATGCAAATCGTTTAAGTGTTCACTACTGTTTGACGGTCAATAACCGAAAATAATCTTAATGAGTCTTTTTGTAAAAAACTAATTGAATGTCGCCGTAAGATTTATGGAGAATAACTTCGAGATTCTTGAGCTGACGGACGGCTTCGCTGCCTGGCCATGATAATACAAGAATCCCGCTAGTCTTGACGTGACCGGCTAGCCGTTCGATAACATTTGGGCGGATATCGGTATAAGGTGGATCGGCCATCACAATATCGTACTGCTTGGCCTGATTATTGCGCGACCAGCCGCTGACGTTTTTATGAAGAAGTGTTATCGAATCCTCAAGACCTAGAGTAGTAATATTGGCTGCAATGGTTTTTGTAGCGTCGGTATCTTTTTCGATAGCCGTCGCACTAGCTGCCCCACGACTGATGGACTCGATGCTAAGTGCCCCAGTTCCCGAATATGTATCTAACACCGTTAACCCCTCAATGTCGCCGAGAGCATTAAAAATAGCACCGCGAGCCTTTTCACTCATTGGATGTGTGCGATTACCGCGCGGACCATCAAACTGGCGCCCACCTAGTCGACCAGCTATAACTCTCATTTTTTAGTGGTCTCTTGACTGTCGCGTAGGGCTCCATACCACGCCAGAGTGACCATATCAACTATCATCGGTGCTAGTTCTCGGCGGACCTGGCGGGCCAGTTTGACTGTCCAACCTCGCTTATAAAACTCTATATACATATTTTTATCGGCTATTTCGATGGCCTTTTCACGGAATAAACGCGGCAAGCCTTTGCCGACCAACTCTGCCAAGTCCTCATCCGACGGTCGCCCAGCCGTAAGTTTGAGTGGCGCAATTATGCTAGCCACCCCGAATTCGAATAAACCATGGGTTGTTAATAAGCCCTTTGGGCCCCACATTTTCCAATTATTACCAAGCTGTTGCATGCGGGTATCACCGTGCATGATCAATTTCTCTTTAACAGATGTCCTCGTCTCGATGCCTTCACCACCTCGTAGTTTGGTCAATTCTGCCTCATATGGATAGTGGTGGGCCGGTGTCAGGCCATCGACTATGGCATGGGATAACCAGGCAGCCTCGAACGATGCCCGGGCTCGGTTGCGGTCCTTAAGCGCCTTAGTCAGCTCTTTGTAGTGATACTCAATTATTACAACCAAACCATTGTCTTTGGGATCATATGGATCAAAATAATGCCAAGGTTCTCCCTGGGCCGGAGTTTTACGCTTTATGCCATCTGGCCCATCCTTGCCTTCAAATCGCAGAATTTCTTGAGACCTCGGGAAGCCATTAGCCCGGCCAACCAATAAGACATCAAGGTTGTGCCGAGCAACCCGGTCAATCTTCTGGTGGGCCCCAAAAACTGCACCAGACCACTTAGTTAAAGTCGTACCGGCATACATTAAATAAGACTCCCACGCTGGTAAGCAAAAAAGTTAAAATCGCAAAATCTAAAATTCATTGTTAGTTTAAATTTGTAACGGCCCGAAGACGGATTATGTGGTCGTTCAATTGCTTGTATTGTAGCAGATTATCGCCTTTTTCGATAAACTCGGCTGCTGCCCCGCGGGCTAAGGCAATCAGTTTTACATCTGAGAGCTTGGCAACCCTGAGGTCGAGTTCACCGTGCTGGGTCTGACCATAAATTGCTCCCGGACCACGCAGCTCCAGATCATATTCAGCCAATTTAAAGCCATCCTGACTGCTTTCGAGCGCTCGGAGCCGTCGACTAGGTGCTTTGCTATCGCTCGTCATTAAATAGCAGAAACCCTGACTCTCGCCCCGGCCAACCCGACCGCGTAACTGGTGCATCTGGGCCAGGCCAAATCGTTCAGCCGCCTCTATTAGCATAACGGTGGCATTGGGCACGTCGACGCCAACCTCGATAACAGTTGTTGAAACTAGAATATCCAATTCCCCGGCTACAAACTTCTCCATGGTCTGGTTCCTGTCATCAGCTTTTAGGCGACCGTGCATCAAACCCACTCTAAACTCTTTAAAATCCTTTTTAAGAAACTGATCATATATCTTCTCAGCCGAATTAGCCTCCAGAACGGCCGATTCAGTAATTATTGGGCAGACTACAAACATTTGGCGGCCAGCCGCCAGTTCAAGCTTAATCTTATCGTAGAGTTGAGCCCGTGAATTCGGTGAGCAAATTTCGGTTACAATCGGTTGGCGGCCAGCTGGCTTTTCGTCCAGAATCGACACATCTAGTTCACCATAAAGTGTTAGCGCCAGACTGCGCGGTATCGGCGTAGCCGTCAGGGATAACAAATGCGGCATATGACCAGCTTTGACCATCAATTTCTTACGTTGCTCAACCCCAAAACGATGCTGTTCATCAACAATTACTAGACCGAGCTTTTTCATATCGACTTTATCTTGAATTAGGGCGTGCGTACCAACAATAAACCTGGCATCACCGACTTTAATAGCAGCCTGAGCCTTTAGTTTGGCCTGCGACGAAAGGCCGCCTACCAACAAAGTAACTTGGTTCTGCATACCAAGCGGTTGAAGCAACTTATAAATAGTATCGGCGTGCTGGCGAGCCAGCAGTTCAGTCGGCGCCATAAAGGCCACCTGCATTCCCTTGGCTATTACCATCAATGCCGCCATAGCAGCAACCACTGTCTTGCCAGAACCAACATCGCCCTCGACCAGACGATTCATCGGGCGTTCGGCCTGTAAATCTAGATAGATTCGCCAAACACAGCGCCGCTGACCATCAGTTAATTTAAATGGCAGGCCAGCTACAAAATCCTTAGCTAGCTGCTCGTCGAACGGGACTGCTAGCGACTTGTCGGCTGCTAGTTCTTGCTTATTGAGTAAACTGGCCAGACTCAGTTCAAAAACTTCTTCAAAACCCAAACGGCGCTTAGCCTCAGCTAAGTGTTCAGCCGATTCTGGAAAATGTATAGCTAGAACCGCCTCAGCTCTCGACATTAGTTTATTCTCTTCAATAATCCAGCTAGGTAACGTCTCTGGCAATGAATCAATCAGGCTCTTGCAGGCACCGATTGCTCGACGAATTTGCTTACTACTAAGTCCCTTGGTCTCGTGATATATCGGTACGATTCGGGCGGTATTTATCGGGAAGTCGCTGACTAGCTCGGCACTTGGATTCATTAGTTGAAACCGCTGGTGACTAAGCTCATACTCGCCAGATATATAATATTCCTGCCCGGTTTTAAGGCCAGCTGCTCGGTAGGGCTGATTAAACCAAACTATCCGCACACTGCCCGATATGTCACTAGCTATAGCCTCCGTGATATGCATACCGCGGCGGACATAGCGACCCGACGCCTGTTTAATAACCGCTTTGACCGACACGGGGCCAGGTCTAAGCTTAGCAATTGGCATCAACACCGAATAATCTTCGTAACGCCTCGGATAATAATCAATCAGTTCAGCTACGGTGTGAACACCCAAAACCGCCATTTTCCTGGCCATTTCCGGCCCGACACCCTTAACAAACGTAATTTCACTCTTCATATCCATTATATCTAGTATAGCTGCTAGACTGTGGTATATGAATATATATGTGGCTGCCCGCTTTACGGAAAAAGCCTTAGTTCAAGACTTATACGCCAAACTAATCGCCAAAGGACATACTATTACCGCCGACTGGACGAAGCATCAAAACGTTAAACCATATAATGAACACCCTGACGAAGCTGGTACCTATTCTAAAGAAGACCTTGACGGGGTAATTAAATCTGATGTATTTATTTACTTATCCAGTCCAGAGGTAGGAGCTGGTCTATCAACTGAGCTCGGCGCTGCTCTAGCTAGCTTTATTCAGATTGGTAAGCCAAAGATATATGTTGTCGGCAAGTTTGTCTCAACAAACGCTTTCCACTACCACCCAGCGGTTATCCGAGTTACGGACATCCGATCAGCCCTGAAACTCCTCTAGGCAATCACTTCTTATTTAAATACTAGAGAATCCCTAAAGACACCTAAAGTAGACAGCTATTTTGCTTTATGAATCAGAAAGAAGACTGATGGTCCAAAATAGACTCGTGATAGGGCTGGCTGCAAGATACCCTCGACGGCTAGCATTAGGTTGTGCGGCACAATCTTTTTGAGGGCTGGACTACGCAGGTTAGAGACAGACAAAATACGTTTCACCTCTAGCCCAGCTTCTTTAAGTTGCTTTTTAATCGTTAACGGATTGTGATTTACAAACGGTGCATATTCAGCTGTTTGATGAGCTTTTGGCCTAATATCGACTGGCTCTTTGGGTAAATCCTCGCCCCGCAAAAAATGTCTTAGTCGGTTGCGGGCGTGGCCGTAATTGGCAAACTCCATCAGGAAGTAACCATCGGTGCTCAAAACCCGAGCAATCTCGGCAAAAGCCTTCTCGGGATGGGGAATATGGTGCAAAATCCGGACAATCGTCAGCAAATCGACCGAGCCATCGGCAAAATCCATTTGTTCAACCTGCATAATTTGGCGGTCAATTTCGGGATGATCTTTCAAATAGTCCTTAGCAATGTCGAGTTGTTGCTGTGACGGGTCGGTTAAAGTTACCTTGTCGGCATAGTTTTCTAGAAAAATACACAACCGGCCATAGCCACCACCGATATCAACAGCGTGACGGAAATGCTTACCATCAAGTAATCGCTTGATAGCCATGCGCTCGGCCGCATCTTCGTAACCACGACCTTTCCAGTAGTCACGATAGTTGTGTTCGGGGTCGTTGTACCAATCTGAATTTTTTTGATGATCGTTTGAAGTAGTATCTATTGTTGTCATAACTTTAAGAGTATACCAGCTAGCCTCGTAGCTTTATAATCCGGGTATTCTGGAGCTTTTTACCTTTTCTAAGACGCAGTACACTGTCCTTGAAGTCACTTTCCTGGAAAGAATCACGGTCTACTTGGCTGTCATTGATATAAATCCCGCCACCCGCTAGTGTCTGCCGGGCATCACTTTTAGAAGTTGCTAGTCCAATTGCTACCAGCGCGTCAATAATGCTCGAGCCAGCCTCAACTACTATTTCCTCACCGGTTTCTTCTAGGTTAGATGATTGCAAGCTTTCGGCATAGTCCTTAGCCGTATCGGCTGATTCGACGCCGTGCACTAGTTTAGTTACTTCGTAGGCCAGCCGCTTTTGGGCTACTCGGCCAGATCGATTGGAATTAAACTCGGCTATGGTCCGATCAACATCCTCTTTAGATAATAATGTGTAAATCTTGATATAGCTTTCTACGCCAGCATCATCGACGTTTAGCCAGAACTGGTAAAAATCATTAACAGAAGTCTTATTGGCATCAAGCCAGATGGCACCAGCCTCCGATTTACCGAATTTAACTCCGGTAGTTTTATTGACCACAAGCGGTGCCGACCAGACGTTAGCTTCATCGCCAGTCACCCGACGTATCAAATCGACTCCTGCGATACAATTACCCCATTGATCGGCCCCACATACTTGCAAATTAACCCCTAGCTCACGGTGAAGGTGCAAAAAGTCATAGGCCTGAATTAAAACATAACTAAATTCGGCATAGCTAATGCCACTTCCAGCTTCGCTGAGACGGGTCTGGACAAATTCCCGGCCTAGCATTTGACGCATCGGCACATGTTTACCAACGTCACGTAAAAAATCAAGATAATCTATATCCTTAAACCAATCATAGTTATCAACAGTCACAAAGCCTTGGTCTCCCAGGAGACTCTTATACTGGCCAACGATTCCGGTTTTGTACGTTGCTATCTCTTCGATAGTCTTTAAATTTCGTTCGTCGGCCTTGCCATCGGGGTCACCAATCATACCGGTAGCTCCACCAACTAGTAAAATTGCTTTGTGACTGCTCTCTATAAAGTGCCGGACCATCATTATCATTGCCAGATTACCAATTGTCATACTACTGGCCGACGGATCAACTCCCAAATAAAAAGTAATCGGCTGGCCGTCTAGTACTGAAACGTCTTTATATGTAGTTTGGTTTACAAAACCGCGCCAGGTAAGTTCTTCTGATAATGTCATATCTAAACTAGAGTATATCAAAACTACAACCAGACCGACAGATAGAAGTATCTTAAGCGCTTATTTTTTAAGCTTGCATCCACAAATATTTGCTATACTAGGTACATTATCAGTCAAGTTGTGAGAGACGAATCTAATCTATGAGTACCGACCCAAAACCTCGTTCAAGGCGTAGCCGTAAAGTTAAAAACACCTTTACAACTAAAAGTGGCAAAACTATTAAGGTCAACCGGTCGCTAGGCGAGCGGATTAAAGCTGGTCGTGATGCCAAGGCTCGCCGTAAAGCCGCTTACCTAAGTTCTCTACCAAAAGAGCGCTGGAGACGACTTTTGTACCGACTACAACCCAAACGACTAGCTAAGTACTGGTTTAGTCGCGACGGTGCCATTATGGCCCTAAAGATTGTCGGTGTCGGTATGGTCGTTGTTTTCTTAGTACTAGTAGGTATGTTCGCTTACTTCCGCAAAGATTTACCTAAAATTAAAGATCTGAGCGGTAGCGGTTTTGGTGGCAGCGTAACTTATTACGCTAAGGACGGCACGACTGTTCTGTGGCAAGATTATAATGCTGTTAAGCGGGTTCCTGTCAGCGGTGATAAGATGAGCAAAAATATGCGCGATGCAACCGTCGCTATAGAAGATAAAGACTTCTACAATCACGGCGCCTTTGACGTCCGCGGAATCACTCGAGCTGGGCTTCACGATGTCTTTGGCAGTGGTGGCAGCGTTCAGGGTGGCTCTACCATTACCCAACAGCTGGTTAAACTAAACGAGGGTTGGACTCAAGACCGAACTATAACTCGTAAGGTTAAAGAACTCATCCTAGCCGTCGAACTAGAACGTGAATATAGCAAAGACGATATCTTAACTGGCTACCTAAACTTAGCTCCGTACGGTGGAGTTGATTATGGCGTCGAAACGGCAGCTCGCGACTATTTTGGAGTCGATGCTAGCAATTTAACTCTAGCCCAATCAGCTATGCTAGCTTCTATTCCTAAATCGCCTTATTATCTATCACCCTTTAGTAGTACTAGGTTTAACCCGTCGGCAACTACTAGTTCCTTCGATAAAGACGGTTTAATAGCCCGTCAACACTATGTCCTTGATCAGATGGCTGATCAGAATTACATTACCCAGATGCAAGCCGATGCCGCCAAGAAAGTTGATGTCTTATCGCAGGTCAAGCAGCTCCAGTCGCACTTTAGTGGTATCAAGGCACCGTATTTCGTACTAGCGGCCAAAGAACAACTAAAGCGTCAATTCCCGGCCGCAATCGTCGAGCGTGGCGGCTGGAAGGTAATCACTACCCTAGATGTAAATCTCCAGAATCTGGCCGAAAAGTCAGTGGCCGATGCAGCCAGACAAATGTCTAGTCAACGAGCTGATAACGCTGCCTTCGTGGCCGAAGATAACGCTACTGGCCAAGTCGTCGCACTAGTCGGTGGTGTCGACTTCTCTAATCCGGTTTACGGTCAGATTAACTACGCCTCAGATGTCAATATATCACCAGGTTCAAGCATCAAACCGTTCACCTACACTACCTTCATTAATAACAATAATGCCGGGGCCGGTAGTATCGTTTATGATACTCAAGGGCCGCTACCGGGCTATCCATGCACCGAAAAAGGTAATCCAACGCATGATTCTAATGCAAACTGTCTGTGGGATGACACTCGAAGTTATAGTGGCCCTCAAACTTTGCGTTACGCACTAGGTGGCTCACTCAACGTACCTGCCGTTAAGCTTTTCTTATCGGCCGTGCCAAACGACAACAGTAGTGGCCGTACAAAATCAATTAACAAAGTTATTTCCACTACTAACGCGCTAATGGCCAGCAAAGACGGCTATCGCTGCTACAAACCGGGCGTCGATGTAACGACAGCCTCTAAAGCCGACGAGACCCAGTGTTACGCTTCGGCCGGTATTGGTGACGGTGCTTATTTGCATCTAACTGACCAAGTTAATGGCATTGCCTCAATTGCCCGACTCGGCAAAGCAGTCCCCCAGACTCTCATTCTAAAAGTAACTGATTCATCTGGTCACGTTCTAACCAAATTCACTCAACCAGCCGGAACCCAAGTGGTTAAACCAGATAGCGCCTATATAGTCAACGATATGGCGGCTGATCCGGGCGCCTCTTACCTGGGCGGTAGTTGCACCGAGACTAATTGTTATAGCTTGAAATTCCACCGTTACAAAGGCTGGCATAACGCCATTAAAACCGGCACCACCAACGATCAATATGATGGGCTGATGATGAGCTGGAACAGTAAATACTCGGCCGGTGTATGGGTAGGTAACCACACTCGAACTGTATCTTATTCTGGCCAGCCCGAATACATGACTGATCCAATCATGAAGCAGTGGATGCAAGGTGCTATTGACCAGCTAGGCGATGTCAAACCAGATAACTGGACCAAGCCAAGTGGTGTTAAAACCGATCCGGCCTTCGTGCTAACCCGTGTACCATTCCGCGGTCAGACCGCCCCAAGCCCACGGACCGACTTATTCCCGTCTTGGTACCAGCCAAAAACCAACAGTGCAACTAATCAAACTATCGATAAGGTCTCTGGCAAGTTGGCCACTAGCTGTACGCCCAGTCTAGCTAAAGAAACAGCTACCAACAGAAACGCCAACACTTGGAACGTTGATGTCTTTGCTGGAGCCCGCAGCTCAACCCTTACCGAAACCGATGATGTTCATAAATGTAGCGATATTAAGCCACAGCCAACTATCACAGTTACTGATTCTGACAGTGGAAATAATGATGTCTGTGAACTCAAGTGCACAGTTACGGTCACAGCCACCAACGGCACTTACGCTTTAACTGGCGGTGGCTACACGACAGCTCCGGCCGGTACGGCAATAATCTCGATTAATGGACAAGTTTGGCAGACAGTCCCGATGAACGATCCGTCACTATCCACCCTATCCTTTACTTACACACCAACTACAACCGGAACAATGGACTTTAGTGTCCAAGTAATCGACAGTGCCTTATATGACAGTACTGATGCAACTACTGTAAGCGTAACCGCCCCAGGTCCCGCTACCAAACCAGACACGCCAGAAGCCCCTACTCCCAAGAGTTGAAGGGCTAGCCGCAAGCACGAGCATAAATAGCTCTAATCAAACAGAAATCTCAGTCTAAAAACGCAATCTCTATTTCTTCAGAAACTCATTCAGAGCGCTACGGACGTCCTTAACCACTATAAGAAAAGGCTCCTTGACTGGCTTGCCACCAGGGTGCAGTGCCGGACCAACCGCTGCATCAAAACCCAGCTTCTTAGCTTCTTGAACTCGCTTTTCAATAAATGGCACATGCCTAATTTCGCCAGATAACCCAACTTCGCCAAAGACCACTACATTTTGTTTAAGTTGCAGACCTTTCGAAGCCGATCCAATCGCCATACAAATGGCCAAATCAGCGGCTGGGTCATTTAGTCTAATGCCGCCGACAATATTGACATAAATATCTTTGTCGGACAGCTGAAGCTTGGTTCTTCGTTCTAGTACTGCAATTAGTAGATTTAACCTATTTAAATCGATGCCACTGGCAGCCCGTTTCGGGTAACCGTAGCTGGTTTTATTAACTAACGCCTGAACTTCGACCAGTAACGGACGGCTACCCTCTAATGTAGCCAGTACCACCGAGCCATCACTAATCTGCCTCTCAGCTAGTAGTGCCTGAGATGGGTTAGCCACTGGTCTTAAGCCCTTCTCGTCCATTTCCAGGATAGCTGCCTCAGTTGTTGGGCCAAATCGGTTCTTAGTCGCCCTAAGTACCTTAAAGCCGCCATAAGCATCACCCTCAAGCTGCAAGACTACGTCAACGATATGCTCTAGAACCTTCGGGCCGGCAATACTACCTTCTTTGGTAACATGGCCAACCACGAAAAGCGCCGTATTACTGGACTTCGCCGCCGAAACAAGGACGGCCGTACTGTTGGTAATCTGACTAACACTGCCAGGAGCCGAGGCAACTTCTTGCACCGTCATTGTTTGGATAGAATCAACCACTACAAGGTTATATTTTCCACTAGCCACAGTCGTTGCCACATCCTCAGCAATATTACTGGTAGCTAACATTAAATTGCCATTGTCGCCTAGACCAAGTCGACGGGCCCGCATCCCAACCTGATGTTCAGATTCTTCGCCGCTAACATACAGTACTTTATACTGGGCGGCAACTAAGCCGGCTAGTTGAAGTAATAGTGTGCTTTTACCAATTCCTGGCTGGCCAGCGATAAGATTAACGCTGCCAGTCACAATACCGCCACCAAGAACCAAATCAACGTCTTTAATACCACTAGCCATCCGATTTTCAGGGCGAGATGTGGCCCTAGATAGGGTCTGTGAGTCAAGTACAGCCCCTACACCAGCCTTTTTGTTCAGACCAGTACCCGAGACAGCTACTAACTGCACTTCTTCGGTGATTGTATTCCATTCACCGCATTGGGCACATTTACCGGCCCACGAGCTATAGACTGCCCCACAATTAGAACAGACAAACCGTTTAACTGGTTTTCTCATATATTCACCTCATCCTTTGACCGTTTCAGGGCTAGCCGTAATCGCCTGCATCAGCTGTTGTTCTTCTAGAGCTACAGCATTGCGCTTTTCGACTAACTGATTGTATTGACTGATTTGGTCTTTAGTCTGACCTACCAAAGTATTATAGCGATCGACCGCCTGGTTGTAACTACCAACTAGACTATTATAGGCATCAGTATCACCACTAGCTCGATCGGCCCCCATCTGGGAGGCTTTGTCGTCTAAAGCCGCTTTCTGGCTAGTCAGCGAGCTACGGCTATCATCTACCTGTTGTCTGAGCGATTTTAGCTGAACATCATACTGCTCAACTTGCTTCTGTCTGGATGTAAATTCGGCTTGATAAGCAGCTGCAAAGCCAGCAACCTTACTACGATTACCAAAATATCTTTGATAGTAGACCTCTAACTGGGGCGGCAGATTGGAAACTTCCGTCCCAAAAACCGAGTGCATCTCATCTAGTACATCATTTGGTTCAGTTTGTCGGTAAGAAGCTATCGTATCCAGCAAACGCTGATCACGGAGATCATTTTTATAAAACTGTTTTAGTAGACCATCGACATAATTCCTGTCTTTAGAGCTTAGGCGCTCATAGGCCGCATGCAACATCTCGTGGGCGGCCGTTACCTGTTGAACTCCATCCAGCCTGGGATCAGCTACGTTATAGATAAAGATTCCATTTTCACCGGACCGATAACAACCAAGAATGATTGTTTTCTCGGTTGCTTTTGGACAATTCTCGGCAAAAGCTACCGAATTGGTTATGCCAGGTTTATTAATATAGAATAGATGCTTAGCCGCAGGCGTCATCGTATCTTCACTAGCCAGCGTCGCAATAGCAGTAGACGGTTGATATCCGCGTAGTTTAATCCAGTCGTGGATAGCCTGACGTTGATTAATCACCAGACCTAGCAATAGCAGAACTACCACTAGTAGGCTGGTTTGTAACTTATTCCGTCTCATGGCTGGCTTAATAGTACATCATCAGGCTTAAGACAAGCTAGCCTACTAAAGTGAACCGCTGATTATTCGTTAGCCGTTGTATATGTAAGGGCACTATTCTTAGCTCCGACACGCACGATATCGCCCTTATTGTATTTGCTTTCAAGTAGCTCAATCGACACTTGGTCTTCGATAGTGTCCTGGATTAAGCGGCGCAGTGGCCTGACCCCATTATGAGCGTCATAGCCATTGTCTAGCAGGTATTGTTTGGCGGCCGGCGTTAAACTAAGGCCTAGGCCGTGCTTTTGTAATCGACTACGTAAATCGTCAATCTGCAGATCCATAATCTTGAATATATCTTTTTTGGTGAGAGCCCGGAAAACTACAACTTTATCAAGTCTGTTTAAAAGCTCTGGGCGCATCTGCTTTTTCAGTTCCTCCATGACCTTATCACGGTTACTAGCGTGCAAGGCATCCAAATCCTTCAAATCACTGCCGCGGTTAGCGCTAAAACCTAGCGAAGCCTCTTTTTGGAGTTTATCAGCTCCGATATTGCTGGTCATTATTATGATAGTATTCGTAAAATCAATCCGCCGCCCTTTGGCATCTGTCAGATAGCCATCCTCCAACATCTGAAGTAGCATATTAAATGTATCGGGGTGGGCTTTTTCGATTTCGTCGAACAGTACCAGACTGTAGGGTTGACGTCGAATCTTATCAGTTAGTTGGCCACCGTCATCATAGCCAACATAGCCAGCCGGTGCACCAACTAAACGCGATACATTATGGTGTTCGCTAAATTCGGACATATCGATTTTTACGAGAGCCTTCTCGTTGCCAAAGAACTCGCGGGCTAGCACTCGGGCCAGTTCAGTTTTACCAACTCCAGTTGGGCCTAAGAATATAAACGATCCAATCGGCCGACTGGTAGCACTAACACCACTACGATTGCGTCGAATTGCCCGGCTTACCACTTCAACAGCTTCAGTCTGGCCAATTATATATTTGCCAATGTTACTCTCGAGATTTAGTAGGTACTTAGCCTCGCTACGAATGACCTTTCTTGTCGGTACTCCAGTAATTCGAGCCACCACTTCGGCCACATCCTCACTAGACAGCGTTAATCGCTTTTTAGCCTTAGCGTCGGCTTGCTGCTTCTTGAGCTCACCCTGAATCTGGCTAGCCCGAGTCTTGAACTGAGCCGCTTTTTCGTAATCTTCGTTGTCAACCGCCTCGTCAATTCGGGCGTTCAGCAGTTTCAGTTCCTTTTGGAGCTTACGGACTTCTGGACTGGTTTTACCTTTGTCGACCCGCAAATGAGCAGCCGTTTCGTCTAACAAATCAATTGCTTTATCGGGCATAAATCGGTCACTAATATAACGCTTAGCTAGATGAACGGTGTCTTCCAGTACGCTGTCACTAATAATTACGCCATGAAACTGCTCATAATTCTTCCGCAGACCCTTTAGAATCGCCAGAGTTTCTGGTTCGCTGGTTTCTGGTACCTGAATCGGCTGAAAGCGTCGCTCCAAAGCAGCGTCCTTCTCGATATGCTTAGTATATTCGACAGTGGTAGTAGCGCCAATAACCTGGATTTTACCTCGTGCCAGCGACGGCTTTAGAATATTGCCGGCGTCCATCGCGCCTTCGGCTGCACCAGCCCCAACAATCAGGTGTAATTCGTCAATAAATAGGATCGTCTTGTGGTCGTCCTCGAGTTCCGTCATAACCTTTTTTAGCCGTTCCTCAAACTCACCCCGATATTTGGTGCCAGCAATCATCCCGGCCAAGTCCAGCATTACAATCCGCTTATCGAGCAAGCTATCTGGCACATCTTCATTAATAATTCTCTGGGCTAAACCCTCAACAATGGCAGTTTTCCCAACCCCAGGCTCGCCAATTAGTACTGGATTATTCTTCGTTCGTCGATTAAGTATAGTGATCAAACGTCGAATTTGATTTTCGCGGCCAACCACTGGATCCAATTTATTTTTACGGGCTAAGTCAGTTAAGTCGGTACCAAACAAATCTAGAGTTGATTTGCGGCCTTTGCGGTTTGGTATCCGGCGGGTCGTTTCGGACTTGTCGGACCCCTCATAGCTTTGTCGACTCAAAAAATTTTCGAGCTCACCAGTTAAGCGGTCAACATCGATATTCATGTCGCGCATCAGTACGGTGGCCCGAGCATTCTTTTGGGTTAAGATACTATATAAGATATGCTCGGTGCCGCAGAAATCTTGATTGTAATCTTGAGCGACATCATAAGCCATTTTAAGCGTCAGTTTGGCAGTCTCGCTATAGCCCTTAGCGCCCATGTTAATAACTAGGGTCTTTGGGGTTAAATTAAGAGCCACCCGAGCTCGATCTAAAGTAATACCGGCATCACGCAGCATCTTAGCGCCCATGCTGCTCTCTTGAGCAAGAACACCCAGCAGTAGATGCTCGGTGCCAACATAAGCATTGCCTAGACTTCGCGCAATCGCACCAGCATGAACCAAACTCTGCCGCGCATTATCGGTTAAAAAATTTGAATAATCTTGAAAATCAGATGAATCTGGCATCATTCTAATTTGCCCTCCTGACGAGTTTAAAATTTTCGTCTATAAACTATGATACCGCAACTGGCACTCGGCAGTCAAGAGTGCCAATCTCTTATTTTATTAGCCCCAACTGGCTGAAATACCTTTCAAACGGTTGCATTTGCGCTATTGTCGGCTTATCAATACCTCCTCTCATGCCATTATCCAGCTGGTTGAAGTCAAGAAACAACTTACCACCATCAGAGAACTTAAAACGCATCATTGGTGCCCAGCGCTTCAACATAATAATCTCAGATATCGAATAGTTTAAAACCTGCTCACCCTCACTATCAGCTAGAGTAAGCCGATTATTATTTAGTTTTAGCTGCCCTAAAGCTGCTTTTTTAAAAAGGGGCGCTAATCGCCTCGGATTAAAATAATACCTAACCGAGGCGTGCAACGGGCCATCTAAATCAGTTTGTCCTTCAGACATATTACTTTGCATAGCCAAACTATAGCACGAGTAAGCTATTCGCCGTGTTCTTCGATGGCCTCTAGCAAGCTACTCTCTAGTTGTTCTTTTTTCTTGAGCCGCTGTGGTTGTTTGGGTAGATTAACGGTCTCAATCTTACCTTCATTAACAGTTGCTTCGACCTTAGTGACTGTCTCATCACTATTAATAGTCGGCTTCTCGGCATTAATATCTAACTCGTAGCCAGTTAACTTGCTAGCTAGTCGGACGTTCTGACCGCCCCGACCAATTGCAATACTAAGTTGATCTTCGGGTACAATCACCTTAGCTTTTTTATCAGCTTCATTTAACTCAACTTTGCTAACCCGGGTTGGGCTGAGGGCTTGAGTAATATACAAAATAGGGTCGCCACTCCAAACAACAATATCGATTTTCTCTTGTTCACCAATCTCGCCAACAACCGCATTAACGCGGGTACCATGGCCACCGACGAAGGTACCAACTGGGTCAACTCCTTGAACAGCTGAAAATACAGCAATTTTGCTACGAACACCAGCTTCTCGAGCGATGGCTTTTATCTCGACGGCACCGCTTTCCATTTCTGGTACTTCACCACGGAACAGCCACTCAACAAACTCTTTGTTGCCACGACTAACAATCAACTGTGAGCCGCGTGGGCCACGTTCGACGTCTTTCAAATAAACTTTAAGACGTTGCCCTGGGTAGTAACGTTCTCCCTGGATTTGCTCGCTACGAGGCATGATTCCCTGAGCCTTACCTAGCTCCAAACGGACTAACATTCCCTCGACACGACTGACTAGAGCTGTAATTACAGTCCCAATCTTATCTTCATACTCAGCTAGCACAATCTCGCGCTCAGCCTCACGCAGACGCTGCAAAATAACTTGCTTAGCTGTCTGAGCAGCCACTCGGCCAAAGCTCTTAACCTCCTCGTGGATCTCAATAAAATCACCAATTTTAGCATTTTTCTGAATGACCTGAGCCTGGGCCAGACTCAGCTCATATGCGGCATTTCCAACTGTCTCGACTACTTCCTTAGAAACATAGGCATCAACTTCGCCAGTAGCCAGATTCATTTCAGCCCGAACTTCTTGCTCACGTTCGCCATAATCACGACGATAGGCAGCCGCCAGAGCTTGCTCGACAACTTCCTTAACGGTTTCTTCCGGTAAATTCTTCTCTTCAGCAATAGCTGTAATCGCTATAGCCAGTTGTTTAAAATCCATTTCCATTATATTTTCCCTTCTTTTAAATTTCCAAATTGTAATGGTCCATCTCACGAAAAAAGTCGACCTGTCGGCCGACCTAGTACGCTTTTAATTATACTTCCGTCAGCCCAAAAGTCAACCACCCAAACATAGCCCTACGTGATTTAGCTCATTAATCTAGTATAATCTCAGTATGCGATATGGAGCTCGGCTGGCTAGATACACGAAACAATGGTTTGATCGGTTTAGTTATGGCGGCCTGCTTCTAGGCACAATCTTCTTCTGCTTTTCAATGATGCCATCACTTTTGCCACGACCTTGGCTGTTCCAGGGGATAATCAGTGGCATTAGCTTAACGATTGGTTATGGAATCGGCACCAGCTTAAGTAGTATCATTCGATGGCTAACACAGTACGAACTACCAGTAAATATTAGGTACTATTTATGGTGGACATTAGCCATACTGGCGCCAGTCTTTTCTTTAGTTTTTGTATACCAAGGTCACATCTGGCAGAATGAGGTTCGACAACTAGTTAATGAGCCATTCGTGCCAGGCGGACATTCAATATTGATGTTACTGTCGGCAATTTTACTGGCAATTATTATTATCAGTTTAGCTCGAGCTATAAGATTACTTGGTCGATTTTTGCAGAGACAGCTTGACCGCATCCTGCCCCGGAGACTCTCCGGAGCCCTAGTTGGTCTAATACTTATAGTAGTATTCTTCTGGATTGTTAGTGGTGTTTTCGTGAACTTCTTAGTCAGTAGTGCCCGACGCAGTTTTAGTTATAAAAATAATACTACGACGGTAGGCACTTCGCGGCCGGCTTCTAGTCTACGATCCGGTAGCCTCGATTCGTTGATACCATGGCAAACACTTGGCCAAGCTGGTAGAGACTTCGTTGCCAAGGGACCAAATACTAGTCAACTGCAAGAATTTAGTGGCCAGCCGGCTATTGAGCCAATCCGGGTCTACTCTGGGTTAGAAAGTGCCAAAACTACCGAAGCCCGGTCGCAATTAGCCGTCAAAGAGCTTGAGCGAACTGGTGCGTTCGACCGTAAAATACTAGTGATTGCCAACACAACCGGAACAGGTTGGCTAGAACCACAGGCCGTTAATAGCCTGGAATACATGTGGAATGGTGACAGCGCTATCGTGGCACAACAGTACTCGTACCTTCCAAGTTGGATGTCATTTTTAGTCGATAAAGAGAATGCCACCAATACAGGACGATCACTATTTGACGCCGTCTATGGCAAATGGTTAACCCTGCCAGTTAACCATCGGCCTGAGCTCTATACTTATGGCCTAAGTCTAGGCTCTTTCGGTGGCCAAGCAGCCTACAGCGGTATTAATGGTCTTCGCAATGCGGTAAGCGGTGCGCTATTTGTTGGTACTCCCAACGATACTCAACTCTGGCAAACTGTGACAATTGGCCGCGACCAAGGGTCACCGCAGTGGCAGCCAGTCTATAAACAAGACAAAACCGTTCGGTTTGCGGCTACTAACTCACAGATTTCTAATAATCAGGCTGGCTGGCAATCACCTCGAGTACTCTATGTCCAACACGGCTCTGATCCGGTTGTCTGGTTCAATTTTAACTTGTGGTTTCATAAGCCAGATTGGCTTAAAGACCACCGAGCACCTGACGTATCACCAGCTGTACATTGGTATCCAATAGTTACCTTCTGGCAAATAGCTATCGACCAGGTTTATGGTGGCGATATGCCGGCTGGCTATGGCCACAACTACACCAATACCTCGGCCGCCTCCTGGGCCGCCATAACCCAACCCCAAGGCTGGGGGCCCAATAACACTATCCGACTTCAGACATTAATAAATCATAGTCCGATCGAGTAACCATTTAAGCTAAGTATAAGGTTATCCAATATCACGAACCGTCAGATCGGAATGCTGCATAAGAAATTCAAAAAATCTGCGTAGTGGTTCGGTATCATTATAGCCAATATCGTCATAATCGATTATTGCGGCCCGACCTTCCACGACAGCCGTAGTGTGATTCATTGCTTCTGGATAAACTACTCCTCCCAATGCATCATACATATCCATATGTATCTCCGAAGGCATACTAGACCGACTCAATCCTAGCCCTGGTATCATATATCGATCTTCTATAAGCTTAGCCGTATTATTTCTAGTAAAGTCCTCGGTTAAAACTCCAACAGCAGAGCCATCATACGTAACTCCTATAGAAAAGATAGGTAAAGCCGCAGCTAGACTAATAGAGCCAGAATCTACGAAGCAATCTGCCACGGCTAGTTCTCTAATCGTCCTTAAGGAATCCCCCCGCTTTTTAATTCCAATCGGCAAAACTATACCGTCCAGCCTAGACTCCACATATCCAAGTGAGGTGAACTTTCCCCGAGGTGCATTCAGTATAGACTTCTTCAAATCCTCAGTAATGAGCAAGCTGTCAACTACCTTGTTTGATTCGTGAGTGTAATGCGACATTTGTATTATGTTATACCATAACATATTTTTGTCAATTAGACGGATATTGAGACGGCCCAGTAATGAGTAACTGCGCCCCGTGATACACTGGGAGTATGAAAACAGTTGCGAGGCTCTATAGTTTGTTTCAACCTGCTCAGTACGATTTGACGCTTGATCTTGACGACGAATCGATGAGTTTTAACGGAAAAGTCATAATCCAGGGCAAAAAAGTTGGTCGGCCGGCCCAGCGGATAAGTCTTCACCAAAACGGTCTCAAGATTACTTCTGCCAAGATTATTAAGCACGATAAAAAAGGCGACCAGGAATTAGCCGTCAAGCGAATTAATAATCAAGCCAGTCTTCACGAAGTCCGTTTGCACACCGAAGACATGGTATATCCCGGCAATTACACACTAGAAATTAAATTTAACGGCAAAATTAATGACGGCATGACTGGTATTTATCCATGCTATTTTAAAGATGGCAAAATCGATAAGAAGTTACTGATGACCCAATTCGAGAGCCACTTCGCCCGCCAAGCCTTCCCATGTATAGATGAGCCAGAGGCTAAAGCGGTCTTTAATCTATCGCTTATCACTAAGCCAGACATTCAAGTACTAGGTAACACTCCGATCAAAACTCAGAAGATTATCGACGGCAGGTTGTCGACTATCTTTGAACCAACTCCCAAGATGAGTAGCTACCTACTAGCTTTTGTGGCTGGTAGTTTACAACGTAAAACAACCAAGACTAAAAGTGGAGTTGAGGTAAACGTCTGGGCAACAACCGCTCAACCAGCTGATAGCTTAGACTTTGCACTTGGTGTTGCTAAAAAATCTATCGAGTTCTTCGAGGATTACTTTGGTATTGCCTATCCTCTGCCCAAAGCCGATCACGTTGCTTGTCCGGACTTTAGTAACGGTGCCATGGAAAATTGGGGACTTATAACTTACCGTGAGCGCGTTCTACTAGCTTACCCAGGCGAGACTGGGCAAAGTATGTATGAACAAATTGTCCTTGTTATTGCCCACGAGACATCCCATCAGTGGTTTGGTAACTTAGTCACCATGAAATGGTGGAACGATGTTTGGCTTAATGAATCCTTTGCCAATCTAATGGAATATCAAGCCGTCGATGCTATGTACCCGGAGTGGCACATGTGGGACAGCTTTGTGGCCCAGGAGGGCCTAAGTTCTCTAAGACGCGACGCTACACTAGGAGTTCAGTCGATCAAAACCGACGTCCATCATCCCGACGAAATTAACACCCTATTTGACCCTTCAATCGTGTATGCCAAAGGTGGCCGCTTGCTATACATGCTCAAAAATTATGTTGGCGAAGAGGCTTTTCAAACGGGCCTAAAAGAATACTTCAAGATTCATGCCTACGGTAACACTGAGGGCTCTGATTTGTGGGCTTGTCTGACTAAATCTAGTGGCAAAGATATAGCCAGTTTTATGAACCCATGGCTCGATAAAAGTGGCTTCCCGCTAGTCAGTATCGAGCAGACTAAAGATAGCATCCTAATTACCCAGGAACACTTTCTGGATACCCCAGCTAAAGCCGACCCGGAACGCTTATGGCCGGTACCACTCTTTACAAACACTCCAAACTTACCGGACAGCTTCGCGGCCAAAAAACTTAGACTAAACAGTCAGGCTAAGAATGTCCTCCTGGATACTGGTGCCAAAGGCCACTACATAGTCCGCTACGTATCGGATAGCCAAAAAGAGGCCGTAAAGGCCCTTATAGCTAGTCAAGAAATTAGTGAGGCTGACCGATTGATGCTTCTAAACGGCGGCAGTATGATGGCCCGAGCGAGCTACGAACCATACAGTAATGTACTAACTATGCTGGAAGCCTACCGAAATGAATCCAGCGAATCAGTCTGGGATATTATGGCGCTAATAATCGGTGAAACTAGGCGATTTATTGATCTAGACAAACAACTTGAGACCAAGATTAAAAGCTTTATCCTCGGTCTTATTCCTCTGCAATTAAAACGCTTGGGGCTAGCAGAAATACCTGGCGAAGCCAGCGCCGACCAGAAGCTACGCAGCCTTATCTTGGGGCTCGGTGCTTATGCCGAAGAGCCCGCTGTAGTAGCCCACGCTCTACAGCTGTTTGAAGAGTACAAAACCAAGCCGCAAGTAGTCCCAGCTGAACTACGCAGCATCGTCTTTACGGTTCCAATCAGGCAAAGCATTCCTGGAGCCTTCGATTATTTGATTAAACTGCACGATAAATCACAGAATAGTGACCTTAAGGCTGATATCTGCGGTGCGTTAACTGCCACCAAATCACCCAAAGAAGCCGCCAAATTACTCGCTCGCCTCAAAGACACTAAACTAATTAAACCCCAAGACGCTGATCGCTGGCTCATTTACCTGGTTCGCAACCGGCACAGCCGCAACATCGGCTGGAATTGGATGGTCGACAACTGGGATTGGCTAGAAGAAACTTACGCTCAAGACAAATCATACGATATGCTACCGCGCTACACTGCCAGTGCCTGCAACACGGCCGAATGGGCCAAGAGATACGAAGATTTCTTTACGCCAAAGCTTGACCAAATAGTCTTAACCCGCAACATCCAAATGGGATTAGAAGAAATCAACGCCCGAGTTGCTTGGCTGGACCGCGATCTAAAATCCATCCAAACCTTCTTTAAGAAATAGATTCGATGCAATTCATCACATCAAAACCGACTCCAGTGAGTTCTATAGCACCAAGACAATACTCACCAGTGTAGTGACTCTCAGCCACATATAATTCAGCCGCAAATGACATTTGTTTTAGTTTTTTGGGCGTAATGTAATCTAGCCCCCGGCCCTGAGACTCAGTTTCGCGGTATTTTACTTCAAAGAAAGTCATTGGACCATGTTTGCGCTGGGCTATAATATCAATTTCGGCCCGCGGCCGCTTCCAGTTTAGTTCAAGTACTTTATAACTTTGATTCTTCAAATACTCGGCCGCCACCTTTTCAGCCTCATGTCCCTGCGAATAATTTGTCATTCAAGTAAAGCCTTTATCGGTTTGAAGCTGCGTCGATGGATATCAGAAACGCCCAAATTCTTTAGGGCGACAATATGTGCGGCCGTACCATAGCCAACATGCCTCTCGAAACCGTAGCCGGCGTACTTTTCAGATAATGTCGACATATAATTATCACGAGCTACTTTGGCAACAATACTAGCGGCACTGACGCACGGTACCAAGGCGTCGGCATGAACCATATGTTTTAACATATGTTTAATCATACGATTTTTTTCTAAATATTTTACATTGCCGTCTATTATAATTTCGCTGTAAACCGGCTTAACTTCGGCCAGAGCCCTTCCCATGGCCGTCTCAACTGCCCAGGTTAGACCATAATCATCAATCTCAGTTGGACTCACCCATCCTATGCCTATCGATACGGCTACTTCACGAATACCCAAATCGGCGGCTTCCCTTTGGCGTCTTGACAGTTTCTTAGAATCATCTAATTTCCACGGCCTAATTGTGGTTGTATCGAAATTATCCGGTAATATAACCGCTCCAGCCACCAGCGGCCCCGCCCAACAACCTCGCCCAACCTCATCAATTCCAACACAATTAGCCATACCATTGATTATAAACCATTTGATAAATGCAATACTTTATTGTATAATTTGGGCTGTGAAAATCACTAACTTAGCGCTACGTAGCTTAGTGCTCGGTTCGACTCCTATAAGTGAAATGGAGCAGCGCCAAGAACTAAAAAGAATACCAAACTCTATTAAACGCACAGCTGCCCTTTCTATCCATTTATCCGTAAACCACCACCCGAGGCTTACCGCAAGTACCCTTGGAGTAGATCTGACTGTACTACGCAAACTTCACCTTATTGGCGCCGGGGGTGACTCAATAGTATTTATGGACGGCGATAGTAATGTACTAAAACTTCATCATCGCACAGTTTTTCATTCTGAATCCACAAAACAGACCGATGCAAAAACTAGGCAAGAAAAATTCGAGACTCTAGCTTCATACCTCGGAACCTTCGTAGTTACCCAAACCAGTTTTATTGCTAATCACCCCTTTATACCAAAGTTGTCTGTAGTTCAAACCCGCCAACCGTACATAAGATCAAACCAGGACGTTGATATATTTTCCCGGTATTCTGAGCAGGTTGATACTGGAGCATTAGAAACGCTACTAGAGAAAAATCAATCCGCTGCCGACCAGCTGGCGCAGTTCGTGGATAACAGTGTAGAGCTATATGAACATCAGCGCATGGTGCCGGATACGCGTGGCAAAGGTAATCTGGTCGTTAACGAACATGGGGAAATAATATTAGTAGACGCTACTCCGACTACTAGAGATAACATATCTGGCCAGATGTGCACCTTGCGACAACTAGAACATCTGGGTTCAATCTTACAAGAGATCTAAACTGTACACGATTGACATGATATCAGATAAGTTATACTGTTCTAGCTATAGTTTTGGCAACCCGCTAAGACTCGTGACAGAGGAGTAATAATCATTATGCCAACCACTGGATGGATTACAATCTCAATCATTATCACATTGCATCTCATTGGAATGATCTACACCTATCGGGACTTTCGGGCCCAGAAAGCTCAAGAACTAACCAATCACCCCGAGAGTACATTGAACTATTCTCTTGAGGATACCGCAGACCATGTCATATACTTCCTTATGATTTTCTTTTGGGAGGTCACAGTACCATTCATGTTGCGGTATAAGGATGATGTAATAGAGGAAGAAGCTTAGTTGGCTGGAAAGATCCAAATATCTTTGTGGTAGGCAACGATGGCCTAAAGAGCGTACCGGACTTGTCCGAGATAAACGCTCTAAATGACCCAACCCGCCCCTCCCCCAACAATCTAACTATTCTTTAAAACCCTCTCTGTCACAACTACTCTGTATACTAAAAACTCCGGATTGCTCCGGAGTTATATTTATTTGCAAAAATTAAATTTATTCTTTGGTCTCGGCTTGCTCGTGAGCGGCTTCGACGGCATCTTGCTTTTTGGCAAGCTCAGCCTCTTCGGCAGCTTTTTCGCTAGCTTTGGCTTCGGCTTCGTCAGCTACAGCGGCCTTGGCTTCGGCTTCGGCTTTCTCAGCGTCGAGATCACGCACATTATTAACAGCTTGGCGGTCAAAATCAACGCCAGTTAGACGAGCTGATTTACCAGTTAGCTTGCGCATGTAACTAAGGTTGTTGCGGCGAACTTTACTTCGCTTGGTAACCTCTATTTTAAGAACTAACGGGCTATGCATCAAAAAACTCTTCTCGACACCTATACCGCTGGCAATACGACGCACTGTAATACGGCTAGTATGGCTATCTTTGCGGTCACAGCGTATAACTAGACCCTGAAAAATCTGAACACGCTCTTTAGCGCCCTCTTTGATCTTTTGGTGAACCTTTACGGTATCACCAGAGCGCACGTCTACGACGGCACCTTTTTTAAACGATTGGTTGAGTTCTTTTATAATCTCCATAGACTGTTCAATATTACACTATTCGACCTCTAGAATCAAGGATAATCTATTAATAACAATATTGGGTAGAGGTAGTCACATTAAAGACACAAACACGGTAAGTCGAAAATCAGTCAATATTTATACGGCTTTACTGTGGTTAAATACTAGGTATTGTCTGGGCTATAACACTGCGCAAGTCAAGGTCAACCAAAGGATCGTGCTACTCAGTCGTCAATTGCGGCAAAGGTGTGTCAATTTGTAGAGCCTCAGGATATACCACACCAACAGATTCACGTAAATTAGCTAACTCTTGTTCGGCTCTAGCTATTGCCGGCCTAGTTTTTTTTGCTCGCGAATACATAATAGCTAATGCACCACCAGCTACAAGAGCCGTAGCACCTATATCTCCCGTAATAACTAATGTATCATTAAGCTCGGGATGGTTATCTAATACGTTTTGAGTTAAGCTTGCAACGGCCGTCTCAGCAGTCACTGCCAAAACACCAACTCCTGCAGATATCCTAATCCCTGTACGCCGAACCTTTTTTATCCAGTTACTCTTTTCTGCAACTACAAAGTCAACACTCTCTTGAAGTGTTTGTTTATTAGGGTTACTCACCGAACCTAGGGCTAAAGATTGTTCATCCTGAATCATTATGTCTTTATTATAGCACTTAGGTAGGTTTTGTCAACTAGCCGACTACGCGGTAGACTTCTTCTAGAGTGGTTTGGCCAGCACAGATCTTTAAAATACCATCCTGTAGCATTGTTGTCATGCCACTCTTAATGGCTGCCAGTTCAATTTCTTGGCTAGATAATACGGTAGTGTGTTGTTCTAACAGGCGGCGGATCTCGCCCGTCATTCGGAACTGTTCACGAATAGCTAACTGACCAGCAAAGCCGTAAGGGTTATCGACTGAGCTACCGGGTTTGTACAGTTGCAACTCAGCTAGATTAGGCCGGGCAAAGCCTTCCGGTAGGGTATCTATGACCTGCTGGAGTTTAGCTAGCTCAGCCTGGCTAGGCTGGTACGGCTGCTTTGTCGAGTCATCTAGTTGACGGATTAGCCGCTGGGCCATAACTAACCGAATAGCCGAAACAAACAACGGATTCTGGCCAATAACATCCATTAATCTTGTCAATGCTTCGGCAGCCGAGCCGGCGTGATAGGTACTAAGCACTAAATGCCCTGTAAGACTAGCCTGAAGAGCTGTTTTAGCGGTATCGCTATCCCGAATCTCCCCCACCATCACGATATCGGGGTCAAGCCGGAGTGTTGCTCGCAGTTTATCAGCAAAGCTATCATCGTTACCACCGGCTGCGCTACTGACCGAGATCTGAGTCATACCACTAAATTGGTACTCAACCGGGTCCTCGATAGTTATAATCTTACGTTCGTCACTACTCAGAGAGTTTAGGATTGAATACAGCGTAGTGGTTTTGCCAGAGCCAGTTGGGCCGACTACCATAACTAGCCCACTCGGCTTGGCAATAATATCATCCACGACTGATCGTTCGGTTTCGCTTAGACCTAGACGGTCAAGATTGTAACGACTTTGATCCATGTTAAATAGACGCATTACAACGTCCATACCATTAATCGTCGGTACAGTTTCCATCCGAACATTTATATCTACGTCCGTACCATCGGCCATAGTAATTTTTTGGGCAATGTGACCCTGTTGAGCATCGTGTGAACTGGTCGAAACATTTCCGGCCGAGGCGATTGCCCCAATTAAGGCCCGATATTTATCTTTAGTTAGGAGTGCCACCGGGTGCAAAACGCCGTCAATTCTAAAGCGGATACGGACGTCGTCAACCTGAGTTTCGATATGAATATCACTAGCGTTCAAGCGATGAGCTTGGCTCACAATATAGCCCAGCATATCATCGGCCCGAACTTGATCGAGCATTGCCGAAACCTGCTGAACTAATTGATTGTTATCCGCCGAGTTAATAGCAATGTCATGGTAGACAACCTGCTTGGGTGGGTCGTAGAGTAGCATATACTCACGAAATCCAGTATCAGAAATAAGTTTGAACTCGATCCTCTCATCCGTAAAACGTTGGCGCAACCCATTCATAGTTTGCTGCGAGGTAGTAGTAGTAATACCAAACAATATATATCCCTTAGCAAATTGCAACGGAATAATCCTGAGGCTCCGCATTTCGGGAATCGTTAAAACATCCATAAAAAGCGGCCGATCAGTCAACTGCGAGATATCTAGATAATCAACACTTAGAATCTGAGCTCGGCGCTCAGTCGACTGCTCCTCATCCCGACGGGCATCTTGTGACATATAACTATAGTATAAACGCTCACGCTTAAATATCGAAGCTATTAAGGAGTTCCACTTAGATATAGAGCGCAGAACACCGTTAGGGATGTTGCGTAGGCCTTGAACTAATTACGGTTAATATTATCTTGCCTACCCCATATAGTTCGGCTATTGTATAACTATGAATGAGCTAGACCGTGAGATTGTTGTTATCGCCCATGATATCCGAAGTACCTACAACGTTGGCTCGCTCCTGCGTACTGCCGAAGGATTAGCTGTGAAACATATCTATTTCACAGGTTATACCCCCTACCCTAAGGCCGAGCATGATATCCGTTTACCTCACATTGCCAACAAATTAGACAAGCAGATTCATAAGTCGGCACTCGATGCCGAGAAACTAGTTAATTGGAGTCAGACAGATGATGTCTCTAAACTTATAGATCAACTGAAAGCCGACGGTTTCACGCTGGTGGCCTTAGAACAATCCACCGATAGCATAAGACTACCAGAGTACAAACCACCCCTAAAGATTGCCATTCTACTGGGTCGAGAAGTCGAAGGAATTGAACCAGATCTAATAAAAAAGTGTGACCTAACGCTAGAAATTCCGATGTTCGGCCAAAAAGAATCATATAACGTTGTCCAGGCAACTGCTATCTGTCTCTACCATTGCCGGTTTTTTGGTTTGTCATGATATAATTAGGACAAATAAGCAAAACCGAAATGACACTTCAAAAAACCAAACCTAAGCGACCAACCAGCCAAACCCGAAAGCGGGTTGGCCAACACCATCCTCATAGTCGACATTTTATTAAGACATATTGGCCATATCTACCGATTATCACCATAATTGGTCTCGGCTTTTTAGTAAATAATATTTGGTCCAGTAATCACTCGGTACTAGGTTACGCTACTGATGTCAGTGTCCAAGATTTGCTCAATGACACCAACCAGCAGAGGCAGGCCAACAGTGAATCAAGCTTAGCCCTAAATTCTCAGTTAAGTAATGCTGCTCAGACCAAAGCCAACGACATGTCGTCTCGTAATTATTGGTCCCACAATACTCCAGATGGAGCTACCCCGTGGACATTTGTTCTGGCAGCTGGCTACAACTACCAATTAGCCGGCGAGAACCTAGCTTACGGCTTCGCCACATCAGCCGATACTCTAACTGGCTGGATGAATAGCCCAGAGCACCGCGCTAACATCCTCAACGCTGGTTACAAGGACGTCGGTTTCGGAATCGTTAATATCCCCAACTACCAGAATAATGGACCAGAGACTCTAGTCGTTGCTATGTATGGTAGCCAAGCTAATCAAACGATTGCTGTGACTCCGGCTGCGACATCGCCAACCCCACCCGCTGCCACCAAAGACACGCCTCTTGCAGCATTTAGCCCTACTTCGCAGGCTGTGGAAGGCACCGAAACCGCACCAGCTGAAAACTCTAGCCAAACTAATGACAATTCACCTAGTCCAGCAGTCGTTACACCTAGTGTGATTGAAAAATCTGAACCGGTCGCTCCAGCTAGCCAGGAACGGATTTCGAGAATCCAACTAGTGTCTAATGGTAATGCCCCTTGGAGTTTGTTCGTAATTAGCCTAGTTGGCGTAGCTTCATTTATATTCGTATTCTTACGCCACGGTTTAGCCTGGCATAAAATGATTGTCCGCGGAGAATCTTTCGTACTACATCATCCGATGCTGGATATAATAGCCGTTGCGCTTATTACGGTTGGTGTAATCCTAAGTCGGACCGCCGGTGTTACCCAGTAGTCTACTGAATCTTTACATTTGCCTCACCGACTAACTCCTGTAAGACATGAATGGCCGATTCATCACACTTAATTCGGACAGGTAGACGCACTATTTGTTTAGAGCTGTCAGCTCCCAAAATCAAAACTACCTCGCTATCACCTAGGCGAACATCGATGGCCCGCTTCAGTGACAGTAGTAGTTTACTATCATCACTCTTTTGTAAACGAATATATACCCGAGGCTGATGAGCCGATGACGGCTCGGTAACCGTAGCCTTAATCGGGGCTTTAGGCTTCGGCACACGCTGCTTCTTACCAGTCGCCTGATAGGCCGCCGCCTGCTCGTGGGTAATCTCCCGAGCATCGTCAACCATAATCTTTACTTCTTCACCCAGCTTTCCCTCACGGTCTTTAGCGTTAGCCTTGCCTCTGACTATTACTATATGATCTCGCTCCCAAAGCCCAATTGTCTGTTGGAAGACACTCGGAAAGAGAATCAACTCAGTGCTACCGAACTCATCCTCAATTTTAACAAAAGCCATCTTCTGACCGTTTTTTGTAGTAATCTCACGGGATTCAACTATCGACCCACCCACAGTCACGGGCTTTCCATCGTGCTCCGGCTTGAGGGCATTCAAGGGGGTTGTTTGTTCACTCAGTATAACCGAAAAAGCCTCCAGCGGACTCTGACTAAGATACAAGCCAAGTAGCTCGCGTTCCCAGCCCAATATCTCGCGTGGGTTAAGTTTAGTTGGTGGTTCAACTAAACTAATTTTGGGTTTGGCAGCAATAGAATCCTCAATCAAATTACCAAATAGATCGGTTTGGCCGCTGGCAGCCTGTTTCTGCATCCGCTGACCATAGGCCACAATTAAATCAAGGTTGTGCAACAGGGTTGATCGATCGCCAAACCGATCAAACGCCCCAGCTTTAATTAAACTTTCTAGACCCTTCCGGTTGACGATACGCGTGTTAACGTTAGTCAAAAAGTCCTCTAGTGTCTCAAATTTACCGGTGGCTTCGCGGGCCCGGATAATCTCATCAACCGCTGCCGTTCCAACATTTTTAATTGCGTTCATGCCAAAGCGAATGTCTCCAGACTCCGGTACGACCGCAAACTCTAGGAATGATTCATTAACATCAGGTGATAGTACCTTCAAACCCATGTGCTGACATTCGGCAATATCAATTGCTAAACGGTCAGTATCATCATAGCTAGTCGTCATTAGGGCCGCCATATAAGCCGACGGATAATGAGCTTTTAAGTAAGCTGTCCAATAGGATATTTGAGCATAACAGGTGGCATGCGCCTTGTTAAATGAATAATCAGCAAAAGGCTGGATTTGAGCCCATAATTGCTTTGCCTGGGCGGCGGTTAAACCCTTTTCGACACTTCCCGTAATGAACTTGGGTTCTTCGGCATTCATAATGTCACGATTTTTCTTACCAATTGCCTTGCGCACCAGGTCAGCCTCGCCGGCCGTATAGCCCGCAACCAGCTGGAGTAGTTGAGTAATCTGCTCCTGGTAGACCATCACACCGTGAGTGTCCTTCAATATTGGCTCAAGTGACTTATGCATGTACTGGACGCTAGCCGGGTTATTCTTGCCCTCAATAAACCGCGGTATCTCAGCCATTGGTCCGGGCCGATACAGCGCATTCATAGCTACTAAGTCAGCAAACTCGGTCGGTTTTAGCTCCTTCAGATACCGTTTCATGCCAGCTGATTCAAACTGGAAAACACCAATCGTATCACCAGCTTGAAAAACCTTAAAGGTTGCCTCGTCATCATTAGGAACTTCACTAAGCTCGATGTCGTTATGGTAGACCTTATGAACAATCCGAAGTGTATTCTTAAGAATTGTTAAGTTAGATAGGCCCAAAAAGTCCATTTTTAGTAACCCCAGGCCCTCGACTGGACCCAGTGGGTACTGCGTCGCGATAACTCCTTTTTGAGCCATTTCCAGGGGGGCAAACTTAACAACATCATCAGGCGCAATAACCACACCAGCGGCATGAACGCCGTGACTGCGGACTGTCCCCTCCAGTTGAATAGCTAGGTCAAAGACCCGCTTAGCCGTCGGGTTGTCGATATACTCGGCTTTTAGCTCAGGAACATCTTTGAGCGATTTAACGAGCGGAATATGTCGTCCCTGAACGGGTTGAGGAATCATCTTGGCCCAGCGGTCAGCCTCAGCATATGGTACCTGCAAAACTCTCGAGACATCACGGACGGCATTTCGGGCCGCCATTCGGCCAAATGTTACAATATTGGCCACTCGTTTAACCCCATACTTCTCGACACAGTACTTGATCACTTCATCCCGTCTAGTATCCTGAATATCAATGTCAATATCAGGCATTGAAATTCGACTTGGGTTTAAGAATCGCTCAAACATCAGCTTGTATTTCATCGGGTCGATCTCAGTTATCCGAATCGCATAAGATACTATCGAGCCAGCCGCCGAACCACGACCCGGGCCAAAAACAATTCCTTGATCCTTACCCCAGTTAATAAAATCCTGGACTATCAGAAAGTAGCCGTTATAGCCCATGTCATTCATAACGCCGAGCTCGTAAACAGACCGGTCGATAATCTCTTTATCTAACATCTTTTTAGCTTCGGCAATCGTTAAGTTATCTCGCTGCTCCAAACTAGCACCACCATAGCGCCAGGCTAGTCCCTGCCAGACTAACTTATGCAGATACGACTTATCGGTTTCGCCCGCTGGCACCGGGAACTTAGGGATTAATATCTTACCAAATTCAATTGTGACATCACAGCGATCAGCGATTAACTTGGTGTTGGTGATAACTTCCGGATAATCCTTGCCCCAGCGCTTAATGATATTCTCCGGCGTCTCAACATGCAGCGGGAATTCTTTAAGGCTCATCCGTTTTTCGTCCGACAAGAACGAGCCAGTACCAACACATAGTAGGATTTCGTGAGCCTCTTGATCGGAATGCCTAAGATAATGTGCGTCACAGGTCACAACTACCGGAATATCTAATTCTTTGCCAAGTTCTAGCACCTGGGTATTCACATGTAACTGCTCGGCTGAGTGAAGTGGATTGTCGGGGTGACCGTGGTCTTGAACTTCTAAGTAATAACGGTCGCCAAAGACCTTTTTATACCACGAAGCTATTTCTCTGGCTTTAGCATAATCATCATTTTTTAGAGAGTTCCCGATTTCGCCGCCCATACATGCACTGAGTACGATTAAGCCTTCGTTGTAGCGCTCTAGCAGTTCGTGATCAACCCTTGGAAAATAATAAAATCCGGCCAGATTAGCGGTACTACTAAGCTGCATTAAATTCTGGTAGCCGGTGTTATTCATGGCTAGTAGTATCAGATGAAATCGGTTTTTGTCTTTCTGCGGATCCTTGTCGGTGTGGCCACGAGCCGCCACGTATGTCTCCATACCAATAAGTGGCTTTATATCCTTAGACTTAGCCTGCTTATAGAACTCAATTGTCCCACTCATTGTGCCATGGTCGGTCTTAGCGACCGCACTCATGCCAGTCTCTTTAACGAGTTCAATCAGATCAGGAATCTTAGTAAGTCCATCTAATAAGCTAAATTGGGTGTGATTGTGCAGATGAACATAGTCACTCGCTGACAATTTGGCCACGTAATATATCCCCTCTGATTATCTCTTATGATTATACGTCTAAATGATTCCAGGTGGGAGCCATAAGATTTACAACGAGCTAAGTTAGAGAGTTTATTTAGTTAAGAATTCTTTAAGACGCTCAATTGCCTGGCTAGCATCAGTAATCGCCTTTTGTAGATCTTTGTCCTCGGCTTCACCGTCATGCAAACTACTCAGTAACTCACGAGCCTTTTGCTTAGCTGCCTGACTTGTTTCGATTGCGTGTTGCAAGCTCTCTCCAGACTTACCTTTTAGCTTGCTAAGTGCGTCGGATGCTTCGTTGATTAGGTCATTTAATTCGGTGTGAAGCTTCTTAAGCTCCTTTTCGGCTGCCGCATAGCCCTCACTAGCTTTGTCTTTGATATCTTGTCTAGTTTCTTTACCGCTCTGAGGTGCCGTTAACAGACCGGCCACATACCCAGCTACGGCTGCAAAAATGGTCCCAATAGCAAACTTTTTAGCTGTGTCTTTCTTCATGATTTTCCTCCTTTACGTTTAATAACTGCTTCAACAATATTTGTAATTGCCCGTAGTACGCCCATCGGCCCAGCCGCTTTCTTAAAAATCTCAGCAGCGGCCTCAGCTGAATCTACAACTAGCTCGCCCTTAGCTACAATTCGTTTAACGGCATTGACGACTTTTATAGACATAACACAAAGCACGATACTCAAAATTAAGAAAACCCCAAGCAAGCAACTCAGAGTAACTACTAAAATATTAAATGCATCATTCATATACCTATCATAACACTATCTAGCCGCAGTCTCAAAGGTTGCCAAATCTTCAAATAAGTGCTTTTATTATAGTATGGCTGATTTTAGACCAGAGTCTCAAAATATTAGCGAAGACCTCTCAGCAATAACTAATCTCTTGGGTGTAATTGCCACTATCCACACAACTCTTCTAACTGAATCCTGGCTTGGCCTCGAAGCCATCAAACTAGGCCACTACACTCTTGAAGATCTAACTGCACAGAGTATCGGTCCAAACGCCGTAATTAGGGTTGGTCATTTGAATAGTACATCATGTAGAACCGGAACCGACACGACTACTCAGTCTCACGTGGTCTTATATGATAACGTAGGACTGCGAGATTTATCGACTACTACCTACATTCTAAGGCCAGATCAACCAGTCATAGAAACCACCAGAGACAATAAGCGTTTCCGCACCATCTCGCCTCACAGTGACGTCAAAGGATGGGTTAGGTTAATGAACGCCATAGAATCACTTAGTACAATCACTCCAAAAAGCCGCTAAAGCGCCACGCCACTTACTGTAGAGCTGCCAGTCAAGGTTTCGCTCTAAAGTAGGCGACAAGAGGTCTATAACTCTAATAGATAACGAGATAACTCTATAACTTCTTAGCTTTTATAAATTCCTTTAGAGCCGGTCCTAAGTCAGGGTGTTTCAAGCCAAAATCAATAACAGTTTTCAGATATTCTAATTTATCACCCGTATCATAGCGCTTAGAGTTCTGAATCTCGCAGCCGTAGAACGATTTTCCGTCCTTGAGCATTGGCTGAATAAGATTATCAGACACATAGAATTCTTTACCCGGTAACAAATCCTTTAGACCTTTTTTGATATATCCAAAGACATCTGGCGTAAACAAATAACCCCCAACGCTAGCAAAGTTTGACGGCGCACTAGCCTTACCAGGCTTCTCGATAATGCCATCCATTTTTATAACATCAGGCCGAACCTGTTTACCGCTCAAAATTCCATAACGAGCAAAATCGATATCTTCAGTAACTTTAATGCAGGGTAGAATACTAGCCTCAAATTCTTTATGCAACGCAATCATTTGCTGAAATACATTCGGTGTAGCCACCGATAAATCATCGGCAAAAGCATAAATAAACGATTCATTGCCGAGCAAATGCTGGGCATTCATTATCGGCGTAGCTGTTCCGTATGGTCCTTTTTGGCGCAAATAGACAAAATTAGCTAGTCTTGAAATAGCCTTAATCTCATCTATATAATGTTTCTTCTTAGGCCCGCCGGCTCGTAAATTTGCCAGCAAATCCTCGTTAGGCTCGTCGAAATGATCTTCAATTGATCGCTTGGTGCCGCTACCGACAATTATAATATCCTCTATGCCAGCTTCAACTAACTGTTCAACAATATACTGAATAATCGGCTTATCAATCAATGGGAGCATCTCTTTGGGCATAGCCTTAGTCTGAGGCAAAAACCGTGACCCGAATCCTGCAGCTGCAATTACCGCCTTAGTTACTTTTGCCATTTTAAACCCCCTCCATTGCTTTAAGCTTATCGTAGGCCATTAAGACGGCGGCTGGATCAGTCATTTGATCGGTTTTTGAATATTCTATTAACTCCGCAATCGAGATAAACCTGACCTCTGCGCCTTGTTCGACTTCTTCTTTGTCGAGGTCAGCTTCGCCTGGAACACAATCTGTTGCCAGATAATAAAACCGCTCTAAATTGGTGTAGGCATCCCCATGAGTTGTGCCAAGAAATTCGACCTTATTAGATACATATCCTGTTTCTTCGGCTAACTCACGCAGAGCTGCCAATTCAGCATCTTCGCCGTCATGAAAGCCTCCACCCGGCAGATCATACATCCAACGCTCTGGGCCTGCTCGAAACTGATAAGTGGTTATAACCTGGTTATCCGACGTTAGTGCTAACACCGCACCAGATCTCGCGCCTTCCGCATAAAAAGTCGTGAACTCATGTATTTGCCCATCATTAGCCTGATAGGTCTTGATTACGCCGATTCGCTTGTATTTTAACCCGAAGGTCTGCTGTGTCGTCGGCTCGATTCTAGTAAACTCCTTCATTTAATTTAGATTCCTAATTGTTTTTTAATTAGATTCTGAGCTAGCGCCGGATTGGCTTTGCCCTTGGATTGTTTCATTACTTGACCGACTAAGAAGCCAATTGCTTTCATCTCGCCGTTCTTGACATCTTCGGCGGCTTTAGCGTTTTCCGATAAGACTTGAGCGACAATTGCGGCAATGGCAGCCTCATCACTAACCTGAATCAGGTTCTTGCCGGTCGCCACAGCCTCTGGGTCAGCATCACTCGCCAGAATCTCCATTAAGACCTCTTTGGCAGCCGTCGAGCTTAGCTTTTTGTCCTCTACCATCTGCGATAGCTTAATAAGATTCTTATCGCTCGCTTTTGCCGCGGTCTCCTCATCGGTCGAATCTTCATCCGAATGAGGCTGTAGTAACCAAAAGGCAACCCGTTTAGCGTGTGAGGCATTTGCAGCCTGGTAGACGCGTTTGACAGTCATAGCAGTCTGTGGCACAGCTATAATATCTTCAATCGTTTTAGTATCTATGCCAATATCTGACAAAACTTGGCGGTAATCATCAGGTAAATCTGGCATAGCCGACTTGATTCGCTCAATATACTCATCTGTTAGGACGATCGGCGGTAAGTCTGGATCAGGCATATAACGATAATCATGGGCGTCTTCTTTGGTCCGCTGGCTGATAGTTTTTTGCTTATCATCATCCCAGCCACGGGTCTCTTGATCAATCTTTTCACCAGCCTCAAGGCGCTCGATTTGACGGTTAGTTTCGTATTCGACAGTCTTCTCAACACTCTTAAAACTATTCAGGTTCTTGGTTTCGGTGCGAGTGCCTAATTCACTCGTTTTACTAACGCTAACATTGACATCAAAGCGCATGTTACCGTAGTACAAGACAGCCTCCGATACATCGGCGTAACGCATCCGTAGATATAACTCATGGGCATAAGCCTTGGCCTCGGCTGGTGAGTGCATGTCTGGCTCGCTAACAATCTCGAGCAACGGTGTACCGGCTCGATTAAGGTCAACCAAGCTATAATCTTTGCCTGCTGGGTGGGTACTCTTACCAGCATCCGACTCGAGATGAGCCCGGGTAATCCCAATTGTCTTTTTTTGACCATCGACTAAAATATCAACCTTACCACCAAGTACAATCGGTTGATCAAACTGTGTAATCTGATAGCCCATTGGCAGATCGGGGTAAAAATAATGTTTGCGGTCAAATTTACTGAATTTTTGCGGAACCGAATTCAGAGCAAAGGCTGCCCGGGAGGCTAGTTCGACAGCCGCTTCATTCAGCACCGGCAAAGCACCCGGTAAACCAAAATCAATATGATTAACAAGCGTATTCGGGGCGGCTTCGCGGGCATCGTTATCGGCCCCACTAAATAGCTTCGATTTAGTCTTGAGTTGGACGTGACACTCAATCCCAACCGTTACCGTGTATAGTTTGCGGACATCATCAGTAATCATAATGCCCCCAAATCTTTGATAGCTGAACGCAGCCCAAACAGAGCGTCTTTAACATCGCGCTCTTTTAGTTTGACGTTTGACTCATGGACTAGCCGATTGCGCAGCTTATGCCCAAACCAGGCTCCATCATTATCTTTGATTTGATGCTGGGCAGCCATCAATCGCTCGCCCATGGTTTTACCCTTAAACTTTAAGCTCTTCAAAACCTCGTCAAGTAGTTTATCGGCATCAATTATAGCAAGTGGCCAAGTTGATTTATCCCGGCACAGCTTTTGCAAGGTGTCCCATTTTTCACGGTAATAAACCACATTTAGCTTATGAGGACGGCGCTTAGTTAGCCAACTAGCTCCAAAAACCAATATTAGAAGAATGGCAACTGCTAGGCCAACTAGTATGTCTTGGCTCATGCCAACAACCCCTCGGCTACAGCAGACAGCTGTAAGAGTTCTTTATCGTGACGTTGCGGTGACATCAGCTGCAAACCAACCGGCAAGCCATCACTCGTACCGCAAGGCAAACTTATCGATGGAAC
Source organism: Saccharimonadales bacterium (SeqCode) (assembly GCA_039922435.1). Classification (GTDB taxonomy): domain Bacteria; phylum Patescibacteriota; class Saccharimonadia; order Saccharimonadales; family UBA4665; genus JBDTES01. The sequence continues at coordinate 45,941 of JBDTES010000009.1, forward strand.
GCCTACTAAGTTAGCGGCTACGGTCATAATATCCGTTAAATACATCTTCATCGGGTCAGCCGTATTAGCGCCAATTTTAAAGGCAGTTTCCGCTGCCGTCGGGCCAAGTAAAAAGTCGACTTGCTCAAACACTTTTTCGAATTCTTTGATCAGTTTAGTCCGAACCGTCTGAGCCTTTTTGTAATATGCATCGTAGTAACCACTACTTAGGACGTAGGTCCCGATCATAATTCGCCGCTTGGCTTCCTTGCCAAAACCTTGCGAGCGAGTGGTGGCGTAGCTGTCATACAAATCTTTGGCACCAGGCGTATTAAAGCCGTAGCGCTGACCATCGTAACGCATCAAATTACTACTAACTTCGGCTGGACAAATAATATAATAAACCGCCAGAGCTAACGATAAACTAGGCAAACTTACTTCAGTAACCTCAGCTCCAGCCGCTCTAAGTTTGGCAATTGCTGCTTCGATTTGGCTACGGACACCAGCACTTAGGCCTTCGCCCATATACTCTTTTATAACTCCAATCTTAACTGCCGAGAGGTCATAATTTGAAACCGGCAAATAAGAATCCTGGCGATCGATAGTCGTACTATCTAGCGAGTCACGGCCAGCCATAACATCCAGGACTAGGGCGACATCCTCGACTGAACTTGCAAGCGGGCCAATGCAATCCGTGCTGCTAGCCATGGCGACGACACCACTACGACTAACTAGCCCATAGGTTGGCTTATAGCCAACACAGCCAGAAAAACTGGCCGGCAACCGAATGGAGCCACCGGTATCGCTACCCAGAGCAAACGGCGCTAACTCCAAAACCACACTGGCTGCCGAACCACCCGAACTACCACCCGGCACACGAGTTTTGTCGTGCGGGTTCAAGGTTGTAAAGAAATCGGAGTTTTCGGTCGAGCTACCGTGGGCAAAAGCATCTAGATTAGCCTTAGCCACACATATTGCCCCTTCGGCCTCAAGCTTCTCGATAGCGCTCGATTGATACGGTGCCTCAAAGCCCTTTAGAATGTTACTGGCCGCTGTAGTTTCGGCTCCAAATACTAGAAAGTTATCTTTAGCAATAAATGGCACACCGGCCAAGCGACCTTTGTTATCGCCGCCGTCAACGGCCTTAGCCCGCTGTCGAGCTCGCTCCGCCGTAGTCACAATAATTGCCTTAAATTCTGCTTTTTCAGCAATTGCTGCTAATGATTGCTCAACTAAATCGACGGCTTTTAGTTTGCCCACTCGGACATCTTCGGCAATCTGAGCAATAGAACCCCAGCTCATCCAATCATCCTCTTAACTTTAAGTTGGTTAGACTCGGTCTTTGGGACATTCTTAAGCAAATCAAGTGGGTTATAGCCATAATCTATGATTTCATCTTTGCGCATTACATTTGTTAGCCCAGTAACCTGAGAAGTTGGTTCTAGACCAGCTACATCGACTGATTGAAGTTGGTCAACATAACGCAGAATCTCATTAAACTCTCCAACAAAGCTATCAGCTTCATCACTAGACAAGTCAACCCGAGCTAATTGAGCCAATTTTAATACATCATCCCGCGTAAGTATTGCCATGCTAATCTAAACTATACCAGATACCAGGCCGAATGTTTAGCAGGAACTACAGACATAATTATTGGCTTAGTTAATGATAAGATTGAGTATCTCAAGTAACCTAACCGATCCTCAGAGGCCGGCTATTTGCAATAATCCCGTTACGTAATCAAATCTGATATAATCCTAAGTATTAAATAGATACAGAGATGTCTCAATTGGTAAAAAAAATATATAAAACTAAAAAATGTAAGCCAATCGTAACAATCGTGATTGGACTCATAGTGTTAATCCTGGGCACATCTGTTGGACTACCTAATAAGGGCACTTCTTCGGCTCAGTCTAACCCAATAGGTGGAAGCCTAAATATCAGCCCCAGTTCGGGTACTTATAATATAGGTGACACTATAGATCTTAAGCTGAGCATATCAAACATTAACTTTTCATCCAGCACAGGGTACTATATATCGGACCTCGCTCTGGCGCAGGCTAGTGGTACGTCTATGTCATACGTCGGTTCAACTTGTAATAATTCTCTGTACTCTTGCACTATAAACACCTACACACAATCAGGCTATGTTTACGTAAATGCGATATTTACTTCAGCTTATCTAAACTCCAACCCAACCGTATACTTAGCAACACTGAACTTCAAGATTACAGCCTCAGGCACCGCTAAACCAACCTTCAGTACTAATTGGCCTCCCAAGATCTGCTCTGACCTACCATATCACGGCTGCCAAGACGGCCCATATAGCTTGTCATACTCAATTCCCTCATACATAGTGCGCGTGTCTTGTTCGCCAATCGACGGTGGACAAAAATGTAGCGACGGATCAATTAGATGTAACAGTGGCTATCACCAAAGTGGTACAACCTGTCAACAAGACGCCCCACCACCACCTCCAGTTCAAGGAGGTAGCGGCGGAGGTGGCAACCCACCTCCAGTTCAAGGCGGTGGTTCTGGCAGCGTAAAAACTCCCGTACAGGGTGCGACCAAACCTAGCAGTACTAAGCCCACTGGCGGCAGTGCATCTACAGCTATTCAGGGGGCTTCCAATCAACCCAGCCAGACAGACGAACAGGTTGTCGCCTCATCATCTGAACCTAACGACACTTCTTCTAGTGAAGTCACGTACCAGGAAGTAACCCCGAGTAATAACCATATAATAAATGCCAGTCAGTCAGATATTGCATCCATACTACCTGACCCTGAATCAAAGGGTTCACCAACAGCTACATTTGGGATTCTCGGAGTATTAGTCCTAGCCGCCGGCGTGACGACAATCTTTATAGTGGCCAAACGAAAGCGCTTAGCCTTAGCTGACACCATAGACCCGGATATGCTGGCTAGTGTGGCCTCGCACGCACCATATGACCAAACCAGCTTAACGCAACTCACTGATAGCCCTATGACCGATAAGATAAATGAGGCTTTCTATCCTCAACAACGTCATCAAGCACCAAAGGCAGTTAATAATCCCGACGAGCCAGAGGATATGTTTGAACTAGCCCATGACCACCCTGAACTATATGGAGCATCGGCTCAAAATCCGAATATTGCTAACTCTCCATCCCCAGCACAACTCGAAGATCAAGTCAAAGACCTACCCAATACAACTCCACCGCTACAACAAGTACCTGTATCTAAAAAGGCTAAACAAGTAGCAAACCCCGCTGACAAGCCCGAAGATTCAACTACGTTAAATAATAATAAATCAACCGATGAAGTCGATAACAACGGCACTATTACAATTAACCATAACGAACCTTCCGACTAACCCTAGTTGACTACCCTCTATTTTTAACATATTGAGTAATACTGCGTAGACCAGATACTAAATAAACTATAGACTAACATAGATTAACTCGTTAGGACCCAGCGAACTGTCTCATTACGAAGTCGCCGATATTCTGCCTCGTCAAATTGCATATTAGCGATGCAGAATCGGCCACCCTTCATGTTGGTACAGAACATCGAATCTTGCATATCACCACAGTCGTGCATAAATAAACAATTATTTAGCTTAGCGCACCACGAAATCTCAAAACTATTTGAAACCTCACTACAATCACTAATCCTAATACAAAACGCACTATTAACACTACCTTGACAGGCAACCAAGAACTCACAGTTAGATAAATTATCTGAGAAAACGACATTCTTACTGCGTCGAATGTCTTGAGAGCGAAAAACGCTTTGAGAATTATTTATATTATCTGACTCAGCAATATTATCTGATTCTAGTAAACGCTCAGTAGTGGTGTAGTTAATCTCATTCCAGGCCGCAATTACGTCCTGTAAGCCGGTCAGCTGCTTAGGTGGTCTCAGGCCGGTCTGAGACTGCTCCATTGCTCGAGCGTTAGCCATCTTCATATATCGGGTCGCGTTGACTGACTGTGCCCAAGAGGCAGTTCCGTCAGTGCTATCTAATACCTGTTGAGGTAAACGGACATCAAACGCAAACTTCTGCATAGCCTGTTCAAGGCTGAGCGGGTTTTGGTAGCCAAAGATTTGGCCCACCACTTTGTCTAGGATATTCTTGGCTTCGACACTATTCATTGTATTCTCCATTATCTTAGCTTCTTTTTACCAGTTGATTGACTCTCTAAAATATCCTTGAGGCTCATATAACCACCTGGTGCTACCCCAACGGTAGCTGCTTCGGCAGGAGTTGGGACCACGATCTGTTCGACAAATTTAGACGGCAACTGAGGCGGTAAAGTGTAGGCTGCGAGGTGTGCCTGCTTATCAAAACTTGGTGCAACACTATATTCTAGAGTCTGCGCTTTTAGACAAGGTAATATTTGACCCTGACTCGATAATCGCAGCAAACATTCACGCGCGTTAAGCGAAGTTAGTAACTTAACCCTAATGTCACTTTCTTTTAAGCCCTTCGCAACCTCTTGTTCAACTGTCTCCTGGGGTAATTCTATGGTCAAATTGCCCTCAAGCGCCCGAGCATCTTCCTCAGACACTCGAAAGACATAATAATTTTGGACATTAGCAAAGATAGATTCCTGCAGAGGCTTATCAATCTGCCCGAAGTACTGCTGAGTTAAGAAAACAAAGAGATTATATTTGCGAGCTTCAGCCAAAATACTGGCTAAGGCTGGGTTTTGAATCACTGAGACTTCATCTATAATTAGAATAATCTTTTCGTTAAAAGTTTGAGCTTGAGCCAGCAAGAAAAGCTGCTGGATAAGCAAGCCGGCCACGGTCTTGACTACCTTTTCGCCCATACTAACTTTATTAAGAGAGAAGACTGTCAAGAAATTGCTACGAATTAACGAGGCAATCGATTGAGCGCTTTCGTTCTGCTCACCTAGACTTGGCTGCAGCTGCATCTCGTCGACTAACGACACGACTGGAGAAATCGTTTCATTATAATACTGAGTTCGTAATTCATTAAAATCAGTTCCAAAAAACTGAGCGATATTTGGTGGTACGTAGCCCTCTACATGCTGTAAAATCTGATTGCGATACTCAATATCGGTTAGAAACCGTTTGAGTTGATGGAGCGACATCGCCTGAGCTGTCATCAGGACAAAAAGACTAAACCGGAGCATTCGTTCTAGCTTGGGGTTAAACTGTTCTGCTAGCAAAGATTTTAACAGTGCGCCGGTAAGCTCGACTGCAGCTGAGATATCCGTTCCAGCGCCACCAAACAGTTCGGCTGACTCTTGGCCTTTAAAGTTCACAATATGCGACCCATTAATAGACGACAAATCATCTTCTAGGGCAGCATGGGGATCAATTACGACAACTCGGTAATTAGCCCGTTGACCCTGGCTTTTATCCAGCCTATCAATAATCAGACTAATCAACTTAGACTTACCACTGCCACTAGAGCCAATAATTAGTGAGTGCTTATCGAAATCATAGCTCTGGAGGTTTAAATAGTAATTATTTGGTAAATACGGGAAGGTATCTACCTCGAACACGGCATTCAAATTGTCGCTCTGCAGCATGTGCATAGATTTCTGGATATCGATATACTGTGGCAGTTTAGCTCGCATATATTTTGTATTGTCCGCAAAATCGACTGCCAGAAGTTGAGCTGGCAGGTTTAGAAGCATCTTACGAGCAATCTTGTAGTGCCCGACTGATGTTTTAAAATATAGTTGAATAGCCGTGTGGGCTTTGGTTGAGGAAGCATTTCTGATACTAAAAACCACCGCCTCGAGATCCTTATGGCGCTGGACTTGATACTTTTCGCGCATGTCAAGTAACGAACCACCTGTGACGTACTGAACGAATCTCTCGGCCCCGGCGCTGGTAGGTAGGTTAACTTGGGCAAATGGAACTGGCCGCAGCACAACGCCGCTTAGATTACTCGACAGCAGACCCACGTCTTTATTAGAACCCACAAAATAGCGCACAGCACTATTCTCTAGTTTTACAACCAGCTTCCACCTCGTTAAAAAGCCAATGTGCTGCGACAGACCAAGCAATACCTTTTGCCAGTCAGACTTACTAAAGGCGTCTTGCAACAAGAATAATTCATACCAACACTTCATGCCCTGATACTTATCGGCTTCCATTGCTATAAGCATACGAGTTTACAGCCCCACACGCAATATTTACCCTTATGGCTCCACATAGAATCTCGGATGTTACCGTGTATCTCGCTAATATTTATAAGTTCTCAACAAATCTATGATAAATAACTTGATCTACTCAGTATGATATTTACACTATTCTAATCTTAATCTTCGCGGAAGCAAGCACTAGAGGATTACATCTTGGATTTTATGTCTTTGATGATATCACGGAGTTCGGCAGCTTTTTCGAATTCTAGATTGGCAGAAGCCAACTCCATCTGAGATGAAAGGTCTTTAAGCAAGCTACCGTATTCGTCTTTCGGTATCTTCTTGAGGTCGAGTTTGGCACGCTTGGCATCTTCCGGTAGGAGCTGGCTCATTCGGCCTTCAACTACCCTAGTAATTCCAGTCGGGGTAATCCCGTGCTCGTGGTTGTAAGCCTCTTGAATCTTGCGGCGGCGAGTCGTCTCATCCATCGTACGCTGCATGCTCTTGGTTATGCGGTCGGCATACATAATCACGTGGCCTTCAACGTGACGGGCCGCCCGGCCGACTGTCTGAATCAAGGCTTGCTCACCTCGCAGAAAACCTTCTTTATCGGCATCCATAATTACAACCAGAGAGACCTCAGGTAGGTCTAGCCCCTCACGTAGCAGGTTAATGCCTACCAGCACGTCGTAAACACCTAGCCGCAGATCACGTAAAATATCGGTTCGCTCTAGCGTATCAATATCGCTATGTAAATAAGTCACCTTCAGATTAATCTCTTTTAGGTAATCAGTTAAATCCTCGCTCATCCGCTTAGTTAGAGTCGTAATCAGGACACGCTGGTGCTTGGCCACGATTTTACGTATTTCGGCTATCAAATCATCAATCTGCCCCTCAATCGGCCGAACTTCGATCGGCGGGTCAAGTAGGCCAGTCGGCCGAATTACCTGCTCGACTGGTTTGGGACTACGACTAAGTTCGTATTCGGCCGGAGTAGCACTAACATATACCACTTGGTTAACGTGACGTTCGAATTCGGTAAAAGTTAGCGGTCGGTTATCAAGCGCACTAGGTAAGCGAAAGCCGTACTCTACCAATGTCTCTTTGCGGGCCCGATCGCCATTATACATACCACGGATTTGCGGCATGCTCATATGCGATTCATCAACAAACATCAAGAAATCATCTGGATAGTAATCCATTAGCGTGGCCGGCTGTTCGCCTTGGGCCCGATCAGTCAGGTAACGACTATAATTCTCGATACCTTTTACAAAACCAGTTTCTTCGAGCATTTCAAGGTCAAACTTAGTCCTCTGACCAATCCTCTGCGCCTCGATTAGCTTATTTTGGCTCTTAAACTCAGCCACTCGATTAACCATCTCATGATCAATCTTGCCTAAAGCCACTTTAAGCTTCTCTTGTGGGGTCACGTAGTGACTGCTTGGGAAGATTTTGATTTCGTCCATATTACCTTTGAGGATCTCACCAGTTAATGGATCAATCTGGGTTATTCGGTCAACTTCATCACCAAAAAACTCGAGTCGATAAGCTAATTCTTCGCCAGCCGGATAGACATCTACCACATCGCCATGTACCCGAAAGGTGCTGCGATGGAAATCAATATCGTTTCGTTTATATTGAATATCGGTCAGCTGACGCAGCATTTTATCGCGGACTCGGCGCTCACCCTTTTTAACACTAACAGCTAGGCTGTTATAGTCAGATGGTGAGCCAATTCCGTAAATACAGCTAACACTAGCTACAATTATGACGTCACGGCGGCTCAGTAGACTGTCGGTGGCAGCGTGACGTAAACGATCAATTTCTTCGTTGATAGCACTGTCTTTCTCAATAAAAGTATCAGACCGCGCAATGTAGGCCTCGGGCTGGTAATAATCAAAATAACTAACGAAATAATGAACGGCATTGTTCGGAAAGAACTTCTTAAATTCACCGTAGAGCTGAGCTGCTAGCGTCTTATTATGGCTAACTATCAACGTCGGCTTCTGAGTATTCTGGATAATATTAGCCATCGTAAATGTCTTACCACTACCAGTCACACCCATCAGGGTCTGCTCTTTGACGCCTTTATTAAGCCCAGCTGTTAGCTGGGCAATAGCCGTCGGCTGATCACCAGTCGGCTGGTAGCCACTCTCAAGTTCAAATCTCATATATCTATTATAGTATAGACGGTTAGCCTAAGGCACTAAAAATAGCTGCACCCAACTCAATGCTAGTTATTTTTGCGCGCAATTGATTAAGTGCACTTGGTTGCTGGCTATCTGGTACTCCATCCATGCAAGCCCCTGGCCCACCATGCATTGAATAGCTATAATTTCCTATTATCCACCTAGATCCTGGATCATTTGACTTATCTGCACGCATAATACTTACCCCTATCTCCTTACACGCCTCTACGGTTGTGACGGATGACTTAAGTAGTAAGTTTATGCAGTCTGCACTGCCCTCTATCCCGTAATCCCCAGAACAATCGGTTGGTGAATCATATGTTACTTTTGCGGCGTCTTCAAAACTCACCTTGATTCCCCATTCTTTGATAGCTAAGGATTTCTGATTCGAATCAGCAGTAGAGTTATCTGAATGATAACTTGTATCCGTGAAGGTTTTGCCAGCCTTTGTAATACATTGAGGTGGATAAGTTTGAAGTATGTTGCTGCCAGCCGCTTTTTTACAACCAGCAAAGTCCTTAACTATTACAGCTTGACTAGATAATTGTGATTTATTGGTATTCAAGAGTGTTTTGTTTGTAGACTTCTGGCTAGAATAAACGAACCAGCCTGCAAAGCCGAGGATAGCAATTATAATTATAACTAGAAGTGATTCGGCTAAACTAAAGCCTTGTTGATTTAGTTTATTCATATATTAGCTCCTTCTAAGTGCATTATTAAGATATTATTATACAACATTTATATAAAATAGCATGTGGTGATTATTCGTAGTAGTCGAGCATAGTTATGACTAAAAAATTTTAAAGTATATCCACTAGTTCTCAGGACTTGCCACCCCAGGCCTAAAGTAACTCAATATTTAAGGAATCTGTGTCTATGCGGGATATCAACGCTCTATCCGTTGTGGTTCCACAACCAAGATCACCACCAGTCGTCCAATAATAGTAGCCACCGACCTGTTTAACACCCCCCACACTCATAGAATCGTTTACCTTAACTGACGTTGGCTTTTCGGTAGAGCGCAGTAACGCACCAATATCCGAGCTACAAGTCTTATCCTGTATTTGACCAGCGTTAGCAACCACCTCCACGTTTGAGTCATATGGTGACCCATAATAAGAACCATTAGGTTGTGATGTGTATTTATAATGAACTTTGCTGGCATCTCTAAGTTGTATCTTCACGCCCCATTCGGTGATGAAAAGGTATCTCTGGGTATCAACCTTATCCTTACCTAATATACTGGCGTCCTTTACGTCATTCTCCTTCACTCTGGCAGCTGTACTTTTACCTGTTTCCTTAAATGTTTTGTCTGTAGACCTCTGACTAGAATAAACGAACCAGCCTGCAAAGCCGAGGATAGCAATTATAATTATAACTAGAAGTGATTCGGCTAAACTAAAGCCTTGTCGGTTCAAGCGAGTACCCATATTGAGTCTCCTTAATTAGAATAATACTTGTGATTATACAGGAATAATGGAAACACGGAATAGAGAGTTATTATGAGGTAGAGGATCTAACCCACTTATGGTTTATAATCTTTAGTATGAACAATACTGATGACAAAGCAAAAATACCAAAACGCGAGATTATCCAAAACGAACTCCTGACCGAGACGTCCGAACGATTAAGCCGAATCGACAAAGAATTCGCCGACGGATTCGATATAATGAATAGATATAATGACACGGTCACGATATTTGGATCAGCCAGGTTTGACGAGAGTAGTCCGTACTACCAAAAAGCCCGAGAAGTGGCAACAGCTCTGTCTAATGAAGGCTACACCATCGTCACTGGGGGTGGGAGTGGAATTATGGAGGCCGGAAATCGGGGTGCCTTTGAGGCCAACGGTAACTCAGTTGGTTTTAATATCAAGTTACCCAAGGAGCAATCCCTAAACCCCTACACCACGGAATCAAAGCCTTTCCGCTATTTCTTCTCACGCAAAGTCATACTAGCTTACGGCGCCAGCGCTTATATCTATTTCCCTGGCGGCTTCGGTACAATGGATGAATTATTCGAGATTATGACATTGATCCAAACTAAAAAAATGCCCGCAGCCCCCATAATCTTGGTTGGTGGCGAGTATTGGATGCACCTAGATTACTTTATTAAGTCACAACTACTCAAAGGAGCCCAAACTATCAGCCCCGGCGATGAAGATCTCTATACCATAACTGAAGATATCGAAGTCATTAAAGCAGTAGTTAATGAGCACCGCGACAAAGTTAGCCCCTTAGGGAACACTAAACCCGACAAAGAAGACTAAACCCTACAACGTTTCATCATCATCGATAGCTGGCTCAGGTAAGAGTTGTTGGTTAAGTTGCCCTAAGATGATTGCTTCTAGACTCTCTTGATGAAGATACCCACTAAGCAGTTCATGCCAGACAGACTGTCTCATGTAATGGACAATTCGGTCGCCATAAGGTAGTCGATTACAGACCGAAAGGGCTACATCTAGCATATTAAACGAAACCGGCTGCCCCTGGTCCAGCAGTGCCAACATTTGGCCGTCTTGCCAAAATTCTAAAGCACCATGCAGACCAGTCAGTGTTTGCTCGGCTTCGTGCCAAGTTAGATCTTCTGGCTGGACGTGTGGCTCAAACAGCTCGGGGTGATAATCGTGTCTACCACGACCGTAAAAACGTTGAATAATCCGCCAAGGTAGCGGTCGGCCGGCCAATTCTACCCCAGTCAGTGGTTCGCTGGTTATAGCCTCAACAAAAATATCTCCGAATCCAGGCCTGACCTGTTGTAGCTTTAGAAATGAACTAAGTGAGCGCATCTCATTTATATATTCAAACGCTAGTAGAATAGTCGTTATAGCCAGTCCAGGTAAATCCTGACCCAATGGCATAATTACTACCGCGCCAAGCTCATTAACAGGCATCATATTATGTTTATTACGTGAGACAAACTGACTAGCTAGTTCGGGCCACTTCTTAGTATTTGGCAAATAAAACGTTATCGGTCTAATTTCAAAATCAGTCGAGCTAAGGTTTTTATAAGCAATTAGGCGCTTACGCTGCCAATCCTCGGTCTCGTATACGCCAGCAGCCACTAATAGTTGAGCAATTGGCTCATGTTTGAGCATTGAGTCAACCGAACGATAACCAAGCTTCTTCATTGTAATCTTAGGCGGTATTTTCTTGATAAGCTTGCGCATAACAGTTGGTTTAACAACAAAGCAATCGGTCGAAATCTCTAATTTCTCAAGTACTAGTTTAATCTTGTCCAAGATTTGACTTGAATCGGCATTATCACTAATACTAATCGATTGTCGAAGACGAACCTCGTCAGCCTTAAACCGTTCGCTTAAGGCAGCATATAGTTCGGTTCCACTTGTGTCATCTGGATCAAGACCAAGCTTACGGATCTTGGCCCTAGTTTGACGCTCAATCTGAGATTGTAAACGGATATCCGCCCGAGGGCTGCCAGCAACTCTCTCAAGTTGCGCCAAATTTATCCGAAAATCAGATTCATTTACACCCAAAAGCTCAGATAATATCCGTGACATAGCTAGCTATATCTTAGCACAAGCAGCTTTGTGTTTAGTAGACATAAAATGATGATAAATAACTATATAATTTAGTTAAGATTAAAACTAAAAGCGCTCAGGCTTGTACCATTCAGGAGCTTTGCGTAAATAATCTTCTAACTCATGTTTTTTAAGCAAACCAGCTTGGGCACCGACTCCTTGGCAGACACTCATCGAATTGATTGGCGCCCACTGCAGAGCTGCCTCGATATTATCACCATGAGCTAAGGCTGCCACAAAGGTAGAAGCAAAGGCATCACCGGCCCCCGTACGGTCGACTGGCGGGGCTGGATCTGGGTATAACGGCATCTTCCAAGCTTCATTACCGTCCGAGGCATATGCCCCATCTGGACCATCTGTTACAACTACTATCTTGGCGCCTAAATCGTGCAGCTTGTTCATTAAATCATGGACATCAGCGTGATTTCCACCGCCAACAGTAACAGCCTCTTCGCGGTTAAGGATTAATACGTCTGATTTCTGATACAAACGCTTTAACCGCTCAGCCCCAACAATCATCTGGAAAGTTCCAGGCTGAAAGGCCACCTTAACTTCTGGATGTTCATCTAACCAATCACAAATTTGGTCATGATATTCCAGCGCATGCTCACTAACCGAGCTAAAATAGACCCATTTTGGAATATCAATACCATGTAATTTTGGCCATTCGTATCTGTATTTCTTGTGTTTAATCAGGATAGTTCGCTCGGCTTTATAACGCAGTACAAAATGATAATTACTATTCATGTGGGGGTGAACCCGCACTAGGTTAGTCTCAACACCATTTTTCTTGAGTGTCGTTATAATATCTCGGCCATACTGATCATCACCGACGTTAGTAGCAAAACTCGTGTCAAGCTCGAGATAAGTAAAAGCTACGGCGGCATTAGCGGCGTTACCAACCGCATAGACCACGTCGTGGTCATCAAACGGCAGCTTAGTGCCAAACTCCATAGCTAAAACCTTCTTGCCGGTATCGTCGACATAAGTCCAGGCCTGATCGTCATTTAAGCGAATAAAGTCATCGATTACTACGTCACCAATACTAACAATATCAATTTGTTTACGTTCGTTAGATTCTGCCATTATTTCCCACCGTTTATAACTTTTATGCTTACGCTTATAATACCACAGCTGCGCCAGTTGAGTTAAATGTAGCCAACTTGTCTTCGACTACCTTCTGGACCGCTGGAACAACATCCTTTGAAATTAGTTTGGCAACCGAAAATTCATCAGGGTTATCGACCAGAGTCTTTTCGAGAGCTCGGCGATAAGCATAGCGCATATCACTGTTAATATTTACTTTGGTAACGCCAATCTTAACAGCACTGCCAAAATAATGGCCCGGTGTGTCGCTACCACCGTGCAGGCTGATATTGCAGCTAATTGCATCACGAATTTGCTGCAAGAGCTCTAAATCAAGTTTTTTGGGTACTGGATATTTACCGTGCAAGTTACCAACGGCGGCGGCAAAAGTATCTATACCAGTGGCTTCGACAAACGCCCGAGCTTCTTCGGGAGTACTAAATGTCTTCTTAATCTCTTCATAATCAATAGTCTCTTTATGGACATTCGATGAACCACCAAAATAGTGTGGCTCACTCTCAACTAGGGCCCCAGTAAATTTGGCATATTCTACCACTTCTTTGGTAGCGGCGATAATCTCTTCGTCCGTTGCATCGTGCTTAGCCTGTGAAATATCAACATGAACGAACTCAAAGCCAGCATCGATACCTTTTTTAGATGCCTCAACACTCGGACTATGGTCGAGATTAATATACATCTCAACGCCATACTCATATTTGATGTTATCAACCAGGTCACGAACGTTATCCAGACCAATATCGCTGGCTTCGCCGGCACTAACCTCAACCAGAACTGGTGCATTTTTAGCCTTAGCGGCTCCGGCTATAGCTTTCAAAGTTGGTTCATCGTCGAGGTTAAATGCCCCGAACGCCCAGTGGTCAGCTCTCGCTTGAGCCATTCGTTTACGCGCCATAGCGCAGTTAATACGTACTTGTTGTAATGATATTGCCATAGACCTATTCTAACTGCTTATGCTTGATTGCGCCAGAGCTATTTCCAAAACATCATTGATAAGCCGGCCAGGGCTATCAAAGCTCCAATCGCCTTCTGACGTAACCTAGTTCGCTCCTTCAATAACCAAGCGCCGATGGCTACAACGACAATTATCTTAAAATTGCTAATCACCGATATCAAAGCGACATTATTGCTCCTGACTTCGGCTAGAACGAAGGCAGCCCCACCAATCCCTCGAAGTACACCAAACACAACTACCAAACGAAATGTCGCACTCCGGTAAAGTAACTTGAACTTCTTAGCCTGAAGAATAACGGCCATGATTACCAAAGCTAACCACTGCCATCCCCAGCCGTAAACGATATAGCTGCCACTCGACATCTGGCCAAGTAACGATTTCTCGTTGACGATGGCAACTGAATAAATCAGCCCAGCTAAGATCGCAAATCCAAGACCGCATAATAATGCTCTTTTAGATAGATTTGATGATTTATTTCTAAGTGCCAGCGTGCTATAGATCACCGCCATAATTAGTAGCACGCCGCCAATGGCCTGCCAGGCCGTCAGGTCTTCGTTTAAAACTACTGCCGCCAGGCCTACACTAAACAGAGTATTTAAAGTATTAAAGATTGTGCCAGTTGCAGCATCGATGTACGTCAATGATTTGTAGGTAGCCACATTAGTAAGCGCAAAGGCTACACCACCGCCAACCAGACGCCAGAAGAAATCTGACAGCGTGTGGCTATTAACTGGACCAAACTGAGGCAAAAGCAGTAGCCCAGTCAACCACAAAAAGGTGAAGGCACCAGCATTAATAACAAAACTAGCACCAGAATTTGCCCGGTCACGGGCCAGCAGCCGCGCGGCTATCAAAGACCCAGCGACAAACAAGAAACTAATTGTCGCTAGCAGCTGCCAGCTCATTGATTAATGTTTTCGTTCAATAATCGCGTTGGCGGCCAGGCGTATATGCTTAGCGTCTAGTCCAAAATGAATCATTAATTCGTCCGGGTCTCCGGATTCACCAAAGCGGTCTTGCATGCCAATTCGCTTGATTGGGACTGGGAAGTTTTCGCCCAGTAGCTCAGCAATAGCACCGCCCAGCCCCCCATTTATCTGACCCTCTTCGGCCGTGACAACACAACCAGTTTTACGAACACTCTTAAGGATAGTTTCGGCATCCAGTGGTTTAATTGTTGGTACGTGAATCACTTCGGCCTCAATACCGTCCTTATAGAGCAGCTCGGCGGCGGCTAGAGCGTGATAGGTCATAGTACCAGTGGCAATAATCGATACGTCACTACCCTTTTCAAATATATAGGCTTTACCAATTTCAAATGGGGTTTCCTCGGTCGTAATCACTGGTGTGCCTTCGCGGGCCAGACGCATATAGTTCGGCCGTTTATCCTTAGCCATTGCCAGTGTGGCTTTCTCGGCTTCAACACTATCGCAGGGGGCAATCACCACCATATTAGGTAGAGCCCGCATCAGGGCTAAATCTTCGAGCATCTGATGGGTTGCCCCATCTGGACCAACTGATACACCAGCGTGCGAGCCAATCAGTTTAACCGGCCGGTCGTTTAAGCAAATAGTAGTCCGAATTTGCTCCCAGCAACGCCCCGGCATAAAAGCCGCATAACTACTAACAAACGGTATTTTGCCCATGGCCGCCAAACCAGCCCCAGTCGTTACTAGGTTCTGCTCAGCTACACCAATTTGAACGTAGCGCTCCGGAAAGGCCTTAGCAAAATCACCCATCTTGGTCGAATCGGTCAAATCGGCACAAGCTCCGACTACATTACTATCTAACTCACCAGCCTTCTTAAGACCACGCCCGAAACCAGATCTAATCGGTTCAGACTTCAAGTCCTTATCGCTAATATCAACCAAATACATATCAGTCATGTTCGCTCCGTATCTTTCCGCCTAATGTTCGTAATCCGTGCAAAGCTTCTTTAGCCTGCTCTTGGTTAGGTGGAACGCCATGCCAGTGGAAATCATACTCCATAAACTCAACTCCCTTGCCCGGGATTGTGTAGGCAATAATCATAACTGGTTCGTCAGTAATAGCCTTAGCCATAGCACAGGCGTCAATCACGGCCTCAATATCGTTTCCGTCAATTTCCATAACATGCCAACCAAAGCTTTCCCATTTGCCCTTTAAATCTTCTAGTGGCATGACGTTATCAGTCAGTCCATCAATCTGAATGTTATTACGATCAATGATAGCCGTGATGTTGCCTAACCGATATTTGCCAGCTAGCATGGCCGCTTCCCAAATATTGCCTTCGTCTAGCTCGCCATCTCCTAGAACTACGTAAATCCGACGGTGCGAAGAATTATCCATCCGGAGCGCCAGCGCCATACCACAAGCCTGACTCAGACCACAGCCCAGTGGGCCAGACGTTGTCTCGAGCCCCGGCAGTTTGGTTCGCTCTGGGTGACCCTGCAAACGACTACCAAGTTTACGCAGTGTCATAAGTTCTTTACGGTCAAAGTAGCCAGCTTCGGCCATAGCCGCATAACGGACCGGTACGACGTGACCATTACTCTGCAATAGTATATCCCGCTCTTCCCAGTCAGGGTTTTTTGGGTCATGTTTTAATATATCAAAATAAAGCGCCGTATAAATATCAGCTTCACCCAGCGCCGCCGCGCTGTGGCCACTACCAGCTGCCTCAAGCATGCGCACAATATCCTCACGAATCAGATTCGCTTTTAGTTCCAGTTCTTTAATACTCCACTTTTTTGTAGTTATGTCCATTTAAATATCTTCCGTTTCACTCTTAAGTTTAGCATAAGCAGTCAACGGATCTTTGCCGTGCAAGTAGCCGCCGGCATTCAAGACGTCGACCCCACCTTCAGCCAGTGCCCGGGCGTTCTTATCATTAACACCACCATCCCAACCAATTTCTAATGTCGGCTTAAGTGCTTTCAGCTGATTAACCTTGGCTAGCAAACCTAAGTCCGCGTAACCGCCGAAATGACCAAGTTTACCTGAAAAAATCAGTACGTGATCAATGACTGATATAGCCGGCGCAATCGCTTCGACAGGCGTTTCGGGCAACAAAGCTACACCAGTCTCAATACCATGATAATGCAAGGCTTCGGCAAACGTATCAAAATCACCTTCAGCCTCAGCATGAACAATAACTAGCTGCGGAGCTAGAGCTATCAAAGCCTCTGCATGATCAAAAGGCTTCTGATACATTACGTGTAAATCAGCTCGCACTCCACCCGGCCACCAAATATCTTCGATTGGAATTAATTTCTGGGGCGCAAATATACCATCTGATAAGTCAATATGAAGCCTACGTGCATAACCCAAACTTTGTTCAACTTGCAGTTTGAATATATCAGGACTATCTGTGAGTATAGCTGGGCAAATCGAAACAGCCACCCTACTAACCTCCAAGCTCATCGAGTTGTTGAATCCGACGCTTAAACCTAGGTGCACCAGCAAATGGCGTACTGAGCCAAGCTTGAACGATAGCTATAGCATCGTTAGGCTTTGTGTACCGACTGGACAGACACAGTATGTTAGCGTCATCATCATTGCGAGAAGCTCTAGCTTCTTCCAAATCCCAGCAGATGCTAGCCCGTATGCCCTTAAACCGATTAGCCGCTATACACATCCCCTGGCCACTGCCACAGATAAGTATGCCGTAACTACCAACTGCATTATCGGCTAGCATTGCACTGACAACTTTACCGGCTAATCGTGGAAAATCATCGGCTGGATCATTGCCGTTACCACCCTCATCAACCACCTCATAGCCAGAACGTTGCAAATGGTCGATTATCTTCGTTTTAAAGTCAAATCCGTTATGGTCGGCGCCGATATATATCTTCATTTCACCACCTTATCCTTAAACCTAGTGTAGCATAAGCGTCATTGCATTTCATTAGCCTAAATTTACCAACTCGTGGCTAACCCGCTCAACTGGTCGACAGTCGCCGCGCTCCTAGCTAGGTCGCAAACCGCGTCCGAACCCAATGTTGGCACGCCACTGGACTCGTCGTAGCATTGAAACTTATAGTTAATGGTAATCTGAGGTCGCTCAGGTAACTTAGCAGTTAATTCTGCCAGGCAATCGTCCTTATAAACCTGACAGGATGGGGCGATGGATTCGTACAGTTGGGCGGTTTTGCCATCATCGACTGTTAGGCTTAGATCTACTGCTAGTCCGAGAGTTGTGTCACGGCCTAAGCTCTGTTGATCAAACAAGAAATTACCCAGCGAATAGGCGATTAATCGTCCTTTGTAATTTTCGCTATTTTGAATAACGTGCGGGTGGGCACCAATAACTACATCAGCCCCGTTATCGATCATCCGGCGATAAGCCGTTACCTTGGCCTGCTCGGCCGTCGTTCGATACTCGACACCCATGTGGGGCATGGCAATCACCGGCATCACCTTGGCATATTGCCGCATGACAGCTAACTGCGCATCGGTCGGGGTTACGTCCACCACATACATATAACCACAAAGTGCTACCGGCAGACCAACCAGCTTGCTCGTCTTAGTAGTGTGGGCTGGCACAGTTATTACTTCGCACAAGTCGCCAACTTGGCCCATGTCATAAGTCCCAAAATTCTGAATATGGGCCGTTTGTAGGTTAGATTGTGTCTGTTCCAACCCCCAATCGCCATCATTGTTATCGGTGTGATTATTAGCCTGAGAGGCAGCCGTAAACCATTTAGCTAGTTCCGGTAAATATTCTGGACGACAGTTAAACTTCAGAGCACTTACTTGTAGACTATATGGCACGTCTTTAGTCGTAATAGGACACTCAAAATTAGCAATCCAAGCATCATATTTAGCCCTATCAGCAGCCGATAAGCCGCTAGTTATATGTTGATAGCTCTGAGCGCTCCTCTGGGCTAACATTTGGATACCTCGACCCCAAAATACGTCGCCCACAAACTGAAGATTGGTCGTTATTCCCTCCGGAATCGGCTTGGGCTTCGCCGCCGAAGTAACCACTATTTCAGACTGTCGACTTTGGTAATAAGGTGACTGAACATAATAGGCGGTAGCCGTAAAAGCCAGGACAAGACCTACTCCCACAACCCCAACTACCGTTCTCGATCGTCGTTTTGAGCCATTCAGGGCGTAATTCATTGCTCACAGTATAAACTAACGAGGGCTCATTGGCCCTCGTTATAATAAACTCGTGAACTAGAAATATATCCTATTCGTGCTGATGATCTTCTTTGCGATGTAACAGCTTCCCAGTATCGGCTACAACTTCAACTAAGCGGTTAGAGTAACCCCACTCGTTGTCGTACCAAGCCACGACCTTTAGCAAATTACCACCAACAACGTTAGTCAATTTAAGGTCAACTGTAGCTGAGTGGCTATTGCCAATAAAGTCACTACTGACTAATTCCTCTTCTGTAACAGCTAAGATTCCTTGATAAAACGGCTCAGCCGCCGCTTTTTTAAAGACTTCATTAACTTCGTCGATACTAACGCTACGCTTCAGTAAGACTGCAAAGTCAGCCAAACTAACAACTGGCGTTGGCACCCGAACGCTCAGCCCACCAAACTTGTTTTCAAGAGCTGGCAAGGCCTTAGCAGCAGCCACAGATGCACCGGTAGTGGTTGGTACAATGTTCTCGGCAGCGTTACGTGATTCACGCAAATCCTTTTTAGGAGCATCTTGCAGCGCCTGAGAAGCTGTATAACTGTGAATCGTTGTCATCAGAGCCTTCTCAATCCCGAAATTACTCTCTAGAACGGCCATAACTGGTGTAATACAGTTAGTTGTACAGCTAGCGTTACTAACCACGTCAGACGAATTCTCAAGCTGACTATCGTTAACTCCAAGCACAATCGTATCGGCATCGGCAGCATGGTCACCCTTGGCTGGAGCACTAATTACGACTCGTTTAGCGCCGGCATCAATGTGCGCCTTAGCCATCTCTGGTTTAACGAAAAAGCCAGTCGATTCGATAACAACATCGATATTCATATCCTTCCATGGTAGTTGGGCTGGATCTTTTTGAGCTAAAACTTTGATATGTCGGCCATCTACAATAACATCAGTATCGTCATAGCTGACTTCTTTATCATAAGTTCCGTAGTTACTGTCGTGCTTCAACAGATAAGCCAGAGTCTTGGTGTCGGTTAAATCGTTAATAGCGACAACTTCACAGTCATCACGTGCGAACGCGATTTTGAAGGCATTACGCCCGATTCGGCCAAAGCCGTTAATTGCCACTCGTGTTTTCATCTATAATCCTTGTCTAGTTTTATTATGCTTACGCTATACATTGTAGACCAGAAGATAGCTAGGCGTAAAGCCCACACTAGTAGAAATATAGAATATTTAAATATCCTCGGTTAGACCATGTTCG
Source organism: Saccharimonadales bacterium (SeqCode) (assembly GCA_039922435.1). GTDB lineage: Bacteria > Patescibacteriota > Saccharimonadia > Saccharimonadales > UBA4665 > JBDTES01. Next base: position 66,157 of record JBDTES010000009.1, read on the forward strand.
TGGGCATACCTTAACCCGACACTATAGAATGGGTGCGGAAAGTCACGCAGCGCAGTATCTATATCGGCCCACTTAAACTCATCGTGTTCAAAACTGAGGTGGACTAGCTGGCCTTCCGGTAGACTCCCGATATACAACAGTCGAGTAACACCTTGATTAGTCGGTTTCCAGAAATTACTAGCTGCATAAATCAAACGAACCTTCGACTTAATTAGCCTTAGCCCAGCCTCTTCTCTAATTTCTCGTAGTACGCCGTGAAGTACATCTTCGCCAACCTCAACGCCGCCACCCGGAAAGTCCCACCGCCCAGGACGACGCTTATCTTTCAAGCTGCGTTTAAGCAGCAACACTTCGCCATCTTTATTAAAAATTACAGCTTTAGCCACTACTTTACTTTTCATTGTCTAGCTCCCAAGATCCGTAATCCTCAACATATCTATAATAGTCGAGTTATTTATTGTTCCAGCGGTCAATTGATTCTTTAATCACCTTTTTGGCGTCTTCGATACCGCCCCAGCCTAGAACTTTGGTTGCCCCAGGCTTCTTGAGGTCTTTATAGTGTGCAAAGTGCTCTTCGATTTTTTGCTTCCAGCGCCCGCCTAAGTCATCTAATGAGTTGATACTATCACCGGTGTCACGATCGTCAGCTGGCACACAAACAATCTTGTAATCCATGTCGCCGTCGTCTTCGAAGTTAAAGATACCAATAACTTTTGCACTCAGATATGATCCGGTCGGAATAGACTGTCCGCAGTAAACCAGTACATCTAACTCATCACCATCCTCATCGATGGTCTGAGGTATAAAACCATAATTTACCGGCTTAGGGTAAATACTCGGTTCAACTCGGTCGAGCACAAAGCAGGCTCGTTCACGGTCCCACTCCATCTTGAGTGTCGAACCCATCGGAATATCAATCACCGCGTTCACTAATCCATTTTGCCAATCACCAGGTGCCAAGACTTTATTAAAATCAGCCATATATACTCCTAACTTTCTTTACTAATATTGTACACTAATTAAAGTAATGATTATTATAGGTCACCGCGGCGCCAAGGGCTTAGCTCCCGAAAACACATTAGACGCAATTAAACATGCTCTAAAGCACCACGTCGACGAGGTTGAGTTTGATGTTCGTGTAACCAAAAATGGTATTCCAGTTTTGAGCCACGACAGCACTCTACGAATCGGTGACCAGACTCGAGTTATTGCCGAGCATAGTCTCGACGAACTGCGCCACTTTAAACCAAATATAGCTATCTTAGCCGAGGCCTTAGAGCTCGTCGGAAATCAGGCCCGGCTACATATTGAGATTAAGCCAGGTGAGCCCATCAAACCAATAGTAAGCGTGCTTCTGGCCTGTTTTAGTAAAAATCAGCTCAAGCCAGCCGACATACTCCTAGCCTCCAAAGATCAAAAGCTATTGCTGTCGATTCACCAGCTAATCCCAGAGGCCGAAACGGTCGTAATTGAAAGCTGGTCGGGAATCCGAGCTGGCTACCGCGCTCGGCAGCTCGGAACTCGTCGTATTAGCATGAACCAGAAATGGTTGTGGGTGGGTTTCTTAATGTCAATCAAGCGAGCCGGCTGGCATCTAACACCTTACACTATAAACAACCCAGCTAAAGCTCGTCGCTGGCAAAAATATATCTACGGCGTGATTACTGATTACCCAGACCGGTTTTCTAAATAATATCCGAATATCTCCAGCAGAGTTTCTCGGGGTGATAAACTTAGAAGTATGAAGATAAGTTTTGTCCGCCGCGAAAAGCTGGCGCCTGGTATCTGGCAATATTGGTACAAGCCAGAACGGCCAGTTGACTTTGTACCGGGTCAATACGCCGATTTTCACATCCTAACTCCGCTAAGTGACCCCCGTGGTCAATCTCGGACATTTACGCTGACGTCTCAGCCACGAGAATCTACCGTAAGTTTCGTCGTTAAATTGGCTAAGCCTTTGAGCCTTTATAAAGCGACTCTTCAAACACTAAAGGTCGGTGACAAAATGCGTCTAGATGAGGCTATGGGTGATTTGGTGTTACCGAAAGCCACCAATATGCCGCTAGTCTTCGCGGCCGGCGGTATCGGTATAGCGTCATATATCAGCTCGGCCAACTATTTAAAATCCAATCCAGAACAACGCCCAATTAAACTTTTTTATTGTTTAAGGAACTCTGATGAGCAAATATTTCACGACTGTTTCACATTATTTCACACCTCTGTTATTATTGCCCCTAACAGATTGACTGTGAAACAACTTCTGGCCGATCAAACCGACCAAACTCTATATTATTTATCGGGCAGCCAGAAGTTTGTCGAAGGCCTACAGACCGGGCTAGAAGCTAGCAGTATCCCCCGCGAGCGAATCGTCTTCGACTACTACGACGGCTACGCCGACCTCTAATCGGTCATCATCTGAGGCCTAGACACTTTACCCAAGCTAGTATCTAAAATACAACTTTTGCTTGGCTGTATCTATCCTAGCCTTATTTCCACTCGGTACAATCAATTGCGGGTTGGTGTGTCCGAAATCTAGGTTCTGAATAATTGGTATAGTCTTATTATAGTGCCGAACAGTATTTACAATAGTTCCGCGTTGAATCCGCTTATATTCAGCCTTTTTCTTGGCCGAAAGAGGTTTATCAAACTCCCAAGCTTTGGGCCTCCCAACTAAAACTGCCTGAAACTTGTCTAGCCAACCACGCTCACCAAAACCAATCAGCAAGTACTCAACTACCCATGGGTCGGGCATATCCTCGGACGATTCTAGGAATAATACTGTCTCATCTAGGTCACTGTCAGACGGCAAGAATATGCCGGCAGCAGTCTGAGCGATAAATGAATCAATGCAGCCACCCCATAGAATTCCCTCAGCGTTACGTTCTCCGTCCCAAAATAGACCATCATTCGGCTCAAATTGCCGGGTCTTAGTTAGATTATCTTTATCTTCCCAACTGAGTCCAATGTCGTTATAAGTTTCTGATACCTCAACTTCAAACTCACCGCTTTCAAATAAAGCATGATTTAATGAACTAATTGTCATATCAATCATTTTGGTCTCCAAGGCAAACTGATTCATAATGGCACCACCATAGTACGATGGGATACCTAGATTCCATAAATAATTGTGCAAGTGAGTGTTATCGCTAAAGCCAAAAAATGGTTTAGTGTTTTTTGTCAGAACATCTGGGTCTAAGTACTTTAAGAGTTGGATCTGATCTTCACCACCGATAGACGTAAAAACGGCCTTGTTGGCTGGGTCACTAAAAGCCGCCATAATATCTTTAGCTCGAGCCTCAAGCGGTGCATTCATCTGGCGAGTTGTCGGATATTCGACTGGGTTCAGCTTAAAAATAGTACGCATCCTGTTTAATCCCAAGTTCTGGACCCACGGAAACAAGCCCGGTAAGCCGGCTGATGGAGAAATAACTGCCACTTGGTCACCAGGAGTAAGTTTTGGTAGTTTCACAAACTGCTTCATGGGATAAGTATAGCAAAGTCTAATCAATCACTATTCAGAGCGGGTGTGGCCTTCGAGGTATTCACGGATTTTTAGGGCGGCTGTGGCGCCTTCGCCGACGGCTGAAGCTATTTGCATGGTAGCACCGCTATGGACGTCACCAGCCACAAATACACCAGGCATCTTGGTCTGCAGATCCCCGTCCGACACAATCAAATGTCTGTGATCGAGTTCGATATTACTGCCTTCTAGGAATTCCACATTGGGCTTTAGCCCAACAAACACAAATACGCCGTCGGTCGGGAAATCAACCTTTTCACCGGCTTGATTACCAATTACTTTTACAACTTTACCGTTTTCGCCAACAATCTCATCGACCGACGTATTCAAATGAACCGTAATCTTACCGCTATCGATAAACTTCTGCAGATCTCTCTGTAATATCTCACTAGCTTTGATGGTTGAACGTACCAGCATGTCGATATGACTAGCATAACGGGTTAGGAAAATTGTTTCTTGAACAGCTGAGTTGCCACCACCAATCACAACTAACTTCTTATCACGGTAAAAAGCACCATCACAGGTTGCGCAGTAGTGAACTCCATGGGCGTAATATTCAGCCTCACCTGGCGCACCAGTCTTTTTATAATCACTACCCATCGCCAGCAACACTACCTTGGCCCGCATATCACCACTGGTCGTCTCTAGTCGCTTAAACTCACCCTCGTCGTGAATCTTCGTAACCTCGCCTAATTCAATCTCGGCGCCAAATCGTTCAGCTTGCTTCTGCAAAGCCGTACCAAGCTCTAGACCAGCGATGCCTTCGGGAAAACCAGGGTAATTATCAACCCAATCGGTCACTGAGGCTAGTCCCCCCGGCACGCCCCGATCAAATAAGAGTGTATCAATATCTTCGCGGGTCGTATAAATTGCCGCACTAAGGGCCGCTGGACCGGCTCCGACAATAATTACATCGTGGGTTGGGATTTCTGAATCACTCATTACTTGTCTCCATTCTATCAAACTTTATTGGCAATAATTCTATCTAATCAAAACACTGAGTATCACTTCTAGCCCCCAAAGTCGTCGAGACAGAAGTAGTAGTATCTATTAAATAACCTAAGCTATAGCTGGGGCGAGTTTAGCTAAGTTGAAGCCAACCACAACCTGCCGAGAATCATCGTCTTTTGTGATAACCGTTACTGGCACAGTCAGTGCCCCAGACAAGGCCAGAGCTTCGGCCTGCCGCTCGGGATAGTCGTCTAAATTCACGATGTCATATTTATGGTTCTTAGCATCTAAATACCTTTCGACCATAGCGCAGTAGGCGCAAGTGTTAGTCGTAAATATAGTGATGTTTTTAACCATAATCTAGTTCCCCTTTATATGTATTTTATATATCTGATTATAGTATATATAGTGCTTATGTTTCTTTCAAGACGCTATATGTTGTGTTTTTTGCCAATTTAGCCGTCAATGGCTAAAAGTTCAATATCAAACACTAGTGGAGCATCTGGTGGTATGCCGGAGCCGTAAGGTGGGCGGCTGCCATAGGCCTTGGCGGCCGGAATAATCAAGCGACGCTTGCCGCCAATCCTCATACCAGGCACGCCTTCTGTCCAGCCAGCAATCACCCCACTTAGCGGAAAACTAATGCCATCTTTACCGAAATCGTGAGAACTCTGAAATATCACGCCACTAGCTGATAGTGCGCCGGTATAGTGAGCCGTGATTGTGGCACCCTGTGGAACTGTATCACCTGACCCTACAACAATATCAATCGTCTGGAGCTCAGCCACATCGCCCGTTGGTGTAAAATCATCCAATAATGTACCTTGCAATCTCATATCTATACCTACTTCCCAATACTAATTAGCGTTACATCAAAAACTAGGTCAGCGTTTGGTGGAATCTCACCTTTACCGGCCGCCCCATAGGCTAGAGCCGACGGAATCATAATCTGACGCGAGCCACCAACTTTCATACCCGGAATACCCTCAGACCAGCCCTTAATTACACTACTAAGCGGAAAAGTATCGGTCTTAGTACTGTCTAGTGATGATTCGAAGATCTTTCCTGTACTAGCAATAGCTCCAGTATAAATCACCGTCACAGTGTCGCTAGGTTTGACGACTTGTCCGGTACCAACCTGGGTGTCGATGGTTTTGAGCTTCGGGATACTGCTGACCGGTGTAAAGCCTTTTAGCTCAGTCCCAGCCAACTTTGGAGTATCGGTTTTGGTTGGGTCTGGTGTTTGACTGGCAGCCGGCGTTGCTGGTGTCGTGCTAGGACTCTCAACGTTCTGAAAAATCACCGCCGCCGTCAAGGCGACAGCGCTAACTAGGAACAGGACGGCGCCAAAGCCTGCAAATATTCGATCACGTTTAAGCGACATTTAATTACCCTCTCTCACTTTTATACTTCATACATCATGCCATACATGGCAGTCCCGAGGCAAGAACAAAGGCAGTATTTATGATTCAGTTGTTGCCGGCTCGATCGGTACAGCCTCTTTCCAGTCCAAAACCACCGGGCTGTTCGGCCAGCCGTGGCTAATACCGTTTAGCAGTGCCTGCCTAAGAGACTCCGACAAAAACTCGACTCTTTTAAGATCAGCCAGAGGTAGCCAGCGAGGCAAATACATATTCTGCCCAAGCTCGTTTATCTTGGCCTCATCACTATCGGGCCGCATAACTGGCTCACCGCCCTGATACTCACACAGAAAGATGTATTGACGGCCGAAAGGATCACCGGCATCCTCGGTAAAGATGTGACGGATCTGCCCGACCGATAGGCCAGATTCTTCATGCAGCTCACGACGCAGCGCTGTTTCGGCATCCTCGCCAATGTTTATACCACCACCAATTAACGTAAAATATCGGTGTCCAAATTTGTTACGCTCCATGACTAGCAACTGATTGTCTTTGATAATAATTGCTCGAACCGCCTGATGTGCCATAAATCTATTATACCTCCTCTATACCGTAAGATTTTAGCTTTTTCTCGTTAGCTTCAGTAGGGCTATTCTGTAAATTGAGTAGCTGGGCATAAATACCATTAGTTCTGGCTAGATCAGCTGGTGAACCAATTTCGTCGACCTGGCCACCACGCAGAGTTATTATTTGATCAACATTCTGAATCGTACTAAGGCGGTGAGCGATAATCAGGGTCGTCCGGCCACTCATCAGTCGCTTTAGAGCGGCTTGAACCTCATGCTCGCTGCGACTATCCAAACTCGATGTAGCTTCGTCTAGAATCAATATCGGAGCGTCTTTGAGTAATGCCCTGGCAATTGCCAGGCGTTGCTTCTGACCACCAGACAGCTTGAGGCCGCGCTCGCCAATCTCGGTGTCATAACCCTTTTTAAATTTGGTTATAAAATCATGGGCATTAGCCGCTCGAGCAGCCGCTTCGATAGTTTTATCATCAGCGGTCGGCTTGCCATAGGCGATATTCTCACGAACTGTGCCACTAAATAGGGCTGGCTCCTGAAAAACTACACCAATATTCCGCCGTAACGAAGCCTGAGTAACGTCGTTAATATTCTGGCCATCTATCGTTATCTGGCCACTAGCTACTTCGTACAAGCGCAGCAAGAGACTAGTAATGGTAGTTTTACCTTCGCCACTCTCACCGACTAAAGCTACTTTGCTGTCGGGCTCTAGATTAAAGTTGAGACCCTTGAGTACGGTGGTGGATTCATCGTAACCAAACTCAACATTTTTAAACTCTACCTTGCCGGCTGTAATATCAAGCGATTTGGCCCCCTGGCGGTCAGTAACTTCCGGCTCAATACTCATGGCCTCAAAATAATCGCGACTATCGGCCAGTGCCCGCTGGGTATTGTTAACCAAAAAGCTAATCGTAAACAACGGAATTCGGATTTGCATAGCGTAGAGTATTAGCGCTACGGCTTGGCCTGGAGTCAACTGGCCGTGTGCCGCCTGAATAAATATAAATAGATATACTCCTAGAAAAACAATTGCTAGAACCAACCGACGCCAAAAGTCCCAGCCGTGCCAGTAACGCGACTGTGGCCGATTGATATCGACAAACCGATTCATGTAACTGCGGAAGAATTTAATCTCGTGGGCTTCTTGGTTGAAGCTCTTAACGACCTTAACTTGGCCAATCGCCTCGGCAAATCGACCGCTACTAACATCAAGTGACTCATTCTTCTGCTTCTGGTAATCTTTCCATTTACGACTAGTTAGGACTGTCATTACAAAATAAATTGGATAAAGGCCGAACAGCATCAAAGCTACTTGCCAGCTATAATGAGTCACAATTATAAGAGCGAATATTGAGCTGAATATAAACTGCAAAAAGTTATTGCTGAGCATATTCATAAAGTTAGCTATCTGGTAAATAGACCGGCTCAGACGGTTAATTATCTTACCAGTTAGCTCGGTATCAAAATAGCGCTGTGGCAGTTCCAGCAAATGCTCATAATATTTTAGACTCAGAATCCGTTGGACCCGGACGGCCATCTGATCGCCGTAATAGCCACCAATGTTACTAAAGATGTTCGAAAAGAAGTCCGATGCAAAAATTGCTATCACCAGAAAAACTACCCGACCAATATCAGTGCTAGCACCGTGACTAACGGCATCGATTGCCCACCCCGAAAACAGTGGCTGTAGAAGGTTCAAAATAGCTAGCCCGATTGTAAAAAAGCTAATCGCTACGTAATAGCGCCACAAACTCTTAGTTGTACGGATAATCCGCCAAATATTTCTCATTGCTTATAATTATATATCAATAAGACCGATGATGCTGAGATCTACCAGCCGCCACCGCCGCCACCGCCGCCACCGCCGCCGGCGAAGCCACCGCCACCAAAACA
>JBDTES010000010.1:0-2691 GCA_039922435.1 Saccharimonadales bacterium (SeqCode)
TCAGCTCCTCTCCACTCCGGTAGTAGCGAAAAGTGAGAGTTCACGATACCTTTAGGAAAATAATCTATGACGTCCTGGCTTACTATGATACCGAAATCTATCAGCACCGCTAAGTCAGATGCGAACGTTTGATTCGAGAACAATTCTGAGAGTTCTTGCTTATTACTAGCTGTATATAAACTGAGATCTAATTGAGAAGCTATATCAATAACCGGAAAAGCACCGTGGTGGTGGGACGGTTTTGGCTTGGTTATGACGGCTGATATTTCGAAGTCTTTACTTAACAGCTCTAGTGACTTTGCTGCAACTGGGCCACTGCCAAAGAATACAATCGGCTTCATGGCTATATTGTTAATCCCACAAATCTTGGTTATTCTTAATATCTTTGTTGTAGTCTAGGCTTTGTAGTTGGCCGTCATCGTCAAGGATGAAGAAAGCTTCCTCCTTTTCCTTGATATGATCTATAATCACTATTCCGTTAGTATGATCGATCTCGTGCTGTAAGATTCGAGCTAAGAAACCTTCGGCAGTAATCCTGATGTTTTTTCCGTGCTTATTCAAGGCTTTTACCTTAACTTTATTGTAGCGGGGTATCTTACCGTATACGTTATGGATGCTTAGGCAGCCTTCGTAATCTTCAATCATATCGCCTTCTAGTTTCGTTATCTCGGGATTAATCAGTACGTTGAAGGTTCGGTCTTTTTTGTTATCAAAATCGGTACGAACTATTATAATTCTAAGGAGTGAATTTATTTGGATTGCCGCTAAGGCTACGCCTATCTCGTGCTCTCGGCTGTCCTCCCAGCTCAGGGTGGCAGCTTCCATGTCGCCAATTAACGACATTATGTCATCATTAATCACGCCGACTTTTTTAGATCGAGTTCGTAGGTTAGCGTTCGGTAAGGTTATAATATTGTCTTTTGCGCTCATTAGATGTAATTATACCGTATTTATAAAAGATCGTTTGGGTCAATATTGTATGTGCAAGTCTGGGGTAGACTGCCGATGACATTTAATAGTCTATTCCGGCTAGTTGTTTTGACTATTATATGCCAGTTATATTTGCCGGCTAATTTCTCGATGAATCGAGGGGTCGGGCCTTCGATTCTTATCTTTTGGTGGTTAGCTCTCAAGCCGTCTACGATTGACTCGGCCGCTCGTTTAGCCCCAGCGCTAGAGGCTCGGCTAACAGATATTTTGAGTAGGAAAACGTAAGGAGGGAAGAAATATTTTTTACGTTCGACTAATTCATGTTCGTAAAAACTTGCGTAGTCACGGTTTAGAGCAAATTTTATGAGTGAGTTATCTGGCTTAAAGGTTTGGATAAACAGTTTACCTGGACGATAGCCACGGCCAACTCTACCGCTAACCTGGCTAATCAGTTGATATGTACGTTCGCTAGCGGTGAAGTCCGGTATTTGTAGCCCACTATCGGCCTGAATAACACCTACGACACTCAAGTTTGGTAAGTCAAACCCTTTGGCGATTGTCTGGGTGCCTATAATAATGTCGGTGTCTCCGTTGGCCACTTTAGTGTATTGTTTACCGATACTTTCTTGTTTAGTGTTATCGCGATCAAATCGACTGATTCTGGCCCCCGGCAGCAGTCGTCCTAGTTCTGTTTCTAGGGCCTTTGTCCCAATACTCTTAAAGACCAGCTCGCTTTTCCCACAATCTGGACAGCTAGTAGGCACCTTACCCTCGTAATCACAACTATGGCACCGCATTATGTGTTTATCCTGGTGGTAAGTTAGGTTAGTGTCACAATTAGGGCAGTGCGCAGCCCAGCCACAAGCCTCGCACATAACTAGCCGGGCACTGCCTCGCCTGTTTAGGAATAGTAAACTTTGTTCATTAATGTTTATTGCCGCCTCGATAGATTTTAAAAGCTCGTCGGCTACCCATGGTGAGCGACTAAAGCTACTCCTATCTCTCTGATCGACGACGATATGTTCGGTTATGTGTTTGGTGGTCTTAGCCTGCTCGGTCATTCTAAGTATTGGTAGGCCTTTTTGCTTAAAAGCAAAATAGTCGGTTATGTTCGGCGTTGCTGTACCCATAACAAACAGTGCTTTATGTAGATGAGCTAGGCGGCTTGCTACACGACTGGTTTGATAATACGGAGATTGTTCTTGCTTGTAGGCTGTATCATGAGCCTCATCCATGGCTACAAAACCGATGTTGTTAACGGGCACGAACAATGCAGACCGTGGCCCAATTACGATAACAGGGCTCTTTTTGAGGGCCAATTCGAACCATATTTGCCTTCTCTCAGCAGGCGTCATGTGAGAGTTGACAGTATAAACGTTATTACCGAACACTTCACGAAAAGTATTTATAAGCTGAGCAGTTAAACCGATCTCCGGGGTGAGAACGATACTAGATTTTCCTGCTTCGTAGGCCTGTTTAGCTAACTCTACGTAGACCCTAGTCTTGCCAGTGCCCGTGTCGCCGTGTAGCATAACTGTTGATTCGCCAGCTAGTTTGTCCATAACGCGCTTCTGCTCTGTTGTGAGGCCAGGTAGTTCCTTGATTTTAGCGGCCCCAGCCAACTTATCATCTATAATTTGGTCTTTCTTGGGCATGCTACCAGAGGGGGTAAACAATTCAGTTATGCTACCAAGGGGGGCGGGGTAGTACGATGCCAGCCAGGATATAAGTTCTATTGAGACAACTGGTAGGGTGGCTTCC
>JBDTES010000011.1:0-9133 GCA_039922435.1 Saccharimonadales bacterium (SeqCode)
CCTAGGTTCCATCCCGAAATGCAACATAACCACTAAACAAAGGGGGTGGCGTTAGCCACCCCCGGATACCCTCTAAAAAGACACCTCTGTTCCTTGTCTTGTAGACTAGTAGTTACTAGACAACTAACTACAAGGAGAACAGAGATGTACTACCATATTACACAAGAACAACGGGTTGAGCTAAGTTTACTCATCCGACTTGGTCATACGCAGCGGAACGCTGCCTTAGTACTGGGTGTCAGCCCTAGTACTGTTTCAAGAGAACTCAGGCGGAACGTCGGATCCTCTGGAACCTACCATGCCAGGTCAGCCCGGCTACTCAACCGCAAGCGACGTGCCGACGCCAATGCGCTTCGCACCAAGCTACTGTGCTACCCAAAGCTAGCGGCACTGGTCGAATCTCAGTTGCTTCGCAACGACTCACCAGAACAGATAGCTGGTGGGCTCAAGCGGCGCGGAGCAATGCTCCGTGTTACCATCCAGACTATCTACGACTGGATCTACCGCCAGGCTCGACACTTACTGGTCCACTTGCACTGCCGCAAGGGTAAGTACAGAAGAACCCGGCAGAGTACCTTACGGAAAGCCTTCCGAGACAAACAGAACGTTTACCGTAGTATTGACGCCCGACCAGACCACATTGCACTGCGTAAGACGTACGGCCACTGGGAGGGAGATACTGTTGTTGGTACCGGCCACAGTGGCTGTATTGCCACGTTCGTGGAACGCAGGAGTGGTTACCTCATGGCAGTGAAGCTGGAACGAGGTACTGCTGCAGCCTTTGCTACTGCTGCAGCTCAGTCCTTTGCAGCTATCCCCACGCAGTACCGTAAGACACTTACTCTCGACAATGGCACTGAGATGAGTAACTACGAACAGATGGAACGGCAAAACCAGTTTCAGGTTTACTTTGCTCACCCGTACCACTCCTGGGAACGAGGCACTAACGAGAATACTAATGGTTTACTCAGGTTCTACTTCCCTAAGAAAATGAGCTTTGCTCATGTTTCTCAGGAGCAGCTTGACCTAGCGGTCCATCAGCTCAATACTAGGCCTAGGAAACGACTAGGCTACCGGACACCAAAGCAGATGTTTGAGGCAAAGTGGTAATGTTGCGATTCGGACTAGAATCTAGCTAAGCGTGATTGACAATTGATGTAATTTTTGCTATAATAGTACTATGGTAGTATTGTCAATTGGACAAGCCTTACCAATCAATCAGAATGTTTAATAATCTGGTAAAATGTAAGTAGTTATGGCAAAAAAGAAAAAATCAAAAAGTAGGAAAGTAGTCGAACCGATTGAGCGGTCACCTTTTTGGGCCTACTCGGCAGCAGTTTTACTAATTTTACTGGCAGCATTCTTGTTGCTTGGTGGTTTTGGTACTGGTGGACCTCTGCCGAAGAGCTTGTTTGATGGTGATTACTGGGTATTTGGCTGGGTAGCCTATTTTACTCCAGTTGCTTTAGTCTATTGGGGTGTTTACAAATTTAGTACCGAAGATCACCGGATACCGCTAGCTAAGCTGTTTGGTATGATTGCGGTACTTATCTTTGGTTCGGCTTGGTTACATACGGCTTTTATAACAAGACTGGCCGATGGCAGTATTACTGGCGGTAGTGGTGGTAGCCTTGGCCGAGCGGTTGGTAATGTGGTGCTTAGTGCGCTCGACAAAGCGCCAGCTAGCATTATGTTTTTTGTGTTCACACTACTAGCTGTCTTCTTTGCCTTTGGTATATCACCCAAGGTGTTATTAAAACTAGGCGGGCTGTTTAAGAGTCATACCGACGAAGATACCAGCTTAGCTGATCTGAAGGCTCGAGCCGCATCGACTAGCTTTAAGTTGAATGAAGGTGTACCAGTGGAACATCATGAGGCCGGCGAGTCAGCCCCCAGGCCGACTACATTTAAGAATACTGCCCAAAAATTAGCTTCGAACGAAGACCATAGGGCTTTAACGATTGCCAGTGACCCAGATTGGAAATTCCCATCAGTAAGCCTGCTTAATCAAAAGCAAGACAAGGCCGACCCTGGCAACGTCGAAGAGAATGCCCAAATTATTAAAAGTACCTTTGGTAATTTCAATATTGATGTTGAGATGGAAGGGGCCAATATTGGCCCACGTGTTACGCAGTACACTCTTAAGCCACCAACGGGGGTCAAGCTAACTAAGATTACGGCTCTAGAGAATAACCTAGCGCTCGACTTAGCGGCCACCAGTATCCGGATGGAAGCGCCAATTCCTGGTAAGCGGGCAGTCGGTCTTGAGGTACCGAATAAGAAATCAGCTATTGTGCGGCTTAGTTCAATGCTGCAGTCACGCGAGTGGGCCGATGTCACCGATCCACTCGGTTTTGCGATTGGTAAAGACATTGCTGGCAAGCCAGTGGTGGCTAATCTAGATAAAATGCCTCATTTGCTAGTAGCTGGTCAGACTGGATCCGGTAAGTCAGTCATGATTAATACTATTATTACGAGCCTTTTGTATCGTAATTCACCGGCCGACCTAAAACTTATTTTGGTTGACCCGAAACAAGTTGAACTCAAGCCGTACGACGACATTCCGCATCTTTTGACGCCAGTTATTACCGAACCCGAGAAGTGTATCAGTGCTCTTAAATGGGCAGTAGCCGAAATGGAACGCCGCTACAAAGCTCTGGCCGAAGTGCGCAAACGTAACATTAGTGAGTACAATCTACTCAAGCAAGAAGAGGGAATGCCGTATATTGTGATTGTGATTGATGAGCTAGCTGAACTAATGATGATGGCGGCCCGCGATGTCGAAGCATTGATTGTCCGAATTGCCCAAAAGGCTAGAGCAGTTGGTATTCACTTAGTCCTAGCCACCCAGCGCCCGTCCGTAAACGTGATTACTGGCCTGATTAAGGCCAATGTGCCGGCCCGCATCGCCTTTTCGGTGCCTAGCCAGGTTGATAGCCGAACAATTATTGATCAAATTGGAGCCGAGAAGCTGCTTGGCCAAGGTGATATGCTGCTGCTGACGGCTGACATGCCTAAACCGCGGCGGGTCCAGGCGGCATTCATAGGCGATGACGAGACTATGAGAGTGACAGACTTTATCCGTGAACAGCGGGCACCACAATATGATGATGAGGTGATTAGCCAGGTTGTCCAGATTGGTAGAGGTGGCGTCGTTTCCGATATGACTATGAGTAATGCTGATGATGATATGTTCCACGATGCCGTGCGGGTCGTTATAGAGGGCCATAAGGCCAGCACTAGTTTACTGCAGAGACGTCTTCGGATTGGCTATGGCCGAGCAGCCAGATTAGTCGAGCAGATGGAAGAGCAGGGTATAGTCGGTCAGGCCGATGGTCAGCGTCCACGTGAGGTTCTAGTAAACTCAATGGATGAGGTTTTTGGTGGAGCCGCCACTGGCGACGATGTGCTCGATGAGAACTTTCCTGATGAGCAAGCTGTCTAGTGACTGGGCACAGCGTTTTATATATATGACGAAATCAGTATTGCTAGGATAGATTCGTGGATAGGCTTGGGGGCTAATTATGTTTAGTGCTTGCGCTTTTTATTATAGGGTTCTAATATAGTGGTAAAACAAACAGCCGAAACGGAGGAAGTAATGGCTTACAAGTTTGATGCTATTGAGAGACGGCAATCACACCTCTGTCTACCATTACTTCCACCGGGCCAAACTGTTCAACTGGACAACCAAAAAACTCTTGCTAATGACTGCAGGAGTTTTTTAATTGTAATCGTAAGAGCGTACGCTAGTTTGGATAGAGTCAATGTATGACATATTACGTCACGGAGACGTCGTAGGAGTATCAGGGTTGCCCCCCAAAGATTATTGGTTAATAGACCCAGATAAAGAAAAACTTGAGACTCCAGTTGATGATAGGGGTCTAATAGATGTATCGGGGCTTATTCGGGTAGTTAAAGATTCTATTGATCCAGCCTATAAATGGCCTACGCATTTGAGTGTCCATCATCTTTACTGGGAGGATGAGTGGTATAGTAGTGCCTTCATAGGTGATCATGGACAAAAATTTCGTGAATTACCGATACATAAAGCGTTGCTACCTAGAGTTTTTGAAAACTGGTTGCACCGGGTTACGAGCGCGCCTGATATACCAGACCCAGATGTTATGCATATGCGTATCGAAAGTTGGCAAGCCGCCAAACTATTGTTTGAGAGCGTCCGTAAGGTAGTTGTCTGGGAAAGGCGTGCTAGAAGGCGTGAATCATTGATATATCGTCACCCAGAAATACTGCCATACGAATTCCATGGCGAGGACATGATAGGAAAGGAGATTTTAGGAGGAATACTTACGAAGAATTTTGGGAGTTTAGAGCCTGCTATAGAACGTCACAGACGAATACCAAAAGAGTTTCAGCTTTTGGATACATCTGGGCCACCAATACAGTTAGCAGCTGCACTAGGTAAGCTCGTAGCACCAAAAGCGTTAGATCTCGCGAGAGCGGTTGCTGCTTAAACCAATTGTAAATTAATCTCAGGTCACTAGTTCACTTAGGGGCTGTGGCATAACTCTTAGACAATAGATTAGTCTAAGCTGTTGCATAACAGGGGAGAATAGGGTACAATAGCTACATTATTAACTCAGTTCGTGGCCATACGGGCGCACGGGCTTTAACCAAAGGAGTACTACGTGAATCAGTACGAAATCGCGGTTCTATACGATCCAGATCTGGAAATTGATCTAGAAAAAGCAACTTCTCGAGTCGAGAAGATATTTGCCGACAATGGTGCCAAAGTTACCAATGCCGATAACTGGGGCAAGCGCAAGCTGGCCTACCCTATCAAAAAGAACGAGCATGCTGTCTATGTCTTTTATACGCTGGATATACCAGCGGAGTCTGTTCGCAAGATTGAGACGACTCTGAATATCACTGACGAAGTAATTCGGTTTTTGATTACCAGGCCAGATTTGAAGGCGATTGCTAAAGCTGATGCCACTAAAACGCTTAAAGCCGAGCAGGCTGCTAAGCGAAGTGAGCACGGCAGCGAAGCATCTGACGAAAAAGAAGACGAAGAGTAGGCTATTTAACAATTTGCTGTTTACTGGTCGCTATTTCCAAAGATTGGCAAGATAGAGATTAAGTAAACTTGAAATGGTAAATCTTATTGACGCAGTTTGCGTCAAGCGGTACCTTAGAATTACTAAATAATGCCGGACATAGCTTCCGGAGGAGGGGATTACCTTATGGCACGTAGTTTTAACCAAGTGATTTTGATGGGGAACCTAACACGGGATCCAGAACTTCGGAGCATTCCGAGTGGTCAGCAAGTCTGTAATTTTGGGCTAGCCTTAAACCGTAGCTACAAAGGTGCCGATGGTAATTGGCAAGAAGCGACCGATTTCATCGATATCGTAGCGTGGGGTCCACTGGGAGAGCGCGTAGCGCAGTATCTCAGCAAAGGCCGTCCCTGCCTAGTAAATGGTCGATTACAGAGCCGTAGCTGGGAAGCTGATGGCCAAAAGCGCTCCAAAGTCGAGGTTGTGGCCCAGGACGTAACATTCTTGGGCGGTGCAGGCGGCGGTGATGGTGGTGGTTCTAGTACTGATAACCAGATTAATGATACCGGTAGCAGTGATAGTAAACCGGCCCCGAAGAAGAAAAAGGATGATGTCGTAATCGAGGATGTTGGCGACGAGCCAATTAACCTAGACGACATCCCATTCTAAAAAGAGAATTTAACATTTAACAATTTATCATTTACTAATTGATCTAATATCTCCTATTTCCTAATTTTTGTAAATTAATAAATGAGAGATAATTGGTAAAAGGTAAACGGTAAATTAGAAATAATCCAGAGGATTTTATTTATGGCAAAGATTTTTAAACACCGAACAGACGTAGCCTTTTTTGACTACAAAGATTTTAAGACGTTGCAGCGCTACGTCAACCAATATGGGCAGATAGAGCAGCGCAAGAAGACTGGTCTGACCGAGAGTCAGCAACGCCACTTGGCGGTTGCTATTAAGCGGGCTCGACACTTGGCTTTGTTGCCATTCGTTGCAAACGCTTAAGTTTGAGATAATGTAGGAATGGAGAATAAATCACCATTTCTAGCAATTAAGCAGATCGATACAATGCTTAAGGGTATCTTGCGTGAGATAGACCTTGAGGAGCTCAAGGCGGCCGAAAAAAAGGCTATTCAATCCCTAAAACACCAGATGGTTGATACTCGCCTTGATATTCGTGATTACGAGCTAAGTGAGACGCGTGATGAGCAGCTAAAATATGCCCACGAAGCCAAGAAGGGTGTAGCCAAAGCGCAGGCTCTAATGCTCCAGGCCGATACGGTCTTTGGGGCGACCGACGTAGCGCATTTAACTGCTCGGCTAGATCAAACTAAGGATTGGTTGAGGTAATATATAACTATGAACAAGCGTGAAGTTATACAGAAACTTTTAAACGTGACAAACGATAGTCAAGGGAACCTAGGCGCAACTTTTGGTGGGGCATCGGGAGCTTTGGGGATATCTAATCCTCTACAGGCTGATCTTAACCGAGCTATTGGCCAGTGGCTGGAGCGGGGTGATTCAACTGGTTTGCACGGAATCGTTAATACTTTGCATGCGGTTGATAGCTTGACTGATAGTGAATACGATCAAATATTAAAAGTGATAACTACGAAGGAAGTTTAAATGGCATTAAGCATTACTAATCTAAAAAAAGGTGTGATATTTCAGCAGGACGGTGTGCCCTATCGGGTGGTCGATTATAACCAAAAAGTAATGGGCCGGGGCGGATCAATCGTTAATGTGCGTATTAAAAGCCTACTTGACGGCAAGGTCTTAGATAAGACATTCAAAGGCAATGAGACACTCGATAGCGCCGATGTAACCACGCAATCTGTACAATATTTGTATTCAGATGGGAACAGCTTTAACTTCATGAATCAAGAGAGTTTTGAGCAATTTGAGGTATCGGCCGATTTGGTGGGTGATGGAGCTGGTTATCTAAAAGAGGGTGATGTTGTGCAGCTCCAGCTGTTTGATGGCAACCCGATTAACGTGGAATTGCCCAAAAATGTTCCTCTAAGAGTTACTTATACTGAGGCCGCCGTTAAAGGTGATACTAGTAGCTCAATCACCAAAGATGCAACACTTGAGACGGGTATTACTATCAAAGTTCCGGCTTTTATAAAACAGGATGATTTAATAAGTGTCGATACATCGACCGGCGCATACCGAGAAAGAGTTAAGGAATAGTTAATGAAATTAAAAAGTTATTTCATCAGGCATTTAAATAGAACGGCAGATAGACTCACTACAGCTCGTATGGTTGACGGTCAATTATCGCCAGAGGAAGGCCAGATTCCCATCGATAAGGCTATAGCAGCATTAGGTTATATAGGTATTGGTGGTGCTGATTATGAGCCTACGAAAGCGGAACTTAGGCAAGCTGAAGCAAGTTTGTTGAACCAATTTAACGCAACAACTGGGTCATTTTTCTAAATGAGTAAGTTGCGGTTAGACGTATCCTTGTCTGGAAAAGGGCTCGTAGCGTCACGGTCGCAGGCGGAGAGTTACATTAAGCTTGGGCAGGTTAAGGTTAATGGACGGGTTGTCACAAAAACTGGCACTATGATTAGTGAGACTGATGAGGTCCAGTTGACTGCCACGGAGCAGTATGTTAGCCGAGCAGCCCTGAAGCTTAAGAGTGCTACTAAAGCACTTGGGCTAGATTTTGCCGGTAAAACAGTGCTTGATGTCGGATCATCAACTGGTGGGTTTACACAGTACGCCTTAGTTCATGGGGCCAATAAAGTTATTGCTGTAGATGTTGGGACCGATCAGCTGCACCCAAGCCTCCGTACCGACAATAGGATAGAGCTGCATGAGAAAACCGATATTCGGGATTTTAAGACTGACCAAAAGATCGATATGGTAGTGGCCGACGTGAGCTTTATTTCGCTCCGGGAAATTCTACCGTCTGTCTCAAAAATAGTAGATAGCCAAGCAGAACTAGTTATGATGGTTAAGCCCCAGTTTGAAGCCTTTGCTAGCGGTCAAAAACATAAAGGAGTTATCAAGAACGATCGAATGCGTCGAGATATTCTAAAAGATTTTGAGGTTTGGGCCCAGCAGTTTTATAAAATCGTCCAAAAAGCAGACTCAGAGATACCTGGTGGTAAAGGAAATGTTGAGCGCTTTTATTTACTCCACAAATTACGAGGTTAACCACTAGGAACTGAGTTAGGTGGTTGGGTAATTATCGCTAGTCAGAAGCTAAGCCTGTCGCATATTTAGAGCCAAAATAGCGAAGTAATTAATCTTAAATCAGCTACAATAAGCTTATGTATTATTTCCCGAGTCGGGCTGTGGCTGGCGAAATGCTAGCTAAGGAGCTGGAAGAGCGCTATCGCTACGAAGACTGCGCCGTGCTAGCGCTGAGTGATGGCGGAGTTATGGTCGGGGCTCAGATTGCCGCTAAGTTACACTGTGTTTTAAACTTGCTACTAACCTCGTCAATCATCTTGCCGCAGGAGAATGACGCCTTGGCCGAAATTAATCAGCACGGCGACGTATCATTCAATGATATGTTAACGGCTGGCGAGCTAGAAGAGATTCAATCGGAGTACTTTAACTATATTGAGCAGCAAAAGCTACAAAAGATTTTTGAGATGAACCGGCTACTAGGTGATGGCGGCTTGGTTAACTCCGAGCTTCTGAAGAATCGGACGATTATCCTGGTTTCGGATGGGCTAAATAGTGGGATATCGCTACTGGCGGCTACGGAGTATCTAAAGCCGATTAAAACAAACGGGATTATCGTTGCGGTGCCGTTTGCAAGCGTAGCGGCTGTCGATAAAATGCATATTTTGGCTGACAAAATTTATTGTTTGAACGTTTTAGAAGACTTAATATCGATTAATCATTACTATGATGAGCAAGATGTTCCTTCGCACGAAATTATCGTCAAAATAATCAACCATATTGTTCTGAATTGGAAATAGGTCTTCAGGGGTTAGATAGCCTCTGAGATGGTTTTAAAGGAAGCTCTTGAGTGTCTTAACATCTCTAAGGGTTATTAATGATTGGGAGCTGGATAGCAAGCCCTTGCGCTCTAAATCAGCAATTGCTCGACTAGTAGTTTCGCGCGTTGCACAAATTGAACTAGCTAT
>JBDTES010000012.1:0-6135 GCA_039922435.1 Saccharimonadales bacterium (SeqCode)
GATGGTATAGCAACGTTTGCTGTGGTGTTATTTGGGCTAAAGTATGGTACGGCAAAGTTAGATTTACTAGATGTGGTTTGCTTAGCTGGTGCGCTGATTGGGCTTGGCTTGTGGCTGTTGCTTGATTCGCCACTAATAGCGATTATTGCTACGCTAATTGTTGATGTCATAGGTACCATTCCGACGCTTCGTCATGCTTGGTCTAAGCCAGAAGAGGAATCGGCTAGTGCATTTATAATTGGTATAGTCGCCATAGTTTTGACTCTAATTTCGCTCAAGAGCTATGAACTTTCGGCTTGGATTTATCCGGTGTATCTTCTAGCTTCAAATGGAATCTTGGTGCTGATTATTAACCGTGCCCCTAGGATAGCTAGAAAAGCTGATTTGATATTCTAGCTTTTGTCGAGGGACTATAGGCCTGGAATCTAGTAGGCCCAGACGCTAGATGATTAGTGATGGTATTATTAGACTATGAATACCCCTAAGCATGAGATTTCAGAATTTATTTCAGGAACAGAGGCCTTGCCCGTAGAGTTTGTTGATAGTTATGAGGTGGTTGAAGGTGTGGCGTGCGAAACTTATAACTTTTCAGGTGATGATTCTAGAGACTTAGCGGTTATTCATGTCCAACCGAATAAAATGACCCCGCGACAAAAAGTCGTATTCGGGGATGAGACTATTGAAGGATGGGTTAGCGGTGCCGGTGAGCTCGAAGTAGATGGTGTCAGTGGGGAATCTCGGCTCTACAATTTTAAAAATGGTCAGCCGAATGAGCCAGTCAGCGTTAAGATTGGAGAAACTATGCAATGGCGAGCCGGTGATGATGAATTAACTTTTTTTGAGATATGTGAGCCTAAATACTCTGAGGGTAGGTTCGAGATGGTAGGAGAATAGTAAGCGAATATGAATTCACATTTGATTAGTCAGATTTCTGTAAAGGCTCTGGTGTTTAATGAAAACCAGCTACTAACTCTAAGAGTCCCGAGTGGAGTAATTGATTTTCCGGGCGGTCGAGTAGACGAAGGCGAGTGGTATATACCGTGGGGAGACGCTTTACGCCGTGAAGTTAATGAAGAGTTAGGGCAAGACGTGCGGATTAAGATTGGGCGGACAGCTTTTGTGTCTAAGCGACATTACGTTCACGAAGGCGATTTGCATAATGTGGCAGCAATCTTTTTTGACTGCCAATACCTGGGTGGTGATATTGAACTATCCAATGAACATACTAGCTATAAGTGGATAGATTCAAACTCACTTTTAGCTGGAGAACATAAGTTTATATCGGATGATGAAGCCGAGCAATTAAAAAAA
The DNA here is from genome assembly GCA_039922435.1 of Saccharimonadales bacterium (SeqCode). GTDB lineage: Bacteria > Patescibacteriota > Saccharimonadia > Saccharimonadales > UBA4665 > JBDTES01. The sequence continues at coordinate 1,312 of JBDTES010000012.1, forward strand.
TTCCTAAAAGATAACAGAGGTAAATAGATGCAAAAAGAAATTGAAGCTAAATTTTTGGATGTTGATTTTGATGATGTTAGAAAGAAGCTCGAAGCTGCCGGTGCAGTTTGTCTAACACCAATGCGACTAATGCGCCGAGTGACATTCGATAGTGCCGAAATGAAAGCTCGGAACGGCTGGGTCCGGGTGAGGGATGAAGGTGATAGAGTAACGGTGACTTATAAGCAAGTTGATGAGCTGTCGGTTGACGGGGTTTTCGAGGTTGAGACTATTGTCGAGGATTTTGATGCTATGGTGGATATTTTTAAACAAACTGGTATTGCTGATGGTTCCTTTCAGGAATCAAAACGTGAAACTTGGGAACTTGATAAGGCGGAAATTGTGCTGGATGAGTGGCCGTGGCTAAAACCGTATATCGAGATTGAGGGCAAAACCGAAGAGGCTATCCGAGAGGTAGCTAAAAAACTAGATTTTGATTGGGACCAGGCAAAGTTTGGTGATGTCATGGTGGCTTACCGCCAGCAGTATCCACACCTAAAATACGAAGACACTGTCGGGAATCTAGCTGAAGTTCGATTCGGTATGCCAATGCCAGACTTATTTAAGAATTTGTAAGTGCTAAACTATGGTCATGCTAATTGCTAAAGATTTAACATGAATAACCGACCCACCGGTAAGCCAAGACGTATTAGTGTCATCATTGGCGCAATTTTTTTTGCAGGATATTTGGCGCTTAGTCTCAAGTCTAACCTTTTAGGCTACTTGATAGTGGTTACGATAACGGGATTGACTGTTTTCTTAATTCTTAAGTTTAGAATGAGTTCGAAGCAAAACATCGATGGTCCGATAATTTCTGGATTGGGTATGCTTGGCGCAAATGGCTTGGAGTCAGTAAATGTGGGTGACATAGCAGGTTTTCAATATAATTTACTTACAAATGATTTGGACAGGGTGATGGTGTTAGTACAATTGGGACATAATAGTTCTTCACACATGCTGGCTTATGGAGATAAAAGTCTATTAGACGAAGAAGTCAAAATGACGATTAAGAATAGATTTTTAGAGCCAGCTGTTCTGGAGGGTGATTTTCCGGACTATTTTAAGATGTACTGTAACCCGGGCTTACAGATTGTTTTGCGGGAGCTATTTACTCCTGATGTGATGGCTAATTTTGTAGACTTTTGTCGGTCGTACGATTTTGAACTATTCGGGGAAGTTGTCTATTTTTCGAGAGCTGGAGATGCGGTAGATGCCGACGATCAGACTACTCTTGTGAGCGATGTGACAGTATTCTTACAGAAGAATGGCGACCTTCTAAAGCGAATTAACCCCGGTGTCTAGTTTTGTGGAGCGGCAGTGCCTAAACCGCGTAGTTCGTTTCGTACGAGTACACAAATGGTGGCTTTTGATTGTAATTGTAATTGGCGTTATCTTGGCCCTGGGACCGACAGTCTATGCTAATTTATCGACCCGCCATCTGCGTTACGACTTGGCTAAAACTCCGGTGCAATTAATTCCGAAACGTCAGGTTGTGATTGTTTTTGGTGCTGGAGTTCTGCCTAGTGGAGAACCTACGCCGTATTTGCGATGGCGAGTGCAGACAGCTGTTACTTTGTATAAAGCTCATCGTGTCCAAAAAGTTTTGATGTCGGGCGACAACAGTTCGGCTCACTATAATGAGCCGGTCGCGATGGCTAAATTGGCCGAAAAGCTTGGTGTTCCCAAAAATGATATTGTGTTAGATTATGCCGGATTTAATACCTACGATAGCTGCTACCGAGCTCGTGTTATTTTTAAAGTTTCGTCAGCAATTGTAGTGAGCCAAGGATATCATTTGCCCAGGGCGGTTATGACCTGTAATAGTTTGGGTGTGTCGAGTCTAGGAGTAGATGCCCTGCATACTAGCCGTGATTATACGGCGAGCTATATTATTCGTGAGTGGGCCTCGACGGATAAAGCAGTATTACAATTAATTACTCACCCAAAACCGACTGTGTTAGGTGGGCCTGAGCCAATTAGCGCAAAATAATCTATACTATAGTTTATGAATAATGCGATTATTCTGCATGGGACCTGTAGTCGACAAGAGTATTTTGATACCAGCCTGCAGAGTCTGAGCAGCAGAAGTTGGTTACCGTGGCTGCAGGGTCAGTTAATAGCACGCGGTGTACCGGCGGCGACGCCAGAGATTCCAAATGCCTACAAGTTAGATTATGAGGTCTGGCAGCGCGAAGTCGAACGATTTGATATTATTCCCGAAACATTGTTGATCGGGCATAGTTGTGGTGGAGGTTTTTGGATAAGATACTTAAGTGAGCGTCCAGATGTAAGAGTAGGTCAGGTGGTATTAGTAGCGCCGTGGCTTGATCCAAATAATATTAAAAAAACGACCTTTTTTGACTTTGAAATTGATCCAGAGTTAGTTAGTCGAACAGGTGGAATAACTATCTTTAATTCCACTAATGACCATCCGGGCATCCATTGGTCGGTCGAAACTCTGCGTCAGACAATCCCTGGCATTAAATATCGGGAATTTGATGATTACGGACACTTTTGTGACGGCGAAATGCCTAATAGCAAAGAGTTCCCAGAGTTATTAGCTGAGCTAAGTTTAGATGATAAGATATAGCTATGAGTAAGCGACTGTACCGTTCAGTAACCGACCGCAGAATTGCTGGAGTGTGTGGTGGTTTGGCTGAGTATTTCGGTATCGACCCGGTAATTGTACGGGTTATTGCTATCATCTTATTGCTACCCGGAGGCCTGCCGGGTTTCGTGCCTTATGTTATTTTATGGATTGTTGTACCCGACAAACCTACCCGTAAACTAGGTTAGTTGATCTACGCTGGGATTGTGACTTTCTCTAGTTGTACGTCTATCTGGTGCGTAAATATGTCAGTTAAGGTGATAGATATTTAGATAGGTGTCGTCGACTATCGAGACTTATGCTGTTAGATTGTGATTCGGTCGGGCAAATTTAACGGGCTGCTCGCAGTTAGATGCGGCATAGTTAGACCGTAAGGTATACTAGAGTCTATAATGCATGTAATTTCGAAAATCAGAAGCGCCGTTCGGGCAGTAATGCGGCGCGTGGCTAGTCTATTTAACATCTTGAGCGGTGGACGATTATCGCCAGATACTGTTACGATAGTTGGTTTTGCGGCTCATATACCGGTGGCCATACTAATTGCTACCCGCCACAATATATGGGCGGCCGCGCTTTTGATAGTCTTTGGCTTATTTGACACTCTCGATGGTGAGTTGGCTCGCTTACAAAAGAAGGCTAGTCCACGGGGTATGTTACTAGATGCTTCGACTGATCGCATGAAGGAAGTGCTGCTTTATAGTGGCGCCGCTTACGCGCTGGCGGTTTCGGCTCACCCAACCTACGCAGTGTGGGCGGCCGCGGCGGTTGGTGCCTCAATCTGCGTTAGCTACGTTAAGGCCAAAGGGGAAGCGGCCGTAGCAAGCCTTGGCAAAAAGATACCGCACGATACCCTGAATCATATGTTTGCAGGTGGTTTTTTAACATTTGAAATACGAATGGTGGTGTTAGCGGCTGGTCTAGTATTTAATCAATTACTTTGGGCTGTGGTTTTTGTAGCCGTGTTTGCGAGCCTGACGGCTATTTGGCGACTTGTAAGAATAAGCAGGCAACTCTAAAACTAGAATGTACAAACTAGACCTCCACACGCATTCAATTGGTTCGCCGGATGGTGGTTTGCGGCTAGAGGACTACCAGCAAGCACTCACGTCTGGCCGGCTAGATTACGTGGCAATTACCGATCACGAAACTATCGAAACGGCTCAGAGTTTTTGTAAACAGTTGGGTGATTTGGCGAATCAGATTATTGTGGGCGAAGAGATTAAAACGACCGACGGCGAGATAATTGGGTTGTATTTGAACGAGGCAATTCCGAGCGGTTTAACGCCGCGCCAGGCAGTAGCTGCTATTAAATCACAAAATGGTATTGTCTATATTCCACACCCGTTTGAGACGGTACGTAGTGGTATATCCAAAGTGGCCCTAAAAGAAATTATCGATGACGTTGATATTATTGAAGTACATAACGGTCGGGCAGTGTTCGGTAGCCGTGGAGATTTGGCCAAAATTTGGGCTTCAAAATATGACAAGGCTGGGGCAGCCAGTAGCGATGCCCATGGCGCCCGTGGTTGGTTCAAAACCTACAGTTCTGTTAACGAAGCTCCGAACCGCGATAATATGGTAGAGATTCTAATGACCGCCGAACTCCAGATTGGCATGGTCGGTTTAGGAATTCTTTATCCAAAAATTAACCGGCTGAAGAGAAAGTTTCGTCGTGGAAATATTTAAAGAGCTATTTTTTGCTTTATGGTTCTTTTTGCCAGCCGGAATTGCTAATATGATGCCGATATTCGCGGCCCGCTGGCCAATTATCAAGAAATATGAATACCCAATGGACTGTCATAAAAAGTTTCGTGGTATCCGCTTGCTAGGCGATCACAAAACCTGGCGTGGGCTAATTGTAGGTGTTATTTCTGCCACACTAGTTTTGTGGCTGCAACAACTAGCGGTTCATCATCTGCCGTTTATAGCCCATCTGACTGACCAGGTAGATTATTCTCAGCTTCCGGTATTGATATTAGGGCCATTGTTTGGTCTGGGAGCGCTAGTTGGCGATGCAGTTGAAAGCTTCTTCAAACGGCAGCGGGGTATTAAGCCGGGCCAAGGTTGGTTTCCGTTTGACCAGACTGACTACATAATCGGTGGGGCAATTGCCACAATGCCGTTTGTTCAGCTGGGTATTCTACAATATTTTTGGCTACTTTTACTTTGGCTATTAG
>JBDTES010000013.1:0-9730 GCA_039922435.1 Saccharimonadales bacterium (SeqCode)
CGCGGCCTTCGGCCTTTTTCGTTCAGCCATTCTCGGAGCGAGCTCCTGTGGGTGGCTTCTTTGCACCACACCCTGCGCAGCTAGGCTGCTTTTACGGGTTTGAGACGCCTAATGTTGACCAAATAAAAACCACTAGTGTTTCTAGTGGTCTTAATTTGGTGGAGCTACAGGGACTCAAACCCTGGACCTCTTCGATGCCATCGAAGCGCTCTAATCAACTGAGCTACAGCCCCAAATTATCAAATCAACAGGGTAATTCTACCAGAATCACGCTTATTAACAAAGTACTTGGATGACAACGATAGTGTTTCCATCAAGATATCTTGGTGGAGTGTACCGGAGTCGAACCGGTGGTCTCGGCAATGCGAATGCTGCGCTTTACCAACTAAGCTAACACCCCATATCTAGTGTCTATGATAGCACGAGATTAGCCTGTACCGAAGTTATCCTAAGCTTAAACGGTTTGCTATTACAAAATCTTTTATTTATAATCACTCTTATAAAATAAGCTTAAGCGAATGAGGTACTTATGGAGCCAGAAAAGACTGATGGACAAAACGATTCTAATGAATCAATAGTATCTCCGCCAAGTGAATCACCTACTCCCGTTGAACTTGAAACTCCGTCTAGCGATCAAACGGTTGCTATAGACAGCCCAGCGACCTCGGAATCATCGCCTGAGTCGACCGAGGTATCGCCTACTGCTCAAGTGGAAACGCCAGTGGCTCCAGCTCCACAACCTGAGTCGACCGAAACTTCGCAATCCGATGAAACAGACAAGCCAATACTAGCCGTATCACCGAGTGAATCCGCTGCAGTACCTGTAACCTCTGCTGGCGACTCAGTTTCGGCTTCTTCGCCGACTACTATAACAAGTCCCCCGGATGATGGCAGTAATGTAATTCCGATCCCAGCCTCTGGTGCTAATGGTAATTCATCTAAGAAAAAATGGTTATTACCACTAATTATCGCTATCGTAGTTTTGATAGTTTTGGCTGGTGGTTATGTATTTGCCTTTTATGTGCCTAATACTCCGGCCAACGTTTATAAGTCTGGCCTCGAAAATAGTGGCGCAGCAGCAGATAAATTAGTCGATTACTTGCAGCAGCAGAACTTAACTGATCAAAAGAGTGTAGCATTTGATGGTTCACTAAAGGTTAAGGCCACTGGTGCCAGTTTTGACACCACTCTAAGTGGAGCTTTTGATAAAGAGGCTAACGGGGATCTTAAATTAGATGCTGATGTTATGGGACAGCAGGTTAGTGCCAATATTATCAGTGTTAAAGACAAAGGCAATACAAGTCCGGATGTCTATCTTAAAGTTAGTGGCGTCAAGACTTATCTAGATCAGGCCGGGCTAGGTAGCCTATCAGACTTGGACGGTAAATGGATATCGGTCGACCATACTTTAATTGATAGTTATGCTGATTATTTTAAGCAGAGCTTGGGATCTAGTAGTGATGTTTTGAATAATACTAAAATGCCGACCACTGCCCAGATAAATGATGCTCTGTCGAAGGTTGAAGTAGTTAATCGACAATATATCTTTACGGCTGATTCATCCAAGGCAATCTTAAAGCAGGATAAGTTTATTGGTAAAGAAACCAAGGACGGTCGCAGTGTCTATCACTACCAAGTGAGCTACGACAAAGATCATCTGCAAGCCTATGTTTCGGCAGTTAAAGCCGCACTAGATTCTAGCCAGCTAAATGATTGGTCCAAGAAAGCCAATGATGGTAAAACCCTAAGTCAGGTCGTCGATTTCGGATCGATAACAGATGGTATCAAAAATGCTAAAGACGGCTACTCTTTCGATTTGTGGATTGATAAAGGTACTAAGTTGATTTCTAGCCTACAATTTACGGACTCATCAGATAAATCTAAACTAATTATTGGCCAGAATTACACTGGCGGCGATGACTACCCACTTACTCTGGCAGTTAGTGATCCAGATGGAAGCGGTGGCTCGCTGAACTTTACCGTAAATACTAAGACCAATAAGTATAGTCTAGACTTTTCAGCCAATGATAAGGCTGGCAAGGATAGCACTACTGTCAGTGGTAAGTTTAGCCTGACACCTGGATCAGATTTGGTTAAAGAAACCGCTCCAACCGGCGCTGAATCTATTAACAAAGTGTTAGAGGGACTCGGTCTGGGTACGGCTTCGGCTGGCTCCGATGAGACTATACCTAATCTGTTCTCTCTCTAGAAAACTTGGTAAAATGTGTAGCTCGAGCCCAGACTTGATAGGTTATGGCTTGTCGTACCTAATTGAGCCACTTTAGGATTCAATAGCCGAGCTTTAGGAATTCTCACTGATGATTAGGGGGGATTAAACTAGCTGACTTCGATTTATACGAAGCAGTAATTTAACTCAAAATAAATTGACTCAAAACGATTGCACTGTACGACTGGTTAATAGCTGGCTATTATGGGGGTATGAATGAATCATCAAGAGATCTAATCCGCCAAAACCAATTAGTCGAAACCTTGATTGCCCCGCAGCCCGTAGTTATTGGTCTGGAAGGTGGTCCGTGTAGCGGGAAGACTACTCTGGCCGAAGAAGTCTGCTCACGGTCCGAGGCCGACGGTCGAGCTGTTGTCGTCATTCCAGAGGCGGCTACCATTCACATTAGTAGATTAGCTGCCCTCGGCAAGACTATGCCGGAAGTTATTGCCAATCGTCCAGCTTTTTTGCAGCTACAGAGAGATATCCTAGGTACTATTATTGACAATATTAGTCGAGCTAAACTAGGGGCGGCCGGGACGGATACGATAATTTTGGTAGATCGGCCTGATGTCGGTGGTTATATAACCAGTGAAGAATATAAGACGGTACTTGAGGACGTTGGTCAAACGATGCCGCCGATTCACTCGCTTGTAGATAAGCTGATCTTTTTACCAAGCGTGGCCACTGAATCACCCGAACGCTATGCTGCATTACAGGGGACAAATACGGCCCGGTACGAGACAAGCGCCGAGGTAGCAGCAGCTGTCGGAGCTGCCAACTTGCGAGCTATCAAAACTCATCCAGAACTATATGTCGCCTGGGGAGGTAGTTTCCCTGATAAGGTTCGTAGCTTGGCTGCTATGATTCTAAGTCCAGAAATAGAGGGTGAAATTAAACAAGCTGTACCAAATGAGGCAGCCGAAACGTTTTTAGGTGAATCAAGCAACAAGGGTAATCTGCTTAATACCATGGAGATAACTCAGAGTTATTACAAGTCCAGATTTAGTAATTACCGCCTGCGCACCAGCCGTGGTGATGATGGGTTTGTTCATCGTTACTTCACCGTCAAGCAAGGTGAGGGTGTCTTTCGTAATGAACTACAGCGTTCATTAGACGAGAATCAATACCAACTGCTGGCTCGCGGGCAAAGGGTTGGTAGGGTCTTGCACAAGCTAAGACACGTTATTTTGGATGATGAGGACGTGGTTGGGAAGCGCCGTCTCTGGTTTGCCGATAAATATACTGGCCCATATCTGTCTGAGTGGCACTTTGAGACTGGTGTCGATACGAGGGCTGAGGCCCAAGCACTCCAGGTAGCTTACGCTGGGACCAGACGAGCTGTCATCGAAAGTGCTAAAGCTCTCATCTTTAAATAGGATTATGAAGGTACACTAGAAATATGATTGAACACCACATCCAGCGGACGATTATTGAACGGCTAACTTACGCGGATAGTCTGAGATTTTCTAAGTTAAAACCCGATGGGATGGAAAGTAATATATTTATGTACCATTTGAAACAGCTCATAAAAGATGGATATGTCGAGAAGAAAGATACTAGCTATCGTCTATCATCGCTTGGTTTAACTTATGTGGACGGCTTAAGTACAACTAGCCAAAACCCCCGCCAACAGCCAAAACTGATTGCTATTATAGCTCTACACGACGCAGCTGGTCGCTGGTTGCTAGCTGAGCGCAAAACCCAGCCATATATCGGAACGCGCATGTTTATTAGTGGTAAGCAACACCGTGGCGAGGATTTTACCGAACATGCCCTTCGTGAGCTTAGGGAAAAGACTGGCCTATCGACTAACTTACGCCAGCAGGGTGTAGCCAATATCCAGATTCATAATCAAAGTGGAGAACTACTAACGCACGCTGCTGCCCTAGTAAATGTTGGAGAGGTGGCCAGTACGGCGCTACCAACCGATTCCGAAAGGTTTCACTTTGTTTGGCACGATTTTACAGTCGATCAGGCGATTCTGATGCCCGGGACGCGCGAGATTTATGAGAAGCTGCGTACGCCCAAACCATTCGGTATAAGTCTTAGCCTGTCGGAGTAATTTGATTAGGTGCGGTATAGATAAGCCAGAAACAACTTGCCCAATCTGTTATAATGCCTGGTGATGAGACGATATAATCCAAAAGAGATTGAACCCAAATGGCAAGCTATTTGGGATGAGACTGGTGTTTATACGACCGATTTAGGGAGTGACAAGCCCAAATACTTTGCTATGAGTATGTTTAATTACCCGAGTGGTGCTGGGATCCATATCGGCCATGCTATGAACTACACAATTAGTGATGTTAAGGCCCGGTTTAAGCGCCAACAAGGCTATGAAAGCTATCATCCAGTTGGTTGGGATGCTTTTGGTTTGCCGGCTGAAAACTATGCTATTAAGTCTGGTGTTTCACCGCAAGAATCGATGGCCAAGATTATTCCTGACTATCACAAACAGTACCGGGCTATGGGCTGGAGTAATGATTGGGAAAAAGAACTTTCAACTCACTTACCAGAATATTACAAATGGAGTCAGTGGATTTTTGGTCAAATGTACAAGAATGGTCTGGCTTATCAGGATAGTCGAATGCAGTGGTGGTGTTCAATCGATAACACGGTTCTGGCTAACGAGCAGGTGATCGATGGCAAGTGTTGGCGACACGACGGTGTAGGTGATCCACCGGCCGAGAAACGCGAAGTCAAACAGTGGTTTTTTAAGATTACTGATTATGCTGATGAACTACTTGAAGCAATTGACGACCTAGATTGGACCGAGAGCGTCAAGCTGGCTCAAAAAAACTGGATTGGCAAATCGGTTGGAGCCGAAATAGATTTTAAGCTCGATAAATCTAAAGAACTTATCACGGTCTTTACGACCCGACCAGATACGATTTTTGGGGCTACCTTCTTAGTATTGGCACCCGAGCACGAACTAGTCCGGCAGATTACTACCAAAGAATTCAAATCTAAGATAGATGCTTACGTTCGGACCGCTATGGCCAAATCAGAGGTTGAGCGCCAAGAGAATAAAGATAAGACGGGTGTATTTACCGGGGCTTACACACTTAATCCAGCCACTGGCGAGAAGATACCTGTTTGGATAGCTGATTACGTTCTAACTGGCTACGGTACTGGTGCCATTATGGCTGTACCGGCTCACGACGAACGTGACAATGAGTTTGCTCGGAAATTTAAGTTGCCAATAAAACAGGTGGTTGCCCAGGACTTCGGCGAGCCACTGTCGGATACTAAGGACGCCGATGGTGCGAATATTATCGGCTACGACCCAACTACTAAGAGATTCATGTCACTCAAGAATCACAACACAAATATGACTTGGCTGGCTAGTGGGAACAGAGACGGTGGCGAATTGTACGAGGAAACCGCCCGGCGTGAACTTCATGAGGAGTCGGGCTACCAAAATGTCAAGCAGTTGATTGATCTGGGTGGTGATTTTTATTCGTATTATTACAACGACGTTAAGAAGGTTAATAAACGAGCTAGGGGTCGCAATTTCCTAGCGATTATTAGTGAAGCTGAACTAATAGACCAACACAACGAAGATCACGAGTCATATACACCACAGTGGACAGATCTAGCGTATATTGTGGCCGAAATTACCAAGATAGGCGGAGGTGTCGAGCACTGGCTGGATGCCCTCGAGAAGGCTGGTAATGCGGCGAAGTCATATGATAAGGGCATAGAATATGTTACACCGACTTATCATGGTGAAGGCATGCTCGTAAATTCTGGTGAATATAGTGGCTTGTCAACTAGCCAGGCGCGCGAAAAGATAGTAGTAGATTTGGCTGAAAAAGGCCTAGCCAAGGAAAAGGTCAACTTCCGGGTACGCGACTGGAGCGTTAGCCGTCAGCGCTATTGGGGTGCGCCGATTCCAATAATTAACTGCCCGAAATGTGGTCCAGTACTGGTTCCGGATGAAGATTTACCAGTGATTTTGCCAGAGCTGACCGATTTCCAGCCGGCTGGCGATGGCCGGAGTGCCCTAGCTCGAGCCACCGATTGGCTGAAGGTTGATTGTCCGAAATGTGGCGGCCAAGTCGAGCGCGAAACCGATACACTAGATACTTATGTCGACAGTAGTTTTTATATGTACCGTTATCTTGATCCACATAATCAAGAGCAGATTTTTGATAGCCAGATTGTCAAAAAATGGGAGCCAGTTGATTTCTATAACGGTGGTGATCACGCCACGGCTCATCTGTTGTACGCTCGGTTTATTGGTCACTTCCTTAAAAACCTGGGGCTAATTAATCAGCCGGAGCCGTTTAAGCAATTTTTGTTTAACGGCAAAGTAACGGCTAAAGATGGGACTATGTTTAGCAAGAGTAAGGGTAATGGGGTTGATCCACTAGAAATTATCAACCAAGGCTACGGGGCTGATGCCCTTAGGACTTATCTGATGTTTGCGGCCCCGCTAGACCTTTGGATGCGTTGGGATCCTCAAGGTGTGCCTGGTACTCATCGGTTTTTGAGTCGCTTGTGGAACCTCGTCCAAGAGCTTTTAGCTACTAAACCAGGAGAGCCAGCCGAACCGACTAAGGGCGAGATACTTCGAGCTACTCATCGGACTATCAAAAAGGTTACTGAAGATCTGGAGGAAAACCGATACAATACGGCAATTGCCGCCATGATGGAGTGCGTCAATGATCTTTATAAACTGAAAACTTCAGATTTTGGACAAGGTGACACCTGGCAACAGGCGCTTGAAAGCTTAGTAGCCTGCGTGGCACCATTTGCGCCCCATATTGCCGACGAGTTGTGGCAACAACTTGGCCATAGTTCGAGCGTTCAGAAGGATAGTTGGCCGAAGTGGGACGAAAAGTACCTTGCAACCAAAGAGTTGACGCTAGCTGTTCAGATAAATGGTAAGGTCCGGGCCGAGATCGTGGTTTCAGCTGATATCGACCAAGATGAGATCCAAAAAGCTGCACTTAGTAACCAGCGAATCAAAGAATTACTGAGTGGCGCAGAACCTAAGCGGGTGATTTTTGTACCAGGTCGTTTAGTTAATATAGTCGTCTAAATCAAGTCGAAACGTGGCTTGGGTGTAGGTATTTGTAAGTGAATATTTAGTTAGGACTGGCCATAAAACAGATTGAATAGCTTGATATTTTCTGATATAATCTGTCTAATACAACGATAATCTTTAGCAAGGAGAACTAATTAAATATGGGTAAACCCAAAAAGCGAACTAGCCCGCGTAAGACCGGATTACGACGAAGTCACCTAGTGCTTAAGTTGGCTCGAGCGGTTAACGCCAAGTCACCAGTTAAGGTCCGTACGACGGTTCGTGAATCAAGCAAGCGTCCTGAAGTAGTTGCTAGTAAATAGTCAAAAGATTAAAAAGCCCCAACTGGAGCACATCCCAGGAGCATAAAATCAGATGAAGCACCTTACGCACATTAAATTCGATAGCAAACTAGCCGACCACGTGGTTGAGTCTGGAGTTCTCTAATGGCGGCATCAAACCGACACTTAGGGCGAATCATTGCTCTGCAGACACTCTACGAGCAGGATTTTCGACTGGAATCCGAGGATAAGAATTTTGACCTAGAGGAAGTCCTTAGTCGGAATATCTATCGTTACCGATCGACCGTCAGCGATGTGGCTTTTATCGAACGATTGGTTCGAGGGGTGGCTGAGTATTCGGCCCACCTCGATGAGCTGCTGGCTCCACTAGCACCAGAATGGCCAGTTGCCCAGATTGCTCGGATGGATCATACAGTGCTACTGATTGGACTTTACGAGCTGCTGTACGAAGCCGATGTTCCGCCAAAGGTGGTGATTAACGAAGCAGTTGAACTAGCCAAAGCTTTTGGTGGTGATAATTCATCGAAGTTCATAAACGGTGTTCTGGGCACTGCACTCAAGCAAAAGGATGAAGTCGAGGCATTAAAGGATGCTGATAAACCTAAACCCAAAGCTAAGGCCGCTAAAAAGGCGCCTAAAGAAACTAAATAACTTTTAAACTATGAAACGACCAAAGATACATAGACCCAATCCGATAGAGGGCTTGCGTAAGTTCGTTAACCGCCGCCGCCCAACTATTGAGGAGGTGGTCCACGAGACGACTTCTGGCGGCATAATATTTCGTCATAACGCTAAGTCTGGCGTGTTAGAGATTTTGCTGATTCAGGATGCCAAAAACCGTTGGACAATCCCCAAGGGCCATGTTGAGCCTGGCGAGGAGTCTGGCGCCACAGCTGAGCGTGAAATTCGTGAAGAAACTGGGCTTCAGGACATGGAAGTCTTTAGTATGCTCGGTAAAATTAATTTCCGTTACCGACGTGATAATACCTTGGTACTGATGACTATGCATATTTGGCTAGTCGAGGGCCGCGGCAACACTGACCGGCTTCATCCTGAAGACTGGCTGAGTGATATTCGCTGGATTCCGGCTATTGAGGCTGTTGATATGATTGCCTATGATGATATCGGTAAATTGATGTTAATCGGTATGAAGAAAATTAGAGAAAATAAGGTTTAGAAGGGAGCTTATCCGCTTATAATTCGTAGCTTACAGTTTACTTTCAGAGAAGCGGCTTACCCGCCGATAAGTAAACTATAAACTAAATATTATTAGCTTTAACAAATTATGGACACAGCTATTTATCAATCATTTGCCGAGGAAAAGCTCGGGGGTAAGTTTATTAATGTTGATTTGTTAGTGACAGCTTTTACACACCGTAGTTACGTTAATGAGCACCGTAAAACGGTGTTTGAGCACAATGAACGGTTAGAGTTCTTGGGCGACGCCGTCCTAGAACTAGTCACAACCGATTTCTTGTATCGGAACTACAGCGAACCAGAGGGGATTTTGACTAACTGGAGGTCGAGTTTGGTCCGGACCGAGAGTATTGGTGCAGCAGCTGGACGCTTAGGTTTCGAGCCGTTGCTCCGGCTTAGCCGGGGTGAAAAGCATGGGACCGATCGGGCGAGGGCTCAGATCTTAGCTAATAGCTTCGAGGCCGTGACCGGTGCGATTTATCTTGATAAAGGCTACGATGCTGCTAAAGATTTCATTACCGCTAATATTTTGAGTACCTTCGATCAGATATTGAAATCTGGTAGCTGGATGGACCCCAAGAGCCACTTACAAGAAGTTGTTCAGAGTCAGGGTGGTTCAACTCCCCAGTATAAAGTGCTTAGCGAAGTTGGCCCTGATCACGAAAAGACATTTAACGTGGGAATCTATGTTGATGACGTCCTAAAAGGCAAAGGTACTGGGCCCAGCAAACAAGCCGCCCAGGTAGCCGCCGCCACTGCCGCCCTCAAAAAATATAAGTAGATCTTACCTTAGGTCCTACTATTGATGTCGAATGTCTGTAATCATCATTTTATTAATGTAACGCTAGATTCTAGTCCGAATCGCAACATTACCACTTTGCCTCAAACATCTGCTTTGGTGTCCGGTAGCCTAGTCGTTTCCTAGGCCTAGTATTGAGCTGATGGACCGCTAGGTCAAGCTGCTCCTGA
>JBDTES010000014.1:0-39725 GCA_039922435.1 Saccharimonadales bacterium (SeqCode)
CTAATACAATCATTACATACCCAATTGGTGGGGACGTTGAAGTATCTGCAAATCGAGCGGCACCTAGCAGCATCATCATTACTCAGCACTAAGCACTGTAATCAGTGCAGTTGTGGTCATATCAATAATACTCTGCACCAAGCATAGCCATAAGAGACAACCCTAGTATAAAATACTTTGCTAATATAAAATCAATTTATGAAAAAAAGGAAAGTAATTCTAGGTCTATCGGTAATAATAGTAGTTGGACTAGCTTTAAGATTTATCCCAGTGTACACCATATCCGTGGAAGGATGTAGCGCTAACAAAGGGACGCACAGAAGTCTAATTTTTGGAGCTACTAAATCAGATATTAAAAAAGATGCCCAAGAATTTATTACTTGGAACTTGGCCGTTGACTGTAGTAAGCCTGGAACGGCAACTTTTAAGCTCACAGTCCTTTAAGTCAGCCCTTATCCAAATGAGTGAGACTACTTGTGAAGCAATAAGTCCCAGGCAGATATATTGCACCATGACTTAACCTCATATAGACATCACATGTAGCAGTACCTTAATAGCGTAAAGTCCTAATAGTAATGGTACTATATAGCAATGAAAGTTAATCGGAAGAATTTAGTAATAAGTCTGCCGATTATCATATTATTGATCATTAGTGTAGTGGTGGGATTCATGATTTATCAATCCAAACATCGGGTACAAGAGGTAAACCCTAAAGCCCTAATGACGGTCACAGAAAGTGGCGGTTTATGCGACGGTCCATGTAACCGCTCCGTCAACAACTTATACGATAATGGAAAGTTTGAAGGATACAAAAAACTTAGTAGCTCTGAAGTTGCAAAACTCGAAAACATTATTAATGCTACAGACTTCTTGAAGTATGACTCTAACTCTAGACCACGCTGTCAGTCTTTCTCAGACGGATCTGACCAAGTACTATTCTTCCCACAAAAATATGGTGACAGGTCGTTTACGCCTTGTATGCTTGATATCCCGAAAGATGATCCTGTATTCTCATATATCGAGGAACTGATGGTATCTCATAGTACGGAGTAGATCTCCAAGACGTAACCCAACCCATGGCACTAATACGCAAATAAACCTGTTACACTTAAAAGATAAAGCCTCGAACAGCTAAAGTTATCTTTATAAGTCTGATTATTCTAGAAGTCTTAGATTATATAATAGGATCCGTTAGTGTATTTTTGCTGGCTGGCTTCGCTGAGGATAGTGGTAACTTACCATCCATAGCTAGCTCGATGATTCAGTGGAGCGTAGTGATGCTGGTGGTAATAAGTCTCACATATCTTGTACAACGAAAAGTCCAAAAACGACAACCACAAAAATAGCTTTAGCCTTCAAACGTCGTTACATCTAAGGCAATAGTCTAATATTCATGTGATATTATTAGTCCAATGAATGGACACCCCCTAAGAACATCTAGAAATAAGTCTTTACTATCAATTATATTAGCTGTTGTTATAATCCTTGCTCTATTCTTTACACTAGGAGGTGTCTCAAAGATTAAGAAGATTTATTACGGGCACAAATCAAGATCGGCGCTATCGAGTGAAAGCAAAAAGCTTGGTGACCCGTTAAAATCTCTAGGATTTACGGATATCAAGGGGAGTAATTCTTTATGTCAATACACCCATAAAGCAAATTATAGCGGGAAGATGCTGGGCTGCATCACAGAGCTAAAGAGCTACACTGTTTTTCCCAATAAGACTTCTAAAGACAGTGCAATCCTAGCCGCTTCAAAACTCAGCGCAGCCTTAGAGAAAGACGGCTGGCACAGAGGTAATTATGAGGTTGGGGAATGGTTTAAAGATGTTTTAAACGGAGTCGATTATAATCCCGATGCATATCAATACAAATACTCTGGCAATACCTTTTGTGTACTTGACTACTTCGTGGCATATTCTAACCCAAAACCACCGGCAGTCAGCGTAACTTTTAGCTGTACCACACCCGAAATCCATCCTCCAGCATATTAAAGATCAACCCAATTGGAGGCTAAATACTTAGCCTGTAGCTCAGCTTTGCTCGATTCTATCTACTACGCTCTTGCGCCCTAAAAGCATAGTGACTACTATCGCCGTATTGGCGACAAATAATCCGTCCGTGCCACTACATCGTTAGGATAATGTTTATAGTTGCAAACGGTAATATTAGGTAGATAATCATTATCTATAAACCTATGGAGATTTTATGTTTGAGATTAGTACCCGTGATAGTAGAGCCCCACTAGACACTTTAGAAACTTACGACCAACTACTCGAGTTAGCTAGGGTCTAAGAAGCCCATAAAGCAGGCGTACTAGAAGCACAATTATCCCGCAGCGCTCTACAACAAAATATAAGTGAACTCACCGCTGTCACAACCAACGAATTAGTAAGTGATGAAAAACGCTTAAAAGCTGCAGCAGTCTTACGGTCCAGCGGCATGACTGCAGCAGCTATCAAAGAAGAGTTCGGAATCCTTACTAGCTTAAATACTCAAATCAAATCTACCCAAGGCAAACAAGTCATCTGGTTTAATGTAGATAAAGAGCCATCCCAAATCTCAACTCACAGTCCAACTCGGTGGGAAGTAGTAAAAAAAGTTGGAATGGGTAATATAGCTACAGATGCTACACTAGATTGCAACCGACAAGGAGAATTACACGTACCGCTAAGTAGGGGTTTGGTCGTACCCTTCTTTAGTTTCCATGAGGATATTGACCCTGAAGACCCATTTTACGGTATTCGTAATATTGTGCCAGAGGAAAGTGCAGCTACCGCTACAATGAATGTCGAAGGTCTCAATAGGAATCTGGCTAAGTTTGTTATGTTTACTGGCGATGCCGCTAACCTAGGCAATTTCGACATCAAACCTCAACACGTCAAAGATATAATTACGGGAATCTATACTAGTTTTAGTAGTGTATTATTTGATGTCTAGGCACTGTCCAGTCAACCGATACTCATTTAAAAAATACCACACCGTCCTTGCTTGATTCCGTCGAACTAGCTAGAGACAAAAAGCCTAATACCATCAGGCTAGCAATCAAAAATGCGCCCCTAGGTTCTAGGAAGCCCCTGAATTAGTGGTATCAGTAATATTTGATGAACCCAGGTGTTGCTGCAAAATAGCACTCATTTTAGGTCCAATCAGTTTCTCAAGTTCCGCATCATCCGCCTGAGTCACGCCACGCAAACTACCAAATGCCCTGATTAGCTTCTTACGAGTTACCGGACCGATGCCTGGAATATCATCTAACTTGCTATCGGTTTGGTGCTTAACTTTTAGCTGACCATGGTAAGTAATCGCAAAGCGGTGTGATTCATCACGGATTCGCTGTAACAGTTTTACTAAATTAGTACTGTGTGGCAGGTTTATTAGAATAAAATCATCACTCTCCGTAATGAAACCGCCCAGCCGGTGCACGGTCGATTCATTTAACTCAACATGTGATTTACCCTTTTGGATAACAATTTGCTCCTCCCGCTTAGCTAGCCCGATAAACGGAATATCCGCCTGTCCTCTCTCGTCCCGGGCATGGATAGCAGCATCCACCTGACCTTTACCGCCATCAATCAGTACTAAGCTCGGTTTGCCCCAAGCTTTCAAGTTTTTTTCGCTGAGCCGTCGTTTAAGAGTTTCATTCATGTTAAAGAAATCGTTATTATGCTCAATATGAGTTTTAAATTTACGGTACTCGCTTTTGTCACTGACGCCATTAGTAAACACCACCATACTAGCTACCACGTTAGTTCCACCCATGTGGCTGATATCATAACCCTCAATCCGGCGTGGAAAGCTCGGTAGATTTAATAGCTCAACTAGCTCGTTCAAGGCATGGTCTTTTGAAATATCTAGGAACTCTTTGTCACTAAAGACAATCTGCCGGTGCAAGTTCTGCAAGGCAAATAGTTGATTACGAAAATGCGAAGCAGATTCAAAGTCCTGCACTTTGGCAGCGTGTTTCATATCGTGCTCAATTTCTCTAATAATGATTTTGCGTCGACCTTCAATAACAGCGATCAGTTTACGCAAATTCGCTCGATAATCTTCCAGCGAGGTCCTACCCTCCTCTAAACCTGGGTCGAGTCCCAAATGATAATGCAAAGTTGCCCGCTTCTGTCCGACAACTCGACGTGTCGCGTACGGGAATATCCGACGGAGTATCTTAAGGGCTTGGCGGACACTCGACAGGCTAAAATACGGACCAAAGTAGCGAGCACCATCATCAAGCGGCCGCCGAGTTGTGCTGACTGTCGGAAAGTTACTGTCGTAATCGATCCGAATATAGCTCATCGATTTATCGTCGCGCAGCAGTATATTAAAGCGCGGCATGTAACGCTTAATCATCTCAGCTTCTAGAAACAAAGCCTCCATTTCACTATCGACCACCATCCAGTCAGTGTCATAGATTTCCTCTACCAGGGCCTCGGTTTTAGGGTCACGGTTGCGACTAGCCTGGAAGTACTGATGAACGCGGTTACGTAGTACTGCCGCTTTGCCAACATAGATAATGCTGCCAGATCTATCTTTATGAAAATAGACACCCGGTTGTTTAGGCAGACCCTTTAATTTAGTCTCCAGAGCTTTATTCACCCCTATATTATACCCCGTACAAAAACTACCAGACTAACTAAGCCCCTGGAGCGCCAGTTTTGTATGTCAAGCTAGCACGTTTCGGCTTTTCAAGAGAGAACCCAATCGCCGGCACTCGAGCATAAGTCCCTAAATGTTCTAGAAGAAATCGGTATATATTCCTAACATCCTCCAGTGCTTCACCTTTTGATACCAGGCCACTTAACTGATCAATTGTCAGCCAACGCAGATCAATTGATTCACCATTCGAAACTACCCCCTTGGGCCGTTCCTTAGCCACAAAGCCATAGCACGAATCCGAATGATAATGGTCATTGCCAGCATTATGGGTATTAACCATGAATGGTGTCGGATGTTGAATATTACCAGCCTCAACAACTCTATCAGCCGTATGTTGCAAAACCATTAGTTCTGCTAGGCTATAACCACTCTCTTCTTTAAGTTCATGAGCCATAGCTTGCCATGGTGTTTCGGTTAACTCAATATGACCACCAATTTGCATGAGTACTTCAATCTTTCTATGAAAGTGAACAAGACACTTCCAGACATTGTCATCAAGTAACAATATATAGGCACTAATTGTCATATCGTGTTGATTAGGTTCGGTATGTATATGTGGCATATTTAAATCCTTTCCATAACTATAGCCCGGCCGCCAAGCTGCTCAAACCTTTTGCAACTTGCCGGGCTATCGTCAAACAGTAAGCTGCCGTGAAACGATTCTAGCTTCAAATTATCTAGAACATAGTCAAACAAACTTATCTCATCATCTTTCAGGGAACCATAATCCGACGAGTTAAAAACTCGTTCAAAATTGTCTTGGATAAATCTACTTTGATGAACAAAATTATTAAATATCGTCATATTATCTGTAACAATGTAGTGATTTACGTTCGGATACATCACCCTAACTGCACTGAACAGACTAACGTTAATAGCCTCGTTACTCCAATCACTAATTAAAAGCTTGCTAAGCTCATCATAGCTATATGGGGCTTTGTACATTTCTATTAATTTCGTAAGAGATACTCTGCCGCGCATCCACTCTTTAGTCCGTTCTGAATCAGAAAACAGCTTTTCCACAAAAGCCTTCAATGTTTTGTCAGATCGTACCGATTTATACCAAAACCTTTTCAAACCCAGCACGCCGTCCCAATCCCAAAATATACGTTTTACCGTAGATTCTGCGACACTTCTCAGCTTAGCCTCTAGTGCTTCATTCACCCCTTAATTATACGCCAGAGGCGTCGACCTCGCGCAGCCTTGCAAAGATAGAGCTAAAGATATTCTGGTTTTCATGCTCAATGGCGTGGCCGCTAATGCTCCAATATAATTCGCTCTTGGGTAGCAAATTGTGTAGCCGCCAAGCCGTTTCCGGCGGGCAAACCATATCGTATCTGCCCTGAACAATATAAACCGGCATAGTTAGTTTATTGGTGTTCTTAAAGATAAATTCGTCGGGCATAAAGCAGCCATTTTTCATATAATACATTTCTATTCGCATACCGGCTGGGTCGTACTCGTCGAAACTTTCACTACTAAACCTATCGTCAAGCTTTATTACACTAGCCTCCAGACATTCATAAGCATAGGCCGAAAGCTTCTGCTGCTTGGCAGTTCCGTTCAAAACTTTATCGAAATTATAATTACTAGGGTTTTTACGATATTCTTCTGGCGTCCTATCTAAATAGGCCTGCCAAACATCCGGATAAAATGTTCGGAAGCCACCGTTATCCAGCCAGCCGGCTTCACGTTTAGAGCCGGTAAAAACCCCGCCGATAACCATACTACTGACACGCTCCGGGTGCGCTACTCCATAGGCTAGGGCTAGCGTTGATCCCCAAGAATTACCATGCAGGATAAACTTCGATATTTTTAGTTCATCGGCAATTGCCGATATGTCCGAAATTGAGTCTTTAGTCGTGTTGGATTCCAGTGATCCATAGGGAGTACTAAGGCCACAGCCACGTTGATCAAACAATATAACTCGATCTAGCTTAGGGTTAAACGCCGCTACGTGCCTGGCTCCAGTCTGTGAACCCGGCCCACCATGCAGAACTATAATCGGCGTAGCCGCCTCAGGATTACCCCAATCCCAAACCTGCAAAGTATGCCCGTCACTAACTTTCAGCTTGAACTGACGAATAATATTTGGGTCGTTTTCCATACTGACTCCAATCCTATTTAGATTATTGTTTCTTAACTATGCGCCGGCGATATTCATCGGCCATCATGAACGAATGAGTGTCGTTCACTTTATCTACAAAAATTACCCCATTTAGGTGATCGGTTTCGTGCTGAAAGACTTGGGCCACGTATTTAGAGAGCACTTCACTATGAAATTTAGCGTATTAGTCATACCACTCGGCCTCAATCTTGTCGTACCGGAAAGCTTGGCCGAACAATATGTCATCATCTCCGCCCACACTTTGGCAACCTTCCCACATACCAGTCAGTCCCCCAATACCTTTATATACCGGGTTAATTATAACGCTATCAAATGGTTCTAACTCTGGATGGTTTGGGGTCGGCTTAATACCTATTACGCTAAGCGCTAGGCTCTTTCCTACTTGAGGCGCCGCCAATCCAACACCAGCCTTTTTGACTTTATTAGTGTAGCGAATATCAGCTATAAGTGATTGCACCATGAGTGAATGTATCTCGTCCACCTCTACCTGTCGAGCTGGCTTTCGTAAAATCGGGTTACCAAGACGAATCAGTTTAAGTAACTTAGGCATTTTGAGTCACACTGACGCTTTTCTCGAAGCAAGATTTAGTGTGAAATAGCTTTGATTCGTCATGTTTGCAGGTTTCACAGACTAGGAATAATTTATTACAAGTTTTTAGGGCGCAGTTTTCGTAATTACTGGTCTTACCACAACACTGGACACACTCGCCAATGTCTACGGCGTGGTCGCTAAATTTCAGACCCATACGGTCGTCAAAGACGTAGAGCGAGCCTTCCCACAGTCCGTCATCCCCGTACTGCTCGCCATATTTTATGATACCTCCGTCGATTTGATAAACATCTTTAAAGCCACGATTTTTCATAAGCGGGGTTAAAACTTCGCAGCGGACACCGCCCGTGCAGTATGTAACTACCTTTTTAGACTTCAAATGGTCATACCGGCCACTATCGAGCTCCGAGACAAAGTCACGGGTGGTAGTAGTATCGGGTACGACTGCACCCTTAAAGTGGCCAACAGCGGCCTCGTAGGCGTTCCGGCCATCAAAGAATATGACATCATCACCATATCTGTTGACTAGCTCATTGACCTCTGTTGGCTTTAGGTGCTTTCCACCACCGACTACCCCTGTTTTATCGACTTCTAGCTCCCCAGCGACACCAAATGTAACAATCTCCGGCCTGACTTTGACCTGTAATTTAGGAAAATGACCTCGACTACCATTACTCCACTTAAACATTGTGCTCTCGAAATACTGTTTGGTTTCTTTAACGTACAACTTAAGATTATCCACTTCTCCACCTACCGTACCATTGATACCTTGCTCCGAAATAAGAATCCGCCCTTTCAAATCCAGCCTTTCGCACAGTGTCCGTTGCCATAAACGGACGGCTTCTGGGTCAGCTATCGGTTGAAATTTATAATACAAGAGTATCTTCTCCATCTCCTCAATATTATATCATTTACCGATCAATCAGCTATCGTACGTCCTAAAGCTAACCTTTCGCTAAGATTCACATTTGTCCTCTCTGTAAAGGGTTACACCTTTAACAGATAGAGAAAATGTGAATCTTATATTTAATTTGGGGTTGCATAATAGGTTACAGAGGTGGTATAGTTGTAAATTATTACTTTAAAGGAAAGGGCGACTAAATATGAGGATTCAACCAGAACTACCACCGACCAATGTCGCTCGTTCTATATATCTCTAATTGATTCTAAAACCAAACTGGCAGAGTAAGCCAGGCGCAAAAATCTAAGTCTCAATCTATAAAACCTAACGGACAGCACCAAGGAGGGCTGTGCCGCATGAAAACTTCCAATAAATCCGGCCGAGAGGTCGTCGCCTACTTTTGGCGTCATATCAAAACGCACCGTCTATACGTTACCGGTATCCTAACTACTTTGCCAATCAACATACTGGCAAACAATATTATTCCACCAATTATCTTGGCCGACGTATTAAACCGGCTAGCTAAGCACGACTTTGTTTCGCACAACATCTGGACCAGCTTCGGGCCAGAGCTAGTCATCTACGCACTACTTGTCTTTTTTGGCAGCTTTTCGTGGCGTCTAATTGATTGGTGTTCGTGGCGGCTAGAGGGAAAGGTCGAGAAAGCCATTGCTGACGAAGTATTTAAGCATTTGCTAAGCCAGAGCGCCCGGTTTCACGCCGACCACTTTAGTGGTTCGATGGTATCACAGACCAACAAGCTGATGGGTGGCTACATCAGGTTTTCGGATACGACAGTATTTAGTGTACTGCCACTTATATTGAGTGTCCTATTTGCTGTCATAATACTAGTAAAAGTCGCCTTGTTCTTCGCGGTTGTTCTGTTTGCTTTCGCAATAATATATGCCACTAGCTCAATATTTGTAACTCGCCACGTTCGGAACCTTAGCGGCAAACACGCTACCATCGAGAGCCAGCAAACTGGAGTTCTAGCCGATGCCATCACAAACGCTTTGACTATAAAAAGCTTTGCTGGCCAGTCATATGAAGAACGCCGCTTTGGTAATGCCACCGAGACGACTCGAAAAAGCCTAATGAACTTCGGTAGGGCTCACCAAAGACAACAGTTGTTTTTCGGTGGTATGCTGTCAACTATCTCGGCTTTGTCGCTGGTTATGGCAGTTATTGGTGTCATGGTTTTTAACGCTAATGTGGCAGTCGTATTCCTAATCTTTAATTATTCTGCCTTAGTAGCTGATCAGTTACTCAGCCTTAGTAATAACGCCCTCCGTAACTACAATCGAGCACTCGGTGACTCAGCTGATATGGTGGAGATTCTGAGCACAAAACCAGAGATCCAAGACCCAATAACACCAGAAGAACTACAAATAAACCACGGCTTAATTGAGTTTAATAATGTAACTTTTAAACATAACGGCTCGATACATCCGCTATTTAATAACCTGACCTTGCGCATTAAACCAGGCGAGAAAGTCGGATTAGTCGGCCAAAGCGGTTCTGGTAAAACCACATTTACCCGCTTATTGCTCCGGTTTTCGGATATCCAGTCAGGTGAGATCTCGATAGACGAACAAGATATTGCTGCTATTACTCAAAACGATTTGCGCTCACAGATTGCCTACGTCCCTCAAGAACCGATGCTATTCCATCGCTCAATCCGGGATAATATCGCTTATAGCAATGCCACGGCCTCGCAGCAAGAAGTAGAAGCTGTTGCTAAACTAGCGCACGCCGACGACTTCATCCAAGAACTACCCAAGGGATATGAAACTCTAGTGGGAGAGCGCGGCGTAAAGCTAAGTGGTGGCCAACGCCAACGAGTGGCGATTGCCCGAGCAATGTTAAAAAATGCACCGATTCTAGTACTAGATGAAGCCACCAGCGCCCTAGACAGCGAAAGCGAGGTGATGATTCAGGATGCTCTATGGAAGCTGATGGAGGGTCGCACCGCTATAGTAGTGGCTCACCGGCTTAGTACCATTCAAAAAATGGATCGTATTCTGGTAATGAATAGTGGAAGAATTGTCGAGGAAGGTAGCCACAAGGAACTAGTCAATAAGCCAGGCGGAACCTACGCCAAACTATGGGCTCACCAGTCTGGCGGCTTCATAGACAAATAGCTGACCCAGAACTTATAAAGCCCGCTACGCTAGCGGGCTTTATAATACGTCCTAAGAAATCTACTGCTTCTCGGGATTACGGCCTTGGTCTTTAGATTCTTTTTGTTCTTTTCCACCAGGTCGAACTTCAGCATTCTGACCGGGAACATCATTAGCGGCATCACCATGCTCGGCTTCGGTCTCAGCCACTTCGTCTGGCTCAGCCTCACCACCGACATCATCATTAGCTGCCTGCAAAGCACTAGGCTCAAAGACGGTAGCTAAGGTGTGTTCTGGCTCTGTCGTAACAGTTACACCAGCTGGCACTCGTAAATCAGCAACCGTAATTTGGTCACCGACATCCACTAGCTTCTCGGCGTCATAAGTCAGTTCATCTGGTAAATCTTTCGGTAAAGCCTCAATCTCAACAGTAGTTAGCTGCTCAAGTACAATCAGGCCAGCTCTCTCGGCCGGACTAGAGTCATTTCCTTCAGCATAAACCGGTCGGACTGGTACTTCAGCGTCAGTCTTCTCATTAGCATCCACCGCACCAAACACAACATGTGTCATCAAATTGCGCCTTGGATCAAAAGTAACTTTTTTGATAAGAGCCGTGTAGTCTTTGCCACCAGCCTTTAGCTGAACGGTGCGGTGCTTACCGACATCCTTATAAGCCTTAACTATGATTTGATAATCACCTTGTACCACAATCGACGGCTGGCCGTGGTCGTGAATAACTGCCGGTAAAATACCATCTTTTCGTAAATGCTTAACTGCTTTGCCAGTAATTTTGCGCTCATCGAGCTCCAGAGTAATAGTATCAGTAGACATTGGTTTCCTTCTCTTTTATCTAGCCAGTATAACATTTTTTACCGTTTTTCGCTAAAAAACCGTATTCATCCAAGACCTTTGCAACATAACTTGAACTAAAAAAGGTAGGCGTCCTACACTGTTAAGACCATTACATCTAACAGAAAGGAGCCTACCATGGCTTATTCTACCAACCCTAACCTACCGAAAGCGAGAGCAATTGCTATGCAGTTGCTTGTCCGAGAGCAGTTACCACTACAGGTGGTTGCCAATCGCTGCGGTGTACACCGTAGTACCATTTGGCGATGGAAGCGTAAGTGGGACAAGCTCAATGAGCATGTCCAACTTACCAACGACAACCGACCGAGTCGGTCACAAGCGATTCCAAGCAGTAGCTTTCGGCTGGCGGCCTGTACCTGGCGTATACCGACAGCTGTCTCCAGACCTCATACCAGTCCTACGGCTGTAAGCCAAGAGCTTGTTGGGCTTGTGCTCGCCGTACGAGCTCGTCTCAAGCGCTGTGCCGAGGTAGTCTGGCACCACCTTACAGCAGCGCTTGGTATTTCAGTGTCACTCAGTAGTGTCCGACGCATCTTGTGGCGCTCTGGTGTCGCTCGTGGCCGCAAGAACCGCGTACGCAGGGATAACCCCAGACGGCCACAAGTAACTAGGCCTGGTGAACTTGTACAAACAGATACTATTCACCATGTAGATCCACGCAGTGGCAAGCGGTTGTATTACTACACGGTCATTGACCTGTTCACTCGAATGACCTACGTCACGCTGGCACCGAAGCTCCGTCAAGGGTTAGCTACTCAGGCTGTACTGGGAGCACAGAGCGCCTGGGGCTTCCCCATTGCCATGGTCCAAGCAGACAATGGTCCAGAGTACGGACGCTACTTTGAGCAGCAAATGAAGCAAGCAAACATACAGACCAGGCATTCAAGGCTACACCGACCCAATGACAATGCCCATATTGAGCGCTTTAACCGTACGATTCAGACTGAATGCATTGGCTACTACTGGAACAGGAGCGTACCGCTCCAGCCCCAGCAAGGTACGCTGACCGCGTATCTTGAGTACTACAATACAAGGCGTGTACACTTAGGGATACAGCTACGGACACCTATCTCAATGTTGCAAAGGTCTTGAGTTCTATACGAAAAACAATACTTGCCAATGACTACTACCCGGCCACAGTAGCTTACTGTACAATGAGTCAGGTATGTTTGACGTCACCCAACTTATTCAATCTGGCGGTTTATTGCTGATAGCGTTAGTTATTTTCGCCGAGTCAGGTATGATGGTCGGCTTCTTATTTCCGGGCGATACTCTACTATTCAGCGCCGGTATCCTAGCAGCTGGCGGTAAACTACCAATTGTCTGGGTACTGGTTGTAATCGCTCTGGCTGCCATAATCGGCGATAACGTCGGTTACCTAATTGGCCGAGCCCTCGGTAAGCGCTTATTTAAAAAAGATAGTGTGATTTTTCGGCACGAATACATTATGAAGGCCGAGAAATTCTACGAGAAACACGGCAGCAAGACTATGCTAATCGCCCACTTTATCCCAATCGTGCGGACCTTCGCTCCAGTTACCGCTGGCGCCGGTAAGATGAACCATAAAGCCTTTATAGGCTTCGATGCTATCGGTGACATTGCTTGGACCCTCAGCGTAACGCTAATTGGTTATTTTGTTGGCAGTCGAATTCCCGGGATCGAAAAGCTAATCGAACCACTGCTAATTATAATTGTCATTATCTTTTTAGCACCGACACTTTATCACGTCTTTAAAGACCCTAGGGTCCGAGCAAAACTTAGAATTAAATCCCGACGGCCTAAAGAAGATGTTACCAAAGAAATCAAAGACTAAAGCAACTTCTGCAAGTACTGCCCAGTAAAGCTAGCCTTATTCTTAGAAACTTGGGCCGGTGTACCTTCAGCGATAATTTGACCACCACCTTCACCGCCTTCCGGTCCCATATCGATGATGTAATCGGCATTCTTGATAACGTCTAGGTTATGCTCAATCACAATCATACTGTTACCGGCGTCAACTAGAGCATGCAAAACATGCAGCAAGGTATCAACATCAGCCATATGCAGTCCGGTGGTTGGCTCATCTAGAATATATAGAGTGCGACCAGTCGGCCGCCTCGACAGCTCGCTAGCTAGCTTAATTCGTTGAGCCTCACCGCCAGACAACTGCGTAGCCGGTTGGCCCAGTGAAACATAACCTAACCCAACGTCGACCATTGTCTGAAGTTTGTGAGCAATCGATGGGATATTAGCAAAAAATTCGAGCGCTTGCTCAGAAGTCATCTGTAAAATGTCACTGATAGTTTTACCTTTATAGCGGATCTCTAGAGCCTCTCGGTTGTAGCGCTTTCCGTGACAGACTTCGCAAGGCACATAAACGTCTGGCAAAAAGTGCATCTCGATCTTGATAATACCATCGCCAGCACAATTTTCGCAGCGGCCACCCTTTACATTAAAACTAAACCGGCCAGCACTATAGCCACGCAGTTTAGCCTCTGGCATACTGGCAAATAACTCGCGAATCGGCGTAAACACACCGGTATAGGTTGCCGGGTTAGATCGTGGTGTCCGACCAATCGGTGACTGGTCAATTACAATTGCCTTATCAAGTTCTTTGATACCCTCAATGTCATCGTGCCGACCCGGCACAGTATTAGCGCGGTGCAATCTAGCCTGCAGCTCTTTGGCCAAAATGTCATTAATTAAGGATGATTTGCCCGACCCTGACACACCACTTACAACTACTAGTTCACCCAGCGGTATTGTGACGTCAATATTCTTTAGATTATTCTCCCGGGCACCGCGGATAATCAAAGATTTTCCATTGCCAGGACGGCGTTTCTTGGGTACAGCTATCGATTTCTTACCTAACAAATATTGGCCAGTTATACTTTTAGCAACTTTAGAAACCTCGTCAGGTGTTCCGCTAGCTACAACGTAGCCGCCGCGGACGCCAGCTCCTGGACCAATATCCAGCAAGTAATCGGCTGTCCGAATTGTTTCTTCGTCGTGTTCGACCACGATAACCGTATTACCAAGATCACGTAAATGCTTCAGAGTCTTAATTAGGCGGGTATTGTCTCGCTGGTGCAAACCAATACTCGGCTCGTCCAACACGTAGAGTACTCCCTGCAAGCCAGATCCTATCTGAGTAGCCAAGCGAATCCGCTGAGCTTCGCCACCAGATAGCGTAGCGGCCGACCGAAGCAAAGTCAGATAGTTTAATCCAACATCAATCAAAAACTCTAAACGGGCTGAAATCTCTTTAATAATCTGATTAGCAATCTGTTTTTGGCGATCATCCAGGCTAATATGCTCAAAGAAGCTACAAGCATCGTCAATTGATAAATCACAAATATCCATAATAGATTTATCGTTGACGGTTACAGCCAGAACTTCTGGTTTGAGACGACGGCCTTCACAGGCGTAGCACGGCTTCTCTTGCATAAACCGCTCAATATCCCGCCGCATGAAATCACTGCCAGTTTCTTTATGACGACGCTCTAGATTCGGCACCACTCCCTCGTAGGTCGTCTCAAAACTACGACCACTACCAAGGGCTAACCGGTATTTCTTGTCACCAGTACCATACATAATCCGTTTCATGTTCTCGGCACTGATCTGGCTAGTCGGTTCGTGCAGGCTAAAACCAAACCTGTCGGCCACAGCTTGTAGCTTCTTCATGTACCAGTTATCAACATTTATCCGGTTATATGGCCGAACAGCCCCCTCGGCAATCGTTAGTCGGCCATTTGGTATAACCAGCTCAGGGTCGACTTCTAGACGGTTCCCTAGACCAGTACACACCGGGCAGGCGCCTTGAGGGTTATTGAAACTAAAGGTCCGCGGTTCCAGCTCTGGAATAGTGACTTCCGGGTGAAAAGCGCAGGCGTACATCAGGCTATACGAAAACTCTTCGTCGTTATCGACATCAACGACTGCCAGCTTGCCACCAGCCGTATCGAGCGCCTGCTCAACACTCTGAGCTAGGCGACTGCGTGAAGCCTCATTATTAACCAGCCGATCAACTACGATATCGATAGTATGCTTATAGTTCTTATCAAGTTCCGGGAACTCATCTAGTGCATAAACCACACCGTCAACCCGGGACCGAGCAAAGCCGGCTCGGCTGTATTGTTCTGGAATATGTTCAAAAGCACCTTTATGGGCTGCCACTACCGGGGCCAGAATCATTAGCCGGGCTCCCTCCGGCCTAGAAGCGACCTTATCTATAATATCGGCGTTAGTCTGGCGGGTAACTTCACGCCCACAAATCGGACAGTGTGGCGTACCAATTCGGGCGTACAAAAGCCGCATATAATCATAAACTTCCGTGACTGTGGCGACTGTACTGCGCGGGTTACGACTAGTCGACTTCTGATCGATCGAGATTGCCGGTGATAGGCCGTCAATTTGGTCAACATCTGGTTTTTCCATCAGGCCCAAGAACTGGCGGGCATAAGGGCTTAAAGATTCGACATAACGCCGCTGGCCCTCAGCATAAATGGTATCAAAAGCAAGACTTGACTTACCAGATCCAGACAAGCCAGTAATCACTACCAGTTTGTTGCGAGGAATTGTCACGTCGACATTCTTCAGGTTGTGCTCGCGGGCACCCTTAATCACAATATAGTCAGCCATAAGCTGATGTATTATACAGGATTTTACTCTGTTTTTCCAGAGCGATTAACGCATTTAGCCCACTATTCGGTATAAAATCTAATTAAAGTTAACTGCACGATGACAGGAATTAGTCTTTGAGAAACGCCCAAAATTATTTATTAACAATGATCGTCCATCTATAACCCCAAAACAATATCAGAATAAATAGTTGGTCAAGTTCATTTCAGGTACAATTATAGCTATGGATTATATTAAGCGGAACGCTAAACGGATCGCTACGGACGCTGCTGGTTATTTTTTAGTTTTAGCGGCTATCGCTACAGGCTGGCTGCCCGGGCCTGGTGGAATACCATTAGCTTTAGCTGGGCTAGGCTTACTGTCAATCAATAACCCGTGGGCCAGACGCATCCGCGATTACATACTTAGAAACGGTGGTAAAGTCATTCAGTTCTTATTCCCACGCAATAAATATATTGAGTGGCTCTACGATTTTATTGTCATTTTACTACTAGCTCTGACAGCTGCACTCGCTTGGACTCACTCAGCAATTTGGCAAATAAGTATAGCCGTAGGGGCGTTCTTTATAGCTTTATTTATAGCCCTGATGAACCGCGATCGATTGGTAAAATTGCGTGGACAAAAACGCAAACCATAAGCTTCTTACACAATATATTTGAATTTAATACTATTTAAGTGTAAAGTTATTCATAACTTTAACTTGGTGGTTATAAATGCAGGATTTCATTGTTTTGGGGCTTATTCCAGGCACCCATTTTCAACTAAATTTTATATACTGGCTCTACATAGCCAGTAGTCTGGTAGTTTTATCGTTTTTACTAATCTACCGACACAAGATTCGAGCAGCCTGGTTAGGCTGGCGGGTCGCAAGACTAATTAACCGTAACTCTTACCTCCAGTAATAGTTTTAGTTTAAATCAATCTCAGTCGGCATAATACTTTCAGCGTAGAGTTGAAGCTCCTCGAGCAAATAGCCCTTTTGATCGTCTTTATTAGTTGCCTTAAGCTCTACCAGACGACTCATGTATTTAACAGCTCGGCTAGCTTGACCGCCATCGAGTAGGCGGTGAGCCCTGAAGTCTTCCCAAGCAGCTCTTTCTTCGCTAGTTAGAGATTTCGAGAAATTACGAGCTTTATAGAGTGGTAACAATTGTTTTAGCCGGTCATCACGGAACTTATCGCCTAAATCACCCAAATCGGCTGGTTTAGTACCGGCCACATCCGCCATAAGATTGCTATCGAAACTATCAAAAAAGCCATCATAGAGCAGTGAATCGACAGTCTGGGGGTCAACAATAGCGCTGGTTTGATACTTTTTATCTTTAAGCTCAAATGCTTTCTGCAGATTATCCATAAAGTCAGTCGCTCCATGCAGCTTCGCCCGATTAGATTCAATTTCTTTTAAATCAAGTTGGAGCCGTTTTTGCGACTCAGCATCCAATACACCTAGAGGCGCAACTGCCGGACAAGTATTATAGCGCAGCAATTTAACTGGTAAGCGCTTCGGAGCAGTCTCGTCTTTTGTCCAAGCCATCCGCTCGGCTAGTTGGGCTGGATTCATATCTATGAATTCAGACGGGTCGTGCCGCAAATCATAAACTAGGGCGCCGGGCCTACCAACACTGCCGGCTAGTTTTACAGCTACAGTCGTCTTTTCAAACTCGCCACTGTAGCGCCCAGAAGTATAAACAAACGGCTGGCCAGTATCGACAACACCGGCGACTTCTTTTTTGCCGCGAACGCTTAGCAACCAATCAAATAACTTTGGTTGTTTGTCGTGAATCAGTTTAGCTACAGCAATCGTTGCATAGACGTCGCTCAGAGCATCGTGGGCACTTTTATGGTCCAATTTATTTAAACTAGTTAGTAATTCCAATCGGTTAGACGGTTTACCATCGGGCCCAAATGGCCACTCAATGCCATCAGGCCTCAGTGCCCGGGTCATCCGAACAACGTCTAGTAAATCCCAGCGACTCCGACCATCTTTCCATTGCCACTGATAAGCATCGTAGAAATTGCGATAATTCATATAGCGCATAAACTCATCGTCAAACCTGACACTGTTATAACCAGCAAAGATTGTACCTGGTACCGATATTTGCTCATAAAATAGCTTCAAAAATTCAGCTTCGCTAATGCCCTCCGCTAAAGTCGCCTGAGGCGTAATGCCAGTTATCAGGATAGCGTCCGGTTCTGGCAGGATATCATCGGTCAACCTAATTAATACATTGACAGGTTCACCAACTGGGGTTAATCCCATATCAGTCTGCTGACCAGCAAACTGCATAATTCGCCCCTCACGGGGGTTAATGCTAGTAGTTTCTAGGTCATACCAAAAGAAGGTTGACGTATTTGCCATACAACACAGTTTAACAGATTATAAAAACTGCTGCTTTTCAAGACGTTTACAATAAATTAAGAGATCAGCACGAGAGACTTATAGCTGCCACTATAGTTCAATCGAGCCGGCGCTGCCGATTTGGATAATATCTCCAGGTTTAGCTTTTTCTCGAGCTAGTTCGTAGGTAATGCCCATTTTGCGCATAATTACCTTTAGCCGGGCCACTGATTCGTCGTTTTCAAAATCAGTCCGGACGGCAAACTTCTCGATTTTATTACCTGTTACGAGCCACATACCACCGTCCTTACTAACTCGCCAGCTAGATCCACCGTCTTTTAGCTTTAGAACTGGTATGCCAGTGTCTTCTGGTAGCTCGGCGACAACTCTTTGGCGCTCGGTGCGAACTGCCTTATTGATGGCAAAGATTAGTTCACGAATATTCTTGTGAGCTTGGGATGATACAGCGAAGAGTAGTACGTCTTTTGGTAAAGCTTTTTGGAGACGTTTGGTCTGAGCCGTCACAATGCTAGGTTCGACAGTATCAATTTTGCTCAGGACTACGATCTGGGGTTTATCGGACAGATTTATTTTGTAGGCCTTTAGCTCTTCCTGGATAGTTTTATAATCTTTAACGATATCTTGGCTAGCGACGTCAACCAAATGCACCAGCACGGCTGTCCGTTCGACGTGGCGCAAGAATTCGTCGCCTAGGCCCTTGCCTTCGGCAGCCCCCTCTATTAAGCCCGGGATATCGGCAAATAGCAAGCTAGTCTCATCGGCCACATCGACTACACCCAAGTTAGGCGTTAGTGTCGTAAAAGGATAATCGGCAATCTCTGGTCGAGCGTTACTAATAACGCTCAGGAGGGTTGATTTACCGGCATTCGGTAGACCGACTAAGCCGACATCGGCAATCATTTTGAGCTCAAGATCTAGCTCAAAACTCTCACCCGGCTCACCCTTCTCGGCAAATTTAGGGGCTTGGCGAGTCGATGATATAAAGTGAGCATTGCCAAAGCCACCTTTGCCGCCACGGGCAATAACGGCCCGTTGGCCATCTTCGGTTAAATCCGCCATCAACCGCCCATTACTAAAGACCGAAGTACCAACCGGCACAGCGACCTCTAGGATTTGGCCGGACCGACCATGACATTTAACAGGTGTGCCGGCTTGACCATCGTCAGCCCTCAGCTCTTTGTGAAAACGAAACCGGAGCAACGTGTTTTGGTTACGACTAGCCACAAAAACAACATTGCCGCCATTGCCACCATCACCACCATCTGGACCACCGTGGTCAATATACTTTTCTTGGCGAAAACTGACTCGGCCGTTGCCGCCATTACCGGCCGTAATTAAAACTGAAGTATGATCAATAAAATTCACTGCTTAACTATAACATAATAACAGAGGTAATACTAATTATTAATCTGGTTATAGGTTCTAATAAATATACCAGTACTGAGTCGCTTCACTTGGCGATAACGTCCGGAATCCCATAGAGTACAAACCGTGAACATTCATCTCTGATACATGCACGCCAGAAGCGTCTACGCTATCAACGTAACCTACGTGACCAGCCCAACTAACACCTGATAGATACGGCCCACCGTCACTTCGGTAAAATGGGCCGGGCGGGTTGTACCAAATTACAGCACCAACTTCTGGTGTGTGGCCAGTACTTAGGCCTGACCCAGACATCTGAGCCCCACTTAGCCAAGAACTAGCGTTTCCTAGGTTAGACGGCAATGGTCGGCCAATGGCGGCCCTTTTACCAGCCGCATACCAAGTACAGTTACCAGGGTCATACCGATTGCCGCCATAAATCGCGGCCAGGCCTCCCCATGAAAAGCCCTTGTAGCCATACCCATAAGACGGTGTGGCCCGCACAATTTCACCATTTGGTATTAAGACTTGCTCGCCGGCTTTTAGCCCACTAATCTCGGCGTCGTTAGAGGCTGTAATCTGGTCGGCACTAGCCCGGAACTTAGAAGCTAAACTCTGCGGGGTGTCACCACTCTTTACGGTGTAGACAATCCCATTAACAGGAGGCACGGCTAATTTAGTACCAGCATCTAAACTATCACCGGACAAGTCATTCGACCAGCGAATACTATCACTGGTTACGCCAAACTTTTGAGCAATCGAAGAAACTGTATCGCCAGCCAGCGCAGTATAACTCGCTAT
The DNA here is from genome assembly GCA_039922435.1 of Saccharimonadales bacterium (SeqCode). GTDB lineage: Bacteria > Patescibacteriota > Saccharimonadia > Saccharimonadales > UBA4665 > JBDTES01. Next base: position 20,371 of record JBDTES010000014.1, read on the forward strand.
ATCTTTATGGCTCTTTAGGGCTGTGGCAACAACTTGTGGCTTAGAAGTTACATCATTTCCAGTTATGACTGCAGCATACTGAATCCGAGCGCTATCAGCATCGTTTTTGACAGCCAATGATTCCGACCAGCCAGTCGCGCTCGCTAAATCGACTGCTACATCATATGAAGTCGGTCGATCAACTGGATTGAGTGTAACTTTTGAGGCCAAAGAACTTAGTGAATCAGCCTGGCTGTTGCCACGAGAACTAGCGAATATAAAACCGGCCACAGCCAGCAAGATACCGACATTAGCCGCCAAAAAGCCATAGCGAACAACCCGGCGCCGTGTTGCCTTACGGTTTAAGCGCTTTTCTAAACGATTAACTAAAGATGATTTCTTGCGACCGATCAGTCGCCCCGTGAGGGGTTGAAATGAGATATTACTAATACATGCTCCGGGCTCTTAAAGCCAGACTTATACCGTTTATTAGTTAATTTTTTGGAAATATTACGACCATTTCCAATTATTGATTCTAAAACGCGTAGTACAAGTATAACTGTTCAAGTGTCTAGTATAAAGCCAAACCTTTAACAGTTACTGAACGATGATATCAAAAATGACATCAAAATGCAAGTCTAGAATCTTTCCTCTACCCCTGTTAACTCTCTACTTACCACATAGTTTATGGCAATAAAGAGCGGTATTTGCTTCGTGTTGCTCCAAAGTCTTAGCAAAATGGGTTACACCGTCGTCGCCAGAGACAAAAAACAACCAATCAGTGTTGGCTGGATGAGCTACAGCCTTCAGCGATCCATCACTAACATTACTGATAGGTGTAGGTGGTAATCCGGTATGAATTAGTGTGTTATAAGGTGTATCAAAAGATAACATCGCCCCCTGCGCCATGTTAGGCTGGCCAGCATTTATGGCGCCATATATGGCCGTAACATCACTACCTAGCGCCATATTCATTTGTAGTCGTTTTAAGAACACTTGAGCGGCTTGAGTCCTATCAGTCTGGTTCGATACTTCTTTCTCAACAATCGAGGCCAATATTACTCCCTGATAAGTACTCAAACCCTCTTTAGCAAAGGCGGCGCGCATATCTGGAGTCAGGTGCTTTTGCATTTCAGACAAAGATTCTTCGATAATAGTTTTGGGGTCGGTGGCAGACGTTTTTTGGAATGAGTCCGGATAGAGATAGCCCTCGAGACTATTACCAAGTGGCTTATCAACTAGGGCCGAACTGGTTTCGTATTGAGTCGGTTGCAAAGCCGCATCAACCGCGACCTCGCTGAAGCCATCGTTAATTAAGGACTTACGTATCTGATCCAGGCGCTGGCCGGGCAGAATCATCACCAGTTTGGTGGCAACTTTACCATGTGTCAGTTGAGTCACCATGTCCTGGACGCTCTGGCTGGGGCTTAGGCTATAGGTACCAGCCTTGAGGTCGTCACGGACCCCTACGGTCTTAACGTACCATTTAAATGACCAAGATGATTGTATCAAGCCTCGGTCATGCAATAAATCACCAATTTGATTCGGCCCCAGCCCAAGTTTTATCTCGATTGACTCTGTTTGGGTGCTATTTGCATCTAGTGGCTGTAGATTTGAATAATAATCCTTACGGATAACTACCGTAACCGCCACTAACAAAATTAATATGGCGCCAAAAACCCAATACAAACGCCGCGGCATATGCCGTCGTGAAGAATTATAGATACTGTACTCTTTGGAACTCATTCAGCCATAACCTCCGGGTGATCACGTAAAAAATATTCTAGAATATAAGCGGCTGCGACAGCATCGATAGCAGCCTTATCGGTCAGGGCCTTTTCACCCAGATCTTTCTCGGCCGCAACAGAAGTCAATGCCTCGTCACTTAAGTATAGCGGAACCTTAAGGTTATTGGCCAGTACTTTGGCAAACTCTTCGGTTGACTGAGTTTGGCCAGTACTTTGGCCACTCAAACCACGTGGCCAGCCGACCACCACCGCCCCAACATTATGCTCATCTATTAGCTTCTGAATATCGTCTACGGTGTTAAGTGCCCGATCTAGCGTCAAGAGTGGGCTCGGCAGGCGGGCAATCCGGTGCGCCAGCGCTACGCCAATACGCTTAGTGCCGACGTCTAGCGCCATTATGTATTCTGGTTCAGTCGCCATCAGCTATCTAGGAACCCGATTTGTCTAGTTGTAAGTTGATTTTATCGATATTCTTAGGGGTGCTTGTCACCCAAAACGGGCTGTATTTAACATCTACATCAGATACACCCGGGATAGATTTGAGGTGTGTCCGGATATCCCCGGCCTTTTTGCCAGCGGCATAAGCCTTAATAGCCGCTTTGTCTAGATCTGGGCCGGCTACAGATTTGGCGCTAAGAGATAGACTAAAGCGATTTGGTGATTCCTGAGTTGGCGTATCAAAGACTGTTTGATCAACTCCATTATCCAGTATCGTCTGCTTTTTGGGGTCAATCTGACTCTTTATGTTGCCCTCGATAAGGGTTGTTAGATCGCTTTTATTGACACCTATCATGGTGTAACCAATCACCTGAGTAACCGCTACGCTATCTGTAGCATCGCCGACGTTGGCACTAGTCGTAGTTTGCGGGTCACCAATTACCAGCGTGACTGGTATTGGTATCAAGGCTTTGGCCTTTAGAGCGGTCTGTAAATCGGTCTTAACCGACGAAATATCGGTAGTGCTAATCTTGTTTTTAGCCGTGTCGATATCGGTCTGAGAAACGACTTTTATAATCTGATCGGTGCCACCGCTAGCCGAACCGGTAGCACTGACACCAGTGTACCCAGCAACGCTAAATTTTGCACCCGACACGTTATACTGTTCGCCACCGGTCTGACCAGTGATTGATACGTCATCCGATGAGAAATAACAGGTTGTATCAGAATCGAGCTTTGGTGTAAAATGCGCCGTCTCCTGAGTTATATATGTAAGACCACCACTTGAAACTCCTGTGCCAGCGGCAACTATCGGTGCCTTACCATTACAATTAGTAGTCGACATAGAAACACTCCCGGTGGCTCGTTGACCATTATTCTTCTGACCGGTAGCTGGGACTTGCTGAGTATAGCTCTTTTGTTCACCCTGAGAGATAGCCGGTATGACGTTGCCATCGGTATTTAGCTTGGTGGCTGCCGTATCGACAACCACGTTTAGATTAGTCGAGATTCTGCTGCTATCAGTAGTTATGGCAATTGTCGCCTTTGGCATAACCATAAATCCATAAATATAGGCTGCCACCAGGAGGATTATGACTGCAATGGCTATAATCAGCTTCTTACGAAAACTATTAAAATTAGGAATCTTGAGCTTCTTGTTTTTATCTTTCGATTTAGCTGGCTTAGCCGGGCTATCGGCGTCTTCGTCCAGAGCACCATCACTATTATCTAGCTCGAAACTATCATCTACGTCTGATACGGGAGCCTCAACCACTTCTTTGGCTGCCAAAGCCCCAACTGCCGTGTTGGCAGATGCTTCGGGGTCAAAATCGTCCGATTCTTCGGCCGAGGCCTTATTACTACCAACTTCTATAGCTGGCTCTTCAATCTCTTCTGGCTCATCTGGTACATTGTCGGGGGGCTTAGGGATAGCTGGCTTGCTCTGCAAAGTACTGGCCACATATAGGCCAACATTACCGGCTAGCGGCAATAGACCCTTTTCACTAGTAATCAGGACCAGACTCTTCTTGGCCTCTTCGGCGCTACGCTTCAGCAGCTTCATATTGACGATACTTTGGAGCACTGTGGCCCGCTTAGGCAGCACTAGTGCTACCACCTTTTGCTCAGCTGAGCGCACTTTATCGATAATCGACGTAATCTCGTCATCTATATCGATATAAATTGTATCTTTCTGAGTGTTCGTATTCGCCATATCTATGATTCTATTTTAGCAGATAATGCCACCTGTTTAAGCGCGTAATATTCTATCTATCTTGTCTTTTACGGAAGTACCACTCCCAGAAAACTGCAAAGTATCGAGTCCAACTCGAAGTAAACCCATAGCCGTGATGTATGTATGGTCATTGACTGTCCCGGTTTTATCGGTAATTCCAACCACTTGTTCGGGCTGAATGTGCTGAACGGTCGGTTTGCGAGCAAAGGCCATACCTCTGTACCACTTATCGTCCTGTAGTCGGTCTACCAGAACATCTAGCGACGAACCACCACCACAAAGTAGTATCTGGTGCGGCAGATGATCTAGTTTAGGGAATTCATTCAAGGCCAACTCAACCCCACCGATCCAAACGTCAAGTGTTTTGGTTAGAGCACCCTCGATGGCCGGGACTTTGCTGCGCGGAGTTTTATTGGTCGCTAGTCCCAGTTTAAGTTCCTCGGCCTGATCAAAATCAACTTCTAGGTCACGCTCGATAGCTCTAGTATAGGCTCGACCACCGATACCAAACATCTTGGTGCCCTGAACACCGCCATCGTTAATTACAGCAATATCGGTCGTACCACCACCAACATCCATTATGATGGCACTAATATTCGATGATTGATCATCGCCAATCACCGAACGAGCCACCGCAAACGGCTCGGCCGCCACGGCCACAAGGTCTAGATCGAGCTGCTCAGCCGTCTTTTCGAGTGCCCCTATGTGAATCAGTGGCGCAAAAGCCGTATACAGATGAACTAGCACGTCTTTACCCTGAAAACCAACCGGGTTAGTTACCCGGTAGCCATCAATTTCGATACCGACAAGGGCGCTATTAACTAGTTTGACGGCCACACTTTTACCGCCTAATTCCCAAGCTAATTGCTTCTTGGCTTTAGCCTCGGCCCGCTCCTGGACCAGTTTAATAATCCGTTCAACTTCGCTTACATCCATCGTCTTTTCGGGTTGCTTACGGACCACTCGGACAGTAGTAGTGGTACCTTTTACCAGTTCGCCAGCAATACCAATAACAGCGTTGCGTACGCTAATACCAGCTTCTTTTTCGGCCCGATTTAGAGCATCGTCGCAGTTCTGGACCACACTCCCAATATCCGAAATCGCACCGGCCTGCATATCGCTCAGAGATTGGTGTGTTCGACCAGCCCCAATAATCTCGATATCACTGCCCTCAACCCGGCCAATTAGAGCTTTGACAAATTCTGTACCAATATCTAACGCTACCAGGTAGCGTTGATCACTAGTCTTAGACCTCTCTGGCATTCGTGCCAAGACAGCGTCCTTAATCCCCTTGAGTTTACCAAGCATAACCTATATTTTACCACGAACTAGCTACTCAAGGGTTTTTACTTATAACCTTATACAGGACATCAAGCAGCGACTAATTCAAACACTTCTGCAACGGCTTCTGTCCCAAACTTTCTAGCAAAGTCTTGCCTCGAGATTTCGCCGATCTGATCTACTGGATAATTATCCTGAATCACACCCCTAAAACCTAGATAGCCAATAACACGTTCAGGGCTATCCTGCATATTTAATCGAACTAATGACACGATTTCAGTAATTTCAGACACCGATCCCCCCTGACGCTGTATTCGGGTATCTTTCCTCAAGCGAGACCCATCAACATTAGTAACAGCTTCTAATCTCCCTAAATAATCGTGAGGGCGACAAGATTCATCTAGTTTAAAATCTACACCAGCAAACAGGCGTCCTTCAATGGAGCCAGTAAAAAATCTCATCATTTATCCTTTTCATTAATAACTTCTCTTTGTGTTAACGAAGCGTCGGATTCTTCGCTTTGACCTTATTTTACTAGAGGTTCCTTCTGGGGCAGTATTATACACTAAAAGCGCAAGCTTTTATACGGGTATGGTGACAATTATCACTGTAAAATGGCTTTTATGCGCCTAATACCAGCACTAGAGGATTCTTCTTTGGTAATTTTGAATGTTTTATTATCTTCGGCTAATTGGCCGGTGTGGTCAACATGCGGGCCACCGCAGATTTCTAGACTGACAATGTGATCATCTGGCCCCATCTGGTAAACCTTAACTGTTTGGCCGTAGCGCTCGCCAAACGGGCCAACGGCGCCCATATCGTGAGCTTCCTGGGTAGGGTATTCAGTAAACTTGACTGGCAAATCTTCGTTTATCCAGCCGTTTACCAGATCTTCGGCCTGCTTAATCTCTGCTGCCGTCATTTTGTGATCTAGATTGAAGTCAAACCGCAGTCTTTCCTCGGTGATATTGCTGCCGTGTTGGCGAAGCTCTGGGCCAAATAACTGTCGCAAGGCTGCCTGCAACAGATGTGTAGCTGTGTGGTATTTCTTGTGTTGCAGTGTGTGGCCACCGAGGCCACCCTTAAACGTGCCTTTGGTTGCTGTCTGCGATCGATATTGCTGCTCTCGCCTTAGCTCGTCGTAACGGTCCTTCCAGTCCACAGTCACAGGAATATTCAAAGTCGCAGCCTCTTCAATACTTAATTCAATTGGGAAGCCATAGGTGTCCTGAAGCTTGAAAATATCAGCTCCAGTAAGCATGGGCTGGCCTTCTTTTATTGTCGCGCCAGGTCTAAGCTCTTTTCCGAGAATTATTTGTTCTGCCAACGGTAGTTTTTCATACATTTCACCATTGCTGGCCCAGGTGATCGTTATGGCCTTAGGTTCAACACTCAATCTTTCGAGTTCTTTCAACCCCTTTCGGAGGGTTTGGCGGAAGGCTTTCTCTTCTTTTATCAATATCTGAATCACTTTTTCGCGGTTAGCGGCCACTTCCGGGAAGTCGTCTTTATATAAATCAGCAATTACTGGCACAATTTGCTCCAAGAAGTTCTGCTCGACACCCAAATCAAAGGCAAAGCGGATAGCCCGGCGAATAAGCCGGCGCATAACGTAGCCTTGCTCTTTGTTGCTAGGTACAATGCCATCAACGGCCAGGAACGTAGCAGCCCGCAGATGGTCGGCAATCACCCGCATGCTCTCGGTGTGGCTATCGTAACTTTTGCCTGATATCTCTTGTAGTTTTTCGATAATCGGCCACATTAGGCTGATCTTAAAGACGTCTGGATCACCCATGGCAGCGGCGGCAATTCGCTCTAAGCCCGAACCATGGTCGATATTTGGCTTCTCGAGCGGCACAAACTTGCCCTCGGCCTCTTTGCGGTAAGCCATAAAGACATTGTTGCCAATTTCCATAAACCGACCACAATCACAGTTTGGATGGCAAAACTCACCATAATCTGGGTTATGAGGCGTGCCAAAATCATAAAACATCTCGCTATCGGGGCCGCACGGATCGCCCACCGGGGTAGTTTCGGGTTTGCCGTTGCGGCTCCACCAGTTTTTGCTACCATCGTAATAGAAGATCCGCTCGCCATCTTTGATGCCGCGGGCGTAACCCTGCTCTTCGCTGCCAATATCGGCCGTGCCACTGCTCAGCCCCCTGACATCAAATAATTTTTGCCACGTCTCAGCCGCTTCAGTATCTCGGGGTATATCATACTGGGAGGCGCCGATAAAACAAGTAATATATAGCTTAGCCGGGTCGAGCTCGACAACATCTGTCAGAAACTCCCACATCCATTCAATCTGTTGGGTTTTAAAGTAGTCACCTAGGCTCCAATTACCCAGCATTTCAAAGAACGTCGTGTGACGGTTATCACCTATCTCATCGATATCTTGGGAACGGAGACAAGTTTGGCTATCGACTATCCGCTGACCAGCTGGGTGCGGCTGACCAAGCAAATACGGGATCATTGGCTGCATCCCACTGCCAGTAAATAGCGTGGTTGGATCGCCCTCCGGTACCAAAAGTGCTCGCGGCACAACTTTGTGTCCACGCTCTTCAAAAAACTTTAAATAACTCTGCCTAATTTCCTGCGCTGTCATCGAGCTCATTATATCAGAATTATTATCTCAATCATTTTGACTAATTAGATAAAACGTTATACTAAGTATCAATGTCAAACAGTGAGATAGAAGGATTAGCTGTAATTAGCGGGATAGCGCCTTCGTTGACCGGTTTAGAGAAGTACCCCACTAGCCCAGATACTCCAGAAGAACAAATCTCGACTCGCCATAGCCAGTGGCATCGACTGCGAGGGGTCATTGGTGAGGCTGCTATAGGTTTGGCTATCCTAGCACCAGCCACAACTGTCGGAGTAGCCACTGGCCTCGAGGTGGCCACAAGTTCATCGACAGTCAATATAGCTCCAGGTATATCGACAGAAGTAGAACCAGCCTTATCACCAGATTTAACAATTACCTACGGGCCAACAATCGTTATACCTGACATCAATAAAGACATAGCTGGCTTGACCACTAGTGCCAGAATTAGAATTACAAATCTAGATACCCATAATCACTCTGCGGGACAAGCGGTATCAGCTATATTGGACGGGTCTTTAGGGCCAATTCAGTCAAAAATATCAGATGCCATCATACAACGTGGTCGCCAAGGACTCGCCATAGGGACTAGTCTATTTGGGCTGCTAAGTTTTGGAGGGTTTCTAGCCAAACGGCGTCTGCGAAGTAATAAAGAGGGAGGCAATGAGCCCAGTTCCACACCTAAAATTAACGGATTAGGTGATAATCCCCCCGAGATAGATAAAAGAGCTGACCCAGACACCAAACAACCCAATAAATCTCAACCTCCCACATATCGGCCGTGGCGTAAGGCTGCCGCTTTAATCGTCTTAGGTGCCATAACTCTAGGAGGATCTTACAAAATTAACCAAGAATACGATGCACTCAGAACCCCCTTGGCCGAGAGCACATCGATGCTTTTTCCTAATGGCCCAACTAATCCAGCAACAAATCTAGTGGACGAATACGCTCCAATTCTGAAAGGCGCCTCGATATCAGGCGATGTCGGATACTATGCAGCTAAATCCATATCGAAGATCCTCGATGAAATGGAGGAAGTTGATAATAAATGGCAAAATCAAGCCGATTACTTCGTCAATACGGCCCTTCCAGAATTCCGCGCTAACGGTGGAATGGATTGGCAGAATAATCCTGATATCACCGCGTTCGTTCAAATAAGCGACATCCACGACAACCGACCCTTTCTTAAGTATTTTCTACCAAAAGTCCTAAGTGCGTTGAATATAGGCCTAGTCGTCAATACTGGCGATGAGATGAACTACTCTGGAACACTATTCCTCGATGACGGGGCCTACCAACGGTTTATAGATGCCTTGCCCGTCTCAACTCAAGCGGTAATCGTATCTGGTAATCATGATAAAAAATCACTCCAAGCCGCCGGCCAGCTAACTGCTGAGACAAGAGACGGCAAGCGCTATCACCCGCTTATACCACTAGATAGCAAAAATAATTATTCGGTGACAATAGATGGCCTGACATTTGTCGGTTCACCAGATTCCAACCGGACAACCGCAGCTGGCACTGTTCCGACCTCTCCTAAAGATCAGATAGCCAACGACATTAATGATGGTAATAAAATTGTCAAACGATCCTGCAAGATATACCAAGAAACCGGCGTAAAACCAATCGCCATAGCTCACGAACCGGCGGCCATATATCCAGCAGTTATTAGTGGTTGTGATACCCTGGCTCTAAACGGCCACACTCATGTCACTTACTCGATTCAGACCTATGCTAGCGATAATGGCTCAATTACGTATCAACAAACCCTTGGGACTGCAAGTGGTGACGGGCCAAATAACATCGCTTCTATCTATAATAATGCCACTATAGAGGGATCTATTAGTATATGGCTGTGCGACAAATCTACTGGTCAACCAACTGGCAGCATAATGATATCTTATAGCCCTAATGGGCTACCTTCTATAAAACCCATTGAATTACCAAGTGCAGACGAAGCTATATCGGCGACAGACGATCCACAAATAATGGCCGCTGTAAGCCCGCAAGGTTAAAAAATGCTACAACTATACTAATATCTAGGCCCTATTAACAAGTGTGCTCATAAATTTAAATAATAAACCATATTATCAGTTGATGTGTTGTGATTAAGAGCCTTTGAACTTACGATTGAGTAATTGTAAAATAGGATTATTATGAGATATTTTGATGATAGATTTATGACCCATCCGAAATATTCGAGGACGAACACTTACCTTTCGACGATATGGTGTTTCACATAAACTTAGCCCGTAAGATTCGGATGAACCAGGCGGGCATAACCGACGGAGAGCAGTATTTCAACTCTAGAATCATTATGCATATTGCCGATGCGGCCCATCAAAGAGCTAGACTGCGAGTCGACAATTTATCCCCAGAGCAACAACTCAAGTTATATAAAGAATTCATAAATAGGATGATCGGTCCGGACGCGAGCAACGAAACATCTTTGCTAATCGACCAAACAGACTCAGACGATAGGTCGAACATAGGCGACAAGCCTCTTTTATCTATTAAACAAAGAGTCTCAGCTGAGGTTTGGGATAAATACTACACGGCCGATCTTAAACAATACACAGATAGGCGTAATGAACTCCAGGCCCAGATAACGGGTGATGTAATAACACCTATATCCTAGTATGATTAGACCGTGCTTTAACTGGGTTGAATACACTCTAAACCACGTATAGAACTCAGGACCTTTGCAACATCTGCATGGGCGTCAACATCTGTATGCCTAAGTGTACTCTTCTTGTATTGTAGTGCTCAAGATATGCGCGTAGCATAGCTTGCTGGCGAGAGAGCGGAACGCTCTTTTGCCAGTAGTACCCAATACACTCTGTTTGGAGCGTGCGGTTAAAGCGTTCAACGAATGCATCGTCGTTGGGGCGATGTAACCTACTGTGTCTGGTTTGTATTCCCGCATACTTCATTTGTTGCTCGAAGTAACGCCCATACTCTGGACCATTGTCGGCTTGTACCATGGAGATGGGGAAGCCCCAGCTCCGCTGGGCATCTAACACTGCCTGTGCGGCCAACCCAGGACCAAGCTTTGGTGCTAGGGTGACGTAGGTCATTCTCGTGAATAGATCGATGACAGTGTAGTAATACAGTCGTCTGCCACTTGTTGGGTCCACGTGGTGAATAGTATCTGTTTGTACGAGCTCACCAGGCCTCGTGACCTGCGGCCGTCTGGGGTTGTCTCTGCGAACCCGGTTCTTGCGGCCTCGGGCTACACCTGAACGCCAAAGAATTCGTCTCACACTACTGAGTGACACAGAAACACCGAGCACCACAGTAAGGTGGTGCCAGACCACCTCGGCGCAGCGCTTGAGACGAGCTCGTACACTCAGTACCAGCTGAGTGAGTTCTGCACTCACGGCATTGGGGCTTGTGTGTGGTCGGGAGAGGACAGTAGGAATACGCCAGGTGTAGCGGTTGAGATGGTTCATGCGGCTGTAGAGTCTATGTGGCCGGTTGGGATTATCCATCTGTACATTCTGGTTCAGCTCCTTCCATTTGAGCTTCCAACGCCATACGGTACTTCGGTGAATGCCACATTTGTTTGCAACTACACCTACGGGTAGCTGCTCACGGAGTAGCAATTGCATGGCAATTGCTCTCGCTTTCGGTAGGTTAGGGTTGGTAGAATAAGCCATGGTAGGCTCCTTTCTGTTAGATGTAATGGTCTTTACAGTGTAGGACGCCTACCGTCTTTGGTTTAATGTATGTTGCGAAGGTCTTGGATGAATACGAAACCATTGACTATATTATATAACCGTGCTATAATATACGCGCTCACGTCACAGTGACGTTCGAGTATGGTTAATAACCATCCGTTTGCACCTTGGAGGTAATAAGATGAATAAGCAACAGAAGACACCTGCCACACCTACCGCTATAAATGGCTTACTGTTAGTCATAGTCTTAAATACTGCAGTTATTGCCTATGGTATCGTTTATGGATCAAAGATCACATGGAATGCGATACCTGTCATAATTTGTCCAGTAATTATCATATTACTACTAATCCCACTGCACTACCTTGTCAAAACTTACAGATTTAGTATTAGGCCCCAGACTAAACCACTAAGACGCAAATGACTATGGCAAGCGGCTCTGCAGAGAACCACAAGAACACTGCAGAGCAGAAAAGACTAGGCTCGTACCTTCAATAGAAACGGAAAATCAAAGCCGCGCTTGTGGATGATGTGTAGGGATTCCCACAAAACTATTCTGTGGTTGCAGTCCCTACTAATTGGTAGAATTTTACTGAACTCTCAGCTTCACACACTACTCATCACAATCATCACCAAACCGCGGCTTTTCTCATACCTCAAAAACTATCTATTTTTTATATAACCAAGCACTACAACTACATAAAATCTGACAGGTTATATTACTACACCACCACCTAGAACTCGGTTGTCGTCATAGATTACGGCGGATTGACCAGGAGTAATAGCCCGCACTTCTTCACTTAATAAAATACTTACTTCACCATCTTTCTTTGTTTTGCAAGGTGAGACCTTGCAAGGTATTAGGGGAGCTCGGTAACGAGTGCGCACTTGGTAGGTTTTGGTAGGTTCGGGAATGCCGTTGATCCAATGTATATTTGACAGCTGTAAGTTCTTGCTCCAGAGGTTTTTATCTTGTAAATCAGTTGTTACATAGACTTCATTCTTAGCCATATCTTTGCCGATTACGTAATATGGCAAGCCACCACCGACATCTAGGCCGTGGCGCTGGCCAATAGTGTAGAAAATTGCCCCATCATGCTGGCCAATAATTACGCCATCCTGATTAATGATTACCCCAAATGGCTGTTGGCCAAGTTCGTGCAATAAGAAGTCTTTGATACCGACTTTGCCGACAAAGCAAATCCCCTGGCTATCCTTCTTTTCGGCCGTAGCTAAACTAAACTTTTTAGCCAAGGACCGGACTTCGGCTTTAGTCTCGAACTCACCGATTGGCATCAAAGAGTGCTGCAGGGCATCTTCGGTAACTCGGTATAAGAAATAGGTCTGGTCCTTTTCGACATTAGCAGCTGTATGCAATTCGCCATCAACTGACCTAGCATAGTGGCCAGTTGCTATCATGTCAGCCCCGTCACTCAGTGCAGTGTCTAAAAATAGTTTGAATTTAATTTCTTGGTTACACATAATGTCGGGATTGGGAGTTATACCGGCTTTATAGCCACCCAGCATATAATCGACGACTCTTTGGCGGTATTCTGTTTGGAAATCATACATCTTAAAGGGAATACCGAGCTGTACAGCGACCCTTTTGGCGTCCTGATAATCTTCTTTCCACGGGCAAATCATACCGGGCAAATCTTTACTCCAGTTTTTCATATAGACGCCGGTGATATCATAGCCCTGATCTCGCAGCAGAGCCGCTGTGACCGAACTATCAACACCGCCGGACATACCGACAAATACTTTCTTAGCCATAACCTATCTATTTTAGCAAACTAAAGAGTTTTTATAAATTACTTAGTATTAGCGCTTGTCTTCTTGATCATATATAGCGGATTGCTTTTCAATTTGCTGACGCAGAGATTGCAGCTCGTAGCGGCGACCAAGCCAAAAAGCGATTAAGGCAATCGGGAATATCAATAACAGCGGCCAGATTAGGTAAATCTTCTTAGTTATAATGGTAGCCGCACCCTTATTGGTACTGGATGACGACTGCGTCACCTTGCCATTACCAACCCCAACCACTTGCAAGAACGCTGTCGTACCATTGGCGTCAGTTACCTTAATAACTACCGTATATGATCCAGCGTTCTTATAGACGTGATCGACGTTTACCTGGCCAACAAACGCCACACTTTTTAGATCATTACCCGAGCCATCACCCCAGTCAATACTAACAGCGTAGGGTCCACTACCACCACTAATAATTATCGGCCAACTTAGAGTTGCACCGGGATCAGCACCAATCTTGGCAAAGTTACTGGTAACCGAAACGTGTGAGCCAAATTTGATAAACAACGCATCCTGAAAAGTAACTATAACAGTGTTGGAATCGGGGCCGGGCTGATCAAGCGAATCATAAACTCTGGCCACTAGGTCGTTTTCGCCACTAAAAAGATCAACTTGCAAAGTAAAGCTGCCATTATCGCAATCAGCTGAGCCGACAAAAATATTGTTAGTAAACACTTTGACTAACAAGCCGTCTGGACAGGTACCAGAAACCTGGATAGGTGTAGATGTAAAGGTTTGGCCACCTGTCGGTAAACTGATTCTAGCGCCTCTGGTTGGTGGTGGGCTAGAAATAGTACCCTGTAGGCCACTCGAGCCAGATTGTGGGTTCTGCTCGCTGCCAAGGGCAGCTACGGCAGCCGTCAGGCCAAAAGCTATTACCAGACCTAGTACCAAGCTATAGATTGTACGACCAAAGTGAAAATGTTTCATGAAAAAGTGTTTACGCTTTTAGCTTACCATATACGGCTCATATCCGTGAGGACTGCATATCTACTAGGGTGCGATCTTAGTAAAGCCGTTCTAGCGGCGACGAGCGTTTCGCAGTATCCGCTGATTGTAAGCCCTGATAGCTCTCGGTAAGCCAAATATGGCTAGTAGAATCAGAGCTATGACAGCCAAGCTAATTACGATAAGTAGTACTGGTATCACGTAAAAGGTAGTTCGAGCACTTATCAGTTGGCCATTAGCGCCATAACCGAAATTGCCTTCGACTGAATATTTACCAAACCAGCCGACCTTATTTAGTGGGATATCGAAGCGACGAATACTATCAGGTAATACATTACCTCGAGGTGTTGTATTGTTAATCTCGGTAGACTGCAGAACTTTATCACCCTTCTTCAAAACAATCTTGCCAAAGGGTTGTTCCTGCAAGTTACCAGTGTTCTGGAAGCGCACAACCGAACTCAGTGAATTGTTAGACACAAAGAATGAGCTGGCAGCCGAAGCATCCTTGCCGCTGCGTACATCAAAACTGGCAACACTAAGCTGTTCTTTGATATCACCAGGTACCTTGACCAAAATCAGTGAACCAACGCTAGCCGAAAGGTTGATATTCTTACCGGTTCCGGCAGCAACCGGCGCAAAGCGGACGGCACCGTAATAACCACCGCCAGCTGCATTGGCTGGGACGCTAATATTGACTTTTACATCTTTGGTTTGGCCGGGAGCTAGCGAAACATTACTAACCGGAGCAATAAAGCGCTTTAAACTATGACTAGGAGCGAACTGATTAGAATCAAGTATCAGGTCCGGCTGGCCCGTTTCATTACCCTTTGTCACCGTAAAGTCATTTATTAGCACCTGTAAGTCAGCCGGACCACTGGTAATATTCTTTACTGTTACAAGGACTGATTGAGTAGATCCAGGTTCGATTGTCAGGTCTGTCCGAACTGGCGAAATCTGCATGCCATTACCACTAGTAGTAGAATTATCAGCTGCTGAGGCAACCGCCCCCAGCGAAACGAAACCAGTACACAGCGCCACCAAAGCCAGCGATATTATATTTTTAAACTTTTTCATGTTCCCCTCTTTTACCTTATGCTTGCCATAATATTATCAGACTTATGCAAGCGTGCATAGACATTAATTATATATCAGAAACTAGCCAGCGCCACATAGGTTATGGTTGTAACGTAAACCCCCGGTGGCTGGCTCTTGCTAACATTTACGATATAGCTAGCCGTAAACCGCCTATAGGCGTCAGTGTAAGTCCGATTAGCAATAACATCGCCTGGTATGTACTGGAAGAGATTTGGTTGATTGTAGCCACTAGTCGGCTGACCTACTCCACTACCCTGAGGGTCTACTCCCATTGAAGGGGTAGAATTAGCTCTTAAATTAAGCCCAAACTGGCTGGTCCCAGGGCGCGACACATCAGCGCTAGCTAGAGCTGGAATAATATTATTACCAGAAGTCATAGTTGGCCCCAGGGCACTGATGGTATAGCCAAATTCGGCATTGGTAGCAACTAATATCTGAGCCGAGCCAGTAGCCGTAGCATTTGAGCTAAGTTCTCCAAAATCAATATAATCACCAGAGGCAGTACTACAGTCAAACGACGGTATACTATCACCGGTACACATCAGCAGATACGGCGGCACTTTGGTCTTGATACTAATTCCGCCGTTGATAGAATAGGCTAGACCACCATAATCAACATCTGGGCCGGTCGCATCGGCCGAGGCAAAAGTCTCGACCCTAGCATAGTACGAACCGGGGGCCGAAGGATTGATAACGCCATCTAATTCATAGCTCGAAACGCCAAGCACCGAAAGTGTCGGTAAGCGGGTTAATACTAGAACGTTCGCTGTCGAATCAGCTGAGTCGATACTATAACCTCCCATGCCAGTTTGATCCGATAGAGTAGCCGCGCTAATATCGAGGCCCGGAGAAGGTGTACAAGGTTCACCGACAAATGGGTCGTTGGCGCAAAATTGTACCCGAATAGAGCCAAGCACGCTAGGGCTTATAATATTAAACGAGACGTCGTATTTGGAAGTGGCCCCAGCGAAGTCGTTGCTAAGTTTTAAAGCTCGACCGGTTAAGACTGCTCCAGAAACTTGCCAGAAGTGCAGTGGTCCTGCTGCCAGGAAGAGTAAGACTGCAACTAGACCAACAATTACGTGGGAGAAGCGCAGCTTTTTAACGGGCATGAGCTTTCTCCTTTAATTTAGGCTAGAAGGTACCAGTCGCAATCAGAATCTCGTTAGTGGAATAGACACCGGCTGGAGTAGTTAGAGATGCCGTGGCCGCAAAGTTAAGCTGAGAATTAACCTGGCTAATTGGCCCGGCACAGCTAGCGATAGTACTACCGTAGGTCGATTTAACACTAGCATCGTCCATGCCGTAGAAGGCAGTTGAAGTTGTGCTAGTATTTGACTGTGGAACATCCTTTCCGGCTGTATGGTAAGCGGCATCTGGGGTAATCGTACCGGTACTAGTCGTAACAGTAGCTGTCAATTTACTAGGGGCCACAAACATCCCAAATGCGGCGGTACCAGGGACAATAGCGGCTGGGGTTGCAACTGTGTTCATGCTCGGTATCAAACAAGTCGCCCCACCGTCGTTGCTCAGACCGACACAAGTATGCGTGTTCTTCATCCGGATAACGGCGCCCGCACTGGCATTGGTTGATAACTGCATGTAAGCTGGAGTGCTATCTATTTGGTCAGCACTAAGGACCTGGGTTGGACTACCGTGACCAATCGTAATGAGTGGTGCTGTAGCAGCAGAACAATTGACATTAGTGATAACACCACCATAGCCTGCACCTGATATATCAATGCCGGAGGTACAGAACGACAGTGTCTCCATAACCTTGGCGGTAATTTGGACGTTTTGAGCCGTGCTCATGGCAGCGCCACCAAAATCTTTTGGGCTACCGCCGACAGTAGGGTTTGCACCGGTCACATTGGCAGGTACATAACTAGTTGAAGTACCAGTCAAATAGGTATAGATTCGAGCGTAGAACGAAGCCGTCGTCGATGAATTCCAAGTTGGATTGGTTATACCACTAATCGTGGTCGTAAACTGAACACCAGCCGTAATAGTCAGGCCAGTGATTTTTATGGTGTGTTTTGGAGTACCGGTACCTATAGCAGTCACGCCAGTCCCGGTCGCAGCAGCTACATTTGGGACGCTATTGGCCGCAAAATTACAGACATCACCATCAATCGGATCATTACCACAAAAATCGACAATTATTTCTTGAGCATTAACAACTGGCATAAAACTCAACTGGTATGTAACACCAGTTGCAGCCGGTGTGGAATCACTCATTTCAATACTACGAGAGGTTATCTGGGCAGCTGAGGCGGTACCATCAAAAACAGCTGGTAGCAAACCAGATAGGGCAACCACAGCCGCTATTACCGTTAAGACCGGTCGGCGTATTGCATTAAATCTAGTATTCATTTTTATTTCTCCTTGGCTAAAACCGTTTTTATTTTAAACTATCAATGGACCGATAATAACACGCTTATGATTACCAAACAAGCCTTTTTTAGTCTTGCCTAGTAATTTATCCACAGGGCCATAACGATCTATCTGCTACTCAAAGCTTTAGCCTACAAGAGGTTTAGAATGTACCAGTCGCAATCAGAATCTCGTTAGTAGTGTAAATACCGGCTGGAGTGGTCAGAGCCGAGGTAGCGGCAAAGTTAAGTTGAGAATTAACCTGGCTAATTGGTCCAGCACAGCTGGCGATAGTGCTGCCATAGGTCGATAGGACATTACTATCATCCATCCCATAGAAGGCTGTTGTAGCGGCGCTAGTGTTAGCCTGAACGGTAGTGTTTGTACCGTTATTGTAAACCGGATCAGGCGTAATCGTGCCAGTACTAGTCGTAACAGAAGCTGTCGTAACACTAGGGGCCACAAATAAGCCAAAGGCAGCCGTACCAGGCACAATCGCAGCTGGAGTCGAACTAGAGTTCATACTCGGAATCTTACAGGTTGCTCCGCCGTCATTGCTCAGACCGTCACAAGTATTTCCATTCTTCATTCGGACAATGGCGCCAGTGCTGGCATTGGTTGAAAGTTGCATATAAGCTGGTGTGTTATCGACCTGGTCGGCACTCAAGACTTGGGTTGGGGTGCCATGACCAATCGTAATCAGTGGGGCAGTAGCCTGAGCACACGAAGTATCACCGCCAGCGCCACCGTAATTTGCGCCCGATATATCGGTTCCCGAAGTACAGAAAGTAAGCGTCTCCATAACTTTGGCAGTAATCTGGATATTCTCGGCCACACTAAGCGCCGCGCCACCAACATCTATCGGACTACCAACTGAGGTAGGTTTAGTGCCAGAGCTTGGCGAAACCGTGTAGGCGGCAGCACCTGAAGTAGCATAGGTATAGATACGAGCATAGAAGGTATTAGTATCGGAGCTAGTGGCCGTTGGGTTGGTTATGCCAGAAATCTCTGTCGAAAATGGGACACCAGCCTGAAGCGTTAAACCAGTAATCTTCAAAGTGTGGACCGGAGCAACGGCACCTACGACTGCTACACCGGTACCGGTCGCGGAACTAACGTTTGGTGTACCATCAACTGCAAAGTCACAAACATCACCGTCAATCGGATCATTACTACAAAAATCAATTACGATTTCTGCTGCGTTAGTAGCTGGTGTGAAAAACAATGTATATTTTACATTTGTAGCGCCGGGCGTAGAGTCACTCATTTTGATGCCACGAGTTGTCATCTGGGCGGCCGCCGCAGTAGCACTAAAAACAGCAGGCAGTAAACCAGATAAGCCCACTATGGCTGCAATCACCGTTAGGGCCGGTCGGCGTAATGCGTTAAACTTAGTATTCATTTTTGTTTCTCCTCGGCTGATGACTATTTTTTTATTTAAAACTGATTTTTATTTTTGACTAATGACAGGATTCTAACACCCGCCCAGCTATTAAGCAAGTACTTTTTAGCTAACTTCGGCCCGCTTAGGTATAAAATAATGGTTCAAGACTAGTTTAGCCTAGCTCTGAGCATCCTTTCGTAGTATTTCGAGTAGTTTGTGATACATATCTTCATGTCGCATATTATACCTAAACTCACATTCTTTTAAATGTAGATTGAAGTGG
>JBDTES010000015.1:0-6129 GCA_039922435.1 Saccharimonadales bacterium (SeqCode)
GTAAGTAGGATTACCAGACAAGTGATAGTCAGATATATCCACTGCCAGCCAAAAATCACGCTAAAGATATTTGTACTATCGTTACCTACGACAGTTCTGTAAAAGATAATCCCACTTAGTAGCGCCAGTATAGTTCCAACTACGTAGACCCCTAGAAAATATTTTTTGATAGTCTTCACTATATCCATCATAGCAAACAATCTATATTTTTAATTTGGTAATCTTTTGACTATTGGAATCTTGGAGTTTGCTGTGTAACTGCCGCAGCCCCCAGGGTTAGGCGTATTATAATTCAAATTTGGCATAGGCTTTGGAGTCTTCGCTGCCTATATCTTTGAGTAGCCAAATTCTACTTAGAGTGATTTGTTTGTCACTGTATAGTTCTGTATTAATTACGCTTTTACCATCGTACTCGGCCGTAATATGTGGGTAATAGTTATCGCCGTCACGCTCTGGGTAGCGAGAGATTAGGTTTTGCCCCAATAATTTAATAAAGTTTCTGTGGAATTCTATTAGACTATCGGATGGCTCAACTTCTAAAACCTTCACCGGCATCCGACCAGTTTTTGTGAGTTTACCGATGTTTATAACGAGTGGTTTGGTTGATGAGCAGTAGGTTTTTATTTTTTCTAGGAGTTCAGGTTCGGCCATACCTTGAACACGAAAGCGTCGCTTGAGGGCGATTTGTGGGTACCAGCCGTTCGGCCCGCCATACACTGGTTCACCGATTGCTGGCTCCTGATCGAGAAAACTTACGAGTTGATAAGGAAATAATTCTGCCATATAAATACTGTATCACTGTCTAAGTCGATCTCTCGGTTGAGATTTCTCCTATACTACATATATTTGTAGGATAGTCGTAGAACCTACCTTAGCCTTAGCCCATTCTCGAATATGGGCCACTACTAACTAGTTGCCGTTACTCCAGAGTCCTTGTGAAGATATATAGCATCGATCCTATGATTATGGCAAAAAATAAAAAGGATAATATAAATGATCGGATAGTCGTCTTTAGACGAACCGGGCGGGGGTGGTCGCGCCAGCTGTCCCAGGTGTGAACGGCACTAATGCTGCCTGCTAGCGAAGCGCTCAACAGCCCGAAAATGCCTATGAATATGTATAAGAATGTCATAATATCTGTAGTGAGACGTGTCCTGTGTTAGTAGATGCTATTGGCCAGGATGAGTATTTAAAGGCGAGCATCACCGTCTAGACCTCAGTTACTTGCCGTGGAGACTCATGGCTAACTGGTCAAACCCTGCTTGGTACTGGCTAGAAGCGGTATATTGATATTCTACTACTACAATGCCTTTACCGGTATTAACGTAGTAATCCGAGATTGTCGTATTAACAGGGTAAGAAGCTGATGCCGGATATTCGGTAAGGGCCTGCAAGCTTTTTTGACCACCTATATAAAGAGATTTACAGGTATGTTTACGTACATTAGTAATGCCATTGAGTTGTTGACAATCGGTTGTGTTCTGCGGATCTATATAGAGTTTGATTGGTGTCACTGGGTTGGTGTTACAGTCTGCGCTAGTTCCGTCTGGGTCAATGAATATCTCACCCGTAGCATTTTGACAGGTGCTTTGCTTCCAGCCATCAGGTAGGCTGTAGCTGGCTAGCTTGTTTACGTTCTTGCTACCTGTTGAACTACTTTCATTTCCGGTGATTGCTGGACTGATTGCGGGTGAAGGAGCACTCGTTTTACCCGAATGGCCAAGCTGCCAACCAATTCCTCCAGCTAGCACTACAATAACGAGCACTGCAATCACAAGTATCGTACGTTTCTGCTTCATGCTAGTCGGTAATCCTGGTATTAGGTAACTTTGTTTTTAACTGTGCTATGTCGGCCGGAGGGCCTTTATAGTCACCGAGCTTTAGTGTCTTTAGCTGTGTTAGCGTGGCAAGTTCGGAAGGTAGACTCGTCAAGCGGTTGTTAGAGAAATCGGCATTCTGTAGGTCTCTAAGTTGCCCGATAGTGGAGGGGAGTGTTGTTAAACGGTTATTTTCAACATTTAGAGTCACTAACCCCGTCATTTTCCCAATTGATGTAGGTAAGCTACTGATCTGGTTATTAGATATATTTAGTGCTGTAATATCAGTCTGGCTAGTAAGGGAATTCGATAGAGTAGTAAGCTGCTGCCCACTTAAGTCGACCGATCTACCATTAGTCGACGATCCGGTGGGAGTTTGTGGAGCTGCTTGGTTATTGGAATGCCGACTGACAGAATAGCTAATACCAAAAGCTGCAATAACTATGATAACAATTACTATAGCCGTAACGGTCTTTTTGCTCATCTCTCTATTTTACTCTTATTATTGTAAGTACGCGGGCTGTATGTTTATCACGGGTGCATATACTTGAGGGCCCGTCATCTGTCTCGTTGCAGATGAGCTGCCCGGCCCTGCAGGATATGTCTCTTGCAGCTACTACTTTACTGAGCTAGGCAATGGATCTATTGAAGCTGCTACGGAAAGACGTAGCCGTAGATAATACCATCCAAGCAGCGGCGTATATAAAGCCGGCGGTTGGTGAAATTACGGTGTATAGTAAGCCGACGACTGCTGTTGAAGCGAAGTCACCGAACGATTGGATTCCACCCAGTAGGCCGAAGCCACTACCGCGTAGGTGATCGGGTAGCATACGAGCGATCAGTGATGATTCGGCAGTTTCGGATAGTCCAATAGCTGTTCCTGCCAGAATAAAGGCCCCAAGTAGCCAGATCCACGAGTGAAAAGAGGCAGCAAAGCCGGCGTAAGCCAAAATGTATATAAACGCTCCTGTGCCAAACACTACCTTTGGCCCTGCCTTGTCTATCCAGCGGCCTCCGACGATCGCTACACCCGAAGCAAAGACATTGTGTACCGCATAAATAAGTATTGCCAGTGATACCGCTGCAGTTAATGATCGATAATCGGTGTGCAATAGTTGAGTTGCTCGTAGGATAAGTAGAGTTGTAGCAATATTGCCCATTTCAAAAAATACGATTGGTAGTAGCGGCTTAAAGAGTCCAGCTTGTTTTAGGCCGGCGAACTCCAACTTAACTTTTTGTTTTATCGGTCCGGCGTGACGCTTGGCTTCGCGGGCAGCGACCGTAATAGCTACGGCGGCTAGTAGCCCGGGGATAATCGAAAAGAATATGGCATGACGGATACCAACGAGTCCGATCAAAAGTACAGCTAGCAGTGGGCCAGCTACTGCGCCTAGATTATCGCCAGCTCGCTCGATACCATAAGCTTTGCCGTAGTTATCCTTATCTGCCAGTGAAGCTAACATGGTATCTCGGGCAGGTGAGCGCAGTCCGCGTGACAGCCAAGCCGTTGCCCTGAATATACCAGCTTGCCAAACCGTAGCACTTAGGCCAATGGCTGCCGTGGCCACAGCTGTACCAACATAACCGCCGGAGGCCAGTTTGCCTCTTTTGGTTTTATCATTAGCTAGTGGTCCACCAATTAACTTCATAATGCCAGTTAAGGAGTCAGACAAACCCTCGATGAGTCCCAAGGCCCCAGCCGAAGCGTGAAGTGTAGAAGTTAAGAAACTCGGCAGAACCGATGTAACGATTTCGTGGCCAGAGTCAGAAAAGAAGCTAGCTAGGCCAATACTGCCGATACCTTTTGTCAGCCATTTCTTGTTTTTGGTTGGGGCTACTTCTTTTCGTACCATTTTGCACCAGATCTTATGTTCATTTTCTTATTCTAGCGCGCTTTCTGTAGAAAATGGCGATATTTCGATTCCGACTAACTTGACCACGAAAAAAGTCGAGCTATAAAACTTGACTGCTTCATGGAGGGCTATCGTGGACGCTATCGCAACTAATTTGACTCAGGCTACGCTTTCAAACATAGACTGAATTTCGTGCCTATACAAGGCATTAAGCCCACATACGACGTACGTGTACGAATTATCCCTTTCATATATTAAGTCTGACTTTTCCATAAGATTTGGATTACCTTCCAGGTATAGTACCGACGTCCATGCAAACCTGCTTTTGCCAACGTTTGTTGATAATACCCCTATTAAACCCGTAGATTTGACATAGGTGATGTGTACTAGTTCAAAATGCATGCCATGTATTTCGCCTGATACGGTGCAGCGAACATTATTCCAGTTTGAGGCAAGGGTTGAGTATATTGGCGGAAATGCTACCAAGTCGTTTACGGTTCGTTTGCTTTCGTCATATTGCCAGCCGTTATCTTTCGCAAATTGCCGCATCCACTTTTTCTGCTTGTTGAATCTTCGGAACCCTTTAATAAATACACCGATGATTATTCCAAAAAATCCAAGGAGTAGTACGCCCGAAATCAGAGCCATTATAGTGCCCCTGTGTCCGGTATAGGCAGTTACGGCAGCACCGAGCACCATAATACCGAGAATTGCTGCCGTAATGCTAGCAGCCAGCTTCAAAGAGTCCCAAGGGCTGCCTTGGCTTTTTGCGACTGGAATGGCGGAGTAGTTTATCATGGAAGGTTAATACGCAGTATATCAAAAGACCTCCTAAAAGGGGGCCTTTCATAATGCTTATACTTGGAGGGCCATCGGGGACTCGAACCCCGGACACCCTGCTTAAGAGGCAGGTGCTCTAACCAGCTGAGCTAATGGCCCGTTATTAGTATTAAGTCAAACCTACGGTTTTTCTCAACACACGGTGCAGTGGAATGAATTCGCTGTTTCCGGCTGCTTGTTTCTCGGCTTCAGCAATTCTGAGGAACAATAGTGCAACGGCTAAATTTTATCAAAACACCCCTGTTTTAGCAAGTTATCTACTTTTTGGTTGCCAGTTTGTGAGTAGTTTTACTAACCTTCGGCTTAGACTGCTTGCGTAACATTTCATAAAATACAGCGAAGGCGGCGCTATACATGATGAAGAAGTAAATAACGAAAGGGATACCGATAATTGTGAATGCTGAGAGGACGATAAGTACACTAACAGCGTATATACTCCAGGGCTCAATGATATGACCTTTGGTGGCACGCCAACTGGACCTATAGGCGTCCATTACTTTCATGTCTCGATCAATCAGAAAATAATTAGCTAGACTCAGCCGTGGGTAGACAAAGACAAATGGCACGATGAGCAGCAGAAAGCTGACGATATACGTTAAGTTGACTAGAATATTGAGTAATAGAAGACGTATCCATTTAGTGTATGCCAGAGCGACCGCGTCGACAGTTGTGACTTTCTCCGACCTAGTTCCCTTAATCCAGGTAATGTATAGAGCTCCATTAACAATTGGGCTAATAAGGAGCAGGGTAGCAATACCCAAATAATTTTTCTTTAACAAGAATGCTTGGCTGGCGCCTGCCAGTACGATAGTAAAAACAGTCAGTATGATAACCGTGTTTAGGTTTACCTTGACGGCAAGTTTAGAGAATTTATAGATACCGAACATACCTGGCCAGTTTTTTGGCAGATTGGTCAGTAAAGGTTTATTGGGCATGAGCGCTGCCATCAGGTTGATGTTTCGGAATAAGGGTTTGCACGGGCTCTCCTTTGTTTCTACTTAAGCATATCGAAAAAGGCTAACTCGCGCAATTAGGTCAGGTGAGTGGTATCTGGTTGTAAAAATAATAAGAAAGAGATGCTTTTTCGGTACAGCCGGTGGGCTTTATTAAAACGTCGATGTTTCAGTAGATGGCTAGGTAGCTACTGAAGGGCCTTTTGATCCGAATAGATGGCGTCGTTTCTTTTTGATGAACACCTGATTAAGCAAGTCTTCGCTGAATGCTGGAGGTACTTTGCCGTAGGTAGCATAGTAGAATAGGGCAATGTTAACTAGACTGTTGGCAAAAGAGCCGATAACCGACAAAATGATCGAGATAATTATATAAAGGATTATTATTACCCAAAGCATGGCGTAGCTTTGTAGGTTGACTGAGGCGACAATACCAGTAATGAAAGCAATAATTAGGGCTACATTGAGTAGGGCTAAGGGGGTATTTACGCTAAGCTTAGCTACAATACTCTCACCCCATGTCCGTTTAAAGAAGCTAAACGAACTCTTAATAGAGCTTACCCCACTGGGTTTCTGGCTAGTCATTATTATAGGAATCACGAATAGGGTACCTAGCGACCATAAGGCCCCTAGTAGCCAAGCTAATATCCAACCAACGAAGCGGACTCG
>JBDTES010000016.1:0-41556 GCA_039922435.1 Saccharimonadales bacterium (SeqCode)
AAATCCTCGGCATAGATAAGATTACGCTTTTTTTGATTCGATACCAGCTGGACACCATCAACCAGTTGGCCATCCTTTTGACTATCAAGCTGATTTAGCCGATCACCAAGCCAGCTAGAGCCAATCGCAACGTGCTCGATGTCAGTTTGTTCGGCAAAACTAACCACTTTCTCAAGTGATAGTTTTAAGCTATTAGTTGGTTGTTCCAAACCATCAGCCCCGTACCAGCGCAGCAAAAGTTCTTTCTGGTGATGCTGTTTATTAACCCTAATTACATCAACCTGCTCATCTAAATAACTCCTAATCAGCTCTTGCTGCCGATGGCCATCAAGCATCCGCCTAGAATCTCTAGAACGCCCAACACCATAAAATACAGCCGCAACTGCAGCCGCCGAAGCTACATAAATCGGATACGAGAACAAATACTGACTGGTTTCGGTTGACAGTGCATTCAAGCTGGCCGGAAATCCCGCAGCCCCTTCGGCTACGGCTAAAGCTATTAGCCCGTTGTTACGAGAAAACCGCCTATCTCCATCAAGCGGGTCGCCATTATCACGAATTTGACCCAGAGCCTCTGTAACTTTGGGGTCAATTTCACCTCTCGATATCAAACCGGATACTGTTTCGGGGTTAATCGTCAGATTATTCATACTTTTCGTCCACCGTATTAATTCAAAAGCCTAAAGCTTATACTATAGTACAGTATTAATGATTTGTCAATGTAGGAATATTCCTCTACAATATACTTATGGCCAAGAAGAAGATAGCTAACCAGCCAAAGAAAATCCAAAATAGACGCGCCCGGCACGATTACGAGCTAGGCGATTCTTTGGTGGTGGGTCTAGAACTGACTGGCGCCGAAGTCAAATCACTCCGAATGGGACATGGCCAGTTACGAGGTGCCTACGTAACTGTCAAAAATAACGAGATTTATCTTATAAATGGAACTATTACTGGCACTAGCACGGCACCGCTGACCGAACAAGAACAAACCCGGAGCCGTCGCTTGCTAGCCAAGCGCCGCGAAATCGACGCTCTAATTGCCGGCAAGCAACAGGGTCGTACAATCGTGCCACTAGAACTTTTAACTGGTAGCCGCTACATAAAACTACGCATCGCCGTCGGCAAAGGCAAGAAGCTGTACGATAAACGCCAAACCCTAAAAGCCCGCGATGAGTCTCGCCAAATCAGCCGAGCTCTTCGACCACGATAAGGACTATACAAAGACTATAAATAACAGGGGCGAATGGCTATAAGGCCCAGATTTTGCTATACTATGGTCTGACAAGGGAGTCAGTTAGTAATGAAAATAGCAATGATGGTGCGTGGTTACATGACAGCACCAAAACCTGCCGATATCATATATGCGCCAATAGATCTAGCCGTCATTATTGCTCGAGGCCTGGCTAGTAGAGGCCACGAGGTTACGTTCTTTGCCCCAACCGGCTCAAGCATAGATGGCGTTACTATCCGTAGCCTAGACATTAGACCACTAGTCAATAATCAAACCGAATTTAGTAAACTAGTCCATAATATCGATTGGCTAACTCACTATGTACCTCAATTATGGGATGTAAAGCTGGCAACTGCCATGTTCGACTGCGCCGAGCTAGGCGAATACGACTTATTGTATTTTCACCACCCAGAAATAGCCTTGCCATTGGCCGTCAAACATCTCGACGTACCTGTCGCCTATACCCTAAACGATCCCCTCGACGGCTGGTACCGCCAAGCCTTCGAGATGTTCCATAGCCCCAACCAGCACCTAATCTCGATATCTAACAACCAACGACGGGGTGCACCAGATTTGCCGTTTGCCCAAACAGTCTACAACGGCGTTGACACTAAGCTCTGGGAGTTTTCGGAAGAACACGAAGATTACTTAATTATTGCCGGTCGGATTGTGCCAGAAAAAGGCTTCCGTGAGGCTATTAAAATTGCCCAACAAACCAACCATCGACTTTTAATTATTGGCCCAACTTATGAGGACCATCAAAACTATTTCGATGATTACATTAAGCCGTATCTAAATGACAAGATTTTATACCTAGGCTCAATGGACCAAGCTCAACTGGCTAAATATTATCAAAAGGCCAAAGCCTTCCTAATGCCAGTCCAATGGGAAGAACCGTTTGGCCAAACCATGGTCGAAGCCATGTCGTGTGGTACGCCAGTGATAGCCTTGCGCCGCGGCTCGGTTCCGGAAATCATCGTCGATGGCAAAACTGGTTTTATCCGCGATAGTATCAGTGAAATGGCCGAAGCTGTCGGCCAGATTGACTCTATCAAACGACGCGATTGTCGCAAGCATGTCGAACAGCATTTCTCGGCCGAGACTATGGTCGATGGCTACGAAAAAACCTTCAAAGATATCTTGCTATTCAACAAACAGACCACTCCACCGAGCCGACTAGTCAAATCCAGATTAAAGCGTCTACCTCACAAAATTAAATCTCGACTCAAAAAACTAAAATAACCACTCGTTTATACAGTTCAAAAGAAATCGTCAGCTAAGCTATATATTAGAACCGAAAAGTATTATAGCGTTTATGTTTAAGCTGTTATTCTATAGTTATGACAAGCTCTTCTCAGCCTTGGTTTAAAAACGGGACACTCTACCAGATTTACCCACGCAGTTTTTATGATACCTCCGGTAATGGCACTGGGGATTTGCGGGGTGTTATTCAAAAGTTAGATCACCTAGCTGGCCAGCCAGATTCGCTAGCGGTTGACGCTATCTGGATAGCACCGTTTTACCCATCGCCGATGGCTGACTTTGGCTATGACGTTAGCGACTACCGTGAAGTCGACCCGCGTTTTGGCACACTAGACGATTTTAGAGAACTTTTAGAGGCCTCTCACCAGCGTGGACTTAAGGTTGTGATTGACTTTATACCGAATCATAGTTCTAATCAGCACGATTGGTTTAAGCAGTCACGCAGCTCACGAGATAACCCAAAACGGGGCTGGTATGTTTGGCACGATAGTCTGCCGGACGGCTCGCCACCGAACAATTGGCAAAGCGTCTTTAGTGGACCAGCTTGGACTCTAGACGATACCACCGGCCAATACTATCTGCACACATTTCTGCCGGAACAACCGGATCTAAACTGGGATAATCCGGCTGTCCGCCAGGCAATGATTCAACATATGAAGTTCTGGCTCGACATGGGGGTTGACGGCTTTCGAGTCGATTCAGCGGCTGCCATTTCGAAGGATCCCGGGTTCCGCGATGACCCACCAAACAACGATTTCGTGGCCAGTATTGATCCACCCGGCGATTCACTGTTAAGTATCAATAGCCAAAACGGACCGCAGGTCTATGAGTATTTAAAAGTTATGACAGATGTCGTTGCCAGTTACCCAAATCGGTTTATGATCTTAGAGGTTTACCCAGAAGGTTGGGAAAACCAAGCTGGAGCTTATTTGGATTTTTACCGCCAGGTTAATTCGGCAGTCTGTGCTCCCTTTAATTTTGAAGGTATTTCTGCCCCTTGGCAAGCTAGAACCTTTGAAGAACTAATCGATAGGTTCCAATCCGAGATTAAGCCAGAATACACGCCAGTTTATTGTTTCGGTAATCACGATAGATCGCGTCTAGCAACTCGGCGTGGCCCCGAAGCCGCTCGAGTAGCCGCTATGCTACTTCTAACCTTGCCGGGGCTATCAACTATTTATAACGGTGATGAACTCGGCATGGTCGACGGCACAATCACTCCAGACCAAGTCCACGACCCTTTCGAAAAGCGAGCGCCGGGGCAAGGTAATGGCCGCGATCCAGAGCGTACTCCAATGTTATGGAATAACCAAACCAATGCCGGCTTTACTACCGGCCAACCGTGGTTACCAATTGACCCAAACTTTGGCACCAGAAATGTCGATAGCCAAAGTGCTGAACCAACTTCAATCCTAAATCTGTACCGCCGACTAATAGAGCTCAGAAATACACTGCCAAGCTTAAAAAAAGGAGAATACAAGCCGCTTCAGACGCCCAAGGGGATTTTTGGTTTCCAGCGGATAGCTGACAGAGAGATTGCCACGATTCTATTAAACTTTACTGGTCAAACTATCGAATTAGGGCCGGGTGTGCCAACCGGGAAGGTAATCGCCTCAACTTACATGGATAATCCGCCGGCCGTAGTGACAGCCCTAAGACCCAATGAGGGCATTATTTGCAAACTATAGCTTATCCGGTTGCCTAGTTCGACTATTTTCGGTATAATTCCGATGTTCTCACCTCTATGTGGATGATATAGTACTATAGGTGTTAAGATTGATTTCTGAAGCTATATTGAAGCTAGAAGGAAGAGCAGCCCACGTGACGAATTTATTTCGGCACCTGGCGCGATGAGAAACCCTA
Organism: Saccharimonadales bacterium (SeqCode); assembly: GCA_039922435.1. Lineage (GTDB taxonomy): Bacteria > Patescibacteriota > Saccharimonadia > Saccharimonadales > UBA4665 > JBDTES01. The sequence continues at coordinate 4,361 of JBDTES010000016.1, forward strand.
TAAGGGTGTCTCATAACTATAATCCGGGGTAGCGCAGCGGTAGCGCAGTTGACTGTTAATCAATTGGTCGCGGGTTCGAATCCCGCCCCCGGAGCCAAATAAAGCCACCCTCGAAAGAGGGTTTTTTTATTTGGTTATGGGCCGAGAATCTAACCCGCGAGCAGCCCCGATGCAATCGGGGGCGTAAGTTGTGGGTTCGATAGCTAGAAACACGCGCAGGAGTTTACTCCGAGCATGCGACGACGATAGTAGCGAAGCGTTCATCCTACCCCCGGAGCCAAGCATAAGAACTATAAATGACTTCTTTGGAGGTTTTTTTATTTTGGTATAGACTCATGGGATGAATCAAACCCAAGATCCATATACTTTTATGCAGAAAGCATATGAGGATGCTCGAACGGGGTATGAAGCTAACGTCAGAATGTGGCACTTTGATAAAGTCAAAGAATGGGCCATAGATCCTATCGCGGGCACAATTACATTTACTTTACCAACGCAAATTGCCACAGGTCCGGTTCAGGTTATAGGTACTTTGTCTAAAGATGATCCAATTGAGCTCAACGGCAGGGCTTTCAGCACAACATTTATGTGGGCATGGGGACATCCTAGCGTGCCTGAGAGTCTACAAGAAGCTGCGTATGTTATTAAAGATTGGGGTGAAAAAATGGGTCATCCTTTATTGACCAATCACATCGTTCCTGCAGACGAAAGCACAGCAACAACTTTTATGGCACTCGGTGCTAGTCTATATGGCGGCTTTACCTATGAGGTAGAGACGGCACCAACAACCAGAATGTATATGATCTTCAATGATCTAAGATTTAAAGATAAGTAAGTCTCTGCGCGCCGCATAATGATAAAGGGTTGTGAGGTATGCTCATAATTTAAGCTAAGGGATCCTGCTTAATCATAGTTAGACCTTCCTCTATCGTATTGGATCAATTAGAGTTTTCACTACGAAGGATTTTCTCTCAATTACGTTAATATTTGACTTATCCTGTCTTACATGCTATAATCTACACACTTATGGACCCTATTTCTGCTATTAAGCATTTGGATTTACAGACTGTTATTAACTCTGTTTACAGTATAGAGCAACAGCAAGTACGCGCTAGGATTCTTTTAGAAACTGCCACGCACGAGGAAATAATCACCAATTATAAAATCCATGATCCAATTAATGAAATATATGGGCAAGAGCTAAATAGAGAAGAGGGTGGGCTTCTAGTACAACACTACGGTGCAATTGCTTTCGCGAACTACATTGGAGGATTGAAATTGCTATATGACACAAGTCCAACTGAGCTGGCCGTACGGGATGACGAACACACTCAAAAGTTTATCAGAACAATAGCTAGGGTATTATTAGAACCTGGTCCCGAATTTCAGGTACCTAGTATAGACCATCGGATTATAGACTTACACAGTGTATATGCTGGCACCACAAATAACGTCAACATCCATTTACTAAATTCAGCGGATAATGCTACACGCATCATCGGAGCCCAATGCTTACGTTCTGGCATATCTGACATGGACGTATTAGATAAGTGGCATCCAGCTACACCAGGAGAGAAAATAAGTTTTAATTTATCCCTTCAAGCAGCCAGTGGTATCGTATTTGGCTCAATGATTAAGCTCTGTGCCGAAAAATTTAATGACGATGGTTCTATTAATCGGGAAAATCTAAGTCAACTTCTCGAGACTGTTAAATTATACGTTGCACCTTCGTTAAGCCAAACTGATAAGGCTTATCGGAAATCGCAAGTCGTTGATTTTGGCTTGGCAAGCATTGTATTAGAAAAGGCGATAGAGCAATGCTCTAAAAGCGACCTAGGCAACGCGTTAGTTAAGGGTAATCTGCATGAGGTGTTGTGGATTTTAGACGCCTTTGCCTTATTAAACGGTAACCAGGAGAAATACAATCAATTAGGTTTTGCTGCTGCCGACTACGCCGAGGACCGGGGAAATATACCAAACTTAACCCTGAGACGAGGGCACGATTTTAGAGTATTTCGCCGCGACATTAATAAAGGGGTATATGCACAGCTCAAGAGTTATTCAAGCCGCAGAAATGATAAGCCATACGCAGAAGAAATAGATGTCTACAGAGAACAGGATTTTCATAAGCTCATTCAAGATCCTGATTTAATTATTAACAAATTGAGACTGTACTATGCCTGGTCTCAGACGAATTTTGATCCCGAAGTATTTGTAGTAAGTGGAATAGATAGTATGATTATGCCTACCGTCAAAGAAGTTTTTGATAAGTTAATAAGCTAGGTCAGTTTGTTCTAGGCCATAACTCCCTCTATTGTGGTGAGTCAAGCCAAGTTAGACAAAGTCAGAACTGTCGATTCGGTTCTGACTTTTTGTATACCTACAGTAGAGGTGGAGCTAAATAAATTTGCTATCATACAGTTATGAAACGAGTATCGGTTATAGGTTGCCCTGGGTCTGGTAAAACCACATTTTCTCGAGAACTTTCGTGCAATACCAATCTACCACTGGTACATCTCGACTTTATGTACCATGATCAAGCGTATTCATATCAAACTGACAAAGATAGCTGGCGTTCAAGAGTACTCGGTGAGGCTAAAAAGAAGCAATGGATTATAGACGGGAACTATAAGTCTACTTTCGACATTCGGCTGCCTAAGTCTGACACAATCATATTTTTAGACTATCCAACGTATTTGAGCATTTGGCGGGCAATTAGGCGGCGGATCCATTTCCGCAAAAAAGTTAGAGAGGACATGCCGCCAACATGGAAGGAGCGCTTGGGGTGGAACTTCTTTGTATTTATTTTGAAGTTCAACTATTCAATTGCACCGCGAATCCGTCGACAGTTAAAATCTTACAAAAGCAAAAATATCATAGTACTAAAGACTCCCCATCAAGCAAAAATGTATCTCGCCCAGCTAAATTAGGGCGGGGCAATATCTAGCTTTGTCACAGTTATGACTACCTCTACCGTTGTGAGCCAAACCAAGTAGAGATAAGCACAGGCCTAGTTTCTGGGCCTCCCCCCAGCCTCTCTCCTTGGTTAGCCAAGAAAAAGTCGTGCCGATATTAAGTACAAATATCGGAGCCGTCCGAAAGGACGGTTCTTTCATTTTACCCCTGTAATATGGTTATGCCCTAGCCCGTCCTGCCTTTAATGGTCAACTAATCAAAAGCTGGTCCGTCTCCAAGACCTGTCTTTACACCTATAACGTGCAGTAAGGTTATCCGAGTACAGAAGCATTACTGAGTTCTTACAATCCGCATGTCATCGTTACCATGTTAGAGCTTACTCATTGCAGACCGCAAACTATTCCAAATATACTAGTAAACGAAAAACGATACACTGACCTTGTTGGATTCAAAATATAGTCATGGCCCGTGATCATATAGCTTATAATAGTTGCTATGCGAATACTGGTTATTGAGGACGAGCAACGGATAGGCCAGGCTATAAAGCGGGCACTTGAGCTACAGCGTTACGCCGTTGATCTGAGTAATGATGCAGATAGTGGTTTGTCAGCAGCGGTTGACTCAGACTACGACCTGATAGTCCTTGATAGGATGTTGCCCGGTTCTATTGACGGTATTGAGCTCTGTCGTCAGGTTAGAGCTTCTAATGTCCAGACGCCAATACTGATACTGACCGCACTAGGTGATGTTGAAGACAGGGTGATCGGCTTGCAAGCCGGGGCTGACGACTATATGCAAAAACCATTTGCTATGAAGGAACTGATTGCCCGTGTCCAAGTATTACTGCGTCGACCGCATCAAAGTCTAGGCGTACTACTACGGGTCGACGATTTAGAATTAAATCCAGCAACCTTTAGGGTTACTCGTGGAACTAAATTAGTTATACTTTCAGCCAAGGAATTTAAATTACTGTCGTACCTTATGTACAATCACGACCAAGTGCTTAGTAAAGACAAGATTATCAACCACGTCTGGGATGAGGATACAATTATTGTGCCTAATACCGTTGAAGTTTATATGGGCTATTTACGCAAGAAGATTGATACAACATTTTCGAAACGTCCGGTACTAATTCATACCATCCGTGGTTACGGCTACAAACTAGGAGTAGATAAATAATGTTCCGCTCCGTAACTCTTAAACTTACGTTAGTCTATGTACTGCTAGCTATAATTCTTAGCCTATTATTTAGTAGTGTTTTGTATCATTTTTCGACCGATGAACTGAGTGATGCCCTAAGTGAGCAATACAAAACCCTAAGCGTTAATGACCATGATAGTGATAACGCGCACCTACCATCCGAAGAGCTCGATCGGCACTCGGGGCACCTGCTTGCCCAATTGATATATTTTAATATCTTCGTGATTGTGGGATCGACTATCGTTAGCTACATTCTAGCAAGGCGTACCCTTAGGCCAATTGAACAGGCCCATCGATCCCAAATCCGCTTCACAGCCGAAGCCAGCCACGAACTACGTACGCCGCTGGCTGCTATGCGGGCTGATACCGAAGTGGCATTGATGGAAAAGGGACTAAACCCTAAAGCGCGCCGTACATTGCAGGGTAACGTCGACGATATCCGTAAACTAGAACAATTAGCTAGCCATTTACTAGACATTTCTCGCTACCAAGCTGGCTATACTAGCCCGCATGAGCTTCTTAATCTAGACGAGATTACTGCCGATGCACTACGACAACTTAACCATGTAATTAAGGCCAAACACCTATCAGTTAAATTAAACATTAAGCCTGTCCAACTACTCGGCGATAACTACGCTGTTCGTCAACTTATAACTATAGTGTTGGATAATGCTACCAAATATAGCCAAACCGGTGGCACGATCGCTATCAAACTAACTGCTGAGAACAAACAAGCGGTTGTTGTCATAACGGATACCGGCATCGGCATCCCGCCTAGTGATTTACCTCACCTATTCGAAAGATTTTACCGCTCAACTAACACTCGCGGTAATGAGCCTGGAATGAATGGCTACGGTCTTGGCCTACCACTCGCCCAAGAAATCGTCCAAGCCCACAAAGGTTCTATCCATATTTCGTCTAAAGAACATCTTGGTAGCGAGGTAGTTATCAAATTACCGATAGCTAACCAGTAAGCAAATATACAGCTTCTACTGATATATTAACCGCATGAATACGGCAAAGAAGATTGTAATCGGGATTGCAGTTATGGGCATTTTTGTTGTTTACGGCCTAGGAATTCGACACCAACAACCCCAAATCGCTAGACCCGCTTCATTAGTGCAGAGCAACCGCCCGACAAGCTCAACCAAGCCATCTGCTACCAACCCTGGGGCGACAGCGTCGACAATGGTCTCAGTCGGACAGTTCAAAGACGGCAGCTATACGGGCAGTATAGCCGATGCTTACTACGGCAGTGTGCAGGTTTTAGCAACTATAACCGGCGGAAAAATCTCTGATGTTAAATTCCTGCAATATCCCGATTCACACGATACATCGGTCTACATTAATCAACAAGCTATGCCGTATTTGCAACAAGAAGCAATCCAGGCCCAGAGTTCACACGTCAACACAGTTAGCGGGGCAACGTTCACAAGTCAAGCATTCCAGCAGTCTCTCGCTAGCGCCTTATCACAGGCCAATGCCTAAAACCGAGCTCATTATGGGTATGCCAATTAGTATCGAAGTAGTTGGCGAGATTTCAGAAGACATCTTCGCCGACATCTTTGATTATTTTAGATCCGTCGACAAAAAATACAGCACATACAAAAATAACAGCGAAATTAGCTACATTAATAAAGGTTTAGTGAAGACTAGCTGGAGCCTAGAAATGAAAACAGTACTAAAGCTGTGCGCCCAAACTAAGCAACAGACCGATGGCTATTTTGATATTAGCCATAACGGTAAGCTCGACCCATCAGGCCTAGTCAAGGGCTGGGCGATTCAGAACGCAGCCCAGAAGATAATCGGAAGAGGAGTTGATAATTTCTATATTGAAGCTGGCGGTGACATCCAAACGCATGGTCAAAATGCCGACAATGAACCGTGGCGAGTCGGCATCCGTAACCCATTTGACATAAACGAGGTAATCAAGATACTGGCTATATCTGGCCAAGGTGTCGCCACATCCGGTACGTACGTCCGTGGACAGCATATCTATAACCCACATAATCTTAACGACAACCTTAACGAAGTTAAAAGCTTGACCGTCATCGGCCCGAATATCTATGAAGCCGACCGCTACGCTACCGCCGCCTTTGCCATGGGTAAAAAAGGCATTGAATTCATTGAGTCGACCAAAGAGCTAGAAGGGTATATGGTTGACGACAAACAGGTCGCTACTTACACCAGTGGTTTTGAAAGATATGTTGTCGATGCTTAAGTCTCTCGACGGCTTCTTAGACAAAATAACAATGTACAAGTTAGTACTGTATTACCTGATTGGCTTGTTGGCAGTAGCCATTGCCCTAAGTGTCACGGGGGGTATTCAATACAATCCACTGACTATTATTGTTTCGGCCACTATTTTAGCAATTGCTTGTTGGGTGATAAATAAAATCTTCGCAGTCATTTTTAAAGTACCAACAAACAGCGAATCGTGGCTGGTTACAGCCCTAATCCTGGCGTTAATCATCACGCCGAAGCTTGGTCTCTATGATATTACATTTCTACTGGCGGCGGCTGGACTAGCCATGGCATCAAAGTACATCTTAACAATCAATGATGCCCATATTTTCAACCCAGCGGCGATAGCGGTGGCCTTGACAGCATTTGGGCCACGGCAAAACGCTAGTTGGTGGATTGGTACGAGCGTGCTTCTACCGTTTGTGATCATTGGTGGCGTGTTACTCCTGCGGAAGATTAGGCGCTGGCAAATGGTTGGCTCATTTTTTGTTGCTACCTTTTTAGCTACCGCTGTCTATACGTTAGTTGGTCACGGTGACGTCGTAATTAGTTTGAAGCAGGCGGCACTTAGCTCACCAGTCTTCTTCCTAGGTTTCATCATGTTAACTGAACCGCTGACTTCGCCGTCAATCCGCAAAAAACAAAACTGGTACGGCCTACTAGTCGGTGTGCTATTGCCACCACAAGTACATATCTTAAGTTTTTACTCGACTCCAGAGCTAAGCCTAGTTATTGGCAATATATTCTCCGCTATTGCTAGCCCGAAAACCCGAATATTCCCAATCCTAAAAGAGAAGGTTCGTCTAGCGGCCAGTGCGGTCGATTTTGTCTTTGCGTCGGACAAGAAACTCGCCTACCAACCAGGCCAATATATGGAATGGACCTTGCCGCACCACAATGCCGATATTAGGGGAAATCGGCGATATTTTACGATAGCCTCATCGCCAACCGAGCCGGATCTGCACATAGGAGTTAAATTTTACGAGAAAGGTAGTAGCTATAAAGAAGCGCTGCTGGCGGCCGATCAAAACACACAAATTGTGGCAGCACAAGTTGCGGGTGATTTTACGCTACCTAAAAACACGCACCAAAAACTAGTGTTCATTGCTGGTGGCATTGGCATCACACCCTTTCGAAGCATGCTAAAATACTTACTCGACACAAACGAACTCCGTGACATTGTTATACTGTACGCCGTAAGTAGTCTAAACGAGCTGGCATATAAAGACGTACTTCAAGCGGCTAGACTGCAACTTGGGGTTAAGATTAAATTTATCGTATCTAACCTGAATGAATTTATGCCAGGCGATTTAATGCAATCGGGCTATATAAACACCGAAACTATAGAACAATTCATTCCCGACCACTCTGAACGTACATTCTATATATCTGGTAGCCATGGCATGGTCGCATCGGTTAAATCCAATCTGGCTGAACTTAAAGTTTCCAAGCGGCACATAAAAGTTGACTATTTCCCGGGCTATCAGTGATGTACGGACTAGCAAGACGTGGAGGATAGCTGTGGGGCGAAGTCAGGATTCTCTGTTAAAAATATCTCTTTATACTTATAGATATCAACGCAACAATAGGATATTATCTGATACCTAAAAATTTAATAAGTACACCTAGGAAGTTGGTAAAATGAATGGCTAAGGTAAGCCCACGGCAAATGCTACGCAAAGTACCCGAGGTAACGATTTATTTCTGGATTATTAAGTTACTATCGACGGCTATGGGTGAGTCGACATCGGATTATCTGGTTAATAAGTTCGACCCGTACCTGGTAGTTAGCCTAGGCTTTATTGGCCTTTTTATTATCCTGTCGCTGCAATTTAAGACTCGCCGCTTCGTCCCGTGGGTATACTGGCTAGCCGTTGTCGCAGTGGCAATATTTGGTACTATGGCTGCCGACGTAACGCACGTAGCTCTGAGCGTACCGTATATCGTTTCGACCATTGTTTTCGCTGTAGCCTTAGCAGTTATTTTTGTTGCTTGGCAAAAGACCGAAAAAACATTGTCAATTCACAGCATAACTACAACCCGCCGCGAGTTTTTCTACTGGGCAACGGTTCTAGCTACTTTCGCACTCGGTACGGCTGCTGGTGATTTTACGGCATATACACTTGGTCTAGGTTTCTTTTCGGCAGGCGTTCTATATACCATAACATTCGCCATTCCGGCCATCGGCTACAAGATTTTCAAATGGAACAGCATATTCGCATTTTGGTTTGTATACATTATGACGCGACCACTCGGAGCTTCAATCGCTGACTGGACTGGCAAAGCCCATAGCTTTGGTGGACTCGGTTGGGGTGATGGACCAGTCGGTGGGGTTTTGGCACTTCTAATCATAATATTAGTCGGTTATCTAACAATTACACGCAAAGACGTTAAGGCTTAGATGAATCAGATTTTCACGCTACTTGATCTCTATAGCGACAAAGTACAATTATTCGTTAGTACCCACGTCGTTCTGGCTCCGCTATTGCTACTACTTGCCGAGGAGATGGGTGTTCCCATCTTGGTGCCGGGCGATGCCATTCTTGGCTATGTCGGCTATGATTTAGCTAAAACACACAGCGCTACTTTGTGGCAAGCCTTTATTCTGGCGTTTATATCCGTTCTAATTGGTGCCAGTGTTCTGTTCTTGCTCTCACAGCGATACGGTAACTTTGTTATCACCCGTCTAGGTCAATTCATCTTCTTAAAGCAAAAACACTTAGACCATGCCGAGAAGTTATTTGCCAAATACGGTATTTGGACAATTATATTTGGGCGACATATTCCTGGCATGCGTATACCAATCACTATTTTTGCCGCTACCTCCGGTGTTAAATACCGTACATTTATGCTTGGCACAGTTATATCCACATCAGCGTGGATACTGTTTTATCTAAGCGTCGGAAAAAGCTATGGCAGCGATATCCAACACTCTTTGCATAAATACGTTGTTTTGTCGTTTTTGCTGATCATCACAGTTATTCTGGTTATTGTTGGTTTACATATCTTAGGACACTACCGCGAACGCAAAGAGCGTTCGTAATACTGAGCAGACATGGTCCGCCAACAATCTCAAGTCAATGTTGAAAGTTCAAACAAGATCGCTACCCGATCATTACTAGACAATACCAGTAGTAATCTAAAGTGGGTCTAAAATTTGGCAATTTAATTGTCCGGTTCGAGCCCAGCTAGAGGGTCTAGTTTGCTATACTGAATAGTATGGGTGTTATTAAGAAGGTTGTGTACGGAGCCGCCAGTTTGAGCGTACTTATTATCTATAGTTTAAGCGTTCGGTCTGAGCAGTCGAAAGTTGACTCAACGGTTTCACGCTCTAAAAATACTCATTTAGCTAGCAACAATATTAGTAGTACCGACTCGCCAAGATATGGCACACTTAAAAATGGTAACTATACGGGTAACGTGGTGGATGCCTATTACGGCAACGTCCAGGTTGCGGCGGTAATTTCTGGCGGTAAGCTAACAGATATCGAGTTTTTGCAAACACCTAACGGTGAACAAGAATCAATATTTATCAACCAGCAAGCTAAACCTCGACTCAAACAAGAAGCCATTAAGTCTCAAAGCCCGAACGTCAACACAATTAGTGGTGCCACCTTTACTACTCAAGCTTTCAAGGAATCACTCACTAGCGCCCTGTCGCAGGCTAATGTCTAAGCGTACCCAGCTCATTATGGGCATGCCGATTAGTCTCGAAATAGTTGGTAGCACTGCCGCCGAGGCCTTCCGAAATATATTCAACTACTTCAGAGCCGTCGACAAACGCTTTAGTACGTACAAGAAGTCTAGCGAAATCAGCCAGATTAATAACGGCTTACCTAAGTCTAAATGGAGCGCAGAAATGACGAGTGTACTACAGCTGTGCGCCCAAACCAAAGCCCAAACTAACGGCTACTTTGATATTAGCCACGCCGGCAAACTCGACCCATCAGGCCTAGTCAAAGGCTGGGCAATTCAGAATGCAGCGCAGCAGTTACTAACCCAAGGATTTAAAAACTTTTGCATAGAAGCCGGTGGTGATATTCAGGCCTGCGGCAGAAATAGCGACAACCTAGACTGGTCGGTCGGCATCCGTAATCCGTTCAATTTAGAAATGATCATCAAAACATTGGCCATTTCGAACCTCGGGGTAGCCACATCTGGTACTTACGTTCGCGGTCAACACATTTATGATCCATATAATCCCAAAAGAGACATCACCCAAGTTAAAAGCCTGACCGTTATCGGACCAAACATTTACGAAGCTGACCGCTTCGCCACGGCGGCCTTTGCCATGGGTAAGAAGGGGGTTGAATTCATAGAATCGACCAAAGGACTAGAGGGGTATATGGTCGACGACCAACAACTAGCCACCTACACCAGTGGTTTCGAAAGCTACACCACTAATGTTTGAACCGATCGATAGGTTGCTAGACAAAATTACCAGCTACCGACTAATGCTGTATTATCTGGCTGGCTTGCTGCTAGCAGCTGTGGTTTTAAGTCTAGCTGGCGATATTCAGTACAATCCTCTAGCTATCATCGCTTCGGTCATAGTCTTAGCCGCTACCAGCTGGGCTGTAAACATAATATTTGCTCGTATCTTTAAAGCCCCAACTAACAACGAATCATGGCTAATAACCGCCCTAATATTGGCACTAATTATTACTCCAAAATTCGGTATCTACAATATTACATTCCTAATTGTGGCAGCTGGACTAGCTATGGCCTCCAAGTATATCCTAACCATCAAAAACACTCACATTTTTAACCCAGCAGCCATTGCTGTAACACTAACAGCCCTCGGGCCGCACCAAAATGCTAGTTGGTGGATTGGTACGGCCGTGTTAGTCCCATTTGTAATCATTGGCGGGCTGCTACTCACGCGTAAAATTCATCGTGGGCCAATGGTCGCAAGCTTTTTTGGGGCGGTTTTGGTAGCTACAGTAATCTACAGTCTACTGGGAGATAGCTCAATCACCGAGAGCTTACACCGAGCATTACTTGGTTCACCAGTCCTCTTTCTCGGCTTCGTTATGTTAACCGAACCCCTGACTTCACCGTCAACTCGTAACAAGCAAGTGTGGTACGCCGTACTAGTCGGTGCACTTTTGCCACCACAGATCCGTATCCTTAATTTCTACCCTTCACCAGAGTTTAGTCTCATTATCGGTAACATCTTCTCGGCCATAGTCAGCCCCAAGATACGATTATTCCCGGCACTGAAAAGTAAAGCTCGTATAGCAACTAACGTAATCGACTTTACATTTACGCCAGGGCAGAAACTAGCCTACAAGCCCGGCCAATTTATGGAATGGACACTGCCACATAAGGCTGTCGATAGCCGTGGTAACCGCCGTTACTTTAGCCTAGCATCGTCACCAACCGAACCAGATTTACGGCTGGGTATTAAATTTAATAAACCAGGCAGTAGTTACAAGCAGGCTATGCTGAGCTTAAAAAATGGGGTACCGATTGTCGCAGCCCAAGTTGCCGGTGATTTTACCCTACCCAAAGACACGGACCAGAAGCTGGTCTTTATTGCTGGGGGCATTGGCATAACCCCGTTCCGTAGCATGATCAAATACCTATGCGACACTAATGAACGGCGCGATATAATCTTAATCTACGCCGCCCGTAGCCAAGACGAACTGGCCTATCAACCAATATTTGAGACCGCCCGCCAGCAACTTGGTATTTCGACCCACTACATTTTATCTAGCGTCCGCGGCAAACTCCCCAATTTTGTCCACTCGGGCCATGTCAGCGCTAAAACAATTCAGGAACTCATACCCGATTATATCGAGCGCAACTTTTATATCTCCGGTAGTCAACTAATGGTTGCGTCCATTCAACACAGCTTGGCTGAGCTAAACGTCCCCAGACGCCATATCAAACTAGACCGCTTCCCGGGGTACACCAAAGTCAAACAACCACCCAAAAAGATCGTAACTTAGCCATCGCAAAAAATACCTAAATATGACTAATAATCAGCCGGGAAGTCGTACTTCGACGGGATAGGACTGGGTAATTCCTGCGTTGTTCCGTACGCCACGACAATCTCTTCATACTGCTTAAGAACTGGACCACGAGGGTCTCCGGAATATAACTTACCGTTTAGGAATACTTCTATAGTCTTATCACTGTCGGTCTGGTAGGCTCCAATTCGTTTTCCAGTAAAATCTACTCCCCAGATATCGAAGAACTGGCCGAGTGTGAATGTTCGCACTCTCTCAGGTTGAATATGGAGAACACCACTCGTATCGTATGTATGAATAGCCGCAATTAAATTATCTTTCATATTAATACCAACATATGGAGGTATCTCGACTGGCTTACCGTCGATATAGATATCAACGTGTGGGTGGATATGAAGGGCTGTGCCGATAGTTTTAAGTTCAGGGAGACCCATAGCCCGCAGTCGCTCCGATAAATGGTCAGTGTCAGCCGACCACGGTGTCTCACTATTCTGGATGTCTGAGAGTGTCCCAGGGGCAGGGGATTTCGCCACCACTTCTGGGGCTTTATTAGAAAAAACGTGGCCCCAAAGGAGAACGACGGCGATTACTACTAGAACAGCAGCGAGAGTCCCTGCCCATCTAGACGCATTCTTAACTGCCAATTCGCTCATATATACTTCTATAGTATCACACCAAAAAGCCTGGAATAGTTTAGCTAATCTAAATATTGGCCACGCTAAGAGTTGTGACAGAATCCTTTTTCTATCAACAGATACTGATTTTAAACGGTAAGAATTAGGATGTGCACACATCATCAATTGGAATTAATCACTCTAAGGAGCGTAAGATATCAAATAACATGAAGCCTAATTAAACCAAGTACTATTATCTTCTCGTGCTTGCTTTGTTTGTATTATAGTGTATAATATAACTATGTTACGAGCGTATAGTAGATTGAGTAGAGGGTAGGCTGTAATGCCAACGAATTATGCCACCCACTATTTCAGCACTTTCAATGACAAGATTAAGTCTAAAGTCTGATATAGCAAATACTTATTAGTATTGAATCAGATATTATAGTTGTCGCAACGAACTGCGACACATATCCGCCACAATACTTCACTTGGCCCCACGTAGCTACTGTAAGGTCTCCCAGAAATCACCTAAGACACTCATAAGGAAAGCTTGTGCTGACACTTTAAAAACTATGTTGAGCAAATAATATGTCGAGATAATTATTATCTAAACAAGGACTATCGGAGTAAGACGTGCTGAGAATTACTATTTACAATACAATCGATTGCGGCTTCTGTCAGTTACTCAAGAGCTACCTTCAATCTAATAACATTCACTATGATGAGAAATTGGTAGACAATAACCCATTACTCGTACAAGAGATATTTGATAATAGTGGACAACTGAGCGTGCCATTTACTCTTATCCAAAAAGAGGATGACAGCGAAGTAAAGATCTTGGGTTTTGACAAGCCAAAACTTGATGAAATTTTAGGGTTAAATAGCGTAAAACCAGACACCATGAGACGACGCACCAATTTTACTACTATCCGTATAGTCGCTTCGGTGTTAGGCCGACCAAAATACGCCTTGGCGGCAGTCCTATCAGGTTTTATAGTGCTAGGTCTGCTGGTATGGCTTCTTCAGTTCCCAACTCTCTCTTACATATTCAGCCAACAGTTTATACCAGTTAGCGAAAAACTTAGCTTTTTCTTCAGTGGCTACGTCAGCTCGTTTCAATCTTTTTTTAATAACCCTATCGCAGCGACAAGAATTATTTTCTCGGTATTGGCTGGCATTAACGTTGCTTTATATATCTCCACCCGGCAACATAGTCAAGTCGTTAGGGCGCGCAAAGGCTTCGGTGGATTTTCGGCCGCCCTATTTGGTTCAGGCTGTGCGACCTGTGGTACCTCTCTAATCTCACCGCTTCTAGCTGGGGTCGGTGCAGGCACTGCTGTCGGTATAGGTGTAGCAATAGGCAGTATTGGCAACCTTCTGGGTATTGCCCTGATACTGTATTCCATTAATAGCTACGGTAAAAGATTATCCTACGATTCAACGTGTCAGAGCCAATAACCTTAGCATCAACGGTACTTAAGGTTGATAAGCTTTAAGGTATATTAAGCCTTACAGTAATCAAATTATAAAAATCTTTAACAAGGTCACTCTAAGTAACCCTAGTATGGCTTGCTTAGTATTATAATCATTTAAAGCTACGTTGACATGATACCCTAGGGGGGTATATCATATATATATGATTATAGATTTAAAACAACGAGCATTGCACAGAGCCAAGATACTTGAGGGTCAAATGCGCGGCTTGCAAAAGATGATCAATAGCGAAGAATATTGCATGGATATCCTAACTCAAAGTCTGGCCATTCAAAAATCTATCGGCTCACTTAACAAACTTATTCTAGAAAACCACGTCCGAACTCATATTAAGGAGAATCTTGGTTCAAAATCTGTGATAGCTCAAGAAAAAGCAGTCGAGGAGCTGCTTAACCTGTACAGTTTGACGAATATTAAAAGCAATAGTTAGTCAGGAGAATTTATGAATTATTTTGGACACACAGGTAACGACGAATACAACATGATGAACGGTTGGGGCGGTAATTCGACAGGCTACAGCCCATGGGGTTGGCTACTAATGTTCGTGATAATGGTATTAGTTATTCTAGGTATTATATTACTAATTCGTTACGCTACGAATAACCAGGCAAATAAGAACAGCTCCGATGCTCTAGACATATTGAAACAACGATATGCCAAAGGCGATATAACCAAAAAGCAATTTGATGAGATGAAGCAAGATATAAAGTAAGCAGTAATCGGAGGTATTAATATGGACTTAACCAAAAATAAGCTAGCAAAACAGACAAAACCTGATTATTGGGGAGTGACTAGCTGGCTAGGTACTCGACTGAAGCTTGGACGTTATAAATAAAATGCTAAAAGTTAAATTATCATCACGCAGAAAATTACTAATTTACGGAGTCGGCACCGTCCTTAGTTTAATTATTCTGGCGGGTGGATGGTATGGCTATGTCTATGCCTCGACACCTGCACACATTCGAAAACCATCATATCAACACTACCACTTCCGTACCCAAATCGTGGTTGACGACAAAGCGGTAGACTTTTCGAAGGCCAAGTTTCAGAAGGAGTCCGATGCAAACGCTACGACTTGTAGCGCGGCAGTAGGCAGTGCACCGATCGATTTCCACGACAAAATGGATCAACTGACTCACGTTCATTGGAGTGGTATGACCGGTGGCGAATTCTTGAAAGACTTTGGCTGGAATTACATCGGTGGAAATGATGGAATCCTGGGGCAACGATTCGACACTGGTCTAAAACCAAGCTCAGTAAATATTTACGGCAAACTGCTACCTACTGTACCCAAAAATACTAATTTCTATATATACACAGGCGACAAGGATCATTACCAATCAAAGAGGTGGAATGACTTTTTGAATCAAGATCTCGAGTCGTTTTTCGGTAAACAAAGTAATATTGGACACAGCCAAGAAGTTTCGTTTAACGTTTCGAATTGGCTGTTTCCGAAAGCCACTGCTCATGGTGAGGTCATCGATGAACATGCTTCAAACAAGTCCGAAGAAGAACTGACACGCATCAATAACGTAGTAGGCAATGTAGTCATTTTTGCGCAGCAGAATAAACCAACCAATGCGCAAGTGAAAGCCAAGTTAAATAACTTAGTGCCACTACACGAGAGTAGCTGCGGAGACTAGCCAATGCAACATTCACGGCCCAACCATAGCAATCATGCCTTAAAAATATATGCATGTCCGATGCATCCGGAAGTCACTTCCGATAAGCCAGGGATGTGCCCGAAATGTCATATGGCGCTAGAGAAAACAGTGGTGAAGGATAGCGATCCTCAGGGGCACGACGAACACGCTGGACATAATCCAAATATGTTCAAGCAAAAGTTTTGGTTGAGCCTGATCCTTACGATCCCAGCAATGCTATTTTCTGGTGCAATTCAAAACTGGTTAGGTTTTGATCTAAGTTTTAGCGGTAGCCAGTATATCCCAGCTATTTTCGGTACAATAATCTTCCTCTACGGTGGCTTAGTCTTTCTCAGAAGCGCTCGTGGTGAGATCGCAGCTCGTCGGCCGGGTATGATGACACTGATCTCGATGGCGATTATTGTTGCCTTTGGTTACAGCCTAGCGGTGGCGCTCAAACTTGTCGAGGGCATGGATTTTTGGTGGGAATTGGCAAGCCTAGTTACGATTATGTTGCTCGGTCACTGGCTCGAAATGGCATCGATAGCAAATGCCCAAGGCGCACTTGGCGAACTAGCCAAACTTTTGCCCGACGAAGCTGAGCTATTAACCAGAAGTGGTAGCCAAATGGTTTCGGTGAGTGAGCTGAAAGTAGGAGACGAAATCTTAGTCCGTCCAGGTGGTCAAATACCCATAGATGGGGTAGTCAAAAAAGGCGAGTCTCAGATTGATGAGTCGATGTTAACTGGTGAATCTAAAAACGTCAAAAAGTCGATTGGCGCAAACGTGACCGGCGGCACAATTAATAAGACCGGCGCACTAACAATTACGGTTAAAAAGGTTGGTGACGATACGACGCTGGCCGGCATTATGAAAATGGTTGACGAAGCTCAATCTAGCAAGTCAAAGACCCAGATATTGGCCGATCGGGCAGCTTTTTATCTAACCTTTGTGGCGCTTGGAGCGGCACTCATATCGGCTATCGCTTGGTGGATTGCCGGCGAATCTGGCAGCTTTATATTACAGCGCGTCGTCACCGTGCTGATCATCGCTTGTCCGCACGCCCTGGGCCTCGCCATCCCACTAGTTACGGCTATTTCAACAACCTTGGCGGCCAAGAACGGTATCTTGATTAAACAGCGCGTGGCGCTTGAAACCGCTCGCAATATCGACGTCGTACTATTTGATAAAACCGGTACCCTAACCAAGGGCGAGCAGGGAGTTGTCGATGTCATTATGGTAGATAAGACAATAAACAGAGGACAATTGTTAGCCCGAGCCGCTGCTGTCGAACATCAATCAGAACACCCAATAGCCAAGGCCATCGTAGAAGCTTCCAACAAAAAAGCTTATCAACTCCTAAAAGCCACTGGTTTTAACTCGTTACCCGGCCGTGGCGCTAGAGCTAAAGTCGACGGAGATATAGTCTACGTCGGTGGGCCAGGACTACTCAAAGAACTAGGGGTAGAGCTTTCGGCAAACTTATCCGGCCAAGCCAGCCAAGCCTCAAATGAAGGCAAAACCGTTGTTTTCGTGACCTCGAACAAGAAGGTCGAGGGCGCCATCATGCTAGCTGATGTTATCCGTGATGAGTCCAAACAGGCTGTCAGGCAGCTGCACGAAGCCGGCAAACGTGTCGCAATACTAACCGGTGACAGCCAAGGTGTAGCAGCTTGGGTAGCTAGGGAACTAGGTATCACAGAATACTTCGCCGAAGTTTTGCCAGGCAACAAAGCCAGCAAGGTCAAAGAGCTCCAGAGCGATGGTATCAAGGTTGCAATGGTCGGCGATGGTATCAACGACGCACCGGCACTCGCCCAGGCCGATATAGGTATTGCAATTGGTGCTGGCACCGATGTAGCTATCGAATCAGCCGGTATCGTGCTTGCTTCTAGCGATCCGCGTGGCGTCGCTAAAACTATCAAATTATCGAAAATTACTTACCGCAAAATGCAGCAAAACTTAGCTTGGGCGACTGGCTACAACGCATTAGCAATTCCGTTGGCCGCTGGCGTCTTGTCGCCAATCGGCTTCACACTGTCGCCGGCTGTCGGGGCCGTACTGATGTCGATCTCAACAATCGTAGTCGCTCTAAACGCCCAACTGTTAAGGAAGATCAGACTATCTTAAAAATACGTATCGACCCATATAATTAATCAAAGCTGTAAATAGCTGGGCAGACACTAGTCTTACGTTAAATAACTACCTTTTATGTAAAAAGGTTGAAACATTCTAACTACGCCACTTCTATAGTAATTAAACGTTATGAGCTGGATGTAAAACTAGATTTAAATACTTTAAGAGTGAGCATCTTTGTTTTGTTATACTGGTTGGATGAGATTACTGCTGACATCGAACGGTTTGTCGAACGACTCAATCGCGCACGCTCTAGAAGAGCTTACTGGCAAGAAGCCAACGGATACCAAGATTGCCTTTATTCCAACGGCCGCTAATCCAGACAGGGAAAATAAGGATTGGCTAATCGAAGACTTATATAACATACACAGTCGTGGTTATTATGTCGATATTATTGATTTGCCAGCTATAACTCAAACCAAATTAAAGCAAGCACTAGATAATGTAGACGTGATTTTTGTCGGTGGTGGTAATACCTTCTATTTGAGCTATTGGATTCAAAAAAGTGGGCTATCAGGTATGCTACCAGAATTATTAAAATCGAAGGTTTATGCCGGTATTAGCGCTGGCAGCATGGTGGCTGGGAGAAGTCTCAAGCTATCATCCCAAATCGATGAATCCCCTATAACATTTGCAGATAATAACTATGATCTGATTGGTCCAACCGGCGAATCTTCTGCCAAAACTTTGAATCTAACCGATATAGTATTTACCCCACATTTAAATTCAGAGTATTTCAAACTGGTTAGGAAAGATATATTGATAGAAAAAGCCAAAGGGCTAAAATGGCCAGTTTACGCCCTCGATGACAACTCAGCCCTAAAGATTGTAGACGACAAGATAGAAGTAATATCAGAAGGTGACTGGACATTCATAAAACCTAAGTAGCCGAGAAGACGCTACTAGCCGGAGCCACACAACTGCAATCAGGACTCGGTTAGGCAACTTTAATGCTTACTCCAAGGGATAGGCTTAAGTCTACAATTGAGAAAGTAGTCACTAGACTAAGAGAAGCGGCTTACAATATAAGCGCACTTCGAACATGGCCGATGCTAAAGGCCAAGCTAACATTCCACTTCACAACCATTGCAGAGGAAAAGTTATAGTGCTTAACGTTGCATATACTATAAGTTTATTAGAAAATAAGCGCATGTATCACGATAACGTAGAGTTGAGACATCTACCTGGGGCTTCCCCTGAGATAGACGCATCTTATGCACGAATACCGTGCGGTCAGATTGATGACCTCCCTGGCTCCGACTGGCAAAGCGGTAATATGTTTAAGGGCACATCTTTCGTACCAAATTGCAACATGGATACTGCAACTTTTTACGATCCAGTATGGAAAGATAAGTTAGTTATTAACGACGGCAACATGAATCCAGTACTTGAAGACATCTTTTATAATAAATCTGTACGTAGATTACAGGCTGTCGAGCAGTTAACGCTACCCCCAGAGTATTCGACTATACCAAACACTGGCGCATTCTCTAGATTCGAGCATATCTGGGGGAGTGCTTTGTTTGTCAGACAAATAACTGATAGGTATCAAATAGCCGAGCCATATGCTACCGAATTACTATTACGAACCCTAGTTTCGGATATCGGTCACACGTTTGGGTCACACCTTGGAGATTGGATGTTTCAAGGAATGGGTGAATCTGAAAATCAGCATGATATCGAGTTGGCTTCTTATCTTGGAGCTGTTGGAGTAACGACTATTTTAGAGGCTCATGGTTTTGTGCCCGCAAATATCATATTTCCAGAAGTCAACGACTGGGTTGAATCAACCCAGCCTGATTTGTGCGTTGATAGAGTAGATTACGGCCTCAGGGAGATGGATCGCTGGAATACGATCATTGCCAACGCAGGGTTTAGTTCTGCCGACTTTGTGTTAACTCCAGACAACATGCTTGCTATGAAAGACCAGCAACGCGCCCGGCTATTTGCTGAAGGATTCTTATTGCTATCCCAAGAACATTGGTCTGAGCCAACGCACCGTTTCATACTTGATATGTTGATGCTTAGAACTAAACTCTTTTATGGGAACGGCGGGGCACCACGCAGCTGGGTGTTCGACCCAGATTTAACTGCCGAACAAGCGCTAATACCACTCCACGAAATTCACCCACGCGATCTAATGTACGTAACTGATCCTGCCCAGGCACAAGCCTATATACTTCAACGTCCCGAAGAAATAGTAATTCACAGTCTTATGGCAAGAGTTGCTAAACACCACCGACAGATCATATGGCCAGACCGGAGTCAACGGATAGCAGATTATATGATTCAGTTTGATCAGGATAATTACCCTGATGTCCTAAGGAGCAAGCGATTTAATAAGTTAGAGACCGATTTTAGCTATAAACTAGAGGATGATACTGGTAGCTTCACGCTATTAAGAACAGATGAAGCCAATCTCACTAAAGACAACAAATCTATTGACCTACCACTTGTAACTCTCAAATCACGGCAGGTCGACCCACTGGTTGAGTCAGATAGAGGATTCGTACGACTAAGTGACATAGACCCGACTTTTGCTGAGCGACTAGTGGACCATAGTAGAATAATGTCACAGAAGTATGTAGCTAGGTTAGTACTTTATGGCGAGACGGATAATGCCCTACGTGATGCAATAACTACAATCGAGGCTAAGTGGCAAAAACGACTGGATACGTCCAGGCGAATGTCGCCAGCAGAACTCAGAAGTTTAGTCTCAGTAAGTGCTATGGAAATATTTGGAGAATATCCATTTATGACTTTCCACTCTTACTAACATCGTAACAACCTCAGTAAATCAAACCTCTACCAGGCTAGTTAAGGAATAGCTAGTCTGTAAACTACAATCAATTATAAAATTAGGTGTACTACATAAAATTAACCCACAATAGTAGGCGACTGGACACTTATAAAGCCCAAGTAGACCACTTTTTAGCAAGAACATAAGGTCTAGAAAGTTCATCGAAATGTCTGGTAAAACATAAAATGGCTGGACTCTCTATTGTTCTCGATAGATAATAGTTAAATGACGACCCTACCGGCTAGCACTAAAAGAATTATTACTGATCTACAATCACATGGTATTGAACCAATCTTATATGGTTCCCAGGGTGTGTCTCTGTATATCGGGGCTTTTAAACAGTTCGGTGATATTGATTTACTTATTGATGATTCTTGGCTCAGCCAGGACTGGGATGAATTATTAAGGATTATGCAAACATTCGGCTTCCTATTGCACGACATACACGAACACAAATTTGTTAGCACTGAAGATATTCATGTTGGGTTTGCTAGCAATAATATACTTGTTCGGGACGGCATCACAGACAGACTAGAAGATGTAATTACAATCTTAGGTGTCGACGATATCGCGGTTCGAACACTGAAACCGGAAGCCTTCAAAAAAGCCTACGAATTCAGCCAGAAAGACGGCTACCGCCAAGCTGCTCGTGGCAAAAAGGACGGGGAAGTACTCATCTTGATTATCGACTACCTAAAGCAAAACCCTAGTTCAGCAGACTAAGTTAAAGAAAAACTTATGATGTAGCCTGTCTTTCTGAACGCCTCAATGCTGATACAAACACATAATAATATGGATGTTCATAATTTTCTGGAATACTTTGAAATACAACCATAGTCAAAATAGCTTAGTGCCAATAACAATTAAAGCTAACTTCTTGCAATTTATAGCCTAGGACTTCTTCATTGTTACCTCGATACTGTTACAAAATAATTATTCGATAGCTTATTTTTAATTATAGGAGTAGTCTGATTATTAATAATTTAATGTCGGGGAGTATAAGATGGCATCAGATAGTTCAAGTCAAGGTAGCGTTTGGGTCGGTTTGGCATTTATAGTTGTCGTTATTGTTATCATCGTCGTTCTCGTTAAATTAAGCCACAAACGAACCCGTGGAAAGTACTGGATTGGCAAAGTAACTGATAAAAGAATCTCTAAATCGACTGATGAAGACGGCGAAACCACTGTCACCAATTTACTATTAGTAACCATGGACGGTGCCACCAAACCTAAGAAATTTGCTGTAAACGCCGCGTTGTACAACCAGTTTGCTGTTGGCGATAAAATCGAAAAGAAACTGGGCGAACTAAACCCATCCAAAGTCGCCTAGCTTTAGATCAAAGATTCCGTAGGTTCATATTCAACCAGTCGAGCCAAACTCACGCAGACTATAAATTCAAAATGTAATAAGAAATTCAGTTAGTACCTAAGACAAGCCCAATTAAGGTATTCGCACTATAGTAATTTAGTATCGATACCAATCGTGGATAGCCCTTCACGGTTTAGGGTATAGAAGTTTTCGGTTCGTTGCTTCGAAACTAGTATAACCTCGGCACTAGCTAACTTATTAATGTGGTGGCTAATAGTCGGCTGCGATAATTTGCTAACGCAGTCGCACCGACTAGCGATATCACTATATTTGAGTGGCTTATCACCCCTAGCCAAGCACTGCACGATTGTCAGCCGGACGTCATCACCAAGGGCTTTAAATACTTTAGTAGCTACCATGTTAGTTACTCCTTACTTCGCACAGTATACACTAAACATAGATATATTGAAATATATCGATATAGGGTGTATACTAAATACGTTAAGCAAGACAATCGAAGTAGATGTAATAATTATATTCATTACCTAAATTGATGACTCTCGTTAACTGCAAAAATCGATACCAATTTGGTAAATAACACCATCTAATAAGTATCAATTAATTTATTACAGAACCTGCACAGCTATACTGGGCCTAAACCTAATAATAAAGGGGTTCATATTATGTCAAAAGAATTAGAGGGCAAAGACGTTTCGCTATGGGTGGCAACCACTCACGAAACCGATTACCCAGTATTAAAAAATGATGAAACGATTTATGACGCCGCCATTGTCGGTGGCGGGATAACTGGTATCGCTCAGGCATACTATTTGCAACAAAAAGGTCTTAAAGTGGTACTTATCGAGAAGGGCCACCTAGTCGAATGGACAACTGGTGGCACTACCGCTAAGTTATCCTCGCAGCATTACTTAATCTATGATTATCTCATTAAACACCATGGCGAGAAGACGGCTCAAGCCTTCGCTAATGCCAATCAGCAGGGTATCGACCGAGTCGAAGAATTAAGTCGTGAGCTTGGTATCGACAGTGATTTTGCCAGACGAGACGCCTATGTCTACAGTCAAACTAACGACAAAATTGACGCCATGAAAGCCGAAGTCGTAGCTGCTAAAAAGCTCGGGTTACCAGCAACCCTCGAAACCACGACAGATTTACCGTTTGACGTCACGGCGGCCGTTAAGTTTACTAACCAAGCCCAGTTTCACCCCCGCAAATTCTTACTAGGCCTGGCTAAGCACTTTGTCGCTAACGGCGGAGTCATCTACGAACAGACCGAAGCAACCGACATCGTGCCGGGTACACCAAATGTACTAAAGACCAAACAGGGCGAAATTAAAGCTAAAAATGTGATACAGGCTAGCGGCGAGCCGTTCTGGAAGAACGAGATCTTCGACGGATTCATGTGGGTTAAGATGTCTTATGCCATTGCCGTTAAATTAAAAGATGCCTCGAGCTACCCTAAGAGCATGTATATTACGACCGACCACCCGCTGCGCACAATTCGTTCGGCTAAATACGAAGATGGTCAGGTCATGATATTCGGCGGCGAAAGCCATGAATATGATGAGGCTAGCTTCGATGCCGACTTACGCCACCAGAACCTAATAGATGATGTCCGTAAGAAGTTCGATGTCGACAAAGTCTTGTTCCGCTGGCTAGCCGGCGACTATATGCCGTACGACCGCATGCCCTACATCGGTGCACTGCCCGGCTATCCGACCATTTTTGCTATAACTGGTTACCGAGCCTGGGGACTGGCTTGGGCTATGTCAGCCACGGCCGCTATTGCTAATGAAATAGCTGGCCAACCAGACGACTGGGTCAAACCATTCAGCCTAGACCGTCTAGCTACCCCGATCAAACAATCAGACAAGGTTCAAGGCTTCTAGAAGATCTAGGTCAACAGGGCTTAATCGGCCCGTAGAACGATTATCGACCATTCCATCACCGTGGTCGATAATCGATTTATCTTATACAAATTTTTCACGTAATAGCTGATAGTTGCGTTATATATCTATTCATGATATGATATAACATGATTATGACAGAGTTTTACACGCCAGCAGACCTACGTACCAGCTTTCACTCCAAGTCCTATGGGGATTTTGAGCATATCAATTCACAAGGTTTTGGGAAACCTAATCCAGTGAGCACAATAGCTAGAGTGGCTTTAGACCGTCTTGTATCTGGCGCAGAAATTAAAGCTCCAGTCGGCTACGATCGAGAAGTCCTCGAACGCACCAACTTTATGTCAGGTTATTACTCTCCCCAAAGAGTTTCTGGTACACAGGCTGCTGAATTGGCTTTTATAGCCGACCAGCTATTAGATTTAGACAAAGTCGGAGGTATTAAACCTCCTCTCAGCACAGGAGAACATCAAGAGATTAACTACGTAATCAACCAAGTAGAAAAAAGTATACCCAACTGGAAAGAAGTTGTTCGTGTCCCAGGTACCAACTTCCCAGGCGAGGCGACAACTATAACCTCCGCATTGCCAGAGTCACAAGCCCTAGGACAACAAGATCCATTATAATTATGTCAGGAACCTTTGACCCTAACCTACTCAGACAACTCGCTAGTGGAGTCGATACAATTACCAGAACTCTACCTGATGGATATTTAGAATTATTAAGAATCGTTAAATTTAGTCCTACAAACAGCATCGAGCCAGGGGAAGGCTTGGCTACACTAGCTGATATAGCTACAAGCTTCCGGGATTCTGTACCTGAGACAATTAAGAAAAGTGTGGCCCAATCATGGTCCAAGTCTAATAACTTATTGACTCCAACCCAACCAGGCGTGACCAGTCTGTCAGAGGAATACACTAGGCCAAAAACAGAAGCTGAATATACATATGAAGAATCAACTATGTGGGCTAGATTCATGGGCGGTATAGGTTCTGGCCCTAATCCAATTACACGACAGACTGCCGTTGACGCACTCGGGGATTTAAATACAGGCATACAACATGATCTAAGTAATATCAGGGAATACCCGCCAGGGGACGGCGAAGATAGAGATGTATTCAGTAGGGCTAAAGGAATACTAGGCGGAACGCCGTACATAATCGGGAGGCTGGTGCTGCCAGATATGACAAGCATCGAAGCTCATCAAGCATACTCAATAGATTCAGATCAGTTCCCTGATGCCGTCGATGAAGCAATCCGTCGAGCCGAAGTTTCAGTTTTTGAAACTCGAGAAGCATAAAGATACTCACCGCAAGGCCACAGGGCCTCGACCAAGCCATACGATTAGATTTCCTAGGCTGCTATTGACATTAGCGTTATTATTTGCTACAATAGCATCAAGATAAAGTAATCTCTTATGAAATTTATAGGTTCTCCCTCTGGAAACCACCAAATCAGTTTATACGAATAGTCTTAGATAGTTTTTGCAGGTAAAATCTCTTTTTATAATTTGCTGCCAGTTCGGCAGCCAGAAAACTTAATCCAGAAAATATTAAAAAATAAGGAACAATATGAACCAAAATAACAAACTAGGTCAGACCTCTGACCATAAATTAAAATCGTCCGTGGTCTCACCAAAGACTAGGGGCGCAGCCATTCGAGCGCAAAGGCGCAACCAAGATGACGCTAACAAAATAGCCGATCAGTACGCCATTGCCTCTCAAAACACCCATATACGGACGAACCTCATTAAAGACGAAGCCAACAAACTAAAATTAACATTTCTAGGTGGGTTAGAAAACGTTGGCGAAAAGAATATGGCAATCATCGAATATGGCAATCAAGCTATAATCCTAGACTGTGGCAATAATCTCAGCATAGATTTACCTGGAGTTAATTACGAAATTAACGATATTAGCTACCTCGCATCTATTAAGCACAAGATCAAAGCCTACGTCATAACCCACGGTCACCTAGACCACGTCGGTGGATTAAAATATACTGTACCGAAATATCCAGCGCCGATCTATGGCTCGCCCTATACAATTGGTGTCGTCGAGAAAGCTTTTGAAGACGACGAGCCGGCAGACAATCGAGGATTCAAACCAGAACTCATTACTGTGAATATAGATAACCACGAGCAAATCAAAATCGGCTTGTTCGAGGTTGAGTTTATTCGGGTAACTCACTCGCTCCCCGATGCGGCGGCCCTCTGCATAACTACGCCAATTGGACGAATTGTAGCAACTGGTGATTTTCGGTTAGACCCCGAACCACTCGACCATCGGCCAACCGATATTACTCGGCTAAAAGAACTAGGTGATCAAGGCGTCCTACTACTACTCAGCGAAAGTAGCTACGCTAATGCCGAAGGTCGGGTCCAGACCGAAAGCACTCTCCAGCAGACCTTTTACGATATTATCGACAAAGCCGAGGGGCGAATATTTGTCGCCGCCTTTTCGAGCAATATGAACCGAACCCAAATGATCGTTAATGCTGCCGTAGCGGCTGGCAGAAGCGTTGCACTCGACGGCAGAGGCATGCTTAGTTACGCCGAAATCGCCGTTAGGCAGGGAATTCTAAAAGTCCCAAAAGGCACAATCATACCGATTACCCAAGCCTCAACAATAGCTGATAACAAACTACTCGTCATGTGTACCGGCGGTCAGGGCGAGCCCAATGCTGCCCTCCAAAGAATGAGCGATGGTGACCATAAATCTATCAAACTACACCAAGGCGACACCGTGGTCGTTAGCTCATCGCCAATCCCTGGCAATGAGGTTCGCTACGATGCCATCGGCAACAAACTAAGTAAGATTGGGGTCCATTTGTTTAGTCACCCGACTCACGAAATTGATGGCTGCGGTGCATTGCACGTTTCGGGCCACGCCCGGCGGGACGAGCTGAGGGAAATGATCCAACTGGTCCGGCCTAAGTTTTTAGTTCCGGTCCATGGTGGTGTTACCAGGCGTCGATACCACGCCGAAATCGGTATTCAAGAGGGTATTCCAAGGCGCAACGTTCTATTGCCCGACAACGGCGACAGCTTGTACTTTACTAATGATTCGGTTGAGCAGGGTGGCCAAGTGTCACACGGCAGTCTGTTACTTGATCAAACCGGTAATATTGTCAGCAACCTAGTTGTCAAAGACCGCCTAATGCTGGCGGGGCAAGGGATTCTAACAATAGTTCTGAATATCGACAAAAAGTCAGGCCAGCTGTTAGCTAGCCCAGACATTATTAGTCGAGGCTCTATAGCCATGCGCGGCTCCGAAGAACTTATTAGCCTGTTCAGATCCGAATTACGTCGGGCGGTCCAGCAACGCTTCGGGCGAGTCGAGTTAGATAGGTTCAAACAAGAAATCCGCGATTTTGGAGCCCACTTCTGGTTCGATAAAACTGGCCTCAGCCCAACTATAATTCCGGTTGTAAATATAATCGGTGGACAGCTTAGACCCAAATCTGGCCCCAACCAGGTGATATCACCAGCCAGACCAGCCGCACCTGATCAGCAGAAGCATTTTCAAGAAATGCGAGCCCGCCTACTCGGTCAACATCAGTAGCCAGTCAACAACCAACTGTCAATCGTAGTCATGTTTGCTATAATTCAGGATATGATAGGCGTTGCCAAACTAATGTTACAAACTGGCGACGGCAAGCTTCTGTTACTTCACAGAAGTAACCACCCAAGCTTGCCAAACGATCCAGATTTACCGGGTGGTACACTCGAGAAAAACGAGGAGCCGATTGCAGCTTTACTGCGTGAAGTTTCAGAAGAAATCGGAATCAAGTTCGATAGCAAATCAGTCGAATTAGTTTTTCAAAGTGATAAGTACGAGTCAGGTCGGATTTATTATCTATACAAATCCTTGTGCCGGGTAAAGCCAAATATAATAATCAGCTGGGAACACACTGACTACCAATGGTTAGATCTCAAAGATTTTACTAGCCAAAGCCACCTAGCCAAAGACCACTACATGCACATGGTCTATGATTATTTATCACAGAATAATTGAAATTAAGCATATCGTGCCAGATTTAAAACGTACTAGTGTCTATGTACGAATATTATGATATAATATATCATATGAGAAACGGAGAATTAGGCCCTCGAGGTCATAGCGACGATGCACACACAACAGAATCTGACCGTGTATTTTGTGCGCGCCTCGACGTACTAAGAATGGTGCAAGGCGATCCTACAGCCAAAGAACACATAGCTGACGGCTTTACGGAAGACGAACAGGCTGGGACTCTCCATTACAAATGTCCCGTCAATATCTGTGGAGCAATCATTAACTTCACACCAGATGGTGGTTCTAACCGAGATGGTGACTGTGCAGTTGTTATGTCGGGTATATTGGAGTCAATCGAGCATGAATGAAATCGATAATTTATACTTTTCATTTTACCTCTTCGGTATGACTACGAACAAATATATTTAAAGTGTCCCGACTTAACCTAGCACCAGAGTCTTCTTCGATAAACCAAAATCCGGCAAAATCAGCTTTGACTAAAACTTTAAAAACCGTCTTTAGAGATAGCTATGAGAATAAAAAAGTGAATTTACTATGAGTAATCAGACCTAAAATCATCCTCATAGAACTAAACAATGGAAATCATCCGAATTTCGTTA
The DNA here is from genome assembly GCA_039922435.1 of Saccharimonadales bacterium (SeqCode). Classification (GTDB taxonomy): domain Bacteria; phylum Patescibacteriota; class Saccharimonadia; order Saccharimonadales; family UBA4665; genus JBDTES01. Next base: position 33,259 of record JBDTES010000016.1, read on the forward strand.
ATTCACCCTACCCACTAGGTTAAGTTATCTAAACGCGTTTGTGATTACGCGTCTAATGCGTGGCTAGCCTTCATTGCTAATACGTAGTAATGAATGCACTGGTACATTTAGCTTACTAATTGACTGGCTACCGCCGAGTGCCGGCAGGTCGAGCAGAGCACTAAAGGCTACTACCTCGCCACCCACGCGTCGAACGAGTTCAATACCAGCCCGGGCTGTGCCCCCTGTAGCGATTACGTCATCGACCAGGACGACTCGGTCACCGGAGCCTATTGCGTCTGTCTGCATCTCGAGTGTGTTGGTACCGTACTCCAGGCCGTAATTAACCGACTCGATCGTACCCGGCAGCTTGCCGGGTTTGCGTAGCATAACAAAACCCACACCAAGCTCGAGTGCCATAGCAGCCCCAAATACAAAACCTCTAGCATCAAAGCCAACAATTTTATTCACCTGGTCGCGCAGTGGCTTACTCATATCCGCAATCGCCGATGCAAATACCGTACCACTGCCAAGCAACGGTGAAATATCATAAAAGCGGATGCCTGGTTTCGGGAAATCTTCGATAGTTTGGATGTACTTACGATAATCTGTCATATTGCTCCTCGTAAAAACCCGTTGCTATAGTCCTAAGGGCGCTTCCGGTTACGGCGGCTAGATAACCCAAACTGAAAGTCTGTTTCATACAACTCATTATACGCAGGTTCATCACCAAAGCAGCTCTTTCGCTATCGGTACCATATGCAAGTACATATCACGTAAATTCAACGAATGGTTTATTAAACTCTTGTTAGATCATATAACGAGCAGCTATGGTTTTGGTGGTATGTAATGTGAAAACTATCAATACAGTGATCCCAAACTATCATAACTATAGTACTCGCTAGCTAATTCAGAACTATATGAGTAGTCTGATGATTAATAACTTAAGAGTAATATATCTAGCTCACAGCAGATCTTAAAATGAGACCTCTGAAGCAACTATCTTTGGTCAAGTGCATCGAAATCACCCCGAAGAGCAATATGCCCTAAAGGAACCCCGTGTAATATAAGGCCTTCCGGAATTGGGCGTGATTCTGTCCTAAAAGCTGCGCTTCTCGCTATCTCTCGGGTTGCATCAAATTCTGTTTCTAGTGGAGCCGTTAGTTGGCCGAAAGCTACATCGAAATCATATTCATCCATAACTACATTATACTATTATTTGTAATATATAACAATAGATTACGTAATAGATAATTACTTATAGCAACCTATGCAGCCGTTAAGATGATTTACTGCCCGGGGTAGGCTTTGAGTGTATATAGATTCCTGGAAGATTCCTAGAATTAATACACTATATCCGACATGAGCCTTCTTACTCAAGCTATCCTCTGTGAAACAATTATTTACTCAGAGATTAAGGAAAAGGTAATTAACTTGGTTGAAATTTTTAAACCAATAAGGTACAGTAATCAACGTGCCTACAAACGATAAACAAGCTGTTGGAGTCTTCAAGAAATACCTACCGGTGTTTAATGCTCTGGGTAGCCCAATCCGCCAACGTATAATGTTTTTACTGGCTAGCGGTAAGCGCCGTTCAGTCATCGAGCTAGCAGCTGAAACCGCTTTGTCTAGACCAGCTATATCGCATCACCTCAAGATTCTTCGTGATGCCAAACTGGTCCAGGCCGAAAAAGACGGGGTTCGCTTATATTATCGCCCAATGTTCGAGACACCACTTAGAATGTCGCAAGATTTTACCGAGACACTACAAAAAATTATTAAAGAAAAGGAACATCATGCCTAACATACTTAAAGCCATCGGCACCCATAGCTACGACCACCCACTACGGATGGTTAGTATCTGGCTAGTTCTTATAGCCGCACTAGCATTTGGCGCAGCTACTAACTTTAAAACTCCCTCTAGCACCGTCAGCATTCCCGGTACGGAAGCTTATGTTGGCCTAGAGCGCATGACGGAACTATTCCCAGACGCCGGCAAAGGCTCGGCTCGAATCGTCGTAGTTGCCCCAGCAGGCAAGATCCTAGACAGCTACCACGACCAAATCACCACTATGACTAGCAATATTGCCAAAGTGGATGGCGTCAAACAAGCTGTCAGCCCCTATGACAATCCAAGCGCCATGAACGATAGCCATACGACAGCCCTCATCCAGGTTCAGCTCCAAAACGACGCTCGAACAGTTGATCAAAAGACCGTTACCGCTGTTAACAACATCATTAACAGTAACCGAGTAGATGGCCTGAGTATTGAGGCGGGTGGTGACATAGTTGATCAGATGCCAGAGAGCATTCTGGGGTCGGGTGAAGCCGTGGGCCTACTTATTGCCCTCGGCGTTCTCTTGATAACTTTCTTCTCGATGGTAGCAGCCGGCATGCCTCTATTAATCGCTATCCTGGCAGTTGGCACTTCTATGGCTGGCCTATTCAGCCTTAGCCACGTCGTAGACGTTAACTCAACCACACCAGCTCTGGCAGTTATGCTGGGCCTGGCGGTCGGTATCGATTATTCGCTATTTATTATCAGCCGTTACCGCAGCTATTTAGTGGCCGGTATGGCTCGACGGGCCGCGGCTATTCGAGCTTCACAAACCGCTGGCAGTGCCGTTGTATTTGCTGCCGCAACTGTGGTTATTGCCCTAGCCGCCCTGAGCGTCGTCCGAATACCATTTATGACTATTATGGGCCTGACCGGTGCCGCCACCGTAGCTATGACCGCCATTACAGCGATAACACTATTACCAGTCCTGTTTCGTTTAGTCGGGCCAAAGATAGCCGGTAAAAAGCTACGCCGTAAAATCGAAGAGGCCCAAGTACGTGGGTTTACCGAGAGTCACACAATTAACTCGAGTAGCGTCTGGCACCGCTGGGGCTCATTTGTATCACGTCATCCAATCATGTCGATTATTATCCCAATCATCATAATCGGCGCGATCGCCTTTCCGGTTAAATCCCTAACACTCGGCTTGCCAACCGATGAATTCGCCGCTACCACGACAACCGAGCGTAAAGCCTACGACGCCATCGCCAAAGGCTTCGGCCCCGGCTATAACGCGCCACTAGTAGTAGTCGTCGAGCACATGCAGCCAGTTACAGATGCTGAGAAAGCTGCTGCCAAAACGGCACTTACTGCTCAGTTCGAGCAAAAAATAACCGCCGAATCAGAGCTTATGCAGAGCCAGTTCCAACAAAGGCTAAAGTCAGCTAACTCACCGGCCGAAGTGGCAACTATCCAAACTGAAATGCGTCAAACCGCCGAGCAAGCCAGCACCAAGCAGGCTGAAGCACTCAAGACTCTAGATATTAAGTCTACTGAATACGCCAAACGCCTCCATTTGCAAGCTATCGGTAATAAAATCGCCGCCCAGTCCAATGTCGCCGAGGTGATGCCAACGCTGGCCAGCGATGATGGCACCACCGGGATCCTGCAAGTAATCCCCAAAACTGGTACTTACGACGAAGCCACCAAAGACCTAATAAACACACTGCGCGATCCGGCCAGTCAGCAAAGCTGGGCTAGCAAAGACGTCCAGTTTACAGTTACCGGCGCGACAGCTCTGCAGATAGATATAAACGGCAAGCTATCAGCTGCCATACCGGTTTATCTGCTAGTCGTAGTCGGCCTGTCAATCGTTCTACTAATTCTAGCTTTCCGCTCAATCTTAGTACCCATCAAGGCCACGCTGGGCTATCTATTATCGGTTGGCGCTATGTTCGGCGCCCTGGTCGCAGTCTTCCAGTGGGGTTGGTTTGGAATTGCGGCGGCCCCGGCGCCAATCGTTAGCTTTATACCAATCATTGGTACTGGTATTTTGTTTGGGCTAGCTATGGATTATGAATTTTTCTTGGTATCAAACATGCACGAAGAGTACGTTCGAACCGGCAAAGCCAAGCAATCGGTTGTTAATGGTTTCAGTCTCGGCAGCAAAGTCGTTACGGCGGCAGCCATCATCATGACGTCAGTCTTTGCCGGCTTCATTTCTAACAGTAATAACACCGTTCAAGCACTCGGCTTCGCCCTGGCCATTGGCGTTCTAGTCGATGCCTTTCTAGTCCGAATGATAATAGTCCCGGCCGTAATGACCCTAATCGGCAAAAGCGCTTGGTGGCTACCGGCCTGGCTCAACAAAATCCTCCCCCGCATTACCATCGATAAAGAGTAATCGCTCCAAAACTAGATACAATACAAATCCAGCCAGATTGAATATAATATAGAACTATGACCACGAAAGATTTATTAGCCGGTACGGTCCACACCGAAATACCAGCCGATTTCCAAACGGCTATAGGTAGCTCAATTAGTGCCACAAAGTTGTGGAGTAATATAACACCACTGGCTCGAAACGAATGGATTTGCTGGGTTACATCAGCTAAAAAAGCTAAGACTCGTCAACGACGAATCGAAGTGGGTCTATCTAAACTAACGTCTGGCATGAGGCGCCCTTGCTGCTGGCAGGGTTGCCCTCACCGATCTAAAAAATAACTAAACCTAAAACTATAGTTTAGATTTAACAAAATTCAGACCAATAAATTACAGCTGCAGGCAAATCACTACTAAGCGCCCAAGTAGATCCAGATAATTATAATTTAAGTATTTGCAAAGCTATCGTTTGGGTATATCATTTGAATATGCATTCAAATGTTCAAGCAATTAAACAGCAGCTTCGAGACAGCCAGGCAATTGAGCTGTGCGCTCAGCAGTGCGGCACCATCGGTAGCCCAACAACCCTTAAGATTTGCTATCTACTGCGACATTACCCAGAGCTAAACGTCACAACTATTGCCGAGCTAGTCGGCACTTCAGTATCTAATGCTTCGCATAGTCTAAACCGGCTTCGAGCCGTTCGGTTAGTCAGTAGCCGCCGCTGCGGCCAGACAATTTGCTACTCGCTAGTAGACGATGCTTTCCGAAACGTTATTAGCGTTATTAGCGGTTAGTCTATAGGCTGGCGTAATTAAGCCATAGAAAATAAAAGAAGGGGACAACAAATGAAACAATACGATCTAATAGTACTGGGAACCGGTGGTGCCGGCTTTCAAGTGGCCATGAAATGCCAGCAAGCTGGTTGGAGCGTGGCAGTTATTAATGATGGACTATTTGGTGGGACTTGCTCGGTCCGCGGTTGCATACCTAAGAAAGTCCTAGCTGGAACTGCCGAGATAGCCGATATCAACCGGAGGCTCGGTGAAATCGGTATCATAACTCGCCCAGCCGAAATGAGTTGGGCAGAACTTATCAAGTTTAAAAAAACTTTTACCGACCCAGTTCCCCCCAGCACTGAAAAGGCTTTGCGGGGTGCTGGAATAGACGTCTTTACTGGCTCGCCACGCTTTATAGACAATTTACAGCTGGAAGTCGACGGTCAGCAGCTCGAGGCTAAGAAAGTTCATATCGCTGTCGGGGCTAAGCCCGCCAAACTTCCGATTGAAGGTTTCGAACATTTAATAACCAGTGATGATTTTTTGGAGCTCGACAACCTGCCAAAGCGGATTGTGTTCGTGGGCGGCGGCTACGTTTCGTTTGAATTTGCCCACGTGGCAGCTCGCTTTGGGGCCGAAGCTACTATATTGCACGGTAACGATCAGCCACTAGCCATGTTTGATACCGACATTATTCAGGAACTTGTCGCTGCTTCCAAAGAAGTTGGCATTAAGTTAGAACTTAACGCTGGCGTCCAAAAAATCGAAAAGCATGATGAGACGTACACCGTAACTGCAGCCGACGGTCGCACCTTCGAAGCCGATCTAGTGGTGCACGGGGCTGGCCGCCCACCAGCTATTGCCGACCTAAACCTCGAAGCTGCTAATGTCGACTACGACACTCGACGCGGCATACTCGTTAATGACTACCTGCAGAGCACCTCTAATCCAGATGTCTATGCGGCCGGAGACGCGGCTGCCGCCGGGCCACCACTATCGTCGGTGGCTGGCGTCCAGGGCGGCATTGTGGCCGATAACTTGTTAGGCAACAAACATAAACAGCCAAGTTACTTATCGACGCCGAGCGTAATCTTTACTACCCCAACTGCTGCCAAAGTCGGCTACACAGAAGCTGAAGCCAGCGATAAAGGTATCGATTACGAGACTATAAATACCGATCTGACTGGCTGGTTTGATAGCTTACGACTAGGCGTCAAACATGCCAGGAGTAAAATCTTAGTCGAAAAGGGAACTGATAAAATCATTGGGGCTCACCTAATCGGTAACCACGCCGAAGACCTAATTAACATTTTTAGCTTAGCTATTGACGCTGGGCTTACGACTAATCAATTAAAATCACCAATCTTCGCTTTTCCGACTGCCAGCGATGATATGCGGTCGATGTTTTAAAGCAATGGCTAAGCAATTTAAACCCATTCGCATCATAATTTATAGAATGACTGGCAAGCAGTTATTCTTCAGAGTTCCGGAGTCAGTTTGCCTAGAATGCGATATGAGCGTTGGGCTGGTTCGGAGCGCCGTTAAAGAGCTAAACATCGAAAACGACGTCGAAATAATCGTAAAACCCTGGTTTAATAACATTATTAGCTGCCTCTTTTGGCACAGCTGGCATCCACCAATTGTTACTATAAATGGCCAGCGCTTTTCCCAAGGTGTCGTCCCGAACAGAGCCGAACTAATTGCCAACCTGCAGAATCACTTGAAGCTAAAAAATAAGAGACTAGCATGAATCACCTCTGCTTCAATGTATTTAAAGACAGCTATAAACTAATTAGTAAGGCGATGATATGAGCGAGATTAAAACCTACCAATGCCCAGAATGTGGGCTGCATTATCTTGATAAGCAAACCGCCAAAGCTTGCCAAGCTTGGTGCGCCAAGACTCACAGCTGCAACATGGAAATTACTAGGAAATCAATCGAAGCCCAGAAAGCAAAAGTGTGAGCCTGATTCACGGTCTATTACACGCCCTGGGCATTGCCGGCCTGATGACTTGGAATATTTTGTGGTCACTAATTTTGGGGTTTACGCTGTCGGCTATTATTCAGTCAATCGTGCGCAAGCAAGCCGTACGCAAACTACTCGGTAATAACAGCCCCAAAACTCTGGCTATTGCGGCCGGACTAGGGGCAGCCAGCTCGTCTTGCTCGTATGCTTCGGTAGCAATTGCTCGATCGCTATTTAAACGTGGCGCCAACTTTACGGCCGCCATGGCGTTTGAAATTGCCAGCACCAATTTAGTGGTCGAGCTAGGTATTTACTTGGCTATTTTACTAGGTTGGCGATTTACGCTAGCCGAATTTGTCGGTGGGCCAATTATGATTATCTTAGTCGCTATAATCTTTCGACTGTTTCTGCGTAAAAAAATACTGCAGGCCGCCTTCGAACAAGCCAACCAAAGTTTAGCTGGCTCGATGGAAGGCCACGCCGCCATGGATATGACGATTGGCCGCAAAGGTTCATTCATAGATCGTCTGCGCTCGGCCGAGGGTCTGACCAGCATCAGCCACATTTTTGTTATGGAAGTGGCCGCCATTTGGAAAGATCTAATCGGTGGCTTATTGATTGCTGGAGCAGTGGCGGCCTGGGTACCAAGCTCGGTTTTCCGCTGGCTGTTTCTAGCTTCGCACCCACTAGTGTCTAAACTATGGGGGCCCATCATCGGGCCAATTATCGCCATGTTAACCTTTGTCTGTTCAATCGGCAACGTGCCACTAGCCGCCGTCTTATGGAATGACGGCATTAGTTTTGGTGGCGTCGTATCATTTATCTTCGCTGATTTAATCATCATCCCAATCCTATTTATTTACCGCAAGTATTACGGCACCAAAATGATGCTATTCATCCTTGGCAGCTTCTACGCCGCCATGGTCATAGCCGGTTGGCTAACCGAACTAATCTTCAGTTTAATTGGTCTAATGCCCGAACCACACCACATCACTGCTGCTATGGCCGGGATATCGTTCAATTACACAACTGTCCTAAATATTATCTTCATTGGGATAGGCGCTTGGCTATTAATCCGATTTATCAAAACTGGCGCTTGGCCAATGCTAAAGATGATGGGCGGCCAGCCCAAATAAGTCTATAAATATTGCTAATTATTCCAATCGCTCTGGCTAGTATCATATTAATAAATACCAGGTGGTTTTAGCCCGCCTTTATCTAATTAAGGTTCAAGACTAGTTTAGAGGCTATGTAGTATGCTTCTAACAGATGGAAAATAAGTATTTCATTCGTTCACATATTTCTGAGGCTAAATCCAGACAGTTAGTTAGGTTGTTTTGTGAGGATATGACCGCCACTCAGATTGCCTCACTAGCTAGTTTAAACCGTAATACTGTCAATCGCCTTCTGACAC
>JBDTES010000017.1:0-33893 GCA_039922435.1 Saccharimonadales bacterium (SeqCode)
CTAGTTATCGTTGCTCTGGCCCAGATAATAGTCCACTTTGTAGTCAACAAAGCTGTTAGTGGAAACTAGCTCTAAGTAACCACCAATACATATAAAAACTCCTCTACTAAAGATAGAGGAGTTTTTATATGTAGCTAATTGTATGACTATAGAATCTGAATCTTCTTAACAGTGTCTTGTTTAACTTTATTAAACGAGATAGTTAGGACGCCGTCTTTTAAGAGGGCTTCGATTTCGTCTTCTTTAACTGGTACCGGCAAGGCAATGCTGCGGCTAAACTCGCCCCAATAACACTCCTGAACGAAGTAGTTCTCGACTTCTTCTTCGGCGCCGGCCGACAATGTGCCGCGAATTGTCAGTGTATTATCTGAAATACTGACATCAAGATCACTCTTATTAACGCCGGCTGTGCGGGCCTTAACTACAAGTTTCTCTTTAGTTTCATAAACATCGACTGCTAGTTGACCAGGTACGGCCTCTTCTTCGTCCCAGTCGTCTTGGACTGGATCTGGCTGAGCAGCTCCCCCATCGGAAACTTCAGCAACTATAGTATTGTCATCGTCACCCAAAAAGGCAGCGGTCAATTCGTCTTCTTCCATCAGCAAATCATCATCACGACTTCTTCGTGCCATTGTTGTTACCCTCCGCCCCTTGGGGCTTATATAAACGTTTTTCCTTGCGTCTTTGTATTAAAGGCAGTATAGCTTAGAATTGTAACAGGGTGCAACCTAAAGGGCACATATTTACAACAGATTAAATACAACATGCAGTTAATTGAAAAGATAATCAGCATTGTCGCGCCGCATATCTGCCTGGGGTGTGGTCTAGAGGTTAATCGGCTAGTTTGTGAGGCTTGTGTACAGGAAATAACGCCTGTGCCGTCTCGCTGCTATCGGTGTAAGGCTGTGACGGATAATTACGCAACTTGTGATCAGTGTAGTCAACAAACGCCCCTTAAGCAGGTGTTGGTGCTGGCTCATCATGATGGTTTGGCTCGTAAATTGATTCACCATTTAAAATATGGCCGCGCCCAGGCTGGTAGCCGGGAAGCTGCCCAGCTGATGTTGGGCCATCTGGATTATTTAGATGAGGGCTTATTGGTAGAAGTACCGACGGCTACTTCTAGAGTGAGAATGCGGGGCTATGATCATGCGGTGCTGCTGGCTAGTGAACTGGCAGACTTATCACGCTGGCAGCAGTCTTCCCTGCTGGCTAGGGTTGGCCAGACTCAGCAAATGGGCTCCAATCGAGCTAAACGACTCAGACAGCTAGAAAGTGCCTTTCGCCCAATCCACGCCGACCGAATATCTGGTGCTCACGTTATTCTGGTTGACGATGTTCTAACTACCGGGGCTACTCTTGAAACTGCTGCCCGAATTCTGAGACGGGCCGGCGCCAAGCGGGTTGATGCTATAGTTTTTGCCCAAGCCTAGACGGCTTATGACTAAACTTTTAAGATACTATCTTGTTTTGGGCGGATAGACCTCCTGCCATCTAGACATTTCTTAATTAGATGCTGTTGCCCGTCACCTTTTAGTATATAGAGCCAGTCGTAGGCATCTACCTTCGTCTTTTTTATTACATAGCCTTTGGAATTTGAGTGGATTCTACGTAACTCAACCTCTACCCCACTGCAGAATCTAACTTGTACTCGATGAATACCCTGGTTGTCGTCTACTAGTATATCGTAGGCAGCTGACTCGGTGAGCGGTAGTGCTATGTCGAAGCCGAGACGTGTAAAAGATGCAATAGCTTGGGCAACCGCGATGTCGCCTTTTCTTTGAGTGTCTCTCATTAAGTGCATATTATACACGGTACTACATACCGCTTCAAAATGTGATATACTCTGTTTTTATGGAGAGGTGTCCGAGTGGTCGATGGAAACAGTCTTGAAAACTGTCGTACCGGCAACGGTACCGTGGGTTCGAATCCCACTCTCTCCGCCAAATACTTGATAATAGCTAGTTTCAATCTGTTGAATGAGGTAGAATTGAATAGGTAGACGTCGCTAGGTCCCCAAGTGGCTGCTGCGTGAAACGTAAATGAATAGACGGTTTCCGTCCCCTTCGTTTATGAACATACAGGAGCTACGTGAACGTACGTAACTCACGGCCGTGGAGAGGTACCCAAGTGGCTGAAGGGGACGGTTTGCTAAATCGTTAGAGGGGCGTGAGTCCCTGCGAGGGTTCGAATCCCTCTCTCTCCGCCAAAAGAAACCCAGGAAACTGGGCTTTTTTTGTTTGGTGTGGTGATTGTTATTAACTCAAATGATACTGTCCTATCTAAAACTAAAACATAAGTATCTACAAATATAGTACAATAACGCTTATGGACGAGAGCTCTAATCAACCAGGACAAGTTATTTTACCTGGGGGCAGTGATAATACACCACGACCGCCCGAACAGGCCCCTGGTGGTTCACCAGAGCCCCAGCGACCGACCCCGACCGAGCAACCAGATCAACCAACTCCGACACCTCAATCCGGAACATCAAATCAGGCCGTAGATGGTTTGGGTATTAATCGACCTTTCGATCAAGAAGCCCAGGAATCTAACATCCCGACTGGACTTAAAGCGCCAGACTTGGCTAATCCGACAGAAGATATATCCTGGACGGCATCAGAATTTATCTCGCACGAGAAATCTCCCGGGTGGTACGCTGCCCTAGGCTTGGCTGCCATTATTCTAGGTGGAGCTGCTTATCTTTTGACTGGGCACAATATAATCTCCATTATAGCCATAGTCTTAGCTATTTTGATGTTAGGCATTTCGGCCCGCCAGAAACCGCGCGTTCGGCAATATACCTTGGGTAATGATGGCCTTCACATAGATAATCGAACATATTTATATAGCGATTTTAAATCTTTTACGGCTAGCGAAGACGGTGCTATTGTAAGTGTTATATTTTTGCCGCTTCAGCGTTTCGCACCAGGGCTAACTATATATCTAGCACCAGAAATGGAAGATACTGTAATTGACGCCCTATCCGATTACTTACCACACGAGAGTCATCGCCAGGACGCCGTTGATGGTCTTCTAAAGCGGATTCGCTTCTAGTCATCTCTCTTGATAAACCCAAAGATCATCTGGCTGTAGAGCGTAATACCCAGTGCGATACTTAGACTATGCTCAGCGGAGAATATAGTCTTAGATTTTGCCCCCACTAGAATAGTGTCGTTCGGCGGCACTAACTCATCAGCTAGGGGCTTGATAGATAATATATGACTCAGATCGACTTGGCTTAACTTGCTCAAGCTGATCGGCAGCTTGTCCATAGATTCTCTAAAAGCTGGATTCTTTTGGTAGACATCGGGATGTACGGTATCGGGGTTTCGTAATTTACCACATATACAAACAACACGGTGAATGATTCTACGGCGGGCCGCAAGGGCGTTAACTGCCACACTAGCACCGGCAGATACTCCAATAAGCGAGACTTTATAACCTCGGTTACTAAGCTCATCTATTCGATTGAGTAATATAGTGAATCGAGCCTCGTATGGCTGTTTTTGGAGCCATTGCATCTGAAATGTTTCGATATCGACATTGTGTAGAGGTTGAGCCAGACCGATGGCCAACTTCTGGCCTCTGCTGTGGTGATCGCCGAGCCCAAAAATATAAATAACTGCATGTTTTATCACTGTAATAGTTTAGTCTGTCTTTGATTCTTAGTATATAGCTCGACGTGTTGGCAGCGTGTACAATGTCTAGGATGACCTTTTTAGGAAACAAACACCGATTACACGACCCAGTTTGGCATGTTCAGCTAGCCATGCTGGCGGCTATTGCCTTTCAGCTGTATCTGCCCGACCGATTTTCGTTTGGGACGCATTATATTATCCCACTTATAGAATTGGTATTGATAATGGCACTATCTGTGACAACTCCGAAAGAAAGAGTTTTCAAGTCACTCAGCCGGCGCATTAATGTAATCCTACTGATTGGCATCACAACGCTAGCTAATGGCTATGCTCTAATTCATGTTGCCGATCAGTTACTCCAGCATAGTATTAGTGATGGACGAGGCCTAATCTTGGCGGCGGTCAATATTTATCTAACAAATATCATAATTTTTGCTCTCTGGTACTGGGAAGTAGATGGAGGCGGACCTGGGCAGCGTCATACACTCAAACGCTATGAACTAGACTTCTCTTTCCCGCAGCAGCAGAACGACGAAATTAGTCATCCCTTGTGGAAACCGACTTTCGCCGACTATCTGTACGTTAGCTCGACCAATGCTATGGCCTTTAGTCCAACTGATACTATGCCGCTGACGCGCCGCGCTAAGCTGTTAATGCTAGCTCAGTCAATAGTTTCTCTGGTAGCCGTTGCTCTAGTCGCCGCTCGAGCCGTAAATATTCTCACCTAAATGGCAGCCGAGCATGTTCCCGCCCTAATATCTTCGCTAGCACCGATTGTTCATAGCTACGGCTACTTAGCCGTCGGTGGACTGATATTTATCGAGAGCTTCGGGGTATCGGTGCCGGGTGAGACTATGCTAGTGGCGGCGGCATTTTTTGCTGGGGTAGGTCAACTAAATATTGCTCTGGTAATACTGACCGCCTTCCTGGCGGCTGTTATCGGGAATAGTATTGGCTATTTTATTGGCCTAAAGGGCGGTCGCCCGCTAGTCCGAAAATATGGTAGATATATATTCTTAACGCCCAAGCGGATGCTCGTAGCCGAGACTTTCTTCAAGAGGGGTGGCGGACTTGTTATTATCTTTGCCAGATTTGTAGATGGGCTACGCCAGGTTAACGGTATAGTGGCTGGTATCACCAAAATGCCCTGGCTCTGGTTTACGATTTGTAACCTAATAGGAGCGGTACTTTGGGCTGGTACATGGGGCGTAGTAGGCTATTTTGGAGGTAATCATATTGAAACAATTTACCGATATGGCCTGTATGTTACTGGAATTGTCCTGGTCCTAGGAGCTGCCTATATAGTGTTTCGGCTGGCTCGACGCCGAATTATTAGGAGTGGAGCTCCTAGAAGTCGAAGTTAGCTCTCGTTTAGGCTCAGGTTATCATTCATGAAAACATCCTCAACAGGAATCGCTCGTGATTGCTTGTGAGTTACTTGTTTCATCCCTCGGCCTCCTTTACTGAACGTATCGTAGCAAAACATACTACAGCGTGTCTGTAATGTTTCTAACTGATCGCTGGGCTAGCTTTATATCAACTACTATGGTAGAATTACCCCTGTTCCATCAATTTATTATTGGCAAATGGTTGATTTATAATTTTGTAAACTTTAAGTTTGTGGAGCAAACGTTTGTACCCGTAGCTCAGCTGGATAGAGCGTCGGCTTGCGGAGCCGAAGGTCGGAGGTTCGAATCCTGTCGGGTACACCAAAATGAAAACCTCAGCAAATGCTGGGGTCTTTATTTTGGCTCACAAGGGTTCGAACCGTACTTTTGCGAAGCAAAAGAGGTTCGGCGTAGTAATAGCTCTCGCAGGAATTTATTCTGAGAAAGCTCTTACGGAGAAGCCCGTAGGGCGCTATTCTGTCGGGTACACCAAACAAAAAGCCTGTCTTTTGACGGGCTTTTTGTTTGGCTAAATGCGCTAGTGTGCCAGAGCCTACGAAGTACGGTGTAGTGAGGGCGCACTTAGCGCTCTGCCCTGCTCAGATTCGCTCTAAGACGGCCTTACCTGCGGTAAGAGCTAGGAGGCACGTTTCATGTGCCGGAGACCAAGTAGTACCAAGGCGAACATTAAAGCCGCGCCAGCGAAGGCTATGATAGCCGCAGCGCCAGCTATTGTACCGACTGTGCCAAACGCGTAGGCGTTCAGGAGTAGTCCACGCAGGGTTTCACCCTGAAATAGTGTTGTTTTTTGCTGCTGGAGCTCGGTGTTTGTTGGGTCAGCCATAGCTTCATTGCTTATCTCGGAGTAGGTTTTGCCATCGGCGATTTTACTTAGGTGGACATTTATAAATTCGTTGGCAAAGGCTTTAGCTTTGACGCCATTATCGACCTGCTGACCGGCGTATTGTTGCAAACCAGGAAATTCTTCTGGGTCGAGGGCTGGGCCTTTGGCTGGGAAAGATATCTTTTGAGCGCTGAGCTCAGTGCTTACCTGGTTCCCTATAAAGCTAGAAGCCCACCAGGCGACACTGCCGATAGCCACTAGGGTTACCATTGCTACGACACCAAATAGGATTAAGACCTTATCAATTACTTTGCGTTCGTTATTCTTGGCCATTTGTTTAGCCCCTTTTTGTTAAGATTTATCTTTGTATCATACAGTATTAGGCTTATCTTTTGTGAATGATTAAGCAACCGATATAATTAGTGTCCATGGAGAGGTCGCATAGTTTGGTCTAGTGCGCCACACTCGAAATGTGGTATAGGGGCAACCCTATCGAGGGTTCGAATCCCTCCCTCTCCGCCATAATTATTATAGTTCGGTTATTTGAGGATTTTTTCTATGATTGAGTCATTAAATCAGATTAATACTGTCCGGACAGCACTTGTTGTTTAGGGGCTTATTCTGGTCATCCGACGACCAGTTAGTTCCCCCCACAACCCCGGTTTATGGGAAGCCCCGGGTGGCAAGGCGAACCCCGGTGAACCCTTGGATGTTACTGCCACTCGTGAATTAGAAGAAGAGACAGGTTTGAGATTGTCAAGTGTGGGCTTATCTAGCCCCGAACTACTGCGTCAGTATGTAATTAATGAAGGAGCGCGGGCGGGTACTCTGATTATGGAATATGGCTCGATAGCGTTGCACTATGAGGGTGATATCAATTTAGATCCAGTTGAATGCACGGACTTCCAGTGGGCTACTAAGCAATGGCTTACGTAATCAGCTGAGGTAACTGACATTACAAAAATCCTCCTGAATAAACCGTGTGAGTATTAGTCTGGGGTGGTAGAATACAGGTATAGTGCAAGATTCTATTTTTACCAAGATTATTAAGGGTGATATCCCCTGCTACAAGATCTATGAAGATAATAAAACTTTTGTTTTTCTTGATATTCATCCAATTCAACCGGGTCAAGTTTTAGTAGTACCTAAAAAACAAATTAGTTTCGTTTGGGAAATGGCTAGAGATGATTATCTGTCGCTAATGGCCACAGTACAAAAGGTTGGCCAACATTTACGAAAGAAAATGCCAGAGAAAAGCCGGGTAGGGGCAGTCATTGAAGGATTAGATATAGATAATCATGCTCATATCAAAGTTTTCTCTTTTTCTACTGGCGAGGAATACCGTTCGAGGCCTGACATGTCTGTTGAGCCCGATCATGCTGCCCTAGCGATTATGGCTGATAGGTTAAGAATGGAGGATGACTTATGAGTTCCGTAGTAATTGCTTTTATGTTGGCGGCGGGTGTTGGTACTTGGGTTTATAGCAAGATGTCACGTCGTACCGGTACTGGCAATACTGGCCCTGCTCTTATGGTGTCTATAATTGCTGGTGTTGGTGTGTTTATTGTCGGTCTGACAGTCATTAGCAAGGTAATGAGCTCATAGTAGTTTTCTAGTCTAACCAATTACGGCTAGTTTTGTTGGATAAATAGTTGCTTGGCTGGTACAATATGGCCATGGATGAGAAGCGTTTGGGTGAGGTAGTCCAGGCGGCGCGTCGCAAAGCCGGATTAACGCAACAGGGTTTGTGCCAGAAATCTGGTCTTAGCTATTCTACGCTAGCCAAAATCGAGCGTGGGGCTATCAAATCACCTTCGGTTTTCACGATTCAACGGATTGCCGGTACGCTAGGTATCGGTTTAGATGAACTTCTAAGCGCCCTGCCCTCCAAGGAAGTTCCTGGCCAGAGCAAGAAAGTCTCTAAAAATGGTGCTCGGTTTGTCTATTTTGACATGAATGGCTGCCTGGTGCGATTTTATAACCGGGCTTTTACGCGCCTGGCTGATCAAGCTGGTGTCTCGACCGATGTCGTAGAATCGGTTTTTTGGCACTACAATGATGAAGTTTGCCGCGGCGACACGACTGTCGACGTACTTAATACGGCTCTAGCCGAACGGCTGAACGTGATGGTTGATTGGCAAAAGTATTATCTCGAATCAGTCGAAGCGACACCTGGTGTGGCCGAGCTCGTGCAGTGGGTAGCCGAGAATTACCGCCTTGGCCTAATGACAAACACTATGCCTGGTTTGGTTAGCCCAATGTTAGATAGTGGCTTGTTGCCGAAAGTTACTTATGACGCCATTATTGACTCATCCCAGGTCCACGCTCTAAAACCCGAGATACACATGTTTGAGATTGCGGCCGAGCGGTCTGGGGTAGCTCAATCAGAGATTCTTTTAATTGACGACGATCGGCCAAATCTCATCGCTGCCGAGAAACTGGGCTGGCGAACAACTTGGTTTGACGCCTATCAACCAGAGGAATCTATCGCCAAAGTCCGCGAAGTCCTCGAGCCGGCCAACTAAGCTTTATAGCAAATAATTGACTTAACTCCGGTGACGTATATACGTCACCACCGGTCATAATTCATATTTATAAAAAAGTTTTGTCGTACTTACGGATTAGCTGAGTTCGCTAAAGCGTTGCTTCTCGGCTTCGAGGCGCGCTAGATTATCATTAGCTGCCTGTAATTGGTCCTTAGTTTCTTTAACCAGTTTCTCGGGGGCGTTCTTGACATAGGCGTCATTGTTGAGTCGGCCTTCCAGCTGAACAACTAGCCTCTGGCCATCAGCTCGCTGTGTATCCAGCTTGGTAATATAGCTGCGGGCTGTTTGGGCATCGACGTCCAGCCAGCAATCATAGTTTGACCTAGTTAGGTGCAACCCTGTGCCGGAAGTGACTGCCTCGACGCCGCTGAGGCCGCTCAGACGGGCGATTAAAGCACTGTTGTTAGATATTGCATCTACATCGCTATGATACAAGGTGGCGCTCTTGAGGCTTAACTCTTTAATCAAATAGCGACTTTCGGTTACGACTGCTTGCAGAGATTCAAATTCGGCTGCAGCCTTATGGTCATTTTTGGCTGGTGTTGGCCAGGTATCACTGACAAGCAGTGAATCACCCGTCCAGGCCAGAGTTTGCCAGATAGTTTCGGTCACGAATGGAGCAAACGGATGGGCTAGCTTGAGGACTGACGATAATACATACCCCAGCACTTCCCTGTTTGGCGCCGACTTGGACGCTTCGATATACCAATCGGCCACGTCGTCCCAGACAAAATGGTATAGCCTGTCGTAGGCTTCGCCAAATTTATATGAGTCTAGATTAGCGGCAATAACCTCTGTTGATTGTTGTAATTTATGCAATATCCAGTTGTCTGCTAGACTGTCGGGCTTTGGTCGATTAGTGTATTCAAATTTATCGCCTAGGATGTCTTCGCAGTAGCGAGCCACGTTCCATAGCTTGTTGCAGAAGTTACGGTTGGCCTCAATCTTGCCCCAGCCCCAATTCTGATCATTGCCGGGGCTAACCCCCATAATTAACGCCATACGAAGAGCATCGGTGCCGTATTTAGGAATAACGTCTAGTGGATCAATAATCGATTCAGGGCGGCTTTTACTCATCTTTTTGCCGTCTTCGGCCTTAATTAGGCCATGCAAATAGACAGTCTTGAAAGGTATCTGACCGGTAGCATAAGTGGTCGACAAAATCATTCTGGCCACCCAAAAGAACAAGATATCCCAGCCGGTCTCGAGAACTGATGTTGGGTGATAGGCTTGAAAATCTGGACTACTTTTAAGCAGGTCTTCTAAAGAGAGTGTGTAATCTTTGGCCAAATCTTGGTCGATCAGCGTGCTCCAGGTCCACAGGGCCGAGCTAAACCAGGTATCGAGCGTGTCGGGGTCTTGTTCCCACTGATTCCAGCCTTCGCTCTCATCAGTTGGTGGCTGCAAACCGACGTAAGTTTCTAGCTTGCCGTCAGTGTCAGTCCGATACCAGGCTGGTATACGGTGTCCCCACCAGATTTGACGGCTAACACACCAGTCTCTTAGGTTGTCTATCCAGTGAAAATAAGTTTTTTCGAACCGACTGGGAATAATCTCGATGTCTTTGTCACGGATAACCGTTTGCAGAACTTGTTTTAGGCTGCGCCGACTTCCCTTCCAGTCGACGACTGGTTTATTAACGTCGACGAACCACTGCAACCGGACTTGTGGTTCAATAATTCCCTTGCCCCGGTCATTAACAGCGACGTTGTGAATGTAATTATCATCAATTTTGACTAGGAGACCCTTTTCGTCTAGCTTCTTAACGATTTTATCGCGGGCTTCAGCAATCGGCATACCGGCGAACTCTTGAGCGACCGGCAATAAGTTCCCATGGAAATCGATAATCTGTTCTTTATCGAGTCCGTATCGTTCGGCGAGTTCGAAGTCGACTTGGCTATGCCAAGGGGTGATAGTCATGACGCCAGTACCAAAGTTAGGGTCAGCGGCAGCATCTTTGATAACAGTGGCGGTGACTTTGCCATTTATCCATTCGGCCTCGAAGGTATCGCCGTGCTTGTACTGGGTGTAGCGCTTGTCGTCGGGGTGAATAACAACGTATTTATCGCCAAATTTTGTTTCGGGCCGAGCTGTACCAATCTCGAACGGGCCGTATTTAAAGGTATAGAATTTGGCCTTTCGTTCTTCGTAGACGACTTCGTCGTCTGATACAGTAGTTTCAAGGTTTGGGTCCCAGTTGACTATCCGACTACCCCTGTAAATAAGGCCGTCGTTGTACATGCCGACAAAGACCTCGTTGACGCAGCGACTGAGCGCTGGATCGAGGGTATAACGCAGGCGTGACCAGTCGGCACTGGCTCCCATGGCCTTCATTTGAGCCAGCATTGTTCCCCGGCTCTGGCCGACAAATTGGCGGGTTCGCTCCAAGAACTCATCACGACCGATGGCGTGTTTATCAGTTCCCTCTTTAGTGAGCTGTTTCTCAATCAGGGCGTTAACAGCCAGCGCCGCATGATCTGTCCCTGGCAGCCACAGCACATCTTTGCCCTTTAGCCGGTTATAGCGAGCCATAATGTCTTGAAGGGTCAAGAATAAGGCATGACCAAGGCTAAGCGTGCCGGTTTCGTTAGGCGGTGGCATAACAATCGAGAATCGTTCTTTTTTGGAGGTCGGATCAGCTACGAACGCCCCACTGTGTTCCCAGAGAGCGTAAATATCATTTTCGTAATCACCTGGTTCGTAGATTTTTGGTAGTTTCATGTAAAACTATTGTACCACCTCTGTAACGTTCACCAAAGATGACTTAACTAGTATCCTATAATTAACGTACTTTCATATGAACTTAGCTGTTTGACATGTATAGCCTTACAATACCGTAAATTGGGTAGCTTAGACTCCAAATCGAACGGGGTAGCCGATATTGCATTGCGGTTTATGGGTAGGTCCATAGTTCGCCCCAACGGGCTACATGCTTAGATTAGGCTGGATGTCGAGAGAGTAGGGGTCTGTAGTTGGCTGGCCCAGCATAGCTTTGAAGCAGCCGAGGGTGGCTATCATGGCACCGTTATCGGTGCATAGCTTGGGGTCGGTATAGGCAATTGGTATGGCTAGTAGATCGGATAATTGGCGACGTAGTTCAGCGCTAGCGGCTACGCCGCCGGCAATCACGACACTTTTCGGGTGAAACTCTTCGAATGCCATAATCGTCTTATCAACCACGGTTTCGATAGCAACGCGCTGGAAACTAGCGGCAATATCGGCTTTCTGAGCCTCATTTAGCCGGTCTGGTAGGTTTTTAGATGGAAAAGTGAAGTCCTCACCAATCTGCTGTTGAGCCAGCCTTAGAACGGCTGTTTTGAGACCACTGAAACTAAAGTCGTATTTCTCGTGCATGTGGGCCTTAGGCAATTGAAACTTATTAGGATCACCCTCTAGAGCTTTTTTACTGACACTTGGTCCACCGGGGTAGGGCAGGCCGATAATCTTGGCGACCTTGTCAAAAGCTTCACCGATGGCATCGTCTTGGGTTTGGCCGAGTAGGTTGTAATCAAAGTGGTTCTTAAAGAGGACTAGTTGGCTATGTCCACCCGATACTATCAGGGCTAACATTGGGAACTCTGGGACTTTAGCTGGCAGGGAATAGCCGGGTAGGGGGGTTTCGGTTAGAAAGTTAGCATAGACGTGGGCTTCGACGTGGTTGATGGCGTAGAGTGGCTTATTCTTGATAATAGCCAGTGTGCGGGCCGCTAGTACGCCAATTAGTAAGGAGCCACCTAAGCCAGCTCCATAGGTTACGGCTATGGCATCGATATCGTCCCAAGTACAGTTAGCTTGATCCAGAGCTTGCTCAATAACTGGGTTAATCGCCTCGATATGGCTTCGGGCAGCAATTTCGGGCACGACGCCACCGTAAATAGCGTGCAAGTTCATGCTACTATTGGTTACTACACTAAGTAGCTTGCAGCTATCTTCGACGACGGCGGCCGAAGTTTCGTCGCAACTACTTTCAATACCCAAGACTTTCATTAACTACAGTGTACCAAACATAGCAGAGGTGCACAGTATATTGTTATTAGGTTCAGAGCTAACCTTTTGTATACTGATAAGTAATGAATATTCGTAAAATTGTGAAAGCAGTAATTCCAGTGGAGTTGTTTAGGGTGATTGAGCCTACCGGGCACTTGCTCGAAGCTGTGCTGTGGAACTGTGTTTATGGGTTTCCGGGACGGGGGTTGAAAGTAATTGGTGTTACCGGTACCAACGGCAAGACCACGACCAGTTATTTGATATATCGGATGCTGTCGGAGGCTGGGCTTAAGGCCGGGCTCGTGACTACTGTCGCCTACGGTATTGGTGGTGATATTAGACCGAAAGCTGCGCATGTAACGAACACTCCACCGAGAGAGTTGATGCAGCTTTTGAAGCAAATGAAGGCTGAAGGAGTTGAGTGGGTTGTATTAGAAACGACTAGCCATGGGTTGGCTCAACACCGCGTTTGGGGAGTACCGTACAGTATCGCAGTGCTAACGAATATTACGCATGAGCATTTGGATTATCATAAAACCTTTGAACGCTACGTAGCGGCTAAGCGTAGACTATTTGAGATTACTCAACGTAATAAGAATGGTTTGCAGCTGGGAATTGCCAATATTGATGACCAAAATGGGCCGAGCTTTGCGGCCGTAACTCGCAACAGTATGCTGTACGGGATGAATGCTGGGGGGTTACGGGCTCATAACGTCAAACTAACCAGTGATGGAGTACGCTATACAGCTAAGGCCATGGATGAAAACTACGACATAGTCTGCCATATCCCTGGTAGCTTTAATGTTTATAACTCGCTAGCGGCAGTTTGTGTTGGTAGGGCAGTCGGGCTTAGTAAATCGCAGATCGAGAAGGGAATTGCCGCTCTCGAAGGTGTTGAGGGGCGGATGACGACTATCGATGAGGGCCAAGACTTTAGTGTAATTGTCGACTTTGCTCACACGCCAGATAGTTTTGAGAAGTTATTTAAGGATATGCGGCCGGTGGTAAAGGGTAAGTTAATTGTACTATTCGGCTCGGCTGGACGGCGTGACGTACCTAAACGGGCTATTCAGGGCGAACTGGCCGGGAAGTATGCCGATGAAGTGATAATTACAGAAGAGGATGACCGTGACGTGCCAGGTGCCGAGATTATGAATCAAATAGCCGAAGGGGCTGAAAAGGCTGGTAAAACTCGTGACAAAGACCTATTTCTGATAGGTGACCGGACTGAGGCTATCAAGTTTGCTATTTCTAGAGCTAATAATAAGGCCGACACAGTACTACTACTGGGCAAAGGCCACGAAAAGACGATTGAGCGAGCCGACGGTGAACACCCCTGGAACGAGATTACTACTGTTCATACAGCTCTAAAAAATCGTTCCATTTGAATCTTTACTCCTCTGGAACTAGGTAATGCTGTACAGCGTCTTGTTCACTAGGGCCATATGTAAACAAGTGTTTTTTGCCGTTTTCGGCCTCAGCGACAACGTGAATTTCGTTGTCAGTCCCCTGGCTAACATCGACTACACCAATAAGCCTTGTACCGTCGACAGTGAGCGCATCGATTTTGTGGCCGAGCAATCGCATATGTAGCTCGTTCATGGTAGAGCCGTTGATATCGGCGCAACAGACCTCCGGGTTGGAGTCCGGGGCTTTGCCTTCGGGGTAACTATTATGATGTATTTTATTCATGAGTAAAATATTATTGACATATTAACTATTCTATAGTACTATACAAACTGTAATATTCAAAATAAAAATTCATGACAAGTCAACTAAATAGCCAACTTAGAGCAGATATAACTGCCGATTCTCGTCGTATTGATCCCATGGACGCTATTTTGTCTCATGATGCTTCGGTTTACTCTTCTGTATTAGGTGACTTAGCTATGGAAGGGGTGTTAGCAGCGACAGAAGTACTCGAAAGCACTGAGGAGTTATCTCTGGCAGATGAGAGAGGTGTTTATCGATCAGGGTGTGACAATTATTTGGAAATAGTCTATAGAGACCAGGCTAACGGATCGGAAGGTACTCAGTTCTCGGCTGATTGGGATGAGGCACAAAGCTTTTTTGCTAGAGCATTAGAACATGCCGAGCAGTCTGATGGTCAAAACCCACAACACCTCTGGGAGATACGAGTTAAGTATCTAGATTTAAGGGCAATGCAGGCTCACGTTAACGCACGGGATTCGCAGACAGTTTTACGTGGTACAGAAGCCGGGAAGAATGGATGGGCATTAGCCGAGCACCAAATGAGGGGTGTCTTAACTGACTCCTTGCCACTTATGCGTTCGATGGCAAAGTTTGCATCGGGCACGGACAAGCTAGCCTCTGATGCTAGGGGTAAACTGTATGAAGTTTTGATGGTTGCTTATGCTCGTATGCAGACGTATGAAGACCAAACCTTTGATACAACGTTTGTGCGTAGTGCTCTCGGGCGAGAAGATAGTCCATTGAACGATCATGTTGAGCCACGTCGGGCATTCGATATGGTTATAGAGTCGCCTGGTATGCCAACTCGATTAATTCAACTTAAAAATCATGATAGCAAGATAGACTATGCTTATCCGATTGAGAAAGTCCAAGACGTTAACTTTAGGCACACCCGTAGTCATTTACCACAGTACATATCTGATTATGGTCTTTTACTACAGAACTCGGCTGATCCCAAAGTGAAGCCTTACATAGATCGGGCAGCTAAGGAGCTTGATGAAGCTTTTGGCAAGGGGCTGCGGCTTTAAATATTGTTTAGGCTTACCCTAGATTTTAGCGAATAAGATTTAGACCTATTTGTTGCTGAGGCTAATTGAAGTGCAGCGGATGGAGCCGCCGCCTTTGGCTAGTTCTGGGTTGCTTAATAGTATGGTTTTTAGACCGTGAGCTTCGAGTGCGGCTTGTAGTCCTGGGGCGCCTTGGTTCATTATTACGGTTTCGCCAGTTGAAACTAGATTGCAGGCGTAGGCCTTAGTGGCTTCTTGATAACTAACTTCTATCTTGTCGACTTTATTAAACTGTCGGAGAGTTGTTTGACTCTCGGCGGTAAAAGCCTCTGGACACCAGGCAATTAAACCTTTTTGGCCGGACTCGGGCTGCTTGATAATGGATAGTGCCAAGTCTAGATCGTAAAAAAAGCTGTCTGGCCAGCCAGAGTAGCTATTTATGACTGGTTTGCCACTATTGTCGAGCTGGGGGATTGTTTGTAGTTGAATGTGTTCGTAGCCAAGGGTTTTAGCTACAAAGGCTTGGGCTTCTGGATCGGAGCGGTAACCACTGCCACAAAACAATAAATTACCGCAGGGGAGGGCGTCGCCTTGACCACTAAATTTATAATTACCCGGCACCTCAACGACTGTTTTGCCGAGTGATACAAAGACCTGGCGGGCATAGGCTTCTTCTTGTTTACGGGCGTTAGGTAAGCGAGCTAGTACTACGGTGTCCCCACGCTCTAGTCCCCAGTTGGCGGTGTAGACACCGTCTTGGCAGCCAGCGGGTGGATTAACTTTTATAACTTTGATACCCGCAGACTCTAGGGCTTGCTGAATGGCTGTGTGTTCACTTCTAGCTGTGTTGGTGTCTATTGCTACAGAAGAATCCATAAATGGGTTAATGGCTGCCTGGTTACTAAAATCGTCAACCCCGGACATGAGGACGGTACTATTTATTTTTGGAGTCATTACAAGGCTTATTGTATCAAAACCTTATGGGATAATCTGGCTGTAAAAACTAAAAAGCGCCTGATTTTGGCGTTTGTGATGTTCAAGTTGTGAGAGATTCCGGGTTCGATAGATGTTTTTGATGCTTTTTAGGGCAGAGTCGGTTAGGACTTCAAACATTATCGAACCCGGGGCCCCAGAGAGTGCACTTATTGGCGCTAGTAGCTTGTGGCTAAAATTACGCTTAAAGCGCACCCTCTGGGAAGTCCTGATGTCAGCGGTGGCTGGAGAAAGCTCGGCGACTTTGTGGTATTGAGACGGGGGCGGATTTGTTTAGAAAAATCTCAATATCCATCTGGAGCTTCCTGATGTCATCGAGTACTTCGTCTTCTGAGACACCCGTCCGGGTACCAACCCTTACGCACAACGTTGTCTCCTGTTGGAGCTTTGTGCGCTGAACCCGTGTCAGGCTGTTGTATGCAGTTTTGCAGAGCTTCGTTCGGTCAGCGGCGTTGAGGCCACTAACTTCGAAGTAAAGTTCTGCGACGCCCTCGTCTGGATCAATCTCGCATACGACGAACGTGATATGTGGTGCATCTTGCTTCCGTGGCATGGTGCCACCTTTCTAAAGCAGGGGTACTACAGGACAAGTGTATTCTAACAAATGTATCGGCAATTGACAATAGTGTGCTATTATTGTTAGGTATGGTAGATGCAGAAAATTATCATGATTCTGGCCTGAATGTTCCAAAGTTTGATATGGATAGGCTAAATCAAGCGGGCTTTGAGATAGCTGTGGGTAATGTCCGAACTAAATTTGAGGAGGCATTGAGACGCATGACCGACGCTGATCCACACTTATATTGGGGAGTGGATTGGATACAGGCTAAGCCAGATGATTTGGCATTTTTTACGGTGGCAAGTGATTATTCTGATGCTATAGAAGGTAGGGGAGAAACGTTTGAGTTGGGGGTCCCAATTTTACGTAGAGACCAATATGGTGCTTCGATTGATCCTGTCATTTCGGAGCCAGATAGTGGGTTGTATTTTGTATGGCGAAAAACTCGAGATTCTAAACCCTATGTAGTAAATAGTGATACTTACAGTGGCTTATTTGAATCGGCTACTCCTCTAGTCGAGAACTTTGGTAGCAAGCTATGGAATTATAAAGTTGTAGGCTACAAGATGAAACAAGAAGGCGCTTGACGGAGAGTTGGCACTCGACTATAGTGAGTGCTGATGCGTTGGCAGTCTTCGACTCGAAGTGCTAATGTTTGCATCTTAAACGGAGGATTAATATTTATGAGTGTACCTATTCAGCCACTAGCAGACTATGTTGTGGCCCAAACAGAAGAAGCGGCTTCTAAAACGGCTAGTGGTCTATATTTGCCTGATAACGCCAAAGAAAAGCCAAAAGTAGCTAAGGTTCTGGCGGTTGCAAAAGACGTTAAGAACGTCAAAGTAGGCGATCGGATTATATATAAGAGTTACAGCCCGACCGAGGTAAGAGTCGGATCAGAAGATTATTTGCTAGTTAAAGAAGAAGACGTCTTAGCTACTGTTAAATAACGGTAGGATTTAATATTTAACAATTTATATTTGTCATTTGAGTAAATTTGAAATGGCGAAATAGTTGGGAAATAGTAAATAAGTGATGATAAATAACAAACCAAACGGAGGATTTCATGGCTAAAAAAGTATTTTATGATGATGATGCTCGCCGCCGCGTACTAGGCGGAGCTAAGATTTTGTATAACGCAGTCAAAACGACTATGGGACCACGGGGCCGTAATGTTGTACTTGGCAAAAGCTATGGCTCACCGAGTGTGACGCACGATGGTGTCAGTGTTGCCAAGGGTGTCGAGATTGCTGATGTTGATGATGAGACTTTGGGTTATAAAGTTGGGGCAGAGTTAATTAAGCAAGCTGCTATTAAAATGAACGACGTGGCTGGTGATGGAACTACTACCGTAACAGTGCTGACCTATCATATTCTAAATGAAGCTAACAAGCTGATTGCGGCTGGACACAACCCAATGTCGCTTCGCAAGGGTCTGGAGGCTGCTGCTGCCGAAGTTATTACTAAGTTGGATGGCCTAGCCGAAGATATTCAGGGCAAAAAGAGCCGAGTTGCCGAAGTTGCTACTATTAGTGCTGGTGATGCCGAGATTGGTAACTTGATTGCTGATGTTATCGACAAAGTTGGCCGTGACGGCGTAGTGACAGTCGAAGAAGGCCAGGGCCTAGCATTAGAGAGTGAAGTCGTCGAGGGCTTTACCTTTGACCGAGGTTACGTTAGTCCTTACATGGTGACTGATACAGCTCGGATGGAAGCGGTTTATGACAAGCCGGCTATCGTTATTACTGATAAGAAAGTCTCGAGTGTCCAAGAGTTTTTGCCACTGCTCGAAAAGCTAGCTCAAGGTGGTAAAAAAGATCTAGTACTAATTGCTGACGATATTGACGGCGAAGCCCTAGGTACACTTATTTTGAACCGGCTGAAGGGTGTCTTTAACACTGTGGCTATCAAGGCTCCAGCTTTTGGTGACCGCCGCAAAGATGTTTTGAATGATATTGCTATTCTAACTGGCGCCGAGGTGATTACCGAAGACCGCGGTATGACGTTCGAGAATGTTGGCCTAGACGTAGTTGGAACAGCTCGCAAAGTGATTGCTACCAAAGACGAAACGACTATCATCGAAGGGGCTGGTTCGGCTGCCGAGATTAGTGCTCGGATTAAGCAAATTGGAACTCAGGCCGACGCTGCAACTAGTGAATATGACAAAGAAAACCTAGAAAAGCGCTCGGCAGCGCTATCTGGTAAGGTTGCTGTCATAAAGGTTGGCGGTGCCACCGAAACCGAGATTAACGAGAAGAAAGACCGGGTTGATGATGCTGTTCACGCTGTCAAGGCAGCGCTAGCCGAAGGGATTGTGTCTGGTGGTGGCGTAACATTAGTAAATTTGAGCTCTACTATTTCGACTTCAACAAGCGATGATGATGCCGTGAATGCCGGCAAGGGATTGCTGGTTAGGGCGCTCGAACAACCTTTTCGTATTCTACTGACCAACGCTGGCCTTAACGCTGACGAGTGGCTGCCTCAAGTTAAGAAAGCTAAGGCTGGGCAGGGCGTAAACGTTAACGACCCATCCAAATTGGTTGATATGAAGGCAGCTGGTGTGATTGACCCAGTAGCTGTTACCAAGCAGGCTGTCCAGAATGCTGTATCAGTGGCTGGTACTAGCATGACTATGGGTGCGCTAGTGGTAGAAGTGCCAGAACCAAGTGGTGCGGCCAGCGGTGGCGCCGATATGGGCGGCATGGGCATGGGAATGTAATCAGAAGCCCAAGTATCTAGGCTATAAATAAAAATAAACCCCGGATTTTAACCGGGGTTTATTTAGTTATAGGGGCTAATCTATTTATCGTCGGCTTGATTGTGTTGAGTGAAATAATTAATTTCGTTAATCAGATCGAGTAAGGCCTGGGCTCGGGCTTTTTCGTCTGGAATAGCCTGGGCTGCTTCATAGGCTCCCTTAATCAGGGATTGATTATCAGTTGCCTGAATCATCATCATAGTTGTACGGAAGCGTTCTTCGGGTGACTGATCAAGATGGTCGACTAGTGGACTTAGCTGTTCAAGAGCTTGTTGCTTAAGAGCTAGCAGATCGTCATTGCCGGCTGCAGATGTAGTGTTGTTATCGTTCTCCTGACTGGACTGATAGACTGGTTCATCGCTATTACTGGTATCGTCGGTCGGTTCGGCTGCTAGAGCGCTGAAGTCGGTTTGTGGGTCGCTCTGCGGGGCTGACTGGTCAGAATAGACAGCTGGAGATGAGCTGGCGGATTGGGCCGCTGCCTGATCCGTGCTATTAGGTACAGTTTGTGTGCTAGCACTAGAAGCTTGGTCGACTGATAGTGGGTTTTGATCGTCGTCTAGCTGGCTAGCTGGCGCCGGTTGCCCCATGTTATTATTTGCCTGAGTTGGCTGGTCTTGATGTCCAAAAATCATGTATCCCCCCGGTGGCTCAAATTCCACGAATTCATGAGTTTATGTTTATACTAATAATATAGTAGCAAAAAACTTGGATAAGCAATAGCGTTATGGAGATATTTCTATGCTAGATGACCTAAAAAAGATACACCAGGCCGATCCTGAAGACGCGCTCGGGATTGCAGCTAAACAGACTAGTCAGCTCAATCAGAAGTTTGACTTAGATATTGAGCCGTCCGAAATACTGAATATCGTAGTGGCCGGTATGGGCGGTTCGGCGCTGGCGGCTATGGTGGCTCGTAGTTGGCTAGATCTATCGGTGCCTTTTGAGATTGTACGGGGCTATAACACTCCAGCCTACGTTGGTAAGAAGACGCTATTTATCGCGTCTAGTTATTCTGGAAATACCGAAGAGAC
Organism: Saccharimonadales bacterium (SeqCode); assembly: GCA_039922435.1. GTDB lineage: Bacteria > Patescibacteriota > Saccharimonadia > Saccharimonadales > UBA4665 > JBDTES01. The sequence continues at coordinate 20,471 of JBDTES010000017.1, forward strand.
GCTTAGTGTCCTAGAACGGGCCGAACAGCTTGGGGCAATTATTGTTGTGGTTGCGGCCGGCGGAAAGTTGGAGGCTGTCGCTAGTGAAAAGGGTTATCTGTTCTTGCGGTTGCCAGCTGGTTTTGAGCCAAGACAGGTTTTTATGGTTAGTTTGAAGGCACTGCTACGAATTTTTGATGGCTACGGTCTGACCGAAGACAGCACAAAGACTTTAACGGCTTTGTTGCCACAGATTAATCAACATATTGATGAGTGGTTGCCGACCGTGGCGACTAAAGATAATCTAGCCAAACAGATTGCCCTAGAATGTATCGGTCGGTCGGTGGTGATATACGCTGGGCCAGTACTAGCACCAGCTGCCTATAAATGGAAGATTGCTTTTAACGAGAATGCCAAGCAAGTTGCCTGGTTTGGTCAGTATCCCGAGTTTAATCATAATGAATTTACAGGCTGGACTAAGCAACCGGTCGTCAAGCCCTATGCCGTAATCGATTTGCTGAGCTCGTTTGAGCACCCTCGAATTCAAAAACGAATGGCCGTGTCTGAGCGGATGCTTTCCGGCAAGCGCCCGCAGCCAATTAAAGTAACCTGCCAGGGAGAAACGGTTTTGGAGCAGCTTCTCTACGCCTTTTGTTTGGGTGATTTCGTGACGATTTATACGGCTATTCTAAACGGGGTAGACCCAACACCGGTCGAGCTAGTTAATAAGTTTAAGCAGCAGATGGGAGATTAATTATGAGTGATAATACACCAACTTTTGATCCAGCAGACTTTAGGATAGATTCTTATGTTAAGAAGATTGAGAAGCCTTGGGGGTGGGAACTACACTGGGTGCCCGAGGGTGAGCCGTATATGGGCAAGCTATTGCACATTAGGGCGGGTGCCAGGCTTAGTCTGCAGCTGCATGATCAGAAACAAGAGAGTTGGTTTATAACTAGTGGTCGGGCCAGTGTTATTTGGGAAAATAGCCGTGGCGAACTGATTGAAACCGAGCTGCAGCCGGGCGTGGGCTATACCACTAAAGTCGGCCAGAAACACCGCCTAAAAGGCATTACCGACACTGATATTATTGAGGTTTCGACTCCCGAGGTTGGGACGACTTGGCGGCTTGAGGACGATTACAGCCGACCGGACGAAACACCAGATCAGCGCCGCCAGGAACGGGGCGAGTCCTAAGCGGCAGCGATTCTCCTCTATAAGTTGCTATAATATAACCTATGAAATCGTGGCGCCTACCCCCGCAGCAGCGAGTAATGCTAGCCCTAGCCGGGATGACGGCAATCAGCCTAGGGTTTTACCTGGTCGGTATGGCCCAAAACCACAGCAGTGAATTTAGCTACATGGCTTGGAACTTGTTCCTAGCTTGGATTCCTCTGACATTCTCTATCTTTCTGGTTTTTGTGCTAAAAACTCGATTGTGGTCGAACTGGTTGCCACTGCTACTGACTCTGCTATGGCTAGTATTTCTGCCAAATACTTTCTATATGATTAGTGATTTTATTCATATTCAAGACGTCGTTCGACACGACCTACTCTATGACATTGTGATGTTTACGTCGTTTATTTTTACGGCAGCCCTAATCGGGTTTATTAGCTTGTACCAAGTCCATGCCGAGCTGATTAAGCGACTGGGTTTGCGACTGTCAAGCAGTATTATCATGATTATAATTTTCTTGTGTAGCTTTGCTATATATTTGGGCCGGGACCTGCGCTGGAATAGCTGGGACGTGCTGCTTAATCCGGCCGCCATATTATTTGATGTATCGGACCGAATAATCCATCCGCTGGGGCATAGTGGGGCAATTATGACGACGCTCAGCTTTTTTATATTAATTGGCGGCTTATACGTGGTGTTTTGGCAAATCAGTGAAGCTGCTCGGCATCGAGTTAATGTTTAATCTGTTATAATCAGCTTAATGAAGCAGGAACTAGAGCGAGCTGTGGCGTCCAGTGTTAAGGATTTGTTCGATATTAAGATGGCCATAGAGTTGACTCGGCCGGATGAACAATTTGGTGATTATGCGACTAATGTTGCTCTGCAACTGGCCAAACAAATTGGCCAGAATCCCCGCCAGATTGCTGAAGCTATAAGAACACATTTATTGTCTTTGCAAGGAGAGGCCTTACAAAAAATAGAGGTGGCTGGACCGGGCTTTTTGAATTTAACTTTAAGCGATAGGGCGTTGATTATGGCGGCTAGCGAGCAAGCTCCTAAGAGTTTGGTCGGTAAGGTTGTGGTGGCTGAATATTCTGACCCAAATCCGTTTAAGGTGTTGCACGCTGGACATCTTTATACCAGCGTGGTTGGTGATGCAATTGCTAACCTTTTACAGAACGCTGGGGCTACAGTTCACCGAGTGAACTTTGGAGGTGATGTTGGCTTACACGTCGGCAAGACAATATGGGCAATATTAAACGATTTAGGGGGTGAAATCCCCGATAAATTAGCGGATATACCAGAGTCAGAACGCTCGGAGTGGATGGCTAAGTGTTACGTGGCTGGTACCAATGCTTATGAGGATGACGAGACTGCTAAGATTAAAATTATCGAGCTAAATAAACAAATTTACCAGATTAATAATGAAGCGGACCATGATAGCCCTCTGGCGCAGATTTACTGGACGTGTCGCCAGTGGAGCTACGATTACTTCGATGCCTTTTACGCCCGGATTGGTACTAAGTTCGAAAAATACTATCCAGAAAGCTCAGTAGCTGGTTTAGGACTAAAAACTGTTCAGGAGCAGCTTGAGAAAGGTGTATTTGAACGCTCTGATGGCGCGGTTGTGTTCAAGGGTGAACCGTATAGTCTGCATACTCGGGTATTTATAAACCACGAAGGGATTCCGACCTACGAATCAAAAGACGTTGGTTTAATTATGCAGAAATGGGTCGATTACCATTTCGACCGATCGGTCGTCATTACTGGTAACGAGCAAAAACAATACATGGCGGTTGTCTTAAAGGCCGTCGAGCAGTTTGAGCCAAAGCTAGTAGCGGCTACGAGCCATTTAACGCATGGTCTAGTTAAGTTAGTTGGCGGGGTTAAGATGAGTAGTCGTAAGGGAAATATTCTGCGGGCCGTCGATGTACTAGATGCCGCCGCTAGCGCTGATCAGGAGCTAACGGGTCACGGAAGTGAGAGCACTGTACTAGGTGCTGTTAAGTATGCTTTCTTGAGGGTACGGATGGGCGGCGACATTATTTATGACCCGACCGAATCGGTCAGTCTAGAGGGCAATAGTGGGCCGTATTTGCAGTACGCTCATGCTAGGGCTAGGAGTATTCTAGCCAAAGCCAAAGTGGAAGGGGTGGAAATCAAGGATTTGCAGCCTGGTGAACGCAGTTTGCTACGTAAAATTAGCGAATTCCCAGAGGTAATTCAGCAGGCTACGACCGATCTAATGCCCCACTATATTTGTACTTATTTATACGAACTAGCTCAAACTTTTAACCGTTTTTACGAAAATAACCGAGTAATCGGCGACGACCGTGAGCCAACGCGTCTAAATCTAGTCGGCAAGTACGCTATGACTCTAAAAAATGGTTTAAACCTGCTTGGTATCGTTGCCCCTGAACGAATGTAGACTAACCCGATATTAAATAATCAGCGTTGTCGTCAAACTCCTTTAAGTATAAATTGTATGCTTGCTCGGCCTGTTTGAGCATATAACTTCGTGTTTGGTTACTGGAGTAATTTCTGAGAGCTAGATCTCTTTCGATACGGCGGGCCAACCTGGTTTCGAAAGGCGCAGTAACGCAGATGGTTATATCGGCAAATTTTGTGATAATAGGCTGGTTGGCAAAAATCCCTTCCACTACAATTAGTTTGTGCGGGTTGACTACTACCGACTTGTTGGTTGGAGACCGAGTCGACATATCGTAAACTGGCTTCTTGATTACGTTTCCACTTTTTAAAGACCGAAGATGCTCCGTTAGGAGGGTTAAATTACACGCCTCTGGGATATCGAAGTTACTGGCTAATTTAGGTGGTAGTTGACGCTGCATAGCGATTTGTCCGATGTAGTAAGAATCGGTGTCTAGTAATGCTAGTTTGCTACTATAATACTGATTAAGTTGCCTAACCAGAGTAGTCTTGCCGCTAGCGGTAGGCCCACCTATAGTTATGATTATTGGTGTTACATTATCTTGTAATAGCTTATCAATTTTACAGATTAGCCCGTGGTTCTGGCTAATACTCACCAGCCAAGCCAGCCGGTGCAGTCATTACAGAAAGCTAACCTACCCATGGCACCGATTAGATGAGCAGTCTCTGTAGTACTGCCAGTCGAGCGCATGGCACACAAGTTAGGGCAGTGTCCGTATTCAGTAGGAGGATCTGTTCTAGCTAGACCGCGCATATGACCATATTCGTGCAGGGCAGTGTAAGCGATTAGTTGTTTAATTAGTTTTGAGTTGGGCTCTAGGCCGGATTCATCACGGATTAAATCCGCTGCTACCACGACCTCTCCGCCTTGTCTGTAGCTGAATCCGAAAGTATCTGTTATCCTTCGACCACCAGAGTTAATTATGTTGTGTCTGCCAGGTATGAGCGATAGCTGAATCATGTCTGATGGTACTCCATAAGTAACTCGGTCCTCATATTGTCTATTTAGAAAGCGCCCTATATTGATAGTCCCGTCAGGCTCCTCGGACCCTTGAAGATTTGCGAGTTCATTATTGTCAAAAGGCTGGCATGAGGTCTGTCTTTCGCCACCAACATTTACGATTGTATTTAGGGCAAACTCAGCGGCGTATTTGTTTGCTGTATTTGGGTTGTAGCTAATCTGAATCATGGATTTTCCTCTGCTTCTGTTGATTACTTTCGTACTTTTGGGATCATCAAGGTGCGTAGGCAGTGCTTAAGGGTTTGCCATTTAGCCGGAGTAGTAGTCTGAAGCCTTACATCCTAGCGTATGGTGGGCTCTAGTCAGTGCGGTTGCTCTGACCCAGATAAGAGAGTATATGATTACACCATGAAATTCTAGAAAGTATATATTTGAGTCAATTTGGTATTGACCTATAGGGTAATCCATCTATAATGGAACTCAATGCATCATATTCAATATTCAATACTTGAGTCCTTAATTAACCACAAGACGCAACGATTCTCCGAAATGCGCCCGCCACGGGTTGATAGCAACCTGTTTCAGTACCATTTGGGCAAACTTATAAAAGACGGCTACGTTACTAAGGCACCTGAAGGCTACAGTTTGTCTGGTGAGGGCTTGTATTATGCCGATCGTCAGAGCTCGCTGCTTAAGGCAGAACGTATCCAGGCCAAGATTGTCACATTACTTATTATTAGAAATAAAAATGGCGAAATCTTGCTTCGCCAAAAACTTCGCCAGCCGTTTCTAGGTAGCTATCTTTTGCCGGCGGGCAAGATTCATGCCGGTGAACAGGTGACTGAAGCAGCCCACCGCGAAATGGCCGAAAAGACGGGTCTGGCCGGCATCGATTTAGGGATGTCAGGCACTGTCCATAATACAATTATGAGCGGTGACGTAATTGTCTCAGAATATTATGGGTATCTATTTAGAGGATCTTACGATGGTCAGATAGGTGATGGGTTACATTGGTACAAGCCGGGCGACAATATTGAGCTAACACCGGGTGTCGAGCAAGTTCTGGCTACTAAGTTTGGTGGCTTTGCTGAGGCTATTGTCCAGATATAACAATGATACGATGACACTAATGTCGCTGAATTGGTATACGCACCGAGGATAGGTTCTGATATCTGGCGACATCTGGCAGGTCGTTTTTATTCTAGTGCTATAATAGCGCTTAATAGCAAATGGAGGAGGTACCATGGATATAGTAAGAGTACTAAAACGAAAAGATGCAGCTTCGGTTGTTGTAGCAGTCGTGCTTGGGCTGTTGGTATTTGGGGCTGTCCAAGCTTGGGCGAGTCGTCCAGCAGATTGGCTGTCTGGCCAGGACTCGGCCGGCAGTGGTTGGAATGAGGGCTTTTGGCGACCACTTGTCACGCTGGTAATTGAGCTGATAGTTCTAGAAATTGTTCTTCGTATCTATGCCGCACTAGCGGGCACTCAAAACAAGAAATAATACTGGCTTCCTTTCGAGAAGCTAACGCCTAAACCTGTCCATAATTAGTTTTTGGTCAGGTTTTTGGCTATTATCATGAAAAATTACAGACTATCGATCTCTGCCCGGGTTATAATTATTCGTAGCATGATAGATTTAACCGAAGACGAATGGAAAAAACGGCTTAACAGCGAGCAATATCAAGTAATGCGGCAGAAGGGGACCGAAGCGCCGTTTAGTAGCCCAGCTTTAGAGAAAAATGGTGATGGAAATTATACCTGTGCGGCCTGTGGGGTAAACCTTTTTAAAAGCGATACACTATATGAATCAGATATCCCGGGGCTAGCTGGCTGGCCGAGTTTTGCCGATGTGGCCGACAGTGGCACAATACGGTTAACTCCAGATAATAGCCATGGTATGGAGCGCACCGAAGTTACCTGTGCCAATTGTGGTAGCCACTTAGGTCATCTTTTTCCAGACGAATCTTCGCCTAGTGGCCAGCATTATTGTATTAATGCCGTAGCTTTGGAGTTCAGTAAGAAATTATGAAGTTTATAGCCGAAAACAACCAGCTAACCATCAAACTCGAAGGTATCGAAGTTTTCTGGGGGCTACGTCGCAAGATTGTTATACCGCGCCGTAAGATTGCTAGTCTGGCGTGGACGCCACAATTTAGCTACACCGGTAAAAGTATTTGGCGGTTTGGCGGCACTGGTGCTCCGCGGCTACTATATGCTGGCAATTTCAGGTCTGGCGGCGATTGGTATTTCTTGTATATTAGTCGTCCAAAGGGTTCGACTAGTAGCGGCCAGCTTGCTGCCGAAAACATACTCGACATAAATGCGACAGACTTTCGCTACAGACGTATATTACTGAGTTGCCAACCAGATATTGCGGCTTCTCTAATGAACTGGTGGACGTTGCAAAAAAACCGGTCAAGCTAGTCTATCTAGCCGGACTGGTTTTAGTTAATCACTGATTAAATTATTTGTCTTTTTTGTCGTGACCTTTAACGGCGGCCTCGACTACGTCATGGGGCAGCTCAGCTGCACCCAGTAGGGCCTGGCGGACTTTGCCAGCCGCATCACCACCGACTTCGGTAGCAGCATCTAGGGCACCACCAACGGCAGCATTAGCAGCCTTAGCCGTATCAGCTCCAATATCGCCCGTAGCTTTGATGGCTCCACGTACGGCAGCGACAGCGGCCGTGCCAATATCACCACCAGTTTCGGCTACACCATTGACGATACCGTGAGCACCACCGCGGACGCCGCTAATAACATCTCCGCCGACTTGGCTAACCCCGCCGACGATACCACTCATTGTATTAGCAGCTGTGTCGGTCAATGACTCGCTAACATCGCCAACGCCTCTAATAGCGCCTTTAGCGACTGCGGCCATCGATTCAAAGACGGTTGCACCAATGTCACCGGCGCCTTCCAGGACGTTAATAACTTGTTCCTTAACCGTTCCGGTAATCGCACCTAAAATATCGTTTACGCCAGTTACAGCCGCTTTTACCGCACCGGTTACTTCGTTGATAACTCTGTCTAACATATGATTTTTCCTCTTCATTTCTAAGGATTTATATTGTTCTTAAGCCGCTAGGCTATAGCTCCACCATAACATACCCGAGCAGTATAGTCAGTTAGAACAGACTTGATCTCGGCCCTGAATTCTAGCTTCTAGGAGTCACACCTTTTACAGGTACCACATGTGAAATATAATTTTAACAGAGGGAATGGCTTAGCAATTCTCGTAATATTTGTTACCCCAAGCGGACATAGCCCGGAGAACTGGGATTAGATCTTCACCTTTGGGTGTTAGCCGGTATTCGGTGCGCGGTGGGACCTCGGCGTAGGCCTCTTTGGTTATAATCTCACTGCCAACTAAGTCTTCTAACCGCTGGGAAAGAGTACGTGGATTGATACTGCCGACTGATTTCTCGAGCTCTGAGAAGCGTTTTGGACCGCGAGCCAGGTCACGCAGAATCAGGGCTGTCCATTTATTGCCGACTATCTTCATAGCTGCGGCAATACAGCCGACTTTAGTTTCTAAGGCTTCTTCGTCGTACTGAGGGATAAGTTTCGTATCTGTTGAATCCATTACTTTACAAAGTATAGTACTGCGGTCTATACTCCTTACTATACAAAGTATACCATAGGGTGTGACATGGTTGCTACGACCCCTACAGTTGCGGCTTGTATGCGGTTTTATGGTAAAAATATAAATAGTAGATTATATAATAGGGAGGCATCATGAAATTAGCAGTTATTACAGTCAGTACACGCGAAGGCCGGGTTGGCGAATCGGTCGGCAAATGGTTTGGCCAGTACGCCCGCAGCCATGGTGGCTTTAGTGAGATTCTACCAATTGATCTGAAAGAGGTTAACTTGCCGCTACTTAATGAGCCTAAGCACCCGGTAATGCAAGATTATAAGTATGACCATACTAAGCGCTGGAGTGCCCTGATTGAGCCAGCTGACGCCTTTGTATTTGTAACGCCGGAGTACGATTACTTTGTACCGGGCGCCCTGGTTAATGCTATCGACTATTTAGCCCGTGAGTGGAGCTACAAACCAGCCGCTTTGGTTGGCTACGGTGGTATTTCGGGTGGCCTACGGGCTATTCAGGCCGTTAAGCCTTTGCTGACAACCGTTAAGATGATGCCACTGCCAGAGAGTGTATCAATCCAGTTTGTCCAGAATTTTGTCAAAGACGGTGTCTTTACCCCCGAGCTAATGCACGAAGATATGGCCCGGCTGATGCTGAATGAGCTGGTCAAATGGGCCGCAGCCATGAAGCCAATGCGGGTCCACCCCGCTAGCGACGCTGCCGAATAACTATATCTACCTTTCCAAGGTTTAACCTTGGAAAGGGGAGTAGAGCGTGCTAGGCTTCTAGTATGCCCGGGCGCAACATTGTGAAGCAGTATCAGCCAGATGGTTATTACCATCTATATAATCGTGGGCTGAACAAAGATGATGTGTTTCGTGACGCAGAGGATTATCGTTATTTCGAATGGCTACTGGATCGAACGGTCGGACCAGAGCAGAAAAATGATAAGAAAGGACGGCCATTTACTTGGCTAGGTGACCAGATCAAGTTAGACGCTTATTGTCTCATGCCTAATCACTACCATATCTTAGTGAATCAATCAGCTGAAAAGGGTATTTCACAGCTAATGCGCACACTCGGGACCGCTTATACCTACTATGCAAATAAAAAGTATGGTAGACGTGGACCTCTGTTTGAGAATGTGTACCGAGCGGTACTAGTGGAAGATGACGGGCAGCTTATGCATCTGACGCGTTATATTCATTTAAATCCGCACGACTACAAAAAGTGGGCTTATTCTAGTTTTTCTGACTATCTTGGGAAGCCCCGGCCGTGGGTAAATGTAGAAGTATTGATGTCATACTTTAACTCGCCGAGGCAGTATCGCCGTTTTGTTAACGATTACGAGGAAATGCAACGTGAGCGCGAAACGCTAAAGCGGCAACTCGCTGATAATATCTAGATTTCCAAGGTTTAACCTTGGAAAACCTTGGAAATCTATCAGGAGATAACTGGGGGCACCGGATGGTTGATTGAGGGGCGTTTTGTTTTTGTTATTAACAGAGGTATACTAAGCCTAATGGAGCAGATGAGATACCGATTGATGGACGAAGAGTTAGTCCGGATTGACTTGCCGGGTACTAAGAATCTTCATATTGAAGGTATTTTGCGCGGTTCGTACGATCATCCATTAGTTATTATGATGCATGGCCGACCAGGTGGTGGTAACGGGCTGTTGCAATATTTGGGGGCTAGATACCTCTATGAGCAGGGTTTTGCTAGTTTGAGGCTGTCAATGTATAGTTTTGAACCTAATACCAGAGATTTGCTTGATTGTAAGTTACAAACCCACGTTGATGACTTTGAAACTGTGGTGGACTATGTCAGGCAGCAAGGGACCAAAACGGTCTTTGGGGCTGGCCATAGTTATGGCGGTCTAACGATATTAAAGAGCAAGGCTCAACTAGACGGGGCGGTACTGTGGGATCCATCGCACGGTAATTACTGGACGGAGCACTCCGAGCCAGATCCAGAATTTCCCGAAAAGACAGTTGGTGATATTGTGGTTGGCCTAGCCGGCCATGGCTACGTAGTCTCGTCGGCTATGAACCAAGCTGATTTTGCTATGGGTGATACTACCACTTGGGCAGCCGGCAAGGGTTATCCGCTAGAGATTATCTCGGCCGAAAAGGGTGAATTAGCGCAGCTGGGCAAAAGATATATTGAGGTGGCCGATGAGCCTAAGCGCCAGGTGGTTGTGGGAGGCGCCCATCATTCATTTCAAGATTCTGACGAAGTAACAATGGAATTATTTAAACAGACGGCTGATTGGCTGAAGGGAATAATAAATGACTGAGATAGATAAAAACGCGGTGCCTAGCAAATTACTTTGGGTGGATCTTGAAATGACGGGGCTAGATACGACTAAGGACGTAATTATTGAGGTGGCAGCCATAGTCACCGATTTTGACTTTAAAACGCTTGCTACCTATGAGGCACTAGTGGCTCAGCCAGAGGATAAATTAACCAGTATGAACCCCTGGGCCCAGGCCCAGCACGATGGCAGCGGTTTAACTGACCGGGTCCGCCGTGAAGGCCGGCCCGAGGCAGATGTTACGCGTGAGCTATCGCAGCTTATTCAGACCCAATTTGGGGCTGAACCGGCCATTCTGGCGGGGAACAGTATTCACAATGATCGCCAGTTCATCCGTAGTTGGTGGCCAGATGTTGAGGCGCTACTGCACTACCGGATGCTCGATGTTAGCTCGTGGAAGATCTTTATGCAAGCTGCTCATGGCTTGCAGTTTGATAAGATGGAATCACACCGAGCTTTGGGTGATATTCAGGCCTCGATTGCCGAATTAGAGTATTACTTAGAATGGTTTAAAGATCATGGCCAAGCTTAGAGCCGTTTTATTTGATTTAGATGGTACACTGCGTGATACCCGCGAGCTGATTCATGATGCTCTCGATTATGCTTTTCGGGCCCATGGCCTTCGTTCGCCCAGCCGTGAAGAATTAAGACCGTATATCCATCATCTTAGTTTTGTCCATGATGAGTTTGCATCAGGTATTGATCCGGAGGCCTTTGGGGCCTCTTATAGCGCTCGAACAAACGAATTACTGCCGCAAGTTCAACTATATGCCGACGTTGAGAGAATCCTGTCGATTGTTCATGATCTGTACAAAGTAGCTGTGGTTACAGCTGGTCAATCAGCCCCTCAATACATAGAGCGGTATGGCCTGACGGCCTATATTGATACGATTGTTGGAGCTAACGATATTACCAAGCAAAAACCTGATCCTGAGGGAATCGATGTGGCGCTGAAGCGCTTAGGGGTTGAACCGAGTGGGTCCGTAATGATAGGCGATCTAGCGACCGATATTCGAGCTGCCGAAGCTGCAAATTTGGCCACATCTATTGGCATAACCCATGGTTTTGGCACAGCTGAGCGCCTGACACAGGCCGGTGCTGACTATATTATTGATTCGCTGGCTGAACTGCCGGCCATTCTTCAGCAAATTGACGATAAAAGGTAGCTAGTCCAGCTAAGCTAGTTTTAATTTGTGCATGGCCAGGACTATTACCGCAAAGACGCCGAAGCTTATCAAAATGTTGAGTACAAAGTTTAGGTGATTGGCTAGGAGTAGTAAACAGGCGATAAAGATAGCGGCTGGAATCATAAAGAGCAGGGCCGAGGCTAGATAATCGTGCAAGCTGCCGCTAGCCGGATTGAGCGACAAAAATATAAATGTCATTAGTGTTAGCAGTGGTGCTGCCACGATTAGGCCAGCCCACTTTTGGCCAAACTTGGGGGCGACGTAGCTGGCGGCCACCACAACCGAGCCAGATATTATAAATTGAATTATTGTTTTTAGCATTTATATTAAGTATACAGTAGTCAGGTTTTGCGATGTTTATCAGTTACTTTCGTAATCAAAACGTATATACGGACGTATATACATTGACAGGGTTAAAACTGAATAGTTACACAGAAGTTGTAACAATAGATTAGACTTAAAAAAACTATGAACTTGTTCATGGGGGAGCCTTATTTACTCAGATTGTGCTTTGACTTGAAGATAAGAGCCAGGCCTGCTCCTATTACAGATATTGCCCCAATAACTAGAACCGTAACAACCAGATTAGATTGTTGGGGTGCACCGTAGCCGGTGTCGGGAGTTTTGGGGGTGGTTTGGTTGGGGTTGCCACCGTTTGTGCTCGCTACTGTGGCCAAGCCAACTGGGTCAACGATTACACTATTGACTATGCCATCTTGGTCGAGCGCACCGCCATCAGTTATGTCGTAGGCTAGCTGCAGGGCATGTTTACTATTTACTGTTGTCTCAGTAATAGTCGCACCGGGGATATCTGCATACTTTTTGGTCGTTGAATTGTACTTTCGGGCAGTTACATCGCTAGGCTTTAGGTCTGTTTGGAAGGTTAGAGTTACTTGGTTAGTTGAGCCACCCGGGACTGTGGCGCTAAAGTCCACTAGGTCCAACGGATAGGTATAGCCGGCATCTTTGGTAGAGCTAGCTGTAGTGGTTAGGTTAGTTATATTAGTGCCAATTGGGGTAGAGAGAGTGACTGGCGAAGTCGAAGTCGCTCCTAACGCAGTCTTCTGATTGGTGTATAAACCCATAACAGTGGCTTTACCGCTACTAGCGCCGTCTTGATACGCCACATACGGCGTGCCATTATTAAAGGTTAGAGCAGTATAACCGGCAATATCCACCGAAAACCCAGCCGACCCAACAGTTTGCCAACTAGTCCCATCAAACTTCATAACGGTGGCTTTGTAATTACTGCCTGCGTCCGAATACGCCACGTATGGTGTATTGTCGTTAAAGGCCATAGAGGTGTAATTAGCAGTATTAGGGGAAAACCCAGCCGACCCAACATTCACCCAACTAGTCCCATCAAACTTCATAACGGTGGCCTTGTAACCATTACCGCTATCCGAATACGCCACGTACGGTGTATCTCCATCAAGTTTTAGAGAGATAAATGCCGCCTGTCCAGCCGAAAACCCAGCCGACCCAACATTCACCCAACTAGTCCCATCAAACTTCATAACAGTGGCCTTGTCACCGTAGTCCATATACGCTACATAAGGCGTATCACCATCGAGAGCTAATGAAATGTAATTAGATTGTCCAGCCGAAAACCCAGCCGACCCAACGTTTTGCCAACTATTCCCATCAAACTTCATAACAGTGACTTTATTGCCGCTGGCATAGTCCATATATGCCACGTACGGCGTGTTACCATCAAAAGCTATTGTTGTATCGTTAACTCCGCCAGCCGAAAACCCAG
>JBDTES010000018.1:0-108006 GCA_039922435.1 Saccharimonadales bacterium (SeqCode)
CCGAACATGCAATGCGTATGGTCGCCATGAAGAGTGCTACCGATAACGCCAAAGATTTGATAGATGATTATACTTTGGAGCTAAACACAGCCCGCCAGGCGGCAATTACACAGGAACTAGCCGAGATAACCGGTGGAGCGGAGGCTATGAATGGGTAGTCGACAGCTTAATCCATTTAGGAGAGCTATTAATTGTGAGCAATTTGGTGAGCCTGTGCGTGTTGATCACCCAGACGGCTCGGCTACTTTATTCACATGCCCACCATCAGAAAGCTTTCTAGCTCGAATACGAAGAGAGGGTGGAGCTGATCTTGAGTATTTCTTAGGAGGAACGGCCGTGACAGATATTGAATATAAAGAAGGAGAACAATAATGGCCACAGATGTGAAAGAAAAAATTAGAGCCGGTAAGATTACCCAGATTGTAGGGGTGGTGGTAGATGTTGAATTTAGTACTGATAATCTACCGTCAATTTATAATGCCCTAACCTGCGAGTTGGATGGCAAGGAATTAACCCTTGAGGTCGCTCAGCACCTCAGTGAATCCAGTGTTCGGGCCGTATCACTTGGTAGCACTGATGGTTTAACGCGTGGAGCTGAAGTAACTGATACTGGCGCACCAATTAGTGTACCGGTCGGCGAGGAGACTTTGGGTCGGATGTTTAATGTAACTGGTCACCCGATCGATGGTAAGCCTGATAAGTTTGTTAAATACGCGCCAATTCATCGTGCTCCCCCACCGTTAATTGACCAATCACCTAGTGTTGAAATACTAGAAACTGGAATTAAGGTTATTGATCTTATTTGTCCGATGACCAAGGGTGGTAAAGCTGGATTGTTCGGTGGAGCCGGTGTTGGCAAAACTGTTTTAATTCAGGAGCTTATTAATAATATTGCTAAATTCCATGCCGGCTATTCGGTTTTTGCTGGAGTTGGAGAGCGGACCCGTGAAGGCAATGATCTCTATGGTGAAATGGCCGAATCTGGTGTACTTAAAAACACTGCTCTAGTATTTGGACAGATGAATGAACCACCAGGCGCCCGTTTGCGAGTAGCCCTATCTGGCCTAGCCTTAGCCGAAGGTTTCCGCGACCAAGGCAAAGATACGCTGCTATTTATCGATAACATTTATCGTTACACCCAAGCTGGCGCCGAGGTCTCGGCTCTACTAGGCCGTTTGCCTTCGGCTGTCGGTTACCAGCCAAACTTGGCTCAAGAGATGGGTCAGTTACAAGAGCGAATTACTTCAACACGTAAAGGCTCAATTACATCAGTCCAGGCCGTTTATGTGCCAGCCGATGACTTTACAGATCCAGCCCCAGCTACGACCTTTGCTCACCTCGACAGCACCATTGCCCTGTCACGGGCTTTGACCGAGATTGGTATCTATCCGGCTGTTGATCCACTCGATAGTAGCTCGAACATTCTTGATCCAGAAATAGTTGGCGAAGATCACTATGCTGTCGCAACCGAAGTTCAGCGAGTATTGCAGCGTTACAAGGACTTGCAAGATATCATCGCTATTCTTGGTATGGAAGAGCTCAGCGAGGAAGATAAACAGCTAGTTGGTCGGGCTAGGCGTATTCAACGGTTCCTAAGCCAGCCGTTCTATGTGGCCGAACAGTTTACTAACAATCCGGGCCAATATGTTAAGCTCAGTGACACGATCCAAGGGTTTAAAGAGATTCTCGACGGTAAGCACGATGATAAGCCGGAGAGCGCCTTCTATCTAAAGGGCGCTATTGCCGACGTGGTGAAGGCAGTAAAGACGGCTAAATGAGCACGATCCACTTCCAGCTAGTAGCTTTGTCTGGCGTCAAGTTTGACGACGATGTTTACGAAGTTATTCTGCCAACAATGGAAGGTGAAATTGGGGTACTGCAAGACCATATGCCGCTAGTTAGCGTGGCGGCTAACGGTGTCGTGGCTGTTCGGCGCGATCCTAAAACTCTAGATTCTCAGCGGGAATATTTCGCTATAAGCGGTGGCGTGATTGATATTAGAGACAATGGGCTGCGAGTCCTAGTTGATGAGGCTGATCATGCCGATGATATCAATGAGGCCGAGGTCGAAGCAGCTATGGAGCGGGCTAAGCAGATGAAGGCTGAAGCCAAAGATCAGGTTAGCCTTGATCATGCTCAGGCGATGGTTGATCGCCATGCCGTCCGCCTGCAGGTGGCTGGTCTAAAAAGACGCCGCCAGCGCAATTAACATCTCTAATTCACCAGACTTGATCTTCCGATTTTGTGAGTAATGACGGTGTTTAATTTCAATATATTTAGCAAATGAAACCTTTTTTAGAAATATCAATTGCTGGTGAGTTGGTTGACCCTTGGGCTAGCTCGTGGCTACACCTTAGAATATCCTTTACAAACCCGTTAAGTCAGGGTACGATAAAACCTATAACATTAGTAAGTGGAGGCTATATAGATGTTTAGTAAAAATAAATTTGCGATGCTCCTAAGTGAGTTCTTGGGTACCGCAGTCTTAACGCTGGCCGTTTTAAGTGTCAGCAAGTCGATTGGTTATCCGTTCTTCGTGTCGTTCGCGGCTGGTTTGACGATAATCTTAATGACATTGGCTCTCGGTAATATATCGGGTGCTATCTTTAACCCAGCTATGACAATTGGGCTATGGACGGTTCGCAAGATCCGCTCATTACAAGCAATAGTTTACTTGGTAGTTCAGTTATTAGGAGGCTGGGTTGCCTACCTACTGTTCTTTAAATTCTTTGTAAAGGTACCAGTATCTAGTACTCAAGCGGCTTTTGATTCTCACGTACTGGTAGCAGAAGCTATTGGTGCATTTATCTTTGCCTTTGGTTGGGCAGCTGCTATATACCAGAAGTTTAATGTCTACGCTAAGGCTATCACTATTGGTGGCGCCTTTGCCCTAGGTATTATCGTCGCTTCACTTGGTTCAAGTGGTCTAATTAACCCAGCCGTTGCCCTAGGCACACACAGCTGGGACCTACTAGGTTCGATGGGCTGGGGCACCTACGTGCTTGGTCCAGTCCTAGGTGGTGTGATTGGCTTTAACTTGTACAACCTACTATTTGTAGAAACCGAAGTAGCTGAAGCTAAGGTGGCTAAAGTGACTGCACCCAAAGCGGTTGCCGTTAAGCCAGCCCGAAAAGTAGTTGCTAAGAAGTCTACTAAGAAAACTACTCGTCGCGCTAAATAATTAGCTAACAACCAGTAGATAAAATATAAAACTTGCTCCGGGCTCACCCGGAGCTTTTTTATACCTATTTGTTTGAAATCCAAGACTCCCCGGTTAATGGCTTAATACTTATTGGTTGAGAGTTACTGGTTCTGAACAGAGTCCAACAATTATAGTATTGTTCTATATCTTGTTGTTTATCAGATCGTCTTCAAGCTGTCTAATGCCAACAATAGTAGCGTTGTACTGGCTGACATCGGGCATATTAAGCGTTTGAACGTGTTGCCACATAGTAATCAGTAGTTGCTTAGTCTTAGCTAGCTCATCATCGGCAAAGTCTAGGCTTAAGTAATTAACCACCCCAGATGAATCTGGTTCGATAAACTCTAGACGGCCACTTGTTACTTTATAACCTTTGTAGCTGTGTGATCCTTCGATTAGGAGCTTGTAGCAGTATAGTTGACGCAGGTATTTGTGGAGCTTGGCATCAGACTTCCACTTGGTAAACGATGGACCGGTCTTATAATCGATTACGGTGATAGTTTTGGCTTTGGTGTCTATATCGAGGCGGTCAATTTTACCAGACAGGTGGGCTTCGTCCACAAAAACACCTTCATTTTTAAAATTCTTTTCGGCTAAGCTACCCGGTACAAACGATTGTCCCCTCTTTTCGATAAAAGCAGTCAAGGCAAAGCTACCGCGTTCAAGTAGTAATTTGGTTTCGTTCTCGGTTAATTTGCGGTGTCGCATACGGCCCGAGAAGTAGCTAATTAAACTGTCTATATTGGGCATAGAACCGTTGAGGTTGAGTTGATTTTGAAACCACTGCAGCGATTCATGGATGGCGTTACCGAATTCGCCGCTAACCGACGGAGCTGATGGGAAGCGCAGGATCGTGTTAATAAAGAATTTGTCTGGGCCACCATAAATCAGATCACAAAAGGTATTTAAGTGAGTTGGGCTGAGTTGATAGTTCTTAATTCTATCCTCGAGCAGCGTACTAAGTGGTGTCTCATCAAGCCGTAGATGGCGAGCTCGCCAATCAGTTTGGAGAATTTCTAGATCTGGAGCGTTAAAATCGTCATATTTGACTAGGTTAAAGGGTGGCTCTAGGATACCAACGACAAATTTGTCGCCCTCGGCGGGCTGTTCATCTAGGAATTTTAAGCGGCTGGTTGCCTTCCCACTGTAATTACTTAACGAGTTAGTTAGCGTCAAACCAGTTTTAGCCCGTGTCAGGGCCACAAACAGCAGGCGTAGCCTCTCGTCTTCGCTGGCGCCGCTGTGTCTAATTGGCATAACATTAGCTGGCAGGGTTAATTTGTTGCTACTACCACCGCCGTTCCAGGTTTCGTTATTAACCGATAGTAGATAAACTTGATCAAACTCCAGACCCTTGGCCTTGTAGACAGTCATTAGTTGAATGCTATTACCTGATTGATTATAGGGGCTAGTATTGAGCATGGGCTCGTCGGCGGCTTGGTAAGCCGTGATTAACTCTAGTAAGTTTTCAAGCTTTAATACTCTGTCTTCAGTGGCCTGATAATCACGCAGTTTGGTGCGCAGCACCGTCAAGTTAGATAACATATCGTGTAGCCAACTGCCGCCTAGATTTAGATAATAATCTTTAAGTGGTGACTCAAACTGCGTAATCGATTCATCGTTTAGAATCAGCGGATTGGTGCCAATGAGATAATCGAGTATAATTTCCAGTCGCTCAGTGGAAGTCTGGCCAGCTAATGTAACAAAGAATAGGGCTACACTACGTAGATGTTCGTCGGCACTGCCGAGTAGCGATTCTGTCCAATTAGTCTGGTCAGTCTCACCTTTCCCGATCGAAAAAGCCGTTTGCCAAATTTGAACAGTCGGTATATTCCAGAACTCAAAGCTTAAAATTTGGGGCCACAGGCTGTCGGCCGCTTCGAAGTCGGCTTGGCTCAAACTTACGGCAAGATTCGCCATAGCCACTAATTCAGCTACAATTTGACTGTCCAGAATGTTTTCGCGCTTATCGTACCTAACTGGTAGGTTGTAGCTTTGGAGGTGACGGACCAGACCTTCTAATTGGACGTGACGGGGTGCCAAGACAGCGATTTGCCTCGGCTCGACACCATTTTCTATCTGCTCGGCTACGTGTTTGGCAACGTAGGCGTATTCGGCCACATTGCTCTGAAAATCGCGCCGCTCGATATTGGGTTTCGGTAATGATGAATTGGCAGCCGTTAAATCTTTGGTTAGGTCGTCGAAAGAATCGAACAGGCGTTCCTTGATTTGACCGGCAATTAGGCTGGCAGCCGTTAGAATCTCCGGCGCTGAGCGGTAATTCTCATGCAAGTTAATGATAGCCACGTCTCGATATGACTTATAGAAATCCAGCATATTACTGAACTGAGCTCCCTGGAAGGCATAGATAGCCTGATCGTCATCGCCGACCGCCATTACATTTGGCCTACCCTCAGAAGTTGGATTATTGGTCAGGAGATCAATTAGCCGGGCTTGGGCAGCGTTGGTGTCCTGATATTCGTCTAACATTATGTATAGATATTGTTCTTGCAAGCTGAAGCGTAGCTCGTCGTTTTGTTCAATCGCTTTAATACTCGCTAAGATCATGTCATCAAAGTCATATAGGCCACGCTTAGCTAATTCTTTTTGATAGCTTTCAAGCACGCTGGCCAGGCTGCGTAGCCGCTTGTTCTCTAACTTTCCGGCCAGTATAAACTGGTCAGTCGGATCTTTAATTAGCCACTTGTTCTTCCAGGCTGTTAGTGGCTTTGTGGAATTACTGCTGGCCGCTTCATCCAGTGCTTGGTCTAAATCTTGTAGAGTTAACGAGGCTAGGCTGCCAAAGGTCTTGTTGGCGGGGTTTTTGGGGGCATGAGCCTGAATAACTGCTCGAATTTTAGTAAAATAGCCCTCGGCTGCACTATATTTACTAGGCATTTTACTGATGCCAGCAAATATTTGCGATATCTCCTGACTAGCCGACGCTAGATAAGCCTCATTTTCGTCAGACATCTCGATGATGATTTTGGGGGTGAGTAATGCCCTTTTGGCATCGCTAATAGTGCTAATGAGGTCACCGAGGTGATGCCGAGACTGCTTAAGTGGGTCGTTATAATTTAGCCCACTAACGATTCCATCGATGATTTGATGTCTACCGAGGGTATCGACTGGGCTTTCTAGTCGTAAGTCGCTAAAGTACTCCGAAAACCGGTTAATGATATTACTGCCAAAAGCGTGGTAAGTACTGATATTAACGTCGTAGGCTGCCTGACCAATAAAGCTAGTCAGACGTTCCCGTATATTTAGTGCCCCGTTTTCGGTGAACGTCATGCAAAGAATGTTTTGGGGCAATGTATCGGTTGATTCCAATATGTGAGCTACCCGGGCACTGAGTAGTTGAGTTTTACCAGTACCTGGCCCGGCTACCACTAAAACTGGACCGTCGATTGTATCGACGGCACGGCGCTGGGCCTTGTTTAGGCTTTTATAGACCTGTTTAAACTCTGCCATTGCCTAATTATTATCGCACGTCTGGAGGGTTATAATAAAGACTATGAATGCATTGGTACTGGGTGGCCAGAGTATTAAGCACAAACAATGGGTGCGTGATGTTGCTGTGGCACTCAAACCACACTTCGAGGCAGTTGTTTATCTTGATTATATGCATTGGCAGACAGGCGAGGCTGATATTGACCTGGAATATGAGATTTTTCAGGCCGCAAATCTGGCTAAGAGTTTGGGTAATTATGTGATAGTTGCTAAATCAATTGGGGTAATTGTAGCTATATTAGCGATAGCTCGGGGTGTCATTACACCCCAAAAGTGTGTATTTGCTGGCTTTCCGCTAAATGTTGTCGAGTCGAGCCTACCAGAGGTAGCCAGTGCGCTTAAAAGTTTGCCACCAGTAACTTTTATACAGAATGGGGCTGATCCACTTGGCTCGGCTGGCTCGGTCCAAGCTTACTTAGATAGTTATTTAGCTTCTGGTTATAATCTTAAAATTATTCTTGGTAATACCCATGACTACCCGGACTTCAATCTGTTAGTAGAGCTAGCTTTGAGATAAGATTAGACCAATTGGCATACTGATAAAGATTACGAGAATGATCGCGTAGAAGATGCTTCGCTGCCATGAATGCTTAGCGCCATGAACGCTCGAGACTAGTAATACCATCGCTACAGCCAGTAAACCGCCACTAGCGTCAATTAGCCAGCTAATATCGGGGCTACTATTTTTTAAACCGGTGCCGAGTATTACTCCGATATTCCCCAGGTTATAAGCCGCAAAAGCCAAAACAGGCATCAGTTGATTTGGTTTCACTGTTAATAGGTATAAACCAAGACCAAAACCAATCTGTAAGATACCAACTACTAAAACTAGATAGGCACTCGCCCAGGACGTAAACTCGCTGGGGTTATGAGCCGAGAAGGCGGCCAGAAAGCCTCCGGCTAGAATTGCTAATAACCCGAAACCACTAAATAGCTTTAGAATGACCTTATTATTGGAATAATTGCTCATTAGCCTATTCTACAGTAAGTTACTATCTAATTTAGTCGTCAATAAGTTGCGACCGTAGTAGTGATAACTGTCCAGCTAGCAGGCATAGGTCCGTATTACTGCGTGATCCATAAACCTCAAGTTTATAAAATGCGTCGGTTGGTAGTGTAGGGTCAAATTCGCGTAATAGGCGGCATTCTAGGGCGCACGTCAGAGCCCCATTGCCCAGCTTAGTTCCAGCAATAAGCGCTGATATTGCGGGTTCTTGCCTAGAGCCATCACTGTTAGAGTAAACGACATCAAACCAGTTAGCGCCACATGTTTGGCAATTGCATTTACCTTGCCCGTGAGACAAATTTGGGCTTATCTGCTCTGGTGCTAAAGATTGAAGTGTAGTGTTGATCGAACGTAAGTCTGACTGTGGTAGTACTCCGAACACAAAGTCTTCTACCTTATCAGACAATCGTTTATTAGGGATACTTTCTGACATAACTTCGACTTTTCCCCTATAAATCTATTTTGTATTTAAGTTAGCTATTACTCACTACTTGGCGGGCCTCTGTTATAAGGTGGAAATTATATAATTATAACGTGGCACGGCAAGTAGATTTTAGGGTCTAATTTGCAATGGCTTTTGGTTGGAAGTAGCTAGACGATATCGCCGCAGATCGGGCAGTTATGATCTGGCACAAACTCTTGGAGCCATTGCTCGCTGGCTTCAATTGGGTTCTCTAAATCATTAAAAGCCATGACATCGGCGGATTCACGCAAGAACCAGCCGAGCCAGCCGTAGATGTGTACTTTACCCCACTCGACAGCTGCCCAATGGGGACCAGCTGGAATAACGTAAACGGGTTTTTTGGGACGATAAGCTAATTTAGGTTCGTCCTCGATTTCTTTAACGAAGTTATGAGTTACAAACTCGGCATCATATTGGGCGGTCTGAGCTAGTCCGCTATATGGCGTATCGGCATTATCACCAATTACGTAAACTTCGTCTTCTTTAACCCCGGTTCGCAAGAATTCATCAGTGTTAACCTTATGTCGCTTAGTCAGTTCAAAGCTGTTTTCGCTAAAGAACGGGCTGTTAGCTTGGCCGGCTGTCCAGATAACCGTGTGGCTGCGGATAGGCTTGCCACTGACCATAAGAGCATCGGCTGTAGCACCTTCTACTTTTTTACCTAAACGAAGTCGAATACCTAATTTACGGAGCTGCCTCTCGATAGATCGACCAACTGATTTCTTCATACGCGGCATTAAGTGTGGAGCCCCTTCGACCAAATCTATATGAATTCTGTGCTGTCTTGCGTCTAGACCGTGGTTCTTCATGATTTGTTTCAGATAACTTGGTAATTGGCCGGCTAGTTCAATTCCGGTAGCACCCCCGCCCACAATAACGTAGCTCGCGTCTGGCTGTTTGTCGTCGATAAGTTGGCGATGCAAATGAGTTTTGAGCTCTTCGACTTCCTGGATAGTCTTAATACCGTAGCTGTAGTCGGCTAGTCCGGGAATTCCGAAATAGTTAGTCTCGACACCTAGAGCTAAGACTATGGCGTCATATGGCAGGTCGTGATTAGACTCTGTCTTAAGTATTTTAGCTGGGCGATCTAGTTTAATTGCTTTATCGATAATCAATCTGACTTTTTTGCCAGCTAGGATGCGGCCTAGGGGGATTCGAGATACTCTGTTAGTTACACCAGTAACAGTTCGATATAGGCTCGGAAAATACCAAAAATCAGGTCTTTCTGACACCAAGGTTACGTCAAATCGATCATCGGCCGAAAGCAGTAGCGCAGTTCTGGTGCCACCAAAGCCCCCACCGACCACTAGAATATGTTTTTTTTGCGTCATTCAGGCTAATTTTAACAATAAGCACGAGCCTATTCAAATATAAAATGATAAACTCCGATGTTAATCAGTAAAAATTTTTTGCGAAAATGTGTTTAAAGCGGTAAGCTTTAGTGGTATGGATGAAATAAAAAAGCGTTTGGGCCTATTAGGGTTTGCTGGCGAGATAGACGACAGCCTAGAAACACGAGACTTTTATAGTCACGATGCCTCGATGTTTGAGATTCGACCACAACTAGTTGTCAAGCCTAAGAATAGTAAAGATGTTCAGACTTTAATTAAATTAATAGCCGATCGTAAGACTGCCCAACCGGAACTATCGTTGACGGCCCGCAGTGCTGGTACTGATATGGCTGGTGGTGCTATTAATGATTCAATTATAGTCGACTTTAATAAGCACTTTACTAAGGTTGAGAGCGTTAGCGCTACCGAAGCCCAGACTCAACCAGGTGTATTTTACCGTGATTTTGAAGTTGAAACATTAAAATACGGCTCACTTATGCCGTCCTACCCGGCAAGTCGCGATTTGTGTACAGTCGGTGGCATGGTTGCTAACAATTCTGGTGGCGAAAAAAGCCTAGAGTATGGCAAAGTTAAAGATTTTGTTAACGAATTGCACGTGGTCTTTAGTGATGGTAAGGAATATATAGTAAAGCCACTAAATAAGCCCGAACTTGATAAGAAAATTGCTCAGAAAGATTTTGAAGGCAATATTTACAAGCGAATTTATGAACTGTGCGAAAAGCACTACGACGAGATTAAAGAAGCTGAGCCAAAGGTTAGTAAGAATTCGATGGGTTATACGCTCTGGGAAGTTTGGGACCGCCAAACTGGAGTGTTTGATTTAACTAAATTAATAGTTGGGTCGGAAGGTACGCTAGGTTTTGTGACAGATATAAAGTATCGTCTCGTACCGCACAGGCCACACTCGGGACTACTAGTTCTATTCTTAAAAGATATTAAGGACTTAGGCGAGCTTATTCCTAAAGTTCTAACCCATAAACCGTCGACCTTTGAGTGCTTTGATGATGCTACGTTGCTGCTTTCAATCAAATTCATGCCTTATTTCCTAAAAATGCTTGGTTTTAAGAAGTTTATTAACCTTTTGATTAATTTGATCCCAGATGGCCTACAACTGTTACGTGGTATTCCTAAGATGATTCTGATGGTTGAATTCGAAGGTCAAACCGAAGACGAAGTTCGTGAAAAGATTAAGAATTTACACCGAGAACTCCACAAGCGGCGGGCCCGCTACGAGATCAATGGCTTCGAAGAAGACGCTACTGAGGGTAAGAGTGAGAAGTTTTGGATTATGCGTCGTCATAGTTTTAACTTGCTGCGTTCTAAAGTTAAAGACAAGCATACTGCTCCGTTTATTGATGACTTTATCGTTCGGCCTGAATATCTGGTACAGTTTTTACCGAAACTTCGTAAGATTATTAAAAAGTACAAACTGTTTGCCACTATTCAAGGACATATTGGTGATGGGAATTTTCATGTAATTCCGCTGATGAAGATTGAGGATCCTAAAGAAAAGGCTAAGTTGCTCCCGGCTATGAAAGAAGTTGATAATTTGGTTTTGAAATACCACGGCTCCCTATCTGGTGAACATGGTGATGGCCTGGTTCGCGGCCCATGGCTCGAAGCCCAATATGGCAAACCGATACTAAAACTGTTTCGGGAGGTTAAAGATATATTTGATCCAGAGCACATCTTCAACCCACACAAAAAGGCTAATGCCGATTGGGATTACAGCTTTTCTCACCTCCGCGACCATTTCTAGTTAGTAGCTTAGGCTTGATTTGTACTAGTTTAGTTAGCCTAAGTTAAGGGTTTTTTGTTACTTATCCACGAACCACCAATTATTTGATGCTAGACATAAGTCTTGTGCTACAATTAAGCGCAAGGATTATGGGTGCTCGTTAGAAATGCATAAGAAACTAAAAGTAATTATACCGGTTCTATTACTTATTGCCGTAGCCGCGCTGACGACTTGGTATTTGAGTCGCCATAGTATACCCGTCATGCAACCACGTGGACCAGTTGCCTACAAAGAACGTAGCCTGATGGTGTATGCCCTGCTACTGGCTGTAATAGTGGTTTTGCCTACCTTTGCGCTGACTATTTATATTGCCGTTAAATACCGCGAAGAAAACCACACCTCTAAGACTAAATATCGGCCTAACTTTGATCGAAGTCGTTTGTTTGAGAGTATTTGGTGGGGTGTTCCAATAATAATTATTGGAATTTTATGTGTTGTGGCTTGGCAAAGCGCCCATTCGCTTGATCCATATAAACCACTAGCTTCGGACAAGCAACCGCTAACTATCCAGGTAATATCCCTGGACTGGAAATGGTTGTTCATTTATCCTAATCAAAATATTGCTAGCGTCAATCTAGCAGAGATTCCGGTTGGTACACCAGTTAAATTTCAGGTGACGTCTGACACGATTATGAACTCCTTTTGGGTTCCACAACTTAGCGGGCAAATTTATTCTATGCCTGGAATGATTACTCAAATCCATATGCAAGCCGATAAGCCAGGTGATTACTTTGGTACGCCAGCCAATATTGCCGGAAAGGGCTTCTCGCGGATGAACTTTACAGTCCGAGCTGCCAGTCAGAAAGATTTCAATACTTGGCTCAGTCAAGCCGCTAAGTCGGACAAGCCTCTGGATGCTTCGAGCTATGCTGAGCTATACAAACCTAGCATGAGCGTACCAGTTACGTATTATTCGCCAGTTTCAAACACCTTGTATAATAAAATCGTGATGAAATATATGGTACCGGCTAACGATGATACGAAAATAACCAGTAGCGTGCCAGGTATTAATGGGATGAAAACATAATGACTACTAGACATCAGCCGGATAAATTATTTGATGATTCTAAATTAATCAGTTCGAAGGTTGTATTATGATTTTTGCTAACCTACTCGGCAAGCTAAGTTTGAATGCCTTTCCACACGTTCTGAGTACTCAAATAGCAGCTATCGGCATAGTATTGGGCACTATAGTCGGCGTAATCCTGATGACTTATTTCAAAAAATGGGGTTGGCTATGGCGAGAGTGGTTAACGACAACTAATCACAAGCGGATCGGTGTTATGTACATTATTGTGTCTATCTTGATGTTGCTGCGTGGCCTGAGTGATGCGTTGATGATTCGGGCTCAACAAGCCGCTAGCGTTGGGGCTAGTAGTGGGCCGTTCCCACCAGATATGGTCCAACAAGTTTTTAGTGCTCACGGCACTATTATGATATTTTTCGTAGCTATGGGGTTGATGTTTGGTATTATCAACTTAGTTTTACCTCAACAATTGGGTAGCCGTGACGTAGCCTTTCCATTCTTAAATGCGGTTAGTTTTTGGCTATTTTTTGCCGGCATGATTCTCGTTAATATGTCACTAGTAATTGGCGAATTTAGCGGAGCTGGCTGGCTGGCTTATCCACCGCTTAGCGAAGCTAGATTTAGCCCAGGTACAGGTGTTGATTATTGGATTTGGAGTTTGCAGATAGCTGGAGTGGGCAGTCTAATGAGTGGCATTAACTTTATGGTGACAATACTCAAGAACCGAGCCAAGGGCATGAAGATGATGATGATGCCGATGTTTGCCTGGAGTGTCTTTGGCAGCATGGTATTAGTAGCTTTTGCCTTTCCTATCTTGACGGCTACGTTATCGATGCTCTATATGGATAGAGCTTTTGGTATGCATTTCTTTACGGCCATGAACGGTGGTAACCCAATGATGTACGTTAACCTGATTTGGGCTTGGGGCCATCCCGAGGTCTATATTCTAGTCTTGCCAGCCTTTGGTGTGTATTCCGAAATAGTAGCGACCTTTAGCCGCAAACGATTGTTTGGCTACACTAGTATGGTTTGGGCTATCTGGGGGATCGTCTTTTTAAGCTTTACGGTTTGGCTACATCACTTCTTTACTATGGGAGCGGGGGCAGATGTTAATGGCGTGTTTGGAATAGCGACCATGCTTATAGCTATTCCGACCGGCGTAAAGATATTTAACTGGTTGTTTACGATGTATCAGGGGCGGATTAAGTTTAAGGCACCGATGATCTGGTTTATGGGCTTCGTATTTTTGTTTACCATAGGCGGCGTGACTGGGGTGCTGATGGCAATACCACCGGTTGATTTCCAGATTCACAATAGTCTGTTCTTGGTAGCTCACTTCCATACCATGATTATTGCCGGCGTAGTATTTGGCTTCATGGCCGGACTTAATTATTGGTTCCCGAAGATCTTTGGCTTCAAATTACACGATGGGTTAGGCAAAATCACAGCTTGGCTCTGGATAGTTGGCTTCGTGCTAGCCTTCGGTCCACTGTACATTCTAGGGCTAATGGGTGCAACTCGTCGACTTGATCATTACAGTGCGGCGATGGGTTGGCAGCCGCTATTTATTGTGGCAGGAATTGGCGTGGTTATAATATTTTTGGGCACCCTGCTACAAATCTGGCAATTGGTGGTTAGTATTTGGCAGCGTGGCGCTAACCGCGACCATACTGGCGATCCATGGGATGGGGCTACTCTGGAATGGGCGACAGCCTCACCAACTCAGGAATATAATTTTGCCGTGTTGCCAGAAGTGACTAGCCGCGATGCTTTCTGGGCAATGAAGCGAACATCTGAACCCCCCAAACAACCAGTTTACCGTGATATTAGACTACCAAAGAATTCACCACACCCGATAATTATTGCTGGATTCGCTTTCCTGGCCGGCTTTGGCTTTATTTGGCACATTTGGTGGCTAGTTATTGTGGCACTAATTGGCCTACTGGTGACTGTATTTAATCGAACTTTGAGCGATGAAGATGAGGACCGAATTATTCCAGACCACGTAGTAGCGGCAACCGAACTGGCTTGGCAGAAAGACCGAGAGTCGGTCAAGCTATGATTAACAAATCATTTATCAATTTGCTATTTACTATTTCTCGATTTATTTCTATAGATATCCCTGTAAGGAATCAAATATGAGTGAAACCAATTTAACAGAACGGGCTGAATTACAAGCCGAGCGCGCTGCGACTGATAGTCGGAGGCTATTCGGCTTCTGGACCTACATAATGACCGACTGCGTGCTGTTTGCTAGCCTGTTTGCAACCTATGCGGTGCTGCATAATAGCACCTTTGGCGGAGAGCCTGGTGGCAAGTTGTTCGATTTGCATGGTGCCTTGGCAGAAACTCTAATCCTACTCACTAGTAGTTTTACCTGTGGGCTAGCTATGGTGGCCGTTCGGAGGCGAAATCGTAACCAGACAGTGCTCTGGTTAGCTATAACCTTCCTACTGGGTGCCGCCTTCTTGACGATGGAACTAACTGAATTCAATCATTTGATTGCCCAAGGTGATAGCTGGCGCCGAAGTGGCTTCCTGAGCGCTTTCTTTGCACTAGTTGGCACTCATGGGCTACACATTACGATTGGTCTAGCGTGGTTAATTGCCATGATAGTAAAGGTAGTTCGGATTGGCTTCAGTCGGGCCACTGTTCGCCGCTTAATGATGCTTAGTTATTTCTGGCATTTCTTGGATGCTGTTTGGATATTTATTTTTACGGTGGTTTATCTAATGGGAGTGGCATAACAGATGGCTGACTTATTAACTAACGATAGGAAGCGATCAAACCTGCCGTCATATATTGTTGGCTTTATCTTATCGATTGGATTTACACTGTGGGCTTATTTCTCGGTTGTGAATCATACATTTTCGGGTAAGTCCCTGCTAGTCTGGTTGCTAGCACTGGCTGTTGCTCAATTTGCTGTTCAGCTAATCTATTTTATGCATATTGGCCGTGAAGCAAAACCCCGCTGGAAGCAGCTAACCATCATCTTAATGATAGTTTTTGTACTAATTGTATTACTCGGCTCCATCTGGGTAATGTATAATCTTAATGACCGCATGAGCCCGCTACAAATGCAGAACTACATGACAGAACAGGCTAGCGGCGGTCTGTAGTCGGTTGATAATATTCTAGTCAACTGTCTTAATTAACTCTGTAATAACTTAAATGTAAGCAAATTTATGAAAGCTATAATTCAACAATACTATTCGCTTGCCAAACCGGGGGTTCTCTACGGGAACGTTATTACTGGCGTGGCTGGATTCTTACTTGCAGCTGGTTATTTCAAATCTTTTAACTGGGTATTATTTGGGGCTACTATAATTGGCATGACTTTGGTTATTGCTTCAGCCTGTGTCTTAAATAATGTCTTAGACCGCGATATTGACCGGCTAATGGAACGGACCAAGCAGCGAGCTGTCGCTAACGGTGCCATAGCTGTCCGGCCAGCCTTGACTCTAGCTGTAATACTTGGGTTACTCGGTTTTGCTAGCTTAATAATATGGACTAATAGTTTGGTGGTAGAAATAGGTATTGTCGGTTATGTAGTTTACGTTTGGCTGTATGGCGCTCTATCGAAGCGTAAATCTATCCACGGGACACTGGTGGGTAGTATTTCTGGGGCTATGCCGATTCTAGCCGGCTACTGTGCGGTGTCAGGACAGATAGATCCGGCAGCGGTCTTATTGTTTCTAATGTTATTCTTTTGGCAATTTCCTGAATTCTACTCGATTGCAATCTATCGGCGTAAAGAATATGCCGCGGCCGGAGTGCCGGTTATGCCAGTTGTCAAAGGTGTTGAATTTACTAAAATCTTGATTTTTATATTTACGGTTTTATTTATTATTATTTCCCTATTTATGACACTGCTTGATTATACTCATCTAATTTATTTTGTAATTATGGCAGTGTTAGATTTGAACTGGCTTAAGCTGGCTCTACGAGGGCTGGAACGTGGTATCGATAATGATGCTTGGGCTCGTCGAATGTTCCACTTTTCGCTGATTATCCTAATAGCACTGTCTGTCTTACTCTCGGTTGGTTCGATTCTGCCGTAACCCAAGCCTAGTGTCTCTTTAATCACTAAGAGTTATAATAAGCTCAAGCATTATGAAACCGACCTCAAAACGGCGAACTAAGCCATGGCGACTGGCTATTAACCTGATAATTATAGTGGTAGTGGTATTCTTTATCATTACTCAGGCCGGTCGATTTAAGGCTAGCTGGCAAGTCTTGAGCAGCGTTAGTGACTGGCAAGTTAGTCTGGGCTTAATTGCAACCGGTCTGACGTATGTTATAGCGGCCAGTATTTATCGTCTCCTAGCCTTTAAACGTCTACCATTTGGTTTGACATTCCTGGTAGAAGTTTCGACGGCATTTGCCAATCGCCTACTACCAGCTGGCCTCGGTGGCCTGGGTCTTAACGGGGTATATTTACACAAACGTGGCCACAGCCTAGCAGAAGCCACGGCCGTCGTTAGTATAAATAACCTGATTGGTATAGCTGGCCATCTTTTGCTTCTACTTGCTCTAGTAGTTATTTCTCCATCGGTATTTAGTTGGCCGGGCATAAGTATTGGCTCCTCGGACATTATGATCGTAACCGGTCTAGTTATTATTTTAGTGGTAATTATATCGGTTTGGAGAGCGGCTAGACGGCGGGTTGCTAGTTTTGGCCAAAACCTGGGGCGAAGCCTGGTCAGGTATCTCAAAAACCCACAGAAGCTACTGTTGGCTCTCATGCTGGCCATGCTGCTGACGCTACTCTACGTTTTTACACTATGGATTAGCGCCCATGCGGTTGGGCTTAGTATTGCTCCGGTCGATATATTCGTTATCTTTACAATTGGTGTACTGGTCGGCACGGTTACGCCAACGCCGGGTGGCTTAGTTGGTGTTGAGGCTGGGCTATATGCTGGATTTGCCTCTCATCAAGCAGCGGCCGCTCCGGCACTGGCTGCTGTTCTACTTTTTCGGGTAATTACATACTGGCTACCCTTAGCTCCTGGCTTTATCGCATTGTTGCTAGTACGTCAAAAACACATCGTCTGAGACCTGTAATTTGGAGCTATGTCAAGAAAGCTGTGTATAAACCATTGACCGACTTGCTCTACCAGTCTAGTATCTTTTAACAAGAGATGAGGTGGTTCGCAACTCTTACTAAAGAAATTAATGGAGGGTAACCACTATGTCTACAGTTAAACTGTCTGGGGCTCAAAATATAAACCTAAACCAACTGATTATGGTGGCTTTTGCTATGATGATTGCGGCTGGGGCATTCGTCGTTCTTATTACAAATATTATGGTTGGCTCCCGTGTGAATGCTCTATCTGAGGACGTGACATCACAACTTCATACTTATCAAAATAATCCAGTCACGGTAACCCCGGCGACTCAGACCAATAACCCACCGATTGCTTGTGTGGGGTCATCTACACCTGCAACGGCTGTCCTAGGCGCTTCTACGACTGCAGCGACTGGATCTGGCGCTGTCTCTGGCTGGGTCTATTCGGCCACACCGAGGATTCCACTAGCTTTTGGTAATTATAGCCAATCGAACTCTTCGGTTACTACTACCTCTTCTACTAACACCTTTACCTATATCAAGGATAGTAATAATAGTACGAGCTCGGCTAACACCCAGAGTTGGAGCTGGAATAATGGCAATAGTCTTAGCGCTAACAATGGCAACGATAATTCCCACGACAACGGCAACTCTTCTAATAAAACTACTAACCAAGCCTGGGATAATGGCAACGACAATAGTAACCACCAAGCCTGGGATAATGGCAACACCAACAAGACTTCTACTTCTAACACTTCCAACACCAAAACCGTCCAAGATAACGGCAATGTATCTAACAGCGGTAACACTTCAACCAAGACTAACAACCAAACTTGGGATCAAAATAACAATAACACCAAGACTGATGACCACAGCGATAACAGTACTAGCACTAGCAACCAAAACGATAACAGCACCAAAACTAATGTAAATGTTAGCGACAACGGCAACACTAACAACCAAAACGATAACAGTAACCAAGGCAACACATCTAACAGCAATAATGATAGCTCTTCGAGCGACAGCAGCACCAGCGATAGCGGTAACACCACCGACGTTACAACCAAGGCTGATGTTAGCCTATTCTAACCAGAATCTATTACATAAATAGTAGATTAAACTAAAACTAAAAATTTAAGGAGCCTGCAATTAAACGCAGGCTCTTTTCTATTTAAGTATCATAAATTATTGAGATAATTTTAGGTAATCAATAGATTGGGCTGTAGTGTATACAACTAATTCTCTGTCCGTAGGGAAAGCTGGTTAAGGTACCTGGAGTCCGTATAACATTCGTAATTAGAACCAGCCGGGCTTGAATCTTTTGATTGCAATTCGCCAAATGATATTGACTATGATTACTATTACGACGTAGATAACTATAAATTTTGTGGATGTTGAGCTTTTGTGGAGTAGTTTCATTAATACTACTAGTACCGTTAAGGCGATTGCTACGTAGAGCAATTGTAGCCCCCAGACTATTAATGGTACGTTGAGAAGTTTGTGTGTCATGACCCTATTCTAGCACCGATATTATGAAGCTTAGCATAGCTAAATGATCTTATCTTTTTGTATCAAAATGATTTTTATCCTACCCCTAAGACCGTGAAATACATTATCCTAGCTTTGGGGTTAGGTAAGTGGCTCTACTACTACAAGTGACGAGTTGATTGTCTAAGCCTAGAGTTTCTTTGGTCGGAGCGTCTCTTTCCTTGTTCGGTATATTCTACTGAGTTAAACAAGGCACTATCCAGAACTTGCGTGCTGATGGGCTCCATACCGAGCTGGTAGAGTTTATCAATCTTTTCCCTTAAATCTTGTAGCTCGCTACCGTAGACTGTAACTACGGGCTGACGGGCACTATTATTTGTCCCTTTTTTGAATTTTGCGGTTCGAACAAAGTCTTCTATGGTCGGCCGGCCGATTACGGCTGAAGCTAAAGCATAGATTCCGAAAACGGCTTCTTCTACTTGGACTTCACCGCTTCTGTCAATCGTTTGCAATTTAAGTTTTATATCCACCGTTGGCGTAATAGGTCGATTATCGTTATATAGACTATGTAACTTCTTGGATGGCATCAGTAGTTTGACTTTTGGCGAAGTTACAATTATTCCGAATGATGGTTTTGACTTATAATCAAATAGATTTAAGATGGGTTGACCGATTCGTAGAGCCTCGAAAGCGCTCACTACTCTCCTGCGATCCTTAGAATCGTCGGCGAAATCATTGTGCGGGTCTAAGTCGTTTAAGTTCACCACTGCTCTTACTACTTCTAGCGGTGTTAATAAGTCGTCTCTGAATTTGCTCTGTAGTGATTTATTGGCGGTTTCAAAGGCTTGAATTAAGCTTCCATCTGCATTCAATCGTAGTTCTGTCGCTAGTGCTTCTAAATCTGTAGCTTGACTATTGGCTAATGGAATCGCGTCGTAGCTTGCGACGATAGTGCCTATCTCTAAATCGATACAAGTTTCTGGCATAAATTACTCCTATCTGTCGCTTTACATTTAGGTTGATTGTAGAATGTTTGAGTTGTGTACGCAATATCCAGCCTTATGCCACGACTTAAATCATGCTGTTATCAACGAGAGTTAAGTATATTTAGCTTAGACCACCTAGTACGTGAGTTCGTGAGTATCTAATTTAAGTGTAGGCTAGACGGGTGGGTAGTAGTGTCCGGGTCCAACTTGTACTTGTGGAAAGGTCATACATATTGTATAATTTGTACATTATGTCTAAAGAAGTTTCGGGTATACCTTTAAAGAATTTTGAAGATCCTATACGCAGTGCACTCATCAATTATTCTGAATTAACAGATGGTAGAGTAGTTTTTGATCATCCGGAGCAAGCTGCTAAGCTCGAGCTTACACCCGACAAGCCTAATTCTGCCCGGAGTATCATAAATGTGCTCCACGAGCATGAATTGATTGGATCGTTATTCGTGATTGCTTTTGCACCTGATGATGCAACCGGCGATAACAAAACGTTCAATCTTGGAGAAGTAGTGCTACCTAACCTTCGACCAGACACTAAGTATCTTCCGCGCAGCAAAAAGGGCACCTATGCAGAAGTTCATCTTGCTCTAGCCTCGCAAGCTATTGATCTCAGATACGGCTCGGAACCAGTAATGTATGCCGGCCACTTGAGTCTACTTGGATTAATTGATGAAAACAATGTGGGCAAAATTGGTTATGTTGGTCAAGATCCTTGTATGTTTCCTTATAATTTGGCCTTAAGTCGTCCACTAGATCCACTAGCTACGTTAACTGTTGGCAATCGAGATGAAATGCTCCATTCTGAAGTCATGGGCTCGAGGTTCGGTGACCCACATGCGGTGTGGAATAATACACAGGCCGTCCAAGTTGCCGGATTTTTCTCACTTTCATCAGAATTAGGCCCGGACCACATTGAAGTATTTAGGCAACTTGGAGCTCAAGAGCCTTATCTAAGGTCGGCGTTCTAAGGCACCTAAAGTTAATACGTCATTGCTTCGGTTGAGGACAGTAATCCAGAATTGACTCAAATAATGATTTGAATATGGGACTAGAATATAACTGTGGCCAACTCTAAATCACGCAAGGTTATTCACGTTGATATGGACGCTTTTTATGCTTCGGTCGAGCAGCGTGACAATCCAGAGCTTAAAGGTAAGCCTATAGCGGTCGGTTATGCTGACAAACGGGGCGTTATTATGACGGCTAGCTACGTGGCCAGGCAGTTTGGTGTCCACTCTGCCCTGCCTTCGGCAACTGCCAAAAACCTCTGTCCAGATTTGATTATAATTGAGCCGCATTTTGATAAATATCACGCGGTTTCCAAGCAAATCCAGGCTATCTTTAAGGGATACACCGACCTTGTCGAGCCAGTAGCATTAGATGAGGCCTATCTTGACGTTACAACTAACAAGAAGAATATTCCCTCGGCTTGGACAACGGCACAAGTTATTCGGGATAAAATATTTGCAAAGACCGGGTTAACCGCCTCGGCCGGGGTTTCGTATAACAAATTCTTGGCCAAAACTGCCTCTAGTATGCGTAAACCAAACGGACAGTATCTGATTGCGCCAGAAAACGGCCAGGCGTTTATAGATAAGCTGCCTATAGCCAAGTTCCATGGTATTGGTGAGGTTACTGCCAGAAAGATGCATGAACTTGGTATATATACCGGGGCAGATTTAAAGGAACAA
Source organism: Saccharimonadales bacterium (SeqCode) (assembly GCA_039922435.1). Taxonomy (GTDB): domain Bacteria; phylum Patescibacteriota; class Saccharimonadia; order Saccharimonadales; family UBA4665; genus JBDTES01. The sequence goes on from JBDTES010000018.1 coordinate 21,607, forward strand.
TCGCTGGAGTTGTTGCAAGACAGGTTTGGTAAAGTTGGTACCTGGTACTACCAAATTGCCCATGGTGAAGATAATCGCCCCGTCGAACCAAACCGAGAGCGAAAGTCATTTAGTGCCGAGACTACTTTTGGTGAAGATTCAACTGACAAAGGCCAGCTGGAAGAAAGTATTTCAGCCCTGGCAGGTCAAGTCTGGGAATGGGCCGAAACAGCCAAAATGTACGGCCGAACAGTGACTATCAAGATTAAATACGCCGATTTTCAGAAATCCACTAGAAGCCAAACCTCCCTAGACCAAATTATTGATGGTCAGGAATTCCGACGATTAGCAATAGAGCTAATTAATTCAGTTCTGCCAACCCCCAAAGCTATCCGTCTAGTCGGCGTCGGCTTATCCAATTTCAACGTAGTCGGGCCAAAGGCTACCAAACAGACATCTTTTAGTATTTGAGGCAACGGAGTGTTTAGTTTCACATATAAATTGGCCGACAATAGGTTTGTTTACCTGATCAAAGAGATGGGCAGGGGCTACAACGATACCAATACTCTTCGCCTAAATCTATAAACCACCCAGCCAAGACACATATGCGACGCTTAGGCACGCTACGATTCCTGCGACAATTAACACTGTTAAGCTAATACGTTTTTGGATTTTTATCGAACCGGTGTTGGTTTTTCGGCTATGGGAAACGAACCAAATTGTGAATAATAGAGGAAAGAGCGCAAAGATTGGGCCCAAAACCCATGATATCCAGAGTGTGAACCCAAGAAGCAATAACACGGCGGGGATAAATACTAATAGATTGCTGGGATGATACTTCGTCATTTTCTTATTATACTAGCATACATAGAACCCTCCGAAGTTGTCGTTGGAAAATCTTCTGCTTGGCTGAGGTTATGGTCGGATTTCAGAACTTTGTCTTTTACTATCGACCCAGGTTCGATGGTGAGAGTCAAGGCTCTTTTAGTTTAAGGACGGTTTTAATCTGCAAAGATAAACAGACCTGAAGCTTCACTCCAACTAGCACCAGTTGACAAATACTCAACTTTACCCACTAGTCTGTCGGAATTGATGGCATTTACCTGTTCAACTACATCGTTGTAGACTTGAGCCAGTTTTGTACCTTTTAGCAGGAGGGAAGTCGTTCCTAGGTTTCTGTTAAGTCTTCTTACGGCACTGGCTAATCCATATAGAACAATCGTACTGTGCAATTCAGGGTCTGTTGTTAGATCTATTAATCTCATCCATTCATCTGATATACGATCACCCGATTCCCAATTTGGCTGCTCAAGTTGTCGCCTGATTCCGTCAATCTCAATCATAATGAATCACTATAAAACTAATACAAGGTAGTGTCAAGTTATGACTAATGATTATAGCTGAATTTTAGAAGCTAAGAAGTTACTGTAGTTGTATATTACTAAAATGGCTGGGGCGGAGGGATTCGAGCCCCCGAATGTCGGAACCAAAATCCGATGCCTTACCACTTGGCCACGCCCCACGACAGTATTTAATCTAAATGTACTCGGGGTTAGGGTGAGTTTGACCCACTCTGCCAGCTGCCATTGGCACTTATCGCCCGTGATCGATTCGTTGGATATTTGAATTACTCACTGCCAAAGCAAACCTTACTCATTCGAGTAGAAATTCTTCGACTTGGTATGGGGGGCGTGTTAGGGCTAAGTCTATTGCTCAAGAAGCTTTGCGATTGGATCAAAATAATATTCTTGCCAATCTTTAACATCTTTCTGTTCATCATAAATATTGCCTGAATAATGAAGCCGAATTTTCGTCCCGTTGTCGGTCGGCTCAAAAGTAAAAACTACTTTGTATTTTTCGTCAGGGTGTTCATGGCCGTACCAATCCTGCCCCAATAACTGATTTGCAATAAGTTTAGTGTTGATTCCGTGAATATCGCCTTCCCAATAACTAAACTCACCACCTTCGCTTGCGTCAAACTTAGCTGGAGCAGCTCCCCAAGCTTCTGCGCCCTCGGCCGTTGTCAAGGCCCACCAGACTTTTTCTACTGGAGCATTTATTGTGTAACTTTGTTCAACCTGAGACAATTGTAACAAGAATTCTAAAACCTTGCTAATTGATAGATAACAGCTGCAAATTTCATTGGCTGGGCGTTGAGGTCTGGACTGAGAGTTACTTTGTTATTGATTGTTTAGAGCCATCATCGAAAGTCGCTTCAATCTTTAAAAATACATCGGATGGGTGTAGATCTTTATGGTCAAACGTTAGTCGCTTCTCTTCAGGACTAATGAAAATTTGCGTCTTTGCGGGCGAACCCTTTTGTCCGGCATAAATTACGGCCTGCAATCCTCGTTTTGATTCCATTAACTGTGAAGTTACAAAATATTTATCGTCTTTCGATTTAATTTTGTCTTTTGCAATCGGGGTAGCCTCATCGTCTAGGTTCAAAACCTTCATTCCTTTGAAGACTTTAGCATCAACACGATCAATAACGTATTGCTTTTCTTCAATAAAGGTACGTGGTATCGGAAGTTCATGAGGGCCTTCAGCGCACTTCAATGAAGTTGCGTATTCCAAATGACCTTCAACGGTTGTACCTCGCATAGAGTTGTAGACTCGTGGTTTAATTGGGTACAAACGTAGGTCGTGATTGGGACATAATGGCACCGGTAAGCGTCCGCCGGAAGCAGGCGTGGTCATCCACCATTTGATGTGGTCTATTCTGATTATGCCACTACTGTCCATTGCAGGTCTCCTTTAGTGCAGTGCATGGCTGGGGCGGAGGGATTCGAACCCCCGAATGCCAGTACCAAAAACTGGTGCCTTACCACTTGGCCACGCCCCACTAACCTTATTATACCTAAATGTGCTCGGGGTTCGAATGGATTCGACCTACCTTCGGCAGGCCCATAACTTTCGAGCTACGAGACTAGCTCGTAATCTGAAAGGTTCTCCTGCAAATTGCCACTGGCAGTTCTCGCCCCGAATGCCAGTACCAAAAACTGGTGCCTTACCACTTGGCCACGCCCCACTAACTAAGATTATAACTATAATGTACATGAGACTTAAATTGCCTATATTTCTATCAGCAATATAGACCTTATTAGCTCACTCGATTAGGTTTCGTATCGCTTGGTACGCCCCAATAACAGATTGATTCTATACTAAAACTACCTCTAAAACAAGCTGCAATCTGTTTGGTAACGTTCTTTAACACACCGTTATTAGAGTGAATATCTAATTTTGCAGAAAATCGTAGATTTGTTTGGATAGGCCAGCAATTGGGGCTTGCTGGGTGCCTTTGGTGGCAATTGCTAAAACATAGGTGCTTTTTGGGCCATAAATTATAGCGGCGTCGTTTTCAACGTTTTCACCGTCACCGCCGGCCACTGTCAGCCAACCAGGCATATCAGCCACTGCCACCGAGCTTGGAATACTAGCTGGTATACCTTGCCGGTAGATTTGGGCCTTCATAAAGTCTAGAAGTATTTGTGTTCCGTTATGATTCAGTAAATTATCATTGTTGAGTTTTGTTAAAAATCTTGCCAAATCGCTAGCTGTAGTGTGTTTATCAGAAACTACCGTCGTACCACCTGCGTCGTAATTGTATAAATTAGTCGAAGTTATGCCGTTGTTTGCCAGTAAGCCGTTGATATTCTTCCAGCCAATTAAGAATCCGAGCGCTCGGCCGGCAGTATCGTCAGAGCTCACTATCATATTAGTAAGATCAGTTTGAATGGTATTGCCGTCGCTGATTACGTTGTTTAACTGATACTTCCCCTGCTCGACAGCGTGGAGCACACCATATGCGACGTAGAGTTTATAAGTGCTAGCAGGGACGATTTGGGTGGTAGCACTGTAGTTAGCGGATCGCTTTGGGCCAGTAAGTTCGCGCACACTGACGGATGAGCTAAATGTCTGGCTCTTGGCCCAGGTGTTGATAAGTTGATCTAGTTGCGGTGAGGCTACGGAAGTTGGGTCATCGGCCTCGGTTGACAGGCTTTTGTGTGAATAGACTAATTTGTAACCACCCAAAACAGCTATAACGACTAGAACTATCACAAATACTAGGATATGGTTGTGTCTGTTTCTTGAAACTGCGGATTGACCGTATATGTATTTTGTCATATTTATTTAGTGGGCTGTATTATTTTTAGCCACATTATGATTATGCTCTATTTTAACCGATAATGTAACGTTTTGATCTAGTTTTGAGATAGCCCTCATGTTTAAAGGATTATCTACCCCAAAGCTTAAAATCAGCTTGTAGAGTTTTGGCTTTTTGTTTTGAGTTTGGGCCGAGTAAGGCTCTAAGTGTTCTGTAAATCGGTAGGACCACTATTTATGGGGTTGTCGAATAATCCGGACCACCAAAGACGCCAAAGAACTGTTCTAGGGTGGTAATTCCCTGTTTATGCATCTCGGTTGATAGTTCGACACCAACGTAGCGGATATGCCAAGGTTCGTATTCATAGCCAGTAATGGCATCGCCACCGTCCGGATAGCGAATAATGAAGCCGTATAGGTACGCATTAGCGGCTAACCATTGACCTTCGGGTGTAGACGCATAACATTGGTCGACGTTACAAACTGGATTAGATGTCCCGCCTAAATCAACGGCCAGACCGGTCTGGTGCTCGCTATAACCTGGCTGGGCGCTAAAAGTGTCTGCCGCAGAAGCTCCATACGTGTTGGCGTACCGGCCATACAAGCTTACTTGGTAGGAATATGAACGGTAGCCACTCTGCATGTTTAGATTAATAGCTTGGGTTTTAGCGGCGGTTACCATTTGCTCTAACGCCGGCGCCATGGCGGCGCTAACATATTCCTCGTTGCTAGTGATATTACTTTTGAGAGGAATATTTGGTATCACTAGACTGGCCGGCAGGTAGTCTTTGGGACTTAAGGGATGTTGTTTATTAACTATTACCCACAAGCTAGTAGGGTCAGTTAGGGAGAATTGGGTTTTATCAAAAGTTGGCTCGACTGGCTTTAATGGTTCGTGCTGGACTGTCTGCTTAACTATCTCGTTACCAGGGGCCGAAGTCGATTTAGAAAACCAGATAATTGCTGCGATTGCTATTAGAATCAGGATAATTACGACTAGCCAGACTCGAGTGTGTTTCCGCCATTTAGTCATAGGCCACATTATAACAGCCAGATGTATTAAATCGGCTAGTTTACTTGCTACAGGCCAGCTACTGCCGTATAATACTTTGTAATATATATCACATACTTACAAATGAAAATTGAACTAAATCCTGCCGACTATATCCAACCGCTAAACATGAATGGCCTAGCCGGCCGCATGCTGCATATGCCCGCTCCCAAGAATAAAAGCCGTGAACTGCTAGTTATTTACGGACACCATGCTTTGCTGGAGCGCTGGTGGGGCTTAATGCTCAACTTTAATGATTTTGGGGCTGTTACTATGCCTGATTTGCCTGGCTTTGGTGGGATGGATAGCTTCTACACTATTGGGCGGAAACCTACACTCGATAATTATGCCGATTATATGGCGGCCTTTGTAAAAATGCACTACAAGCATCGCCGAGTCACGATTGTCGGTATTTCATTTGGCTTTTTGATTGCTACTAGAATGCTACAGCGCTACCCAGAGCTAACTAAAAAGGTCGATGTTCTAATAAGTGCGGTTGGTTTTATGCACAAATCCGACTTTACATTTAATAAAACTCGAATGTTACTTTATCGACGAATGGCTGGCCTAATAGCAACCCCACCTGCTCCGCTTATATTCCGCTATAGCGCCCTAAACCCCCGTTTGCTTAAACTAGTTTATGCTAAGACCTTTAATGCTAAGCATAAGTTTGCTGAGGCGGCCGATGATCCGGAGTTATTTAACTCACTGATGGATATGGAAGTTAAACTGTGGCACAGCAATGATGTTAAAACGCATATGCGCACAACAGTCGAAATGTTGACAGTCGATAATATCAAAAAACCGATTGATCTGGTGGTTTGGCATGTTTCGAGCAAAAATGACCATTATTTTAATAATCAGATTGTTGAACAGCATATGCGAGCAGTTTTTAAAGATTACATTGGGGCTCCGATTAACCTAAAGACCCACGCCCCTAGTGTTATGGCTGATAAAAAATCGGCGGCTATTATGATACCACCGAAGTTACGCCGGCTGCTTAATAAATCTACCCAAAAGTAGATGGTATAATTAAGCTCAGTTATGAAAATCGGACTAATCTGCCCGTATAATATCGCCCGTGGTGGCGGCGTTCAGGAAGTTGTGCGCGCCCTGCAGGATGGTTTGAATAGTCGCGGCCACCAAGCGATTATAATTACACCAAAACCGCGCCAGGGTTATATAGATGATGGCCGGGCGGTGGCCTTTCTGGGGACGGCTAAGGATTTTCGCTCACCGACTCATACTCTGGCTACCTTTTCGACCATAGTCGAAAATAGCGAAATAGATGATTTGCTGGAACGTGAGAAGTTTGATATCCTGAATTTTCACGAGCCTTGGGTACCGATGTTAAGCCGGCAGATTCTATACCGCAGCAATACAGTGAATGTCGTAACTTTCCACGCTAAACTACCTGATACTATGATGAGCCGGACTATGTCGAAGGCGATTACCCCCTACACCAAACCGATGCTCAAACATTTTCAAGCTTTTACGGCAGCCTCGGACGCCGCGGCTGATTATGCCCGCAGCCTAATTGATGAACCAATCGAAATTGTACTAAATGGAATTAATTTAGCTGGTTTTAAGCCGGTTAGCCGATCGGTGGCGGCCAAGAATAAGACGATTCTGTATGTTGGTCGTTTGGAGCGCCGTAAGGGTGTCAAGTATTTGTTAAAAGCTATGCAATTACTGCAGGCCCGTCAGCCCGATACTAAGTTATGGCTAGTTGGTGATGGCCCGGACCGTGACAAGCTGCAAATGCAAGCCAAAGAACTGGGCCTTAACAATGTTAAGTTTTATGGCTACGTTGATGAGGCTGAAAAGATTGATCTGCTAGCTAAAGCCGATTTGTTCTGCGCGCCAGCCATTTTTGGTGAGAGCTTTGGTATAGTCTTGCTCGAAGCAATGGCCAGCGGGCTAGTAACCGTAGCTGGCGATAATCCTGGCTATAGTTCGGTCATGCAGGGAGTCGGTAACCTGTCTCTAGTCGACCCTAAGGACACGCTAGAGTTTGCCCGCCGCTTGCAGTTGTTACTAAACGTTGATGAACTGCGCGAAGTATGGCAAGAATGGGCCGCTAAGTATGTTAAACAGTTTGATTATCCTAAGGTAGTTGATAATTATGAAGCTGTTTATAAGCGAGCCTTAAAAACTTATGGCCCAAAATAGATCGAGCCTTCGTAGGCTAAAAATTGGCTTAGTTCTCGATGATACGCTAGATACACCGGATGGCGTCCAGCAGTATGTCTTGCAAGTCGGTCGATGGCTGACTGAGCAGGGTCACGAGGTACATTACTTGGTTGGCGCAACAACTCGGACAGACCTTGATGGTCTTCATTCGCTGAGCCGAAACGTCAGTGTTCGTTTTAATGGCAACCGGATGTCGATACCCTTGCCGGCTTCGCGGCGAAAACTCAAGGAATTCCTGGCGAACAATCAGTTTGATATTATTCACGTTCAAGTACCGTATAGTCCGTTTTTAGCCGGTCGGTTGCTCAATTTATTGCCTAAAACGACCGCTGTAATCGGAACCTTTCATATTTTGCCGTATTCTAGTCTAGTCCGCCGGGCTAACCGAGCTCTTGGGGTCATAAACAGACTAAGCAGTCGGCGGTTCGACCGAATGCTAGCTGTATCTGAACCGGCGAAAGAGTTTGCCGAGAAGATATATGGCTATACCAATATAATAGTTGTCCCTAACCCGATCCGACTGTCACAATTTGAAGATATTAAATCAGATGACCCGGAATTGAATATAACTTTCCTAGGTCGTTTGGTTGAGCGCAAAGGTGCACTGCAGCTTCTAAAAGCTATTAATTATTTGAGGATAAATGAGCTCTTTAAGGGTGATTTCGCGGTTCATATCGGTGGTAAGGGTCAATTACTGCCTAATCTAGAGCAATACGTTAAGACCAATCGATTGACTGACATAGTTCAGTTTCATGGTTTTATCTCAGAAGACGACAAGGCCGACTACTTAGCGGCTGCCGATATTGTAGCCTACCCTAGCATGGGTGGGGAGAGTTTTGGGATTGTTTTACTAGAGGCAATGGCGGCGACGCGTGGTGTCGTTTTAGCTGGCAATAATCCTGGGTATTCATCTGTAATGCAACCCTTCAAGAGCCAGTTATTTGATCCGCTGGACGTACCAGCCTTAGCCCACTTGATTGCTAAATATTTAGCCAATCAGCCAGGTCGCCACAAGCTTTCCGAAGTTCAGCATGACTATGTAAAATCATTTGATATAAACAAAGTTGGCAATCAGTTGGAATCTATTTATAACCAAGCTTTGCAAATTAGATGGCAAGCGTGAGATACTTATTTATATGTTTCGCCTTCTTCGTAACAAAGCCAATCCAGAAGAATTGGAATTAAGAGTCTCGAATCGGACGGTTCTTCGGGTAATCGGCCTGGTAGTTGTGGCGATAGTTCTATTAATGGCTATTCGGCGTAGCGCTCATACCTTGACTTGGATTGGTGTTGCTTTCTTTTTAGCACTAGCCTTGAACGCCCCAGTACATCTACTCGCGGCCCACTTGCCAGGACGAACTCGTGGTAGTCGCAGCGTAGCAACCACTATATCCGTGTTGGTGGTAATACTGGCTTTTCTGGGGTTTTTGGCCGCTGTGGTACCACCGCTCGCTAAACAAACTACTACTTTTATTCAGGCAACGCCACATCTTATTGAGGAAGTTCGCAGTCAAGATTCGGGCGTCGGCAAGTTTGTGCGCAAATATAAGCTACAAGATCAGGTAGATAAAGTTTCTAAACAATTATCTGGCCGTTTTAGTAATGCTACCGATACAGCAGCTGGTGCGATTTCCAAGATTGGTTCAAGTATCTTTGCCAGCCTGACAATTATAGTATTGACTTTTATGATGCTGGTTGAGGGTCCGCGCTGGGGCAAGATAGTTACTATGATGATTCCCGATAAACATCAGGATCATGCTATATCGATAGCTAAAGATATGTATAAAGTCGTTAAAGGTTATGTAAACGGCCAAGTCTTACTAGCCGCGATTGCATCGCTATTAATAGTCCCCATGCTATTTATCTTGCATATTAGTTACCCTTGGGCACTTATGGTAATAGTGTTCATCTGTGGGCTTATCCCTATGGTGGGTCATACGATTGGTGCAATAATTGTCACAATCGTAGCTTTGTTCCATTCGGTACCGACGGCGATTATTATTCTAGCCTATTATATTCTGTATCAACAGATCGAAAACTACGCAGTCCAGCCTAAGATACAGGCTAATAGCACCAATATGTCACCTCTACTAGTCTTTACAGCAGTGATTCTAGGTGTTAACTTTGGTGGCCTATTAGGAGGCCTAGTAGCTATACCGGTTATGGGGTGCTTGAGAATAGTTGTACTAGATTATTTGGATCACAAAGATATTTTGACCAAAAAAGAACGTATCAGTGTTACAGCCGAAACCAAATAGCCCCGTTCGGGATGTCGCGAAGGCCGATTCCCTGCTTTTCGAGCTGCTCACGTAATTTATCTGATTTTGCCCAATCTTGGGCTGTGCGGGCTTGTTCTCGTTCCGTGATGATCTCTTTTTGCTGATAGGTGATATCAGGCCGGGCGCTTAATTGTAAGCCTAGTAAATCATCTAGGAAGGCTAATGTCCCATCGGTATATTTCCCTTCAACTCCAGGTATTTGAATATTAGACATATAGTTTATAATTTTATTGAAACTTACAAGTGCTACTGGTGTATTTAGATCGTCTTGCAGGGCGCTCAAAACACTACCACGCAGTTCTTTGAATAGCAAATCTAACTCATCAGGCATAACATCAACGCTGGTCTGATGACGCAGGTCAGCCCAAGCGTGAAGGACGTTTAAACGATTTTTGGCAGCCGCCAGGCTTTCCCAGCTAAATTTGCTTTGAGAACGATAGTGACTTTCTAACACGTGCAAACGAAGTACTTCAAGCGAGTAGCCTTTGGCTTCAATATCTTCGAGGGTAATGCCGTTACCAAATGACTTAGATATTTTCTTACCCTCAATAGTTATGTGGTTACTGTGCATCCAATATGTGGCAAATTGCTTACCAGTGGCAGCTTCGGATTGAGCAATTTCGTTGGTGTGGTGAACCGGTACGTGGTCGATGCCACCAGCGTGGATATCGAGTGTTTCACCCAGGTATTTCATACTCATGGCCGAACACTCGACATGCCAGCCCGGAAATCCCTTTCCCCAGGGGCTATCCCATTCCATATCTCTCTGGTGGTCTTTAGGACTAAATTTCCATAGGGCAAAGTCGGCCTTATTTCGTTTTTCAGGATTAAAGTTGACTCTTTTGCCGGCTTCTTGCTCGTCTAGATCAAGTCGGGCAAAGTCGGCGTATTTAGGAAACTTAGACGTATCGTAATAGACACCATCGGAAGTTTTATAAGTAAAACCCTTGGCTTCTAGCTTTTGAACGAGTTCAATTTGGTCTTGAATATGGTCTGTAGCCCGCGGTAAAAAATCGGGTTTGAGCATATTTAGCCGCTCCATTCCCTTTTCGAAATACTCGGTGTAGAATTTAGCAACATCCCAAGCGGTTTTGCCTTCGCGCCGAGCCCCCTTTTCGAGTTTATCTTCACCATCATCGGCATCTGATACTAAGTGACCGACATCAGTAATATTCATGACCCATTTGGGTTTTAGACCACTGGCTTTAAGGGTCCGAATAAGAATATCTTCGCGGATATAAGTAAACCAATTACCGACATGTAGATAGTCATAAACGGTTGGTCCACAAGTATAAACCGTAATATCAGGTGCATTTTGTGGCACAACCTCATCGATTTGCCTAGTTAGGGTGTTGTATAGTCTCATTTTTTCAAACTGGCCCTTATATCATCTAGGGACAGCTCTTTTCGAAAATCCCTTAGAAATACTCCATTTTTTTCTTCGGCATCGTTTATCCAAATGTGCTCGGGAGTTGCCTTATAGACTCTACGGACTGAATCTCCTAGGAAGTCGTCTGCCGGCTTGTCGTAGCCTGGCCCCTTCTTGATTCGTCGGGCAAACATAATCTCTTCTGGGTCAGACAGTTCTTTGGCTGTGGCCTGGATGTAAACACCTTCTCCTTCGCCTTCTGGAGCAGTTGAATCATAGATAACTATAAATACGCGGGTATTGTCTCGAACGTTCCGTGAATGATGGTTGTTCTTATCAGAAAACCAATAGATATTAAGTTGCTCGTCGTAATTGTGAGCCACCGGACTGTTCCAGGGAATCCCACCCTTCGAGGCGGTAGCAATTGTGGCGTAGTTGATTGATTTGATTATCTTGATAGCACGCTTGGTGTAGTCATTAATCATTCTGGTCAACTTTCTCGACTTGATCTAATAAATCTATGGCGATCTTAAGACATTCAGATTTTATGTCGGCAAATGGCTTGCCGGTGGTTATTTTGAAGCCAGCCGCGTAGGCGTGACCACCGCCGCCCATCTTTTCGGCTAGTTGGCCGGCCACGCCGTAACCAGAATTAGCTCTGAGAGCGGCCGTGACTCTGCCATCATCGTATTTCTTGAAGACAATTGATAGTTTGACGCCGCTGATTTGCATCATATCAAACTGGATTAATGGGCCCGGGTTGTAGAGAGGGCTGTATTCATTAATCTCGGCTTGGGGGATAACGACGTAGGCGATTGCTCCGTCGGCTGCTAGTTCGGTGTGACTGATTAGGGTGCCTTTGTATTTGTATATAATACCTGGCATTTTATTAGATTCACGGCGCATTTCTTCTAGCTTTGGTCGGCTAACCCCTAGCTCGGTTAGTTCAGCCATGGTTCGATAGGTCGATGGGCGGGCTAGGTCGTTCATTAGGCCTTGAGTATCACCTAATATAGCTACCATAACGTTTTCGCCAGCCTGGGCACTGATTGGCCAAGCTAACTTTTTAGCTAGCTGATAGACAACTTCGCCAGCTGATGATAGTTTGTCGTCACAGATGGTAGCAGCTGCGAAGTCTAGGGGATTTTGAACGGTGGCATGATGGTCGAGCACGATGCATGGCCTAGCCTTTAGCCAGCCAATCTGGCCAGTTTTATCTAACCTATCAAGCAAAGTGTAAGTGCTAGCATCGACGATAATGCTTAGATCGAACTGTTTTGGTAAATCCTTTTGGACCCTGTCCCAACCGCTGAGATAGCGTAGATAGGTTGGTACATCGACGCCGCAATATAAATAGACGTCTTTGCCCATGTCGCCCAGAATGTGTTCTAGCGCCAATGCACTACCCAAACTGTCAGCATCGGGATTATCGGCCTGAACAACGACAATTTTCTGGGCCGCTTCGACCAGTTGTTTAATTTTCTCTTCCATGCTTACTAGTTATTGTACGGTGATTTAGTCGTTTTATAAAGTGTTTGTAGCTGATAATATAGAGATATGGACGAAAAAGTTGATATTTTACTGCCACCATTATTTGAACCGAGCGGTCAAATTAAAACTCGTAGGCAAGCTAACCACGACGGTGATTGGATAGGCTCGTTTAATCTTTGGATTGTCTCGCCTAAACCTGAGCCATGTATTATTTACCAACAGAGAAGCCCGCAGTCTACTTGGGGCCCTAATCTGCTGGATGTGGCTGTTGGAGGGCATTTACAAGCTGGCGAAGGATTAGATGGTGGCCTAAGAGAGGCACGTGAAGAGATTGGGAGGCTCTATGAACCTAAGCAGCTCAAATTCCTCGGTAAGACGTTATATGTAGGTTTTAACCTGGATGGATCCGGCCACAATGAAGCTATAGACGTTTACTTAACCGAGGATAGCTCGACGTTAGCTGACTATGTTTTGCAGCCAGAAGAGTTATACGCGATTTTTGCTTGTCCAATCAGTCAGCTTTTAAGTGTACATAGGAACGCTAACTATAGTTTCGTAGCTCATGGGTTGTTGGCTAATGGAGAACCTACCGAATATTCTGTTAATCAACAATCATTCCCTCAGAACTACTCAAAGTATCATTTCAAGATGGCACTATTGGCTGATCGGTATTTCAAGGGTGAAAAGGATCTGCTTTATTAGTCATGAGTAAAATACCGTACAGGGTACTTGAAAAGATGGTTGATGATACTTTACAACTAATCCCTAGAGGTTCACGCTGGCGGCACTACAAGGGGTCGGAATATACTATTTCTGATATTGTTATTATTGAAACTACCAATGAACTAGCAGTTGTTTATACACCAATTGACCACCCGTCTGTCTCGTTCGTTCGAGCTTTACCCGTCTGGCAAGAAACGGTCAATTGGCAAAACCAAGCAGCTTCACGTTTTACCAAGATTGTTTAAATTTTCAGGCGGACCTCTAAGGTGCGGCTAGAGGGCAACTGACAATTAGGAAAACTCTCAGTTGTAGAGGTTACCGACTTCAACGGGTTGAGATAACTTAGGATTCGAGCGATACAAATATAAGTTTGACGAATGTAATCCAGCGTCAGTCGTTTCGGCATAGTTACTAGCGTCTAGGTCGGTGTCCATAATATCAAGCCCATTCTGGGCTAAATATATACTGACGCTTTGTTGGGCCGATTTGACCCAGGGTTGGCTATTGGTACCACCAACTGATGGCATTACTAGTACTCCCTCACAATTGTCTATGCAGGCTTCTGTGGCCCTCATTAGCCATACTTTTGCACCTAAACCCTGCGCTCGGCTGGAATAAGGGGGGTTTATATAAAAAGCCTCGTAACCACGCTGTTGCATTGGTTGGCGAGCATCGTAGTATGCAACAGAGTAGTTGAGAATGTGGAGCTTAGTAAACCAGGCCGTGAGACTCTCCCGTATGCGTTCGTCATATTCGTATATGGCTGGTGTTACATTATAACGCCGAGCAAGTAATGGGGATATATGGTCATCATCACCTAGAAAAAAGACGGTTTTGTTACTTAAAAACGGGCCTACTAGTGCGACTTGTTGCTCCAGACTTGCTGGTGTCATTAGAAATTGTTCCAGCTTATGGTCAGCAGTAGGTCGTGAGTTTGCGAAGCCCTCAGGCAGACTCATAGAGTCTGACGGCCTTCTAGGGCTCGACTTAGGGTGATTTGATCGGCGTATTCTAGATCGACACCAATTGGCAAGCCGCGGGCCAAGCGGGTGATCTTAACTTTGCGCTCGCCGATCTGCTTTTGAATGTACAAGGCGGTTGACTCGCCTTCGACGCTGGCATTGGTGGCTAGGATTATTTCTTTAACTTTATCATCATCGATTCGTTGAACGAGCTCGTTGATATGCAATTGATCGGGCGTAATTCCATCGATTGGACTGACTAGACCACCTAAGACATGGTAGGTGCCATGGAAGGCGTTAGTCTTCTCTAGCGAAACTATGTCCAGTGGCTCGGCCACGACCGCTACCGACTGTTTATCGCGCCGTGGGTCGCTATACAAGGGTGAAACCTCTTCTGAAGCCGCTATAAGAGCGAAAGTTTTAGGGCAGTATTTTATGCCACTATGTAGTTCTGACAAGGCTGAGGCCAGCTGTGAGGCCCTAGAAGGGTCATGACGGACCAAATAGTAAGCGTAGCGCTCGGCCGTACGTGGTCCGACCCCTGGCAGGTTGCCGAGGGCCTCAATTAAGTTCTCTAGTGCGGGGGGTAACAGATTCATAACCTAGATCAATTTATCATTTATCAATTACTATTTTCCAGTTATTCACTATTTCAAATTTCCAAATTTAATGTATATCAATCTGACTTTTCTCTAGTAAATAGTAAATGTGTAAATGGCTAATTGTTGCTTAGAGCCCCATATCTCCTAGGGCGCCCATAAAAGGCTTCATTTTTTCGGCAGCCACTTTTTGACTAGCCTGAATTGCTTCTTTAACAGCATCCTCTATCCAGCGTTCGAGTTCGTGAATATCTTCCAAATCGACTCTCGACGGATCGATGTGAATTTTCTTGATCTTTTGCTCGGCAGTAATTTCGATACGAACAGCTCCATCGCCCTGCTCGGTTGTAATGACTTGCTTCTGTAACTCTTTCTGGACTTTCTTAACTTTTAATAACATCTTAGCTTGATCGAATCTTGACATAGTAGCTCCCCTTATTTCTCTTATGTAATTATTGTCTCGGGCGTGACTCAAACTTTCGCTTGGTGATTACCCGACCAACATATCACTCATCATATAACAGCTATTATTGTATCAAATAATTAGAGGTTGTGACGATTGAATGTTTGCTTAGTAGCCGAGTTGTGGGGCCAGGCCACATAATAGGATCGAGCTTGGTATAAAACCGAGAAAAAGATTAGGCAACAAACAATGACAATACCAGTAACTCGAGCGAATGGGTTGCGCGGAAAAGTCTTTAGCCAGCGATGTAAAAGCTCATAAAGCCCAGCAGCCACAAACAGATATATAGTTGGCAATAATAAGGTAATTGATACTGGCCCGCCCAGGCTAATAAGAACTAGGCTGAGACAGCAGACAGCGAATACTAGTCGGCTGCGCGATAGCTTAGGGCGTGAAGCAAACACGAAGATACCAAGAATGAGAAGAACTAATTGGGTAGCGTCAAGCAACGGGGCGTGTCCAATTAATTTTTCGGCACCACCATAACTATGGAGTCCAATCGAGGATAGAGCATGCCACAGATTCACCCCAATTTGACTGAATGCTAGGTGGGACGGTAGTCCGAATACGCTATAGATAGTTTTAGGAAATATGATGCAGGCTCTAATTAGTGGTAATAACAGCACTAAAATTAGTAATCCAGCAATTACTAGATGTTTCCAATAGATGCGATGGAGTTCCCGAGAGATAACTTTCCGCCAGAAGATTAAACCGAGTAACTCAAACCAGATAAAGCCTGGTATATAGATAGCTGCTGTCAAGCAGGCAGCTGCTATGTATAGCGCCACACTGCGCCGCTTAATCCTCTGTAACCAGATTAAAGCCCCGAAGAGCAATAAGGGAGCTAGTAGCAAAACATCGGGTGTCCCAAGCCGAGCACTATGCAAGAGGCCGCTTGATAGCCCCAAAAGGATAACTGAAAAGGCTGCAATCCGTAGGTTGAACCACTTTCTGACCAAGTAGAAAAATAAGATACAGGCCACCAAACCTATGGCGGAAGCCACGATTCGAGTTGCTATGAGATGGTTTGGAGCAAACTTAATTACCCCATAAAGTATAATTTTGTAGGGGGCATTTACGGGGTGTGCAACTATATCGCGGAAGTGTTGACTTGAATTATAGGTAGCAATTTCGTGGGCCGAATATCCAGGTACTAAGTTACCGAGGTGGTTAAACAGTACAAAGTAGCCAACCACTGCAACCAGCAAAACGACTAATGATGGGCGCCACAAGCGCCAGAATAATTCAGTCACCTTTTTCATTTATAGTTAGCAGTATAACAGATTTGGCTAAGCCGTATTGTAGCTTAATGCTGGGCTGGGTTTTTCTGGTCGGGTTGAACAAACGGGTCGGCGGTACGTCGGTTATCGATCGAACTAATACGCTGTTTCTCGCGGTCAAAATACAGCTCAACGCCGCCAGTTGGGCCATTCCGGTGTTTCTTGATAAGAATGTCCATAATATTCTTACGGTCAGATTCTGGATTGTAATATTCCTCGCGGTACAAGAAAGCGACAACATCGGCATCCTGCTCAATTGAGCCGGATTCACGAAGATCGGACAGTTGGGGTATCTGTGGACTTCGGCTTTCGACTGACCGACTAAGCTGACTAAGGGCAATTAGCGGTACATTTAATTCGCGGGCAACACCTTTGAGTCCCCTGGATATTTCTGAAATCTCCTGGACGCGGTTACCTTCGTTACCGAAGCGACTTCCGCCACTCATAAGCTGCAGATAGTCAATAATAACCAGGCCAATATTATGCTGGTGAGCTTCACGGCGACATTTGGTTCTGAGGTCACTTAGGGTGATGCCCGGCGTATCGTCGATATAGATTTTTGCCTCCGAAAGTGTCCCCATGGCTTCACCTAATTTTTCGAAATCAGTGTCAGTTAGGTGGCCAGTGCGGAGTGCCCAGGCATCAACACCAGACTCCATGGCTAGTAAGCGATCAACTAATTGCTCTTTACTCATTTCTAGACTGAATATTAGGACCGCTTCTTTGGATTTAGTAGCGATTTTGTGGGCTAAGTTGAGAACAAAGGCAGATTTACCCATTGCCGGTCGGGCGGCTAGGATGAACAGGTCAGATTTTTGTAAGCCAGCTAACATGTCATCAAGGTCTTTGTAACCGGTCGGGATTCCTCGAAGTTTATTTTTGTCTTTGTGCAGATCGTCGAGTCGCTCGAAGCTCTCGGCTAAGATATCTTCTAGACTAGTAATACTTTGCTTGACATGAGTTTGGCTGACAGCAAACAGCCGGCTTTCGGCCTCTTCGATCAGCTCATTTAAGGCCTTTGATTCGTCTTGACCTAGCAAGGCCATATCTTGGCTAACCTTAATTAAACGGCGCCGCAAAGACTTCTGAGCCACAATATCGGCGTATTGTTCGACGTGGGAAGCGGTCGGAACATAATTTGTTAGTTCTGCCAGGTAACTGTTGCCACCGACCATATCTAGGAAGCCGTTACCCTTTAATTGGTCGGCCAGAGTCAGGACGTCAATTGAGGAGCGTTTTTCATACAGTGCGACAACGGCTTCATAAATCCGGCCGTGCCTTGGGTCAAAAAAGTCTTCTGGTGATACCAAATCAGCTATCTTAACGACGGCGTCAGAATCTATTAGAAGCGCACCCAATAAACTAGCTTCGGCATCGGTGTTTTGTGGTTGAATCAGAGTTCCCTTAGAGTCCATAATTACTTCCTTATACTCTAAGATTCTAACAGCTCGGCCCCGCCGAAGATATTGCTTATACTTGAAACTATCGGTTCGGACGCGGACGACTCCTCTACCGGTAGAATAACGTCGGAAGATACTAACTCATCCATTAGACAGTCTAGACCATAGTTTTTCCCTGATACGTTGTGTAATGACTCGGCTAGAATTTGTTTGTTCTTGGTCTCGCCGGCCTTTTTTCTGTGGAAAGCGAATCGGAAATATAGGGTGACTTTGTCTTGGTCGATTTCTACCCGAGCCATTCTAGCAATACCGTACAGCGTGTTATGGTCCTTTTTGATGTCGTTTAAGACTAACGGCCAGATATCGGTGCTGTCCGCCGCAAGTGGTTTACTAGGACTTGGCTTGGAAGCTGCTGGTGTCGGCAGCACTACCGACTCTGTGGCTTTGACTGGCTTAGGTTCTAGAGTAGTTGACGGCGCAGGCTCAACGATTGGTTCTGGCTCGAGCTGTTCAACCGGCAAAGCTCTAGCAATTTTGGCGCCAGGCCCGGCCGGTTCGGCCAGGGTGTGCTTAAGCAAAGCTAGCTCTAAGAGACGCTTCGGGTTACGGGCCGACGGCACTTCGAGTAGGGATCTCAAAAGATCTAAGGCGGCTGAATTATTTATAGCTAGCTTGCCGTCCAGCAACTTGAGACGGATAGGTTCGCTCAGTTGAGCAGCTACAGCTGCGGCTTCGTAGCCTTGTTCAAAGATAGACTGCAGGTTAGTGATTACGGCGGCTGATTCAGCTTTCTCGACTGATTCTAACAACTTGGCAATAATATCGGCTGGAGCTAGACCGAGCATTCGCTCAATATCTGAGAGTTCAATCTTGTCAGCCTGATTAGCCGCTTGATCGAGCAAACTGGTACTATCGCGCAAGGAACCATCACCGTGCTGAACAATTAGCTCCAGCGCTTCCTTAGATATTTTGATACCCTCTTGTTTAGATATTTCAGTTAGTTGCTGGATAGCTTCGGACTTACCGATAGGCTTAAAACTATAGCGTTGGGTACGACTAATGATTGTTTCCGGTAGCTTATAGGCCTCGGTTGTAGCTAGAATGAATATTACGTGAGCCGGTGGCTCCTCTAAAGTCTTAAGCAGTGCATTAAAGGCTTCTTTGGTTAGCATGTGGACTTCGTCAATTATATAGACCTTGTACTTGGCGGCTACGGGAGCAGTACTGACTTTGTCACGGATGTCGCGAATCTCATCGATTCGGCGATTCGAAGCGGCGTCGATTTCGATAATGTCTAGATGGGGCTCGTCGGTGTAGTCCAGGCCATTAACAGCGTGGGCTAGGATACGAGCGACCGATGTTTTGCCGGTTCCGCGTGGACCGGTAAATAGATAGGCATGACTAATTTTGCCGTTTTTGATAGCCCGACCAAGTGTCGTCGTAATGTGTGTCTGACCGGCAACCTCATCTAAACTCTTTGGCCTATATTTGCGGTAAAGCGCTTGCCCCATAATCCCTCTTTGTTAGTTCTCAACTATATAGACATTATAGACTGCCTAGCAATCGATAGACAGTAGACTCCGTTGTAATTTACTCGTCCGGTTCGCTGCCTTTGAATTTGTTGCGAAATGACTGTTTATTTCCATTCCCGGTTTTTATTTGTCTCCCACTTGGTACGGAAAGCCTTTTCGAGGTCAATCTGGTACATATTAGCGAGGTCTAGCAAGTAGTTGAATACGTCGACTAGCTCCTCGGCTAGATGGTCAGTGTTGGTCGGTTTCTTGTAACCGTAAATGCCGTGTTCTTTGCGGATTGCCTTGGCAACCTCGCCGACTTCTTCGGTCAAAAATAACATCTTTTCGAGGTCAGTTCGCTTGTTCCAGCCTCGTTCTAGACAGACTGACTCTATGTATGCTTGATAGTCGGCCATTATAGGACGACTGACTAAATCTTTCATGAATCCTCCAAAAATTATATGAATTTTAAGTTATGAATGTAACAAAACTAGGCCAGCAATTATTTTGGTAGCAGTTATATTTTCAAATATTTAGTTGGTTCTACAGGGCGGCTTCGAGCGCGGCCCACTCGGCAGCTGAGTCGTCTTCTGGTACGTTGACGCTAACCTGGTCGCCTGGCTTAGCCTTGAAGTAAGTTACGCTGGCTAGTAGCACACGGAAATCACGCTTACCGACAGTTACAAAATAATGGCCACCTTCGAGTTTGAGTGCACCGACTAGTTGCTTTCGGGCAATTGGACCAATCTGCTTGTATAAGAACGCCCCATCATCGGCGATAGTTAGTTTAAGGATATCACCTTGGACTAGCTTAGATTTAGAGGCATAGTTGGCTGGTACCGGATAAGTTTTACCATCGCTACCGACCATATTCTGGCCGTCAAAGACACCCTCGATAATTTTGCCGCGGATCTCTTCGGATGGAGCGGACTTAACTTTGTCGTCGTCGCCAACCAAACTAATCAACAACTCGTTAGCTGCTGCTAAATTAGTCTCAGCCTCCTGAATAAGGGCCCTTAGACGTTTGATCTGTTTGTCTGGTAAATCTGGCATTTTGGTCTCACTCTCAACTTTTGTGTCTCTTTAAAGTCTGTTTAAAAAATACCATACTTCTTAAATCAAGTCAAAAAATGCTACATCTTATCTGGAAATCTGTGGATAAATAAAGTACCCATGCCTAGAGTGACATGGGTACTATGGTTTAGTCTGAGTAAAAAACTAGACTAGTTCGACGGTTGCGCCAGCAGCTTCGAGGGCTTTCTTGGCAGCTTCAGCGTCTTCTTTTTTGGCTTTTTCTAGGACGACCTTAGGTACGCCGTCGACGATAGCCTTAGCTTCACCAAGACCCAAACCAGTTAGGTCCTTAACAGCCTTGATGACAGCGACTTTTTGAGCTCCAGCGTCTTTAAGATTGACGTCGTATTCGCTCTTTTCGTCAGCAGCAGCTTCACCAGCAGCAGCTGGTCCAGCTACAGCTACAGCAGCAGCGGCCGGCTCGATGCCATACTCATCCTTAAGGATAGTCTTAAGGTCATTTACTTCTAGAACAGTTAACTTGGTTAGCTCTTCTGCTAATTTCTTTACGTCAGCCATTGTATTTAATCTCCTTAGTTGATTTATAAGTCTAATTTAAGCGGAAGCCTTGGCTTCAATACCGTCCAGTAGGGCGTGCAAATTACCCGATAGAGCATTTGTAACGTCGTGGACTGGCGATAGTAGTGTTGCCACCACTTGGGCAATAAGCTGTGGCTTGCTCGGCAAGACAGCTAGAGCACTCACCTCTTCGGCGGTCAAGAATTTGCCATCAGCGCTATAAGCGCCGACAAACTCGAGTGTCGGATTGGTTTTAGCAAAGTTGTGCAAGCTTTGAGCTGGCGCAACCTCATCTTCGTTATTAAAAGCGAATAGCAGCATACCGGTTAGGGCGCTGGTATCAGCATCTTTTAATGATTTTGTTGCTTTGATGGCTTGGATTACCAGGCGGTTCTTAGCAACTTTAACCCTGGTACCGCTAGCTTTGGCATCTTTGCGTAGGCTCTGAAGAGCTTTCACATCGGTACCTTGGTACTGGGCAACCACAGTCATTTTGGAAGACTTAAGTAGTTCAGCAATTTCGCTGACGACTTCGTCTTTCTTACTTTTAGTTAATGCCATTTATAATTCCTTTGGAATTAAGTTTTCATTTATCAATTCACATTTTCTATCTGGAATTTGCGAATCTTGCAATATTCTCGATCGACCTACGAGAATCCTGCGTTACAAAGAAAGAGCCTCTGGATTTAAAACCAAAGGCTCTTTATGTGAGTGCTCAAAAAACAAAAAGTTTATTTCGCTAGCCTCGGTGACAAATTAAGGATTATTAGGCCCAGTCACTGTCTTTGGTAACTCGACTATTTTAACAGAGGCGATTGTGATAGTCAACTGCTTATTAATCAGACCCCTCAGTTCCGACTGTGTGTACTAAATGGTCGGCTGCTTCCTCTGGACTCATTGTCGCATAACGCATTGTGTATTGACCAACGCTAGCTTCAATTAACTGATGATTCTTTGTTGCTTCAGCAGCTTCCATCAACATTGATTGTCTCGCGAACGGATCTTCTCCCCTATCAGTTTGAATATTAGCTCCTCTGCGACTTATTGGCATTTCATTCCCTTTCGATTAAAAAAACTTCATTTCGTTGAAGCCTACTAGGTTTTTGGACTGTGCTGGCGGCTTATTGCCGCGAGGCTTCAACATATGCGAAGCACAGCCCTCTAGGGTCTAGGGCAATTGTAAGTAGCTTCGCAAAGTTATTAACCACGAGTACTATCTAACTCCACTCAGAACTTTAAGTCAAGCGAGGCAGCCAGGTGTTATTATTGGTGCATGAAACACATAGTAGTAGCTTATGATTTAAACCGGGGTATTGGGGCTAATAATGATCTACTCTGGCAGCGCGATTTACCAGCTGATCTCAAGCAATTTAAAGAGTTGACTACAGGTCAAAGTGTGGTTATGGGGCGTAAAACTTTTGAATCGATTGGACGGCCACTGCCAAATCGCCAAAATATTGTGGTGTCACACTCAGTTGTCGAGTGGCCAGGCGTAGAATCATCGACTAGTATAGAAGCCGCTTACGAGCTAGCCAAACACGCCGTGTTTATTATTGGCGGTGCCAGTATCTACGAACAGTCATTACCTAGTGTTGACGTGATCCATGCCACGGAGGTAAAAGCCTCATTCCCCGAAGCCACGGTATTCTTTTCTACCCTGGGCCCTGAATGGAAAGAAACTGGACGGATAAGCCACTCAGCCGACGAACGTAACAAGTATGACTTCGATTTTGTGACATATCAACGCCAGTAAGCTCGGCAATAAGCTCTTAATTGGGCTGTTGCACACATATCTAGCAGTTAATCCGATTATTTAGCAGCTTTGGCCGAGATTTCTTGACCGAGTATTGGGTGCACTTCCGAAACGGATTCAAGTAGATTTTTACTTAATTGGCTCAGGGCTGAATTATTATGAACAGAGATATCCAAGAGCTGCTTAGCACTGAGAGTCAGCTTGAACCGTAACTTGTGACCCAATAGGACTGCGTTTTGAGCTTCTTTATTACGGCCACTGGCTTGTAGTTTACTGTACAGATCTAGGCTGGCATCGAAACAACTTTCGTATAAATCGCTTAAGTTAGCCTGTTCGATAGCTGCAGGGACATCGAACCCGTAGCGAGGTGATAACTCCTGACGATTTGGCTTAAGTCCAATATCCTGTAATTGTAAAAAGGTTAAATATTCAGACAAAATATCCCAGGTATAGAATACGTCGATTTTTCCCAGACCGGCCGTACCACCAGCGTAAGCACTTAAGGCGGCTGATTTCTGCTCGTAAGGCCAGTTACTAACCAGCCCGTCCAGCTGGTCTAAAGTAGAGCTACTGTAACCGTAGACTATTTCTGGAACTACATCTAGTTCATTACGAGGCCAATAATTTACTAGTGATATCGGATTAGTCTCACCATTGTTGTAGGTTTCCTTAAGCCTGGATTTGATAAGTGTAGCTAGGGCTGGGTTATTTGCCTCGGATTGAAAAATCTTTAGGCCAGCCGGAAAACAGGCGGCCGGTAAAGTCAGGCCGGCCACAGTTTGGGCATCAAAGCCTTTAAGCTGGACTAATAATTTAGCCCTGGTCGCCAAAATATTATTAATAATTTTGTTGTAGCTGTTTGTGAGGCCTTTGCCGAGTCGTTTAGGTGTTACGAATTCCGGCGTTTGGGCACTTAGTACATGTTCGAGACTACTTTCTTCCGTTGGTTGAGGCAAATTGTTTTTAACCGTCTTAACCTGGGTTGGACTTATTGAATTATTAAAAACGGAATTCCTAGCTGCTAGAACCTCGGCCAGAGATTGAGGATCAGACTGAATCTTGTCATTAGGTTTGACGTCTAAGATATCGGTGATGTAGTCCCATACCTGCTTGAACACTACATCAATATCGTTGTTTGCGTAGACTATAGGTAGTCCGCGCTGCTTGGCCTCCCAGAGGTAGCCGGCTCTGATACGTTCCAGACGTGCTTCGCTGCTGCTGGGTATCTTTTCCTCGGGGTAGTCTTTAATTCGTTGCTGTAGAATATTTATTGGTGTATCTAAGACAATCATTAAGTCTGGGTCTTTACCGTTGGTAGAGAACTCAATAATGGCGTTAATTTCGTCGTAATCGATTGGGTCGTCTTGGCCGTAGTATTGAATTACGAGGCTAGTTAAGAAACTAGTATCAACTAGACAAATTACGCCTTTAGTAATTGCCTTTTGAATGGATTCAAGTGTTTGGGAGCGGGCTGCGTTGTCGAGAAGTATTTTGGTACGACCGCTTATAGGTATATTGGGGTTATCTCCTAGTTGATCGATCGTGTGAACGACTTGGTTGTTCTGAATATTTGGATCGTGCAAGATAGCTACTGGTAGGCCAGCTTTCCGAAGTTGGTAGGCTATCATTTGTAAAATATTAGATTTACCGACGCCTTCGATACCTTCAATAACTATGTATTTTCCTTTACTCATAGCACAAGCCTGGTGTAATTTTACTGTCTGTGAACTGGAGGCAAATAACGGTGTGCATTGAGAGTATTCGGTAGATTTGGATATTGATATAGATACTCATTATTACTAAACCCTCCAGGCTCCCGACCAGCCGTTTGATTATATTTTACGGTTATGTTCTGACAGTCTGCAAGCTGGGCATACAATTTTACAACTAAAACTAGCTGTTTGTTCGGGCTCGGCGAACTATCTTGCCAACTTTTTCTAGTAATTCGATAGCAAAACCGTCCGAATGGTCCATCTCAAAAACTACCTCGGTTATGTCTGTTTCGGCTAGCATTCGGCTGCAGTTAGGGCATGGCAAGAGGTTTATAAATAGCGTCGTATCAGCTAATTTAATGTTTTGCCGCAGTGAATTTATAAGTAGCATTGTCTCGGCGTGCACAGTGTCGTAAAAATTCATATCGTTGGGTGGCGAAAAATGTTTTTCTCGCTCACTTCCCTGTAGCATGGCGTAAGTCTGATATGGGACTACTCGGTTGTAGGACGTTGTTAGTAATTTGTAGCCTTTTGGCGTTTTACTACCTAAGACGGCTCCAGTTTGAAAGCTGTGGTCAAATGATTGCCTAGCACTGGCCTTGGCTAGGTTTATCATTTCTGATTCTGTCAAAACCGATTTTTCTTTTACAAGCTCATCGAAAGTACTGGAAGTAAGTTTGTCCATGTCGGCGGCATAACTAATAGCTTCTAACTCATCGACGAACGGCGAGACTAGCTCGTAATCTGCCTTCTGTTGAGCTAGAACGTAATACTCTGGTCGCAGGTGAAATGACCGGCGCCAAGAGCCGTTGATACCAACAATGTGTTTAAATTGAAGCTTTTCTAGGACGTGTGGTAAATTGCGTTGAAAATAGGAGATTGTGTAAAGCTTATTGGACGACGTTGAAGAACCAATCTGATCGACAAACCTTTGAATCGATGCTTGCTCAAGCATTCGAAATTGCGGTTGATCCTCGAACCCGTCAACAAACGGCTCTTTAGCAATACCTAGTAATATATTACCCTTAGGAAGATAAGTTTTGATCAATTGCTTTAACCTAGCCTGAGATAACTGACGTGGGGCGATAATAAAGATTGCCTGCAAATCTTTTAAAGGCTTTTTGCTACCGAAAGCGACTTCGTTCCAATCAAAATTCATAAGTTACCGTCACTATACTTTTCGTCAAATTTAGTACTCAAGCGATCAATCTTTTTGGATCTTTCTTTGTACAGCGAAGCATTTTCGACAGGTGTATTGGCAAGTTTGCGGTAATTCCAGACACTGAGGTCGGGTGAATCAAATGGGACACAATGGAAGTGTATGTGTTCAACCGTGCTTTGAGCCGAACTACCCTCCTTTTGAATGAATTGGACTCCCTTGGCGCCGTGGACATCGCGGATTAGCTTCTTGGCGATATACATAAATTTGCGGATCGTTTCCCACTCCAATGGAGTCAAACCTTTTACAGAGGTTACATGACGCTTCGGTATAATCATAAAATGACCGTCGACATAGGCAAATAGTGCTACCGCCATAACGATGCCGTTTTGTTCGTAGAAGACGTATTTAGAGTTGAGGTCGCAGAAAACACACTTGCCAACATTCTGCCATATCTCGTCATACTTATTGTTAAAACGGGCATCACGGTACAACTCTTGCTTCTTCTTATCTTCTGCCGACGATGACATCAATGCTCCTTGAGTGGTTCTTTGCGCAAGTCCATGAAGTCTTTAAAGACGTTGCCTAGTTCGCCGCCGATTGCCCGCTGAACAATCTTGGTAGTAGAGAGAGCGGTTGACTGACGGTCAACTACTTCGACTTTACCACCGTACTTAGTGACAGTTTTATATTCTTTCGACTCTTTATAATTAGCTGCCCAATCTTCGCGGACAGTTATGAAGACGTCTGGCTGCAAAAGCCCGAGTGTTGGGGTGCAACTTGGCTCAGGCAAGATAGTAACGAAATCAACGCTCCGGAGGTAAGTCAACATTTCAGCACGAATCATTTCGTCTAGGATGGGTTTATTGGGTCCTTTAACCTTGCGAATCGCTAAGTTACTACTAACCCCGACTACTAAAATATCGGCTTTCTTCTTGGCTTCTTCCATATATCGACATTGTCCAACGTGCAGCAGATCCCACGAGCCAGCCGTGAATACTACGGTTTTGCCTTTAGCTTGCAAGGCTTCGCGGAGCGTCATCAAATCACCCATGCTAATCAGTCGTTTCTTCCAAGTACTCGACATTATTAAGCCCTCATTTATTTAGTTAACTATATTCTAGCATTTTTTGGAGTTCTGACCAGCAAACCACGGTTTAGTAAGAATGCCTGCGTTCGATTATAGTGTTCATTTTGATGCAGTGATTCATAAGGATTATGCAGCAGAAACTTATAGAAATCGTGAAGCATAAAAAAGTTAGTCATAACCTGGAGTAATTGTTTATCTACCCCTTTGCCACCACCTCGTTTGATGTAGCCGGATTGCAAAAAGTATTTGAGTACTTGGGTAGGGCGCTTGTACTTACAATCAACTAGTAGAAACGCTAGGGTCCTAGCGATATCAAGCATAGGTGATCCCCAGGCTACTTTTTCGAAATCTAAAATACCACTAACCTTTAATTTTGTTGTTCCGCTAAACAAGATGTTACCCCGAACGAAATCTAAGTGGAGCGGTTGTTGATTATCGTGCCTATCTAACTCCGCTAGTAGGTTATCGTATAACCACACCGAACTATCCAGTTCTAGTCCGAGCTTTTGATTTATCGATTCTTGGACCCCCGGTTGATTGAAATATTGAGTCATTCTAGCAAGTAACTGGTGGTAGTTTTCGGTTGCTAAGTCTAAGTCATGCCGCTTGAGGGGTAAGATAGCTTTATGGAGGTTTGCCATGGCTTCACCAAGTAGTTTGATGTGTTCCATAGTGTAGGCTTCCCAGGATATAGTGTGACCTGGTAGGTAGTTATAGAGTGAGCCGTAACCGATAGAATTACTTGACTCTAAGCGTATTATTCTCGGATCAATCGTTTGTCTGGCCGGTAAACCATAATGGGCAGCATAATCAGCCACGTAGTTTGCGTTCTTAATCTGTTTTAATACCCCTGGCTCGCGTTTGTATAAAATTAGATTACATTTATTGCCGTTAGTATCTGTAAATGCGTAGTTGTGGTTACGATAGCCTATTTGAGCTGGTTTTATCTCGACCGCTTGTCGCCCATACTTCGAAATTATCGCCTCTATTGCCTCGTCATCCATCTGCTTATAAATTGTACACGGACATACGATTTGTCTATAATAATGAATGTAATGACACACCCGGAGTACG
The DNA here is from genome assembly GCA_039922435.1 of Saccharimonadales bacterium (SeqCode). Taxonomy (GTDB): domain Bacteria; phylum Patescibacteriota; class Saccharimonadia; order Saccharimonadales; family UBA4665; genus JBDTES01. The sequence goes on from JBDTES010000018.1 coordinate 49,398, forward strand.
AATATCTTAAGTTGATGGCCACAATTTTAAAGGATGGCCGAACCAAGCCGACGCGCGGTATCCATGATGTTAAAGCAGTTTTTGGTCAACAAATTAGGTTTGATATGCGCCAGGGTTTTCCGCTGCTGACGACCAAAAAGATGCCATTTAAGACATTGCTACATGAACTGTTTTGGTTTATTTCTGGGAATTCCGATATTAAATACTTACACGAACACAAGATTCATTATTGGGATGATTTTGCCGCTGGACGACCTGACCTTGGCCGGGTTTATGGTGTTCAGTGGCGACACTGGCAGCGGCCTGATGGTAGCGAATTCGATCAACTAGCTTGGGCGATTAATGAGATTAAAACTAACCCAAACTCGAAAGCTATAATTGTCAGTGCTTGGAATGCTGGCGAGCTTAAGGAAATGCGTTTGCCACCATGTCACACAATGTTTCAGTTTGATGTTACCAAGGGTAAGCTACGGATGCAGTTATACCAGCGCTCATCTGATGTTTATTTAGGTTTGCCGTTTAATATTGCCCAATATGCCATGCTACTTCATATGGTGGCTTATTTAACAGATTTAGAGCCCCGCGAGTTGATTGTTTCGATTGGTAGTGCTCATTTGTATAAAAACCATCTAGAACAGGCTAAGGAACAGTTACAACGTAAGCCCTTCCCCTTCCCACAACTAAAACTTAGCGGCAAGGTAACGTCAATCGATGATTTTACCGAAGATAATTTTACGCTCGAAAACTATCAAGCTCACCCGCACATCAAGGCTGATTTAGTCGTTTTGTAGCTTCTCCTTTTTAGAACTAACAACTAAGTTCTGATAAACGCCCAAGTGTTCCGTAACCATCCTGTCTAGTGTGAACCGAGACTCGAAAGCTCCTCGGCATAATAGGCGATCAATCTCTTCAATTCTAGAGATAGCCGCGCTTAATCCAGTAATTGTTTCATTCTCAGTTGATTCATTTTTAACGATGATACCAGTTTTATTATTAGTAATAACCTCGGGGATAGCACCATTGTTCAGGCCGATAACTGGCGTGCCACAGGCTAGCGCCTCGATTAGAACCATTCCGAATGGTTCATTAAATATAGAAGGCACAATTAGGGCCGTTGCGTTGCCAAGGAAGTCCTGTTTAGCCGAATCATCCTTAATAAAACCGACGTATTCAATATCTTTCTCAATTTGAGGTAGGATTTTGGTTTGCCAATAGTTATCCTTATCGGACCCGGCGTAATGTTTGCCGGCAATTTTTAGCTTGTAGGTAGAGTCTGGGTGGTTTGAATTATATTTTTTAACAGCCGCAATAGCCAGATGCACGCCCTTTGACTCAATAATCCGTCCTAAATAGGCGATATAGCGCCCGTTTGGATGAGTATTTAGCGTAAATTGGTCTTTGTCTAAGCCGTGATAAATATTACCAACCCAATTAGTGTCTAGTGGCATTGTCTGGCGCTGAGCCTGAGACATTGAAATCCAATTGAGGTAACTATATTTAGGGAATACGTTCTTGTATTTGACCAAAAAATTGAAGGGGTCGTGATGCGTAAATACTACTGGCCGCTGACAAAAACTGGCGAACGGCAGAGCAATGTCTTCTTCGTTAGTATAGATGTGAACGATATCAAGTTCGCCACGGTTAGCAGCACTATAGGCGTTAGCAATTAGCTCGCTCTGGACTTGCCGGGCTAGGGTTACGAAGGTAAATGGATGTTTCTTGAGGAGATCGAGATAATTATCGCCGCGCCCATCAAGCTCACGTTCGAAGTAACTCAGGTCAGCTGTAAGTTTCTTGGCCTTAGTCTCAACTGGTCCCGGTGTATATAGCGTTACCTCGTGACCGAGGCTTTGTAATCCATTAGCCAATGTAAGTGCTAGCCTAGCTGGCGAAAAGATGACATTCGGAAGTATCTCCCGATGCATAAAAATATGCGGGACAACTAGGCCAATTCTAAGTGGTTTCAAGCCTACTCTTCGTCTTTTTCGTCCAAGAAGCTGAGATCGATTTCTTCATCTTGGCCGGTTTCATCACCGTAGTATCCGTCGGGGTTATCAGTTGAATTGTCTTGTGCCATCTTGCCTCCTTAGACTCTAGTATTCGGGTAGCTCGCTAGCCTAAAAACCTACTAACTTATAGGGTGATTCTATCGGTATTTATCGGGTTTGTAAAGAATCTAAAAGTTTTGTTATACCAGACCGAGGTTCAACATTGAAGTTGCTACTCGGTAGTCGATACAGAAATACTTGGGCCCATAGTGGTTGTGACGTGGACAGCTTTGACGTAATTGCCTTTAACGCTGGCTGGCTTAGCTGAACGAATACTGGTCATAACTGCTTGGCCGTTTTGTAATAGTTTGCTACCACCAAAGCTAACCTTGCCAATAGCCAAATGGACAATTCCGGTGCTATCAACTCGGTATTCCACTCGACCAGCTTTAGACTCCTGAACGGCCTTAGCAACATCGGTTGTCACAGTACCACTCTTAGGGTTTGGCATTAAACCGCGAGGACCTAGTAAGCGGGCGTATCTACCAAGTTTTGCCATGTTAGCCGGGGTACTAACTAGGATATCAAAGTCGATCGAGCCTTTTTCGAGTCGTTTCGATATCTCATCAACACCTGATAAGTCGGCACCATCAATTTTATCATCGGTAAAGACGGCCACCCGGACAGATTTGCCGGTACCAGCTGGCAAAACTAAGTTAGCACGAATGTTTTGATCAGCCTGACGTGGATCGACGCCCAAGTTAACGTGTAGCTCAACGCTAGCGTCAAATTTGACACTACTAGTTTTAGTAGCTAGCTCGAGAGCCTCCTTAAGACTATAGGTCTTGCTGGCTTCAATTAGCTCGGCTGACTTGCGGTAACCCTTACTACGTCGCTCTAGACGGCTGCGAGTAGGTTTGACGGGCTGCTTAGGCTTAGATTCGGCTTCAGCTTGGTCTTCGTCACGGTGTTGTTGGCGCTCGAGCTTTTCGACCTTTTCTTCGGCTTCAGCTTGGCCCTTAGCACTGCGTTTGCCGGCTTTGGTAGTCTTTACTTCTTCCCGGACGTCTTGATCGCTAGTTTCAGAATCTTCTTTAGTATACCCATTGATTGCCTCCTGTATTTCTGCAACTGTATCCTTTGCAGTAACTTCTAGTTTAAGCGCCTGTGCCTCTTTTAGTAAATCTGCTTTGGCTTTTGCCATATCTTTCCTCCTCGTGGTACGAATGAGCTATTCCTAACTCTCCCACAAATTAAATAATTTTAAATATTATACTCAAAGCCCTCGTGATATTGGTAATTTGACAGGATCAAAGGCATTTGGGTTAGCTGCTATAGTTTTCATAACTTGTCTAGAAATTGCTCTAATAACGTTACTACCTTGATTCTCATCGCATGCTAATTGCTGTGCTAACCCTAGCAGATCTAGTTTGTCAAAAACTTGCTCTGGTGACAAGTGCTCGCCAGCTTGTTGGGTCATGTTAGATCTCAACCTCTACACCCATACTTCGGGCGGTGCCGGCTACCATCTTCTTGACGGCTTCGATATCATCAGTGTTCATGTCGTGAGCCTTTTCTTCGGCGATTTTTTGTAAATCAGCCTGGCTTAGCTTCTTAGCTATCTTTTCGCTATTTGGTTTGCCGGAGCCTTTTTTGATACCCAAAGCTGATCGAATGCGATCATCGGTGGCTTCGGCCACAACTCGGAACTTCATTGACCGATCATCGAAAACGGTAATGTGAGCCGTAACGGTTTTGCCCATCATGTCTTTAGTAGCGTCATTAAATGGGTTAATAAAATCCATCATATTAACGCCGTATTGACCGAGGGTTGAACCAACCGGAGGCGCCGCTGAGGCTTGGCCACCCTTGAGTTTCATCTTTAAATTTGCTTTGACGACTTTTGCCATCTTTTTCTCCTTATAATTACGAAGATTCACCGCTTCTCGATAGTCGAGATTGAAGCACGGTTACTAATTCTCCTACCTTTTAGTAGTATGTAACAGCTGCCATTATACTAGAATCTACCTAACTTGTCTAGGTAAGGAGGTGTCAGTTAAATTACTCACACCCGATAGTATGGATAATTGTTGGCTCTCGGCGTAACCAGCTCGTTCAGCAGCTTTGTCACCACTACCTAAGTGATAAGCTGACATAACAATCACTGCGGTCGCTAGTACACCTACCATCGGTGCTGCGTTGCCTCCGTTTTGAGCTAGCTCACCCGTCCACGCTGAGAGGGCTAGGCCGCCAGCCGCTAGTAATGTACCGATAGAATGGTCAAATCTCGCCGAGCGTTTATCCTCTCTAGCAACTTGACTATATTTATCAGCAACCCATATAGCATATCGTGACACAGACATATTAAACTCGTTTGACTTGGAGGCTATCTAATTCGACTGGAGTTTCGCGGCCAAACATACTGACTAGGACTTTGAGCTTGCCCTTTTGACTATCAATTTCGTTAACAGCACCATCAAAGCCCTTGAATGGTCCGTCGGTGATACTAACGACTTCACCAACGCTGTAATCGATCTTGTGCTTAGGTTGTTCGAGACCCATACGTTTTTGAATCTTTTCGATTTCGTCTTCGCCAATTGGAGTCGGATCAGTGCCAGTACCGACGAATCCAGTAACCGACGGAGTGTTGCGTACGATATACCAAGCGTCTTCAGTCAACTTCATATGGACTAGGACATATCCCTGGAAAATACGCTTTTCGACAACTTTACGCTTACCGTTCTTAATCTCAATCTGTTTCTCTTTGGGGACTAAAGCCTCAAAGATTTTATCTTTCATGTCTAAACTATCGGCTCGCTGGCGAATTGATTCAGCCACCTTCTCTTCGTATCCACTATAGGTGTGGATTACGTACCACTGTTTTGATGTATCGTATCGTTTGCTCATATTATTTTAATAAAACCTCTCTAAATAATTTATCTAAACCATAATCAACGACGGCTATAAGAGCGCCGAAGACAACTGCAAACATAATAACTGCCCAAGTTAACTGGCGACTCTCTTCCCATTTAGGCCAAGTGACTTGTTTAAGTTCGCGCCAACTGTCGCGGGTGTATTTGATAAGCAAGATTGTGCCAACAAACTTAATAGCCCGTAAATTGAAGAACCAACGCAGGCCATGCCCGATTTGTTTTAATGGTGGTTTATGACCAATCCAAGCCAAAACTTTAACAATCAGTTTCATTAACCAGATGAAGCCGCGCCATAACATTCGAACGGGCCAGAAGAACCCTCGCCAGAATACTTTAGCTAGTGATTCGTCGACTATAGGAGCTTCTTTAAGTTTCTTTTTGGTTGACTTGACCACTATTTATCCTCTCTTATCAAAAAAGCCTACACTATTTGTAGGCATTTCAAGTCAAGCATACTCCTGGGGCGGCCCGCCGTCAATATTTTTTATATAATTCAGCTCGAGTTAGTAGCGACTAAAGGTTTGGGCTGATATAGTTTAAGCATGACGCTAGTACTTGGTCTTTGGGTTACGGTCGCAATTTTTGAGGTAATTATTTCTATGATTTTACCTAAGCTTGCTTGGCGTAATGTCTGGGTTGGCTTAATTGTCGTAGTTAATTCCTTAACTTCTACTATGCTACTGCTGCATCATTGGCAATTCTGGCTCGGCGTTTGGCTCCTGACTGCCTATCGAATAATTAATTTACTCCGGACTGTCGAGAATCGATCGCCCGAATCTATGCTTAAGCGATTAGTACCTCGTTCGGCTAGCTGGCTAATTGGACTACAGATAATTAGCTTGGCGATTGGCTACGGGATTGGACTACTAAGTGCCAATACTGCTTGGCTAGGAGCCTCTATTATACAATTGATTTTGGCTGCCATAATTTTACACAGTACTTACCATAACTGGCGGCGAAGTGAGCTACTGTTAAAAACGAAGTCACGCAGTGATGCCGATCTACCAACTTTGAGTGTTTTGATTCCTGCCCGAAATGAAACGGATGATTTGAAAGCTTGTCTAGTCTCGCTGGTAGCAAGTGATTATCCCAAGCTGGAGATAATTGCTCTAGACGAATGCTCTGTTACTAAACGCACTCCAGAAATAATTAGACAGTTTGCGCATGATGGAGTTCGGTTCGTTGCTGGAGATGAGCCTGATCAGACAAATTGGCTAGCTAAAAATCAAGCCTATCAGAAGCTCACTAACGAAGCTAGTGGCGAGTTACTACTTTTTTGCGGGGTTGATGTCCGATTCGAGCGTCAAACACTGCGCTTATTAGTTGAAACTATGCTGGATAAAAAGAAACAGATGCTAAGCGTCTTACCGATGCATGATACTTTAGCGCAAGCCAAGTTAGCCTTAATTCAACCGCTCCGTTATATGTGGGAGCTATCTCTACCTAGGCGGCCGTTCAATCGTCCTCCAGTTTTAAGTACCTGTTGGATAATTCAGAAGGATATGATGAGAAAGCTTGGTGGATTTAAAGCAGTTGCTCGAAAGGTTGTACCAATGGCATATTTCGCCCGTCAGCTAGCCCCTCTAGATGGCTATTCTTTTGTTCGTAGTAACCTAGGGCTGGGATTGACTAGTAATAAGCCTGCTAGGGCACAATATGACACCGCTATCCGTGTACGCTACCCTCAATTACATCGACGGGTCGAGATTGTTGTACTGACGGCACTAGCTGAGTTCTTTATATTCTTTGGACCGCTAATTGGCCTAATAAACGCCTGGTTTCTAGATGATGCTTGGCTAGTGGCGGTTATATCGTTACTAGCTGTCGTCTGCCTGATGTCGGCCTATCACCACGTTGCGGCGCGGACCAAACTTAACTCCCCGGTGTTAGCCTGGCTACTGTATTGGCCAGCTATCACAGTTGATTTGGCTCTAATACATATTTCGATGTGGAGATATGAATTCTCGACCGTAATCTGGAAAGACCGCAACGTTTGTATACCTGTTATGTATAACAATTCCAGTTTGCCAAAATCGTAAAACCACATATACTATCGATTTGTATGAACAACCCGAATTTCGGTAGTAACTTTAGCGCCAAGGTTAATAGTGATTCCAACACGGGTCTTTGGGCTAAGCGCTGGACTATTAGCGTTAGCGGGTTAGTCGGGTTTATGTGGCTAGATGGCGCAGTAGAACAATCGTCTCCAGTACTGGCGGCTATATTTTGGACTGGGAAGGCGGCCTGTTTCGGAGCCTTGGTTATATCAGAAATAGGGGCATTTAGCCAGATGCGAGCCAATCAACCTAGAGCGGCATTAGATTTTGATCGAGAATTTCCTACGATTATCGGCCAGGAGTCTGGTTTGCGCGCAGGGCTAGCTGATATCAGGGAAGAATATCAAATGAATCAGCCTACTGGAGATTTGGAATAAAAATCCTGAAGGTTGATCCACGATCCAGTTCACTGTCGAGGCTAATCTCGGCGTGAATTAAGCGGGCTAACTTCATAGTTACGTAGAGGCCTAGCCCAGTTCCGGTGTTGGCTCGGGTGCGGAAATCTTCGCTCCGGAAAAATTTATCAAAAACTTTTTCTTGATCCGGTTTACTTATACCGATGCCGGTATCGCTAATTGTAAACTCGACACCTTTTGGTGTTGGTTTAGCCCCGATAGTGACGAATCCCTTTTCGGTGTACTTGATTGCGTTAGTCACAAAATTCTGAATGATTTCGCGGACGTAGAGTTCAGCCGAGTGCAGTATTTCCAATTTGGGGTCTAAGTCGGTTTTGATAGTTAAGCCTTTGGCTTCGGCCTCATCTTGGTAATTGTGGGCTAGTTCTACGGCTAGGTTATGTGGATTAATATCGGCAACATCGACTTCCAGCTTGCCTCTTTCGGCGCGGGATAGGGTTGATAAATCATTAACCAGTGAGGCTAAAAAAACAACTTGATCGTGAGCCGCCTTGAGAGCCTCGATAATCGGTTTGGTGTCACCAGATTTTTCAACGATAAACTGGGCATTCGAGATGTTCCCCTCGGTGATGGCAATCGGCGTGCGTAGTTCATGGCTAACAACACTAATGAATTCGTCTCTTTCCTCTTCGAGTGATTTCTCGCGGGTAATGTCGCGCAGTAGCAGCACATAACCGCGGTCGCCCTTCTCGCCATAACCTAGGTGAACCGGAGCAATCGACAGATACAAGTTGACCTCACTACCATCACTGTAATGAAGCAATAGATCACGTGAGGTTGTTGGAATTTTAGTTTCTCGCACCATGGTAGCAATGTCGACTGGTTGGCCGTTCTTATCGAATGGCTTGAGAATACGATCTAGCTTGCGACCTTTAAAGCTGCTGTTTAAATCTAGAATATTTAGGGCCGCACCATTATAGAGTGCAACTTTTATTTGATCGTCGACGGCAATTACACCGTCAGCCATGCTCCCGACTAGGCTAGTTAATCGTTCGTGCTCTAGGGCTGCGGTTGGCGGCAAAGTATCAGTCGGTTCAGGCATAAGCACTATTATGCCATACCTGGCTAACTAGGACGATGCAGATTTAAATTTCCAGTAGATTATAACCACTACCCGAGGGCTGGTGCTTCCGAAGGGCCTTCGAGAGAGCTTTGGCTCTGGGTTCCATTGATGATAATTGCTTCCAGAAATTGGGTCCATGATTCATTTGAAGCGTGTGGGCTAGTTCGTGTTTTAGGACATAATCCACATATTCCCAAGGGAGCTCCATCAGATACAGGTTAAAAGTTAGTCGTTTTGAACTGTCGCAGCTGCCCCAGCGCCGTTTTAATGACTTTACTTTGAATCCGGCGTACGATAAGCCGAACTCAGCCGCAAATATATCTAACCTAGCCGGTAAGAGCTGCTCGGCTTCCTGTTTTAGGGCTCGGGCAATAGCTTTCTGAGCCGCTTGCTGGGCTTCTAAGCTATCTTCAGCAGTATTTGTGCCTAGTCGGACTATTACTTCGGTTTTGGTCACGCGGCCACTAGCTGGCTGGGATTTAAAAATGTGTTCAAAACGTAGATTGTGAAGTTTACCGATAGCCTGGCCAGATATTAGCTGGCTGGCTGGTCGTTTAGCCAGTTCGGCCTCTATCCATTGCTGATTGGCATTTACGAAGGCTACAGCCGCTGAATACGGTGTCCAGCGAGGCATACTTACTCGAATTCCGTCAGTAGTTATGCTGATACGTAAATTACGGCTGCGGGCATTTTTATGCAGTTTAACCTTGCCTATTCCTGGCAATTCGATAATCTTTACTGGCATTTATGAAGTCTCTAACGAATAGTGATGTTACGGCGTGACATATCAACCCGGCCGGCCATAATATTCGGAACTAAGTTAACCAGCCCTGGCTTGATAACCTGAGAGCTGGAATCACCTGTATCGACGACACCAAGTTCACGGAGGCGTCGCAGGATTGCACTTCTCTGGGTATTAAAGACGTGTTTACCACTTACAACTAAATAGTTTTCGGATGTGGCAGGGTTTTGCATACCACTCCGCATGTGATCAAATTCGGATCGATTAAGCGGCTGGCTGTAACGGTCATCGGTCCGGCGGCGGTCCCGCTTGTTAACGCGGGCAAAGGCACTCTCAACATCTATTTGTAACCAAATTAACAAAGTCTCGGCGTGCATCTTTATAGCTAAGTTGCGTAGAGCGCGGCGTTGAGCCAAACGCATAGAGTTAGTATCGTAGATTACGCTCACTCCAGCGCTTAGGAATTCACCAGCCATGTAATTCATAAGGCTACTAACAACGTGGTTCTCTTCGTTGTTATAAATCGGTTTTTCAAACAGTTCAAAGCGGATTCGATCATCTTGTAAATGAGCGGCGTTAAGGCTGCCGGTTAGTTGCCGTGCTAATAAACTCTTGCCGGCTCCGGGATAACCATAAAGCATTATAAATAATGGTTTGGTGGGTGTAAGTTTCTGCATTACCTGTTATTTATAGCAGATTTACCCTTGAGTTGCAAAGTAAAACAGATGACAATATCCTGAAAATTACGTACAATAGCTTTGTCCGTTAATAATTCATGACAATATAGGGGTATAGCTCAGTTGGTAGAGCACCGGTCTCCAAAACCGGGTGTCGTAGGTTCGAGTCCTGCTACCCCTGCCAAGCATAAACAAGATACTAAAAATCTCCAATCTTAAGGCTTCTTGTTATAATTAAGGTATGGCTGAAATATTGAAAAGTATAGCCTTAGGCGTAATTCAGAATAATGGAAATATACTTGTTATTCAACGTAAAGAACTTGAACGAGGCCTTAACGATGAAACATTAACTTGGGTCTTCCCAGGTGGTAAAGTTGAAAGTAGTGAAACAGTATATGACTCCGTTATAAGAGAAGTCTACGAGGAGACAGGTTACAAGGTAAAAGCTACATCTACTATCGATGAAAAACAACATCCGACATTTCCGGCATATGTGTCTTACGTGGCTTGTGAGTTGGTTGATGATAATGCGGGTAAAAATAAAGATATGGGAATCGCTGAAGTTAGATGGGTCTCTATTTCAGAATTTCAGAATATAATTACTAGTACATTAAACAGTAAGGTTAAGAGTTATCTAGGACTATGAAAAACAGAGTGATGATCGTAGTAAATGTGCCTACTGGAGAAGCTGATGCGATGCGAGAAGCTATAGGCAAAGCAGGCGGAGGGAGGCTTGGGGAATACAGCTCCTGTAGTTTTTCTATTAAGGGTATAGGTAGATTTTTGCCAAGTTCTATTGCTAACCCATCGATTGGAGAATCTGGTACGCTTGAAGCAGTTGAAGAAGAGCGGATCGAGATCTCATGTTACGAGTTGGATGCCTCAGCTATAGTGAGTGTTATACGAGATGCTAGCTCATATGAAGAACCTGCTGTTTTTGTCTATCAGCTTTTGAATATTGGTCAAAATTTCTAAGTACATCAACTATGGGCTGCCACGAATATTTATTAAGCCTACAGGTGTTACCTGTAGGCTTTTTTGCTACAGTAAGCCCAGTTTGCATTTCGCTCTCCTTGTTCCGGTTTGATTCAGGTACAATGTTTAACGATATGGCAAATATAAAAGCGGTTATATATGACGTTGATGGAACGCTAATCGATACTGAGCCGCTGCACGTTAAGGCGTGGAGCCAAGCTCTCGAATATATCGGAGCTTCATTAGATTCCTTATCTAACGAATTCCTTTCAACTATGGCAGGTAAGAAGCCTGCAGCCATCGCTGAAGGAATGGTAGATAAGCTAGACCTCAAAGTAACAGAGGATGAGTTGCTTACTACTAAGACCGCTTGCTTCCTAAAGCTGGTTGAGACCCCCGAGGTAATGCCTGGAGCGATTGATTCAATACGCAGATTTAAAGCGACTGGATATAGGCTAGCAATTGGCACATCACATGACCGGCCATTCGTTGATTCAATGATCATTAAACTTGGGCTCAATGATATTTTCGATGTGATAGTTACTGCTGATGAGGTGTCTAAAGGCAAACCTGATCCAGAGACATATCTTGCTGCTGCAATAAGGTTGGAGATTAAACCCGAAGAATGCCTTGTGTTCGAAGACGCGAGGAGTGGAGTTGAGTCCGCAAAGGCTAGTGGTGCTTTTTGCATAGCTATCAAAAATATTAATGCCGCACCCCAAAAGCTTGATGAAGCAGATGCTATAGTCAGCTCATTTGATGAAATAACAGAATCCCTCATTTCTGCTCTTTAAATCTTATTACACCACAATAGGTTTGGTAACCGTCCAGGAAACCCTGCCAAGTATTGACATTGTGATATGATTAGTGTTATATATATACTATGGTTACTAGAAAAGAAAGTTTCACAGATGAACGGGATTATAATACTGCTCGACTCCAGGATCTCGTAGCTGATTTAGGGCCAATTGATCCGCAACTTGCTTACTTGTGCCGTGGTAACAGAATTGCCCCGGTGGGCGAACTAAATTCATCGTTTGTGGGGGCTTGCGCTATTAGCGGCTGCACACTCCGATCTGATAAGGAAGCCGGCGTTACTGGATTTTGCCTTAAGGTGATAGTTGGTGTTGCTGAGTCTCAAGACTAGCAATATCTTTCTGAAAAACGTCAACTAAGGGCTGCCAGTTTGTAGTTTTGTTAACAATAGTATGTTTTTTAGTGGTAAGCCATAATCATCTAGCTAGGCTGGACGGACTAGGTTTGGTACAATTGTTTTAGTTATGGAACCAAAATCTCGTACCGGAGTTCGTAAAGTTTTTCGGAAAAGCCACGATCCGATCTGGCAATTACAGCTTGGCGTAGTGGCTGTAATTGTTTTGCAGTTGTTTACGAGTAGCTCATTTCTGCCTTATAACAAAATCCTTATCATTGTCTTGGAATTGGCTCTCCTGGTAGCTCTAGCAGCCTTTACAAGCGATGGCTATCAAAAAATCTCGCATAATCGACGGACGATTGCTCTAGGTTTGATAGTTATCATCGCTGTAATTAACATTTTCTCGCTACTTTTGTTATTAAATGCCCTACTGTACGGTCACTCGGAAGTTGATGGAGTGCAGCTATTACAGAACGGGCTAACTATTTATATAACTAACGCTTTTATGTTTGCTCTGTGGTATTGGGAAATGGATGGCGGTGGGCCTGACCACCGAGTTGTTAGTACTCGTCAGCGTGACTTTCTGTTCCCGCAGATGATTCATCCTAATTTTGCTCACGATGGTTGGCTGCCGGGTTTTACGGACTATCTGTATCTTTCGACGAGTAATGTAACCAATTTTGCCTCAGCTGATACGTTACCACTAACCCACCGGGCTAAAATGCTCATGATGTTGCAGTCGATTGTAGCGCTAACGACTGTTGTTCTAGTGGCGGCGCGGGCGATCAATATACTGCACTAAATTAATCAAAAGCTTTAGTAAGTAGTCCTAGGAGCCTATCAGTTTCAGGTGGCAATTGAATACCGTTCTGCCAGTAGGCGGAAATGGGCCTGAACAACGGAGTTTTTAGGTGTATCTCGACCAATTTAGACTTTAACTCAGTAGTAATCATGCTGCGAGGTAGAGCTACTACACCTTTCCCTTGGAGTGCTACTTCAAGTAAGATGGCCGGATTTGTTGAATAGAAACTGGGACTAGCGACAATAGATTGAGCCAGTAATTGTTGACTAAGTAGATTATAGGTAGTTGACTGAATATTGTATGCCAAAAATCTAGTAAGTCTGCCCTGCTTTATTTCTGTCTCAACGTTTGTTTTTAAACTTGGAGAACAAGCTAGATAAAATTGTTCCCTACCTATGGTTTGGACTGCAAAACTAGTTGAAACAGCGGGCTGCTTCACTGCTAGGACCAAATCGATTTGCTGACGTTTCAATCTTGTCATCAAAGTGCTTGAACTCTCGACATTGAGTGATAGCTCAGTAGATTCGTTAAGATCCTTAATCAAGTGCCGTTTAACTATAAGGTCGGCAACACTATCTATACAGCCGAGCCTGAATTGCATTCTTTGCGTTCCAGCCTCTTTAAACCTGTTCCTAAAGTTTGTCATTGAATGGTTTAGCTGATTGCCTTGGTCGTAGGCTAACTGACCAAACTTAGTTAAAACGAATCCGCCAGATGTATGCACTAGGAGTGAAGATTTAAGTTCTCGTTCTAACTTCTTAATAGCCGTGGTCAAGGCTGGCTGGGAAATATGTAACTGGCGTGCCGCCTCAGTGAAAGTTCCATAATCGACCAAAACAGCAAATTTTTTTAATCTTTCTTCCATAATCATTAATTATACAGCCATATAATAATTATATTGGATAGTTATATCAAGGTTACGTAGCATGTTACGTAGCAGACTTAATTGTTGATAAGAGATTGGGGGATATATGGCTAAATCAAAGGATATTAGGATAGCAGTAGTCGGTATTGGCAACTGTGCGTCCTCATTGGTTCAGGGGATCTACTATTACCGTAATGCTCGAAACGACGAATATGTCCCAGGCGTTATGCATACTAACTTTGGTGGTTATCACATCGGTGATATCAAAGTGGTTGCAGCATTTGACGTTAATAGCAATAAGGTTGGCAAGGATGTAGCAGAAGCAATCTACGCCTCACCGAATAACACTACAATCTTCGCAAAGGTACCTAAACTCGGTGTTAAGGTACAGCGCAGCCCACTACTTGATGGAGTTAATAAATATACTGCTGCGCTGGTGCCTGTCGATAAGAATCAAAAACCGGTTGATGTAGTAAAAATCTTAAAAGATTTGAAAGTTGATGCTGTAGTCAACTACCTGCCGGTTGGATCGCAGCAAGCCACCGAGTTTTACGCCAACGCTGCTATCGAGGCTGGCTGTGGTTTTGTAAATTGTATCCCAGTGTTTATTGCCAGCAATAAAGCCTGGGCTAAAAAGTTCAAAGATGCTAATCTTCCGGTTATCGGTGATGATATGAAATCTCAGGTTGGAGCAACCATTGTCCACCGGACGCTCGTAAACCTCTTTCTAGACCGTGGCATGAAGATTGACCGGACTTACCAACTAAATACTGGCGGCAACACAGACTTCTTGAATATGCTGGAGCGCGAGCGCCTAGAGTTCAAGAAAATCAGTAAAACTGAGGCCGTATCATCGCAGATATTTGATCGGGGCTTTGATATTAAGTCTGAAAATATCCATGTAGGTCCTAGTGATTACGTGCCGTGGCAAAAAGACAATAAAATCTGTTTTATTCGAATCGAAAGTAAGCATTTTGGCGACGTGCCAATGAACTTAGAACTTCGGCTGAGTGTTGAGGACTCACCAAATTCGGCTGGGGTAGTTATCGATAGCCTGCGTTGCATGAAACTGGCTCTAGATCGTGGCATAAGTGGGGCTATCATCGAACCGGCCGCCTACTTCCAGAAACACCCACCTAAGCAAATCGAAGACCGTACTGCTAGGCAGATGGTTGAAGATTTCATTGCTGGCTGAATTTATAGTAATAAATTACAACTATTAGACTCCATAGAACCACTCTAATTTTGCCGTTTAGGGCTATAATAGACCTATATGAAGTTTTTGAGAGAGGGAACCGATAGGGCGACTACTACTATTGCCGAACGACTGAGTATTTTAATTAAGGATAATCAGTCGGTTATATGGCTAGTCTGTGGCGGTTCTAATATTCCTGTTGAAGTGAATATTATGGCCAAGGTTCGTTCAGACTGCGATAACCGACTGGGTAATTTATTAATCCTGCCAATGGATGAGCGCTATGGTAAGCCCGGCCACAAGGACTCTAACTTCGCTCAACTAAAAGCAGCCGGCTTCGACCCCGGTAATGCCGTCTGGCTAGATATTCTGAGCCAAGACCTACCGTTAACTCAAACTGTCAGCCGGTACTCTGATCTGGTGCAAAAGTATTTTTCTGGAGCTGACATTATCATCGGCCTTTTTGGTTTAGGTGCCGATGGTCATACCGCCGGTGTCCTGCCAAAATCACCGGCCGTTTTCGAAGAAGCTGCTTCGGTTGTTGGCTATGATTCGCCACCATTCATTCGGATTACCCTTACGCCGCAACAACTCATTAAAACTTCAACTGCATACGTTCTAGCTTATGGCGAATCAAAAAATGAATCGTTACACAGGCTTAAGGCCAATACGGATTCTATGGAGATATTACCTTCTAAACTACTTTATGATATTCCGGAAACGTTTGTTTATAATGATCAATTAGATGGTTTTACTAACAAGCAGAATTACAAACCAAGTTTAAAGAGAAGGAGAAAAATATGAAAATTGCGATTCAAGGCCTCGGGCGTATGGGAATGCAAATTGCCCGAAAACTAGCTGAGGACGGCCACACTGTGATTGCCCATAATCGCCACCACGAACCAATTGACGAAGCGGTTAGTTACGGTGCGATTGCTGCTTACGAGAAAGCTGATGTGCTACGCGAGTTCGGTGATGATCAGATTGTTCTATGGATAATGTTGCCGTCAGAAATTGTTGATGCTCAAGTTGATGAATGGATACCGCTCTTGCCAAAAGGTAGTATTATCGTCGATGGTGGAAATTCCGATTTTCGTTCTACTAAAAAACTTAACGACAAAGTTGCTGCTGCTGGTATGGAATTGTTGGACGTTGGTGTTAGCGGTGGTGTCTGGGGCTATAGTACTGGGTTTCCGATGATGTGTGGTGGTGATTCTAAGGAAGCTTTTGCTGCACTTGAACCAGCTCTGAAGTCGTTAGCTAAACCCGGTGGTGGCTATTATCATTATGGCCCAAGCGGGGCCGGTCACTACGTCAAGATGGTCCATAATGCTATCGAATATGGCATGATGGAGAGTCTAGCCGAAGGTTTCCGAATGCTACATGACGGTCCTTACGACGGCATTGATTTAGCCGCGGCTGGAGATGTCTGGCAATCCCATAGCGTCATTACCTCTTGGTTAACCGAACTGAGTCGTGATGCACTGGCCGAAAACCCCGAACTCGAAGGTGTAAGTGGTTACGTGGCCGAGAGTGGTGAGGCTCGTTGGACACTCGAAGCTGCTAAAGATCTAGGTATTGAATTACCATCAATTCAAGCGGCCTTTGATGTTCGAATTAAAAGTCAAAGTGGCCAGGTTAACTTTGCGACTAAAGTTGTGGCTGCTCAAAGAAATAAGTTTGGTGGCCACAATTTGAACGGCGAAGGTGCTGCTAAATGAGCAGCTATGTATCAGAGACTAGCGCAATCATTCTAATATTTGGTATTACTGGCGATTTAGCGCAGCGCAAACTACTGCCAACTCTTTATAATCTTGAGCAAACTGGCGAACTGCCAGAGAACACTAGGATTATTGGGATCAGCCGCCACGAGGTTTCGGTTGAAGATGTTTACGCTAAATTAAAAGATAAAATTGGTGATAGCTATAGCCCGGCTATCGCCAGACTATTGCATAGTCGGACCGAGATGAGGCAGATGGACCTACTTGATCCTAGAGAATATCAAGATTTATTGAAGTACTTAGATGAACTGGATTCGGCCAATGACCCGGCACTTAGATTGTACTACTTGTCGATTCCACCATCGGCCAGCACGCCGATTATTCGTTTGCTGGGCCAGACTGGCCACAATATTTCTAAACGTTGTGGTCGTCAGGGTGTAAGATTGATGGCCGAAAAGCCATTTGGCTATGACTTGCAATCAGCAAAAGAGTTGATTGAAGTATTAGAAGAGCATTTTGAAGAGTCGCAGATGTACCGGATTGATCATTACGTGGCTAAAGAAACAGTTCAGAACATATTAACTTTTCGGTTTAAGAACCCTTTGTTTGATTCTGTTTGGAACAATAAGCATATTGACCACATAACAGTGCTGGCTTATGAAAAGATTGGGGTCGAGGGCCGAGCTAACTTCTACGAGCAAACTGGTGCCCTGCGTGATCTTATCCAAAGTCACCTACTGCAACTGCTAACTTTTACCACCATGGAAGAGCCAAACAAGATGGAGTGCCAGAATATCCATGACACCAAGTTAGCTCTACTCCGTGATATCCGGCCGATTGCTGCTGATCAGGTCGCTAATTCGGCGGTGCGTGGTCAGTATGATGGCTACCGTGAAGAAGTCGACCGGCCATCCTCAAATATTGAGACTTACGCTCAAGTTAAATTAGAGATCGATAATGACACTTGGCGTGGAGTCCCGATAGTTCTGGAAACTGGTAAAGCCCTATCGGAAAAGACAACCGAAATTACAGTTTGCTTTAAACAACCTCACGGCGAAGGACATCCCCACAATCGCTTAGTCTTTCGAATTCAACCTGACGAAGGTATTACTCTTCTATTGCAAGTAAAGCGTCCTGGAATCGATGATACATCCGAGCAGGTCAAGATGAAGTTTGACTATGATACTACCTTTAGCAAATTACGTTCACCGACCGGCTACGAACGAGTTATGGTAGAGGCCCTCCGTGGTGATCAAACCCTTTTCTCGTCGGCCGACGAGGTCTTAGCATCATGGGCTGTAATCCAGCATGTAATTGAGGAATGGAGTAAGGGTAATTCTGGGTTACTAATCTATAAAAAAGGTAGCACTGGTCCTGAGGTCTCCTTAAACCCTCATAATCACAGGGGTACGAAAACCTAATTTAAGATATAATCAACGCTTGTGCTTTATGGTCTCTGAGGCGTATAATTCAAGCATTAAATAACAACAGTTAAAAAAACAGAGGGCCATGAAAATTCTGATGCTCGGGTGGGAATTACCGCCCCACAACAG
Organism: Saccharimonadales bacterium (SeqCode); assembly: GCA_039922435.1. GTDB lineage: Bacteria > Patescibacteriota > Saccharimonadia > Saccharimonadales > UBA4665 > JBDTES01. The sequence goes on from JBDTES010000018.1 coordinate 67,538, forward strand.
CGGCGGACTTGGGGTAGCATGCTACAACTTGTGTAAAGCGCTTTCAAAGAAATCAGTCGATATTGAGTTTGTACTGCCCTACACGGCTGAACATAATATTGATTTTATGCGTATCAATTCGGCTCATCCTCAAGACGTTGAGACAGTCTTGAAAGCTGGAATAGCCTACGATAGTTTTAAATACATTAAGCATAATGGTGATGTTGAATGGGTTGACTTGTTTGGCCAAACCTCCATCTATGAAGAGGCTGTCGAGCGGATCGCTAGATCGACCGAGTTTGATGTAATTCACGCCCACGACTGGTTGACTTGTCGGGCAGCCCTTAGAGCTCAAGAAGTTAGTGGTAAACCGCTAATTGTGCAATTACACTCAATCGAATCAGACCGTTCCGGTATCGAACATGGTGGGAACCCACTAGTTCGTGAAATTGAAGATCTAGCTGTCCATATGGCTGACAAAGTAATAGCCGTCAGCCAACACACCAAAGAAGGCATAATGCAGGAATATGGTATCCCCGAAGATAAAATTAGTGTTGTTCATAACAGCCTTGATATCTGTGATTTACAACCACTCGATACCACTAATGCCTACAATTTTATTGCCAAAATGAAATCAGCCGGTTACAGGGTAGTTGTAAACGTCGGTCGGTTAACGATTCAAAAAGGCCTAACTAACTTACTGCAAGCGGCTCAAAAAGTAGTTGCCCATCATCCTAAAACACTATTTCTAATAGTTGGTAGTGGTGAACAGTACTATGAATTAATCGAGATGACAGCTAACCTTGGTATTGGCCAGAATGTTATATTTACCGGTTTTATGCGCGGTAAACAGTGGCGAGACGCCTTCGCAATCAGTGATCTACTAGTCATGCCTTCGGTTTCCGAACCATTTGGAATAACCCCACTGGAATCAATAGGCTATGGCACTCCAACTCTTATAAGTAAACAATCTGGTGTGTCGGAGGTTCTTAATAACTGTTTGAAGGTTGATTATTGGGATGTCGATGAAATGGCCAACCAGATCACAGCCGTTATGGCTAACGATGCCCTGCGCGATGAGCTTCAGATTAATGGCTACCACGAGCTAGAGCAAATGAGTTGGTCTAAGTCGGCCGATAAACTGGTCGGACTATACAACCACCATGCCCACGGAGTTGCTTATGTCTAAAGCAATCGTTCTTTATTTGCATGTCCACCAACCTTATCGAGTGCGCCACTACACTATTTTTGATGCCGGTGTTGATCATAATTATTTTGGAGGCAACTACGACGATCAGACTAGCAACGAACGAATCTTGCACAAGGTTGCCGAGAAATCTTATCTGCCAACTAATCAGCGTCTGATTAAACTTCTAGACGAGCATCCTGAGTTCAAATTGAGCCTGTCGATTACTGGCACGGTATTAGAACAACTCGAGGCCTGGTCCCCTGAAGGTCTAAAATCATTCCAAGATTTAGTAGCGACTGGACGCGTCGAAATCGTAGCTGAGACCTATCATCACAGTTTAGCGTTCTTCTATGACCGCGAAGAGTTTGAAGTACAGGTTAAAATGCACGCCGATAAGATTCAGCAATTGTTTGGTCAAACACCTAAAGTCTTCCGAAACACTGAGCTGGCTTATAACAACGATCTGGCTTATTGGGCTGATAAAGCCGGCTACAAAGGTATCTTAGCCGAGGGTTGGGATAAGGTTCTAGGCTGGCGCGGCCCTAACTACGTTTATCAACCTACCTATACCGGTAATATTCGATTACTCATGAAGAACTACCATCTAAGTGATGACATTGCCTTCAGATTTGGTGACCATAGTTGGAGCGAATGGCCATTAACAGCCGACAAATTTGCCGATTGGCTTAATCAAACCAAGGATGCAACTAATTTCAACTTATTTATGGACTATGAGACTTTTGGCGAACACCAATGGCACGAATCAGGCATCTTTGACTTCCTATTCCACCTACCTAAGCAATGGCTTAAGACCGAGGGCAATAGTTTTATGACGGTGTCTGAGGCTTGCGACAATTTTGAGCCAGTTGACCGAGTAGATGTGCCGCAGACTACTACTTGGGCCGATACCGAGAGAGACCTTAGCGCTTGGTTGGGTAATGGTATGCAGCAAACGGCAATCAACGCTCTGTATGACTTACGTGAGACTATTCTGGCCACCAAAGATGCCGATCTTATCAATGATTTCAGGCGCTTGCAAACATCTGACCACTTTTACTATATGTGTACTAAATGGTTTAAAGACGGTGATATTCATGCTTATTTTAGTCCTTACGACAATCCGTATGATGCCTATATTGCTTTTATGAACGCTTACCACGACTTGCAGTTTCGGCTAGCAGATAAAGGTGTGACTGTTTAGCCTATGCATTCTAGGGTGGCTGGCTATCTTTGCGTTATCAATATCCTTGAGCCCTCAAGGAGCTTTTTAAATGGGTAGACCAGTTATCCTCGGCAATGGAAGCCTGACAGTAGGGCTGAATGAAAATGGTTTGGTTCACGACTTTTATTACCCATATGTTGGCTTAGATAATCTGACAACGGCCCGCAGTATGGACCATCGTATAGGTGTTTGGGTAGAAGACGAGTTTTCGTGGGTTGATACCGATGGCTGGGAAACTAGTGTCGATTTTGAGGGCGATGCGCTAGTCAGCTCAATTAAAATGATTAATAGTGCTAAACAGGTTGAACTTCGTTTCTGTGACTTTATCGACTATGACGTTAATGCTTTTTGCCGACAGATAACGGTAATTAACCTCGCCGACCGCGAACGAATGATTAGGGTGTTTATGCACCAAGTCTTTGAGATTTCTCGCGGTGGCCGTGGCGATACCGCTCTGTTCGTACCAGAAGAAAACTACATTCTTGACTACAAGGGCCGTTGCTCTTTGCTAGTCTACGGCCGAACTGGCGGTGGCCAGTTATTTGATCAATTTGCGGTTGGCAGTTACGGTATCGAGGATAAAGCCGGCACATACAGTGACGCCGAAGATGGTGAACTTAGCGGTAATGCAGTCGAACACGGTGGAGTCGATTCGGTTATAAGATTTTGTCTTGAGCTAGCTCCTGGTGGCGACGGCAAGATTGATTATTGGATAGTTGCGGCTGATTCTCAGTTCGCTGCCGAGAAATTACACCATTTGATCTTAGAAGATGGTCTAAATGGTCGGCTCGAGAAGACTAGACACAAATGGTATAGCTGGCTAGATATTGCCCGCGACGAAATGCAAGAGATGAGCGAGTCTGATCGAGGTGTAATAAAAAAGTCTCTTATGGTAATTAAAGCTCATACTGATAAACGGGGTGGTGTGATTGCCAGCTGTGACTCAAGTATCTACAATTATGGCCGGGATTATTACAGCTATGTCTGGCCTAGAGACGGCGCTTATGCTATGTGGCCGTTGATTCGCCTAGGTTACACACAGGAGCCTAAGAAATTCTTTGAGTTTTGCCGCGATATCATGGCAAGTGGTGGTTACTTAATGCACAAATATCAACCTGATAGAGCTATTGGCAGTACCTGGCACCCATTATTGCACGGTCGACACGCTGAGCTAGCTATTCAAGAGGATGAGACAGCAGTAGTACTATATATGCTAGGTGAATACTTGTCGGCTAGCAATGATACTGATTTTGTAAGTAGTCTATATGTAACTTTTGTTCAACCAGCTGCTAATTTTATGATTGAGTTTCGTGACGAACAAACCAAACTTCCTCACGCTAGCTACGATCTCTGGGAGGAAAAATTCGCTACCCATACTTATACTGTTGCGATAGTTTACCGGGCGCTACTAACGGCAGCCGACTTTGCTGATATGTTTGAATTTCCCGATGATGCCGTGAAATGGCGAGCTGCTGCCGACGATATCAGTAAAGGCTTAGATGCCTTGTTTGACCCAGAACGTAATATCTTACGAAAAAGCCTAATCATTAAAGACGACGAATCACTCGACTTCGACAACACACTAGATGTATCGAGTCTGTACGGTGTTATGATGTATGCCCTGCACGAATTTGGACTCGAAAAGGTAAAGCAGACAATGACTGCCATCGATTCCACCCTTTTAAACCAATCCCCTTCAGGTGGGTCACCTCGTTACGAGCATGATCAATATTTTGCTGGTGATCCTCAGTATCTAGGCAATCCGTGGTTTGTAACGACTCTTTGGCTGGCCCAGTACTATACAAGACTCAATAATCCAACAAAAGCCCGAGAGCTAGTTGATTGGACGCTGTCTCACGCGCTCCCTAGTGGCGTCCTAAGTGAACAGGTTAGTCCAATAACTGGTGAGCCACTATCGGTTACACCGCTCGTCTGGAGTCATGCCGAGCTTATTAATACCTTGCTAGATCTCCGGAGTTAGCCGACTAAAGTTCCTCGAAGCTTCCCACGGCGGATTTAAGTAACTCTACGTTGGTATCTTCAATATTAAATTGACTATATACTTTACCTTTATAGCAAAGCTGGAAGAGTTTTTTGGCTGAGAGCTCCCCGAGCCTAAAAACAAGCGCATCATTTTGCCAAAGGACGCTAGTTAAAAGAGACTGATCTACTAATGGTTTTAGATTATACTTCTCAACTGACTCAGGGAACGAATACTTGTTGTTAACGATTAAATCGGTCGTACTGCGTTGTGGAATAACATATCTTCTATGTGCTGCCAGAGTCGGGCCAAAGCTATGCCTAAGTGCAGTTTCGGAGTTAGCTACTCTATACTCATGCTCCAAACGAAATAATCGTCGTATAAACCTTCCGAATAATGGTGATTCGACATAGACCTTTCGGTTCATTAAGCTCGCTAGCTGTGTATTCGCTGCATAGAGTCCGTCAACTAGTATTACTGGTGCACTCTCAACTATATTAGTCCCTTCGGCAATCCCGGTGCCAACCCTGAATCTGGGTGCCTGTATCGAACCACCGCTTAGGAGTGTTCGTAAATCTTGCGCCACTCTCTGAAGCTGGAAATTGCGTGGATCATCATAACGATAGATACTAGTGTCAAATCCTTCGTACTTACCGTCGAGTTGATAGTCGTCAAGGCTAACTACTACGGCCTTGTCCCCTAAAGATTCGAGCACTAGATTAGTTAATGTAGACTTGCCAGTAGCTGACCCTCCACTTATCGCTACAGCTAAGTGGGGTTTTGATTCAGAGGGTTCGAAATCGGTAGCCTCCTGAATTATAGTTTCAAGTGTGTAGCTCATAAATTAAAAAATAGACCACTTATTCGGTAGTCTATTAAAACCTTAGTCATATAATCTAGTGTTTACGTGGCTTAACTTCGTTGCGACCAAGGTTTTTCTTAGTCTCAACGAATAGTACATGTTTGCGCAATTTAGGGCTGTACTTCTTGAGTGAAAGCTTGTCAGGCGTATTCATAGAGTTTTTAGAGGTATAGTAAATACGCTCACCAGATTCTGCACTGACGAGACCAATCAATTTACGTTTTTCACCTTTTTTTGCCATATCTAGATTCAATTCTAACAGATACAAACTTATTTGTAAATGATTTTATCTTAGAAAACTTGGAGCCACGACTGAGATTCGAACTCAGGACCTCATCCTTACCATGGATGCGCTCTACCAACTGAGCTATCGCGGCAACATATATAATATAACCTAACTTAAGACCACGTGCCATCCACAAAAAAATCTATTATCTTGCTAATGGTTTTGGTTAAATCTTTTCCGTTGGCCAAATAAAATAGGTACAACCCAATTAATATAGTGGTAACCCCCGTAGCGCTTACCCCAACTTTAGACAAGGCTGACGGATGCTCTCCAGCTAAACCGCCAGAAGCGCCGGCAATCGCAACAAATAATCCGGCGACGATCATTAGGAAACCTACGATGCCGGCAAATATAATACCAATTCTTCGGAACATCTTCATAACTTTTAAACAATTTGGTGCAGGGAGAGGGATTCGAACCCCCGAAGGCGAAGCCAGATGATTTACAGTCACCTCTCGTTGACCGCTTGAGTATCCCTGCAGATTGAGAGCCCTAAGGCCCCCATAATAATAAGGTGCATTCGTTTTTATAGAGAAGAATTAACTCTTGGAGCCGACAGAGGGATTCGAACCCACGACCCGCTGTTTACAAAACAGCCGCTCTGGCCAACTGAGCTATGTCGGCAATTATAACAGGAGTAGTGTACCAAAACAGAGGTTAAATAACAACCCGGCGAGGCCGCAAAATTCGTTTTGGGTGTCCGGATTTAACAATTAGCTTCTTTAGCTTCTGCTCTATCATGTCAGCTTCTTTTTGCATACCACGTTCCTCATAAGCCTTAAATAGCAACGTATAAGTCTCTTTGTTGGGTTCTAGGTCAACAGCTTTTAATAAAGAATGGAACATTAACTTTTCATTGCCTAGCTTTTCGCTAACCTTAGCATAGGCAACGTGCCGAGCAGCCAGGGTATCTTCGAGCTTAAGGGCTTCTTCGAAGGCAATTGAGGCCTTCTCGTAGTTCTCGGTTTCATAATAGATTAGACCCATGTTATGTAAGCTAGACGGTGTGGCATCGATACTAGCGGCAATCTGAAAGCAATCGATTGCGTCGCGGTACTCTTTTTGTTTAGCATACAAAATACCTAATCGGTTGTAGGCGGCGGCATTCTTTTCGTCAATTTTGAGTATAGTTAGTAACGCCTTTTCAGCCCTCAGAAAACGATTTTCGCGCATTCCAGTGTGAGCAATATCCCATAATTTACCAATCCGGTCGCCTATTTTGGCAGATATTTCGTCGACACGGCCGGCCCGAGGTTTAAGATTAAACAACGCTAATATACCGAAGGCTGCGACCACTAATAATTCGTACATATCTGTTTGTATATTATAACACAGCTAGAGGCTTAGCATAAGCTCGGTTAAGACCAGTTTTGGACTACCATTTTTGGCCAGTGATCGTCCAGCTACATCGCTAGCCCGTAGAACTTTGTGCCAGCGAGCGAGGGTTGGTTTATTGCCAGTCGCTGCCGCTTGCAAACTTGCATCGGCCACCCTGCCGAGTAACTCGACAAACTCGAAGGCCAGCTCTTTTTGTTTAATTAGTTGATTAACTATCACTAGTCGCTCGAAACTATCGCTCGAAAGCACCTGTTTGACTAAGTCTAAGCTATCGCTAGATTTACTTGGATCAGTCAGAATTGACTGTAGTCTAGCAATATTTCCGCGAGCAATTAACCAAGCCCTGCCAATTTCTGCTTCTGTGAATCCTTGCTTACTAAAATACCTGGTGATATCCGTTTTCTCTGGAGTCACAACTGATACTAACTGTGATCTTGACCGTATAGTTGGTAGAATCGCCTCAATTCGGCTTGTTGTCAGCGCAATTACAGTGTCGGCCGGCGGCTCTTCTAAGATCTTTAGTAAAGCATTACTAGCTGGTAGCGACAATAATTCGGCCGAGTTAATTAGTACAGCTCGTTTAAAACGGTTTTGACCTGGAACTTTGCGGGCAAAGAAGCCATTAAGTTGTCTAATTTGCTCAATTGTAATCGTTCCTTTGTCAGGTTCGACTAGCTGAAAATATGGAAAATCCTCCAACTTATGGCCATTTAGCAGCAGTAAACTCGTCAGCAGCTCATGAGCCAGCAGGTTTTTACCAAGGCCAGCCTGCCCACTTAGCAGGACAGCATGGACTGGCCGGGCTAGAAAATTATCAACTGCCTGTTGCGTGACTGGGCTGAGTAGCAACTCAGTCACCTATAAACGCCTCAAAGTCAGCTGGCAATGGGGCTTCAAATACCTTGCGCTGACTACCGTTAGGAATAGTAATCTCTAAGCGTTCAGCGTGAAGATAAAGCCGATCAGCTGGTTCGCCGTCGTAAAATGTATCACCGACAACCGGGTGCTTCAAATAGGCTAAATGTACCCGTAACTGGTGTGTCCGACCGGTCTCGGGCCTAAGTTCTACCAAACTGTAATTTTCGTTTGTAGCCAAAGTTATATAGTGCGTAATAGCCGATTTGCCCTGTAGCCCAACTCGGAAAGTGGCTGGAGCCTTAGGATTTCGCTCAATCGGCATATCAATAATGGCTTCGGCCGGCTCAAGTTGGCCGTTAATTACGGCTTTGTAGGTCTTCTTGACTTTACGCTGAGCAAACTGACGCTGTAAATACTTGAGAGCAGCTGGGGTTTTAGCACAAATAAGCAGGCCAGAAGTGGCTCTATCTAGTCGATGAACAATACCGGCTCGGTTGTTTAAGCTATTTTTGTCTTGGTCTAGCAAGACTTCATCTTTAATTCGGTTGTGTAGCCAGGTAGCAACACTCGGCTCGGGGTTAAAGGCTCCTTTGCTGTGTGTCAAAAGCCCAGATGGCTTAATAATCACGACACAGTCATCATCTTCGTAAACTACAGGTAGATCAATATCAGGGATTGTAAACTCCTCTGTCTTAAAATCGACCACCACTTTGTCGGTCAAACGTAATTTAAATCCACTTTTAGTAACCGTAGAGCCGTTGACCGACACCTTACCGTCGCTAATTAGTTTAGAAGCAAACGACCGGCTAAGAGTCGGCAATAAACTAACCACTCGCTGGTCTAGCCGCTCGCCTCTAGTTAACTCAATATTTGCCATCTCAGTTATATTCTAACAGATTGACGACAATACTTTTACATGACAATACTTAGAGTTCAAACAATTACAGATCCTTATAGGGCACTAAACTCTTAATCAATTATAAATTAATTAGGTTTTTAAGGGCTTTTATCGATAGTTTGGTTTGATAGCTCAAATTTCGGCCGCCATATTTTCAGGACCGTCCACAAGAAAATAATTAATGACGATGTCGCAACTAATACTAGAACTACAACTGGAGTTTTATACTCGGCCCACAAAGCGTCAAAGACTCCATATACTGCAATACCAATATAAGTACAAAGTATGATAGAAATAGCTGTTTTGAAAATCTTATTTGTTCGGCTATCAGACATGTTACCTACCGTAACCCAACAGCTTTTTGGACTTCTAATAGCTTGGCGTTGGCCACTTTGTTCATCTGAGCCTCGTCGGCTTCAAGTTTCGCCAACAGCTTAGAATCATCAACTTCGGTTAATTTGGCTTGGAAATCACTCAGCAACTGAGCTACATTGGCCGCTACAGCCTGTTTAAGAGCCCCGTAGCTGGTTTGACCCTCATACTGGTCAATTACACTACTTAGAGGTTTATCACTGGCTAGGGCCAGTATCTGTAGCAAATTGACTACACCGGGCTGCTGCTTCAAATCATTGTGAATAACACCAATACTATCGGTAGTGGCGCTCATAATCTTTTTACTAGCGGCTTCGGGTGAATCACCTAAAAAGATGATACCTTTGCCAGTTTCGTCACTTTTGCTCATCTTTTTGGTTGGTTCGGCCAAATCTTTGATACGTAGGCCCTGTTCTTTGCCAAAGAAAGCATGCTGGCCTTTGACTGGTTTCGGAATTGTAAATAATCCACCAAACTTATTATTCATCCGTTCGGCGATATCACGGGCAAATTCCAGGTGCTGAGTTTGATCATCGCCAACTGGTACATACTCTGCCCCATATAGGAGGATATCGGCCGCCATTAACACCGGATAGTTAAATAGCCCTACCGATATCCGAGATCCAGCTGAATCTTCTAGTTCATCTTGCTCCGGATTATTAAATGGCAGTTCACTTTCAGCTGCAGTAAATACTGTATTCGATTTATCTTTAAACTGAGTCATACGCCGCATTTCGCCGAAACCAGTGAAGCAATCTAAAATCCAAGTTAGTTCGGAATGAGCAGGAACGTAGCTCTGACGATAGATATGTATATTGGGGTGATCTAGCGGTAAGCCGGCAGCCACAAAGATACGTAAATTGTGCATTATCTGGTTGTTTAACAAGCTGTGATCGATTGGTGTAGTAAAACTATGTAAATCTGGCACAAACAGATTAACATCATAATCATCAGCCTTAGATTTGGCCATATCAATTAGTGGCAGTAAAGCACCAAAATAATTGCCAATATGCAGGTCATTATTGGCTCGAATCCCGGTTAATATTACAGGTTTTGTCATCTTCAAGTTATATTATAACCTATTGAGGTGGCTGCGGCGCGAAAGTGCTGCCAGAACTACTGTCTCGGGTGAATGGGTCAATGGACTAACTTCATGCGGCATGATAGTTTCTCCGGCGTCTAAACGTGCTTGTATAGCGTTTATATTATCCCAACGTTCCTCAATAGATATTATTCTGTTTTCCATTTTAGTTTATCTCCTTAGATATTTAATTTTAAAAACCGCCTGGGTGGCGGTTTAATCTCTAAGTTCAAATTCGTTTTAACGCACAGAACAAACCGCCACAGTAGTGTCGGTAAAATAATAAGCATTGTCCTGTATCAAATTCGGCATGACTTACAATGTACTACATTTAAAGATAAAAAACAAAACTCCCCTAATAGGAGAGTCTCGTTGATATATAGAAGTTGCTTAACGCTTAGTGAACTGGCGTTGTTTGCGAGCACCCTTGAGGCCATACTTCTTGCGCTCGCGCTCGCGGGAGTCGCGGCTCAGGAGTTCGGCCCGCTTCAGTGTGCTCTTGTAATCGCCATTGAGCTCGACTAGGGCTTTAGCGATGCCAAGGCGAATTGCGTCGGCCTGGCCGACATGTCCACCGCCACTAACGCGGACACTAATATCAAACTTATTAGCTAGCTCTAGCACCGTAAATGGGGCTTGCAGAACCTCTAAGAGTGACTTGCTGTCAGCAAAATACTCTTCGGCTGTATGCTCATTGATAACAATCGCACCCTTGCCAGGTTGTAAACGAACTCTAGCGGTAGCCGTTTTGCGGCGGCCGAGAGCGTAAAAATAGGTCTTCTTAGTATCAGCCATTACTTCTTATCTCCACTTATAGACAATTTAACAGGTTTCTGAGCGGCGTGGTTGTGCTCGGCGCCCTTATAGATTTTAAGGCGATTAAGTCGACCATCGCGTAGTTTGTTGACCGGCAACATACCGCGAATAGCTTCAAAAACTGCCCGAGTTGAATCTTTTCCCATGACATCTCGCAGGCTAGCTTCGTGTAGACCACCTGGGTAACCACTGTGACGATAGTACATCTTGGCCTTGAGCTTATCACCGGTAACGACTAGTTTATCTGAATTGATGACAACAACGTTATCACCGCAATCAATGTGAGCCGTAAATTGCGGCTTGCCTTTGCCGGTCAGCAGTGTAGCAACTTTTGTAGCCAATCTACCTAAAGGTGCTTCAGAAGCATCAAGTACATACCAGGCCCTAGTTACATCACTTGGTTTTGCGCTGTAGGTTTTCATTATTTAGACTCCTTTGCGGGCTTTGCAGTAGCTTTGGGTTTGTCGGCATTAGGCTTAGAGACTACAGCTTCCGTAACCTCGGCCGGCTTAGCGACAGCTGTTGCTGCAGACTTGGCCACTGGTGCATCCTTAAGATCGTCAACAAAACTAACTCGGGCTAGCATGGCGTTATCACCACGGCGAGTACCAGTCCTGACGACTCGCAAATGACCGCTGGTGCGACCTTTTAGTTTAGGAGCAATCTCGTCAACTAGTTTGTGAGCTGAACCAACTGTCTGTAAGCCGCTAACGACTTGGCGACGATTATGTAAATCGCCGACTTTAGCCTTAGTTATAAGCTTTTCGACATAAGGAACTATCTCTTTAGCCTTAAACAGGGTAGTTTCGATTGATTCGTGCTTAACCAAAGACTCTGCCAAGCTTTTAATAAGTGCTCGACGTTGGTCTGTCTCTCGATTGAACTTTCGTCCTTTATATCCGTGACGGTGCATACTAGAGCTCCAACTCCGCCAACTTATCTTTAACTTCGTCTAAGGCTTTGCTGCCAAAGCCCTTTAAATCACGTAATTCTACGTCACTAAGTGCAAACAAGTCCTGGATAGTCTGAATATCGTTATTAATTAGAGCGTTGGTTGTTCGAGCGCTCAAATTAAGATCTTCGATAGAAGTATTCAAAACAGAACTTCCATCGGCTAGGTCGCCACCAGGTCCATTCTCTAATTCGTTACCGGTATCAGCTGTAAGTGGCAATGGTGCGACAACGCGGGTTGAGCCAGCTAACGCCGTGTATTGATTGACTAAAATCGCAGCAGCTTCTTCAAAAGCGTCTCGTGGTGTAATAGTTCCATCGGTATCAATTGAGATAATTAACTTATCTAGGTCAGTAACCTGACCAACACGAGTGTTCTCAACCTTATAACGAACTCGCAGGACTGGGCTAAAGATAGCATCTAGAGCTACGTGGTCACTGGCTTTCTTGGCGGTCCCTTCTTCGATAGTTCGGTAACCACGGCCAGTATCAACGACTAAGTCCATAACAAAGCTAGCCTTGTCGTCATCGATAGTTGCAATTGGGTGATCACCATTAACAACTTCGACATCAGAAGATACTTGAATATCCTTAGCCGTAATTGGGCCCTTACCTTTTTTGACAATCCTAAGTTCGAGCGGCTTGTCATCATAAACTCGGAAGCGAACGCCCTTCAAATTGAGCATTATAGCGACTATATCCTCTTTAATACCTGGTACGGTTGTAAATTCGTGGGTTACGCCCTCAATTTTAAAGCTCGTAATAGCTGCACCCGAGATACTAGATAGCAAGACTCGACGCAAGGAGTTACCAAGTGTCATACCGTAGCCGCTCTGAAGCGGTTCTACTGTAAAAGTACTCGAGGTATCACTGTGGTCATCGACCGCTACTAGTCCTGGTGTGTGAATCATTTTTGACATGTGCGTGTATTCTCCTTTAACGCGAGTAATATTCGACGATTAATTGTTCATTGATATCCGGCTCGGCGTCGTCGCGCATAGGCAGACCTGAAACTTTAGTCTCAAATTTCTTGCGATTGACTTGCAGCCAGGACGGAACCTCTGAAGGTGCCGGGCTTGTATCATCAATACTCTTGAAATAACTATTCAGTTGGCTCTTAGGCCGCAAACTTATGACATCAGTTGCCTTTAGGCGGATTGATGGGATATCAACCCGGCGGTCGTTGAGCATAAAGTGACCGTGAGAAACCAGTTGACGAGCCCCGCGACGGCTAGGCGCAAAGCCAGCTCTGTAAATGGCGTTGTCAAGACGTTGTTCGAGGAATCTAAGCAAAATTTCGCCAGATTGACCTTGGGCCCGATCGGCTTCCTTCATTAGGTTGGAGAACTGCTTTTCAAGTAAGCCATAAAGTCGTTTAACCTTTTGCTTCTCACGTAGCTGCAAAGCGTATTGACTAGGCTTGTTACGAGAATTACGGCCAGTCGTAACTTGACCTGGCATACCAGTACGTTTGACTAAAGCCTTGTGGGCCTTAGGATGAAGAGCATAACCCTCCCGGCGTGACATTTTAACAATAGAACCTCTATCTCGTGCCATGGTTTAAACCCTCCGGGCTTTCTTGGGTCGTACTCCACCATGTGGGACCCCAGTTACGTCAGCAATACTATCAACTTGAATGCTCAGGCCCTGCAGAGCTCGGACAGCCGCATCGCGGCCCAGACCAACACCCTTTAGGTAAACATTCACTTTAGATAGTCCATAAGTCTGTTTAACACTGTTGCCAGCCTTTTCGGTAGCGATTTGGGCAGCATAGGCTGTACCTTTCTTGGAACCGCGAAAACCACAGGCGCCTGAACTAGAGTGTGCCAAAGCTCCACCCTGGAGATCAGTAAAGGTAATAATCGTGTTATTGAAGGTTGCCTGGACATGCATTTGTCCAGCCGGTACGCTGCGCTTAGCTTTTTTCTTCTTAGTAGAAGGAGTCTTGGCAGTGGTAGTATTTGCAGGTGCGTCCGCCATTTATATGCTCCTTTCTATCGCAAAATTAGCGATAACATTAAAGTTCAAAGTTAGTATTATCATGTCTTGCTCGCAACTTTCTTAGCAGTTCCACCAACAGTCACTTTTTTACCACGCCGCGTTCGAGCGTTAGTCTTAGTGCGCTGGCCATGGCCTGGCAAGTTTTGCTTATGTCTAATACCTCGGTAGGAATTGATATCCTTCAACCTTTTAATATTACCGCTAACGATACGCTGAAGTTCACCCTCAACAGTATATTTATCATTGATATGATCTTGAATCCGAGCAATCTCGGCATCGGTTAGGTCTTTAGTCCGAACCGTCAAATCAACTTTGGCCGCATTCAGTATCTGAACGGATGTCTTAGGACCAATTCCATAGACATAGGTTAGTGATATCTGTATCTGCTTCTCACTTGGGATAGTTACACCAGAAATTCTTGCCATAGTTAACCCTGCCTCTGCTTATGCTTTGGCTTAAACTTATTAATAACGTAGACACGGCCCTTGCGACGAACAATCTTATCGTCTGGGCTAATCTTTTTGACACTTGCACGTACTTTCATACGGATCATTGCTCCTTTATATTCGCAATAACGCTACTGCTTAAAATTTTAATAATGTGGCCCGTCTTGAGCCTTTATACCACGATATACCGTGAGCCAGCTGATTCGTACAATCCCGTTTTAAAGGTTTCAGTCCTAACATTAGACAAACAATATACCATTCTTTATAAAGGTTCAGGATTTGCGATAGGTGATTCTACCCTTACTGAGATCGTAAGGAGTCAACTCAACCGTCACGCTATCTCCGGGAACAATACGGATAAAGTGTTTCCGCATCTTACCGGCGACGTGAGCTATAATCTCATGGCCGTTCTCGAGTTTAACACGAAACTGAGTGCCTGGTAAGGTCTCAGTTATCGTCCCTGTTAGCTCGATTACTTCTTTATTAACTGCCATAGATATAACAAGGGGTTATTATAGCAGTATTTACAGCACTATGTAAAGAGTTTTATGAATTTTCTTCTCTTTAGGGAAAATATAGCCTATTCAGTATTATGATTATTTGGTCTTCTTAGACTTTTTTCGACTAGAAAGTAAGTGCATCCGACGATGCTTTGTTTCACTAATTTCACCATTCTCATCACCAGGGACCACGGCATCGTAAAAGAAATCATCCTTCTGGTATTGATCATACGTAACCATTAGTGCCCGTGATTCGAGAGCTCTGAGTGTCTGAAGCGATACTGACACAAGGATTAGAATACTTGTTCCACCTATCGCGATATCGCTTACTAGGAATATCTGAGCAATAATCGGCATCAAGGCTAGCAAACCTAAGCTAACAGCCCCAAACAAGGTCAGTCGGTTAACTGTCTTGCTGAGATATTTTTCGGTCTGTTTACCGCTACGCACTCCCTCGATAAAGCCACCTTGCTTTTGTAGATTCTCGGCAATCTCTTGGCTATTGAAGGTAATACTGGTGTAGAAGAACGTAAAGATAAAGACTAAGAAGAAGTAAGTAGCCGGATAAATATACGGAATCCAACCGCCTTGGGCAAACGATTGAGCTGACGGGTTCTGGAACCAAAGACCTAGATTAGTGCCCAAGTGCTGCATTCCTAGGTTATGCGAAGCCTTCATTAGCTGTCCAACGAAGCTAGGTACGCTCAGGAAGGCTATAGCAAAGATAATTGGAATCACTCCAGCTGTAATCATTTTGACCGGCAGAGTAGTTGTAACGCCGCCGTAGGCTCGATTACCCTGGACCCGTTTAGCGTAGTTAACGGTTAAGCGTTTGGAAGCTTCATTGAGCATAACTACCATCCACGTCACTAATATTACCGAGACAAGAATTATTACGCCATACCAAAACGCCTTGGCGTTGATTGGTAGCGTTAGTCCGAAGACGTTCCATTTGTCGGTCTTATCATAAACCGCACCAGCAATACTACTAATCGTACCAGGCAGGCTACTGACAATACCGACTGTAATTATAAGAGAAATACCATTCCCAACCGATTGTTCAGTAACAAGTTCGCCGAGCCACATCAGCATCATTGATCCACCGGTCAGGGCACCTATCATAAGAACCCACTGCATAATTGAGGTATTAGCCGTAATATCACCGATGCCACCAATCTGTTGAGCTGACTGTCTGACTAGGTAAATAGCCCCAACTGACTGAATTATAGCTAGCGGGAAAGTCAACAGACGAGTGTACTGATTGATAGTCTTTTGACCAGACTCACCTTCTTTATGGAGGGCCTCAAGTTTTGGAATAGCCTTAGTCAGAAGCTGCATAATAATACTGGCGTTAATGTATGGACCAAGCCCAGCAATCATGATTGAGAAGTTAGCCAAGGCTCCTCCGGAAAGTACGTTTATAAAGCTCAGCAATTGGGAAGAGTTCTGACCTTGAGTGAATAGGTTCTGTAAAACTTGCTTTAGAGTTTCAGGATCGGCCAACGGAACTGGGACGTGCGCCAAGATACGGAAAACCAGCATAATGCCAAGGACAGCATAAATACGTTTACGCATTTCTTTCTCTTTGAGCGACCGCCCAATAACTTTCCAGTTCACTTTTGGTTTAAACCTCTTTTAACCCATACTTAATATTTCAAGAATTCTGTTGCAGTATACAGGCTTTTTGCCTACCTAGTAAATAGCCTACACCCAAGATCTGGGCTTATTCGTTGTAATTATTTCAATTAAGATACCAACATCAATTAATTGATCGCAAAATTAATATTCAACTATTAAGGTTACAACTCTATATTATTAAAGAATTATTACTTACTAGATTTCTTAGTTCGGGTAACGGGACGACCGAGCCTCGGAGTCTTCTCAAAGCTTCCACCAGCTTCCTGGATTGCCACGACAGACGTCTTGGACGCTTGAGGCAGCTTGACCTCAACTTTAGTAGTCAGCTCGCCTCGACATAGAAGCTTAACGGTTACATAAGGATTGCTAATTAATCCTTTGTCGGCTAAAACAGTACTATCTACTAAGGCACCTAGGCTGTTTAGTTGATCTGTAAAGATTACTTCGGCAGGTGTCTTGTGGCTTTTAAAGCCACGTAGCTTCGGTAGACGCTGCATGAGAGGGTTCTGACCACCCTCAAAGCCTGGGTTGGCCGAAGAGCCAGTTCTAGAGCCTTGACCTTTGGTACCGCGTCCAGCGGTTTTGCCGCGACCAGCCGCAATACCACGACCTACTCGTTGAGCAGATTTTCTTGGTTTAGTCTGAAATTCGTGAAACTTCATTATTTCTTAACCTCCTTTGCAACAGGTGCCTCGACTGGCTTATTAGTCTCTGTTTTAGAATTTGATTTAGATTTCGATGCAGTTTGCTTCGTTGTCACCCAATCTTTACTACTAACTAAGCTCTCTAATGCAGCAATTGTAGCGTAAGCCGTGTTGGCTTTGTTAGCAGATCCTAGGGATTTGGACAGTACATTACTAACACCAGCAACCTCTAGAATAGTCCGAACTACACCACCAGCAATTAGGCCGGTACCAGCACTAGCTGGTTTGATCAGAATATGAGATCCACCAATCTTACCTTCAGCTGAATGCGGTAATGTACCCTTGTATAACTTAACAATAACCATTCGTTTCTTTGCTACTTCGGTTGCCTTAGTAACGGCCGCCGTCACATCAGCCCCTTTAGCAATTCCGATACCAATTTTACCTTTGTGGTCTCCCGCTACAACCAGGGCGCGGAAGCGGAAGCGCCGTCCACCCTTAACCACTCGAGCGACACGGTCAATATTAACGATTCGTTCGTCAAATTGTTTTTCTTCGACAGGTCCACGAGGTCCAGGACCACGGCGACGCCCAGCTGAACGGTTATTCTCACTACTATAAGACGTTGCAGCTACAGCTTTGGTAGCTGGAGCCTGAGTCGGATTGTTACTTGCTTCTGCCATGTTAGAACTCCAGTCCTTCCTGGCGAGCAGCCTCGGCTAAGGCTTTAACTCGACCATGATATTTACGACCTCCACGGTCAAACACAATTTTACTAATCTTAGATGCTTTAGCCTTCTTGGCTATCTCGGCACCTGTCCAAGCGGCTTTATCGGTCATAGTCGTTCCGGTAGATTTTTGACCAACTGTCGATACTGCTATTAGGGTGCGGTGAGCATCGTCGTCAATCATCTGAGCGCTAATGTGTCTACTACTAATATGAACACTCAGCCGAGGGCGATCTGCCGTACCTTGGATAGTAGATCGGATACGATTTTTTCTAAGGGTTCGGTTCTTTAATTTGAGTACTAAGCTATTCATGATTATTTATCCTTTCCAGACTTACCACTCTTGCGGATAATACGTTCACCGGCATATTTAATGCCCTTACCCTTGTAAGGTTCTGGCTTCTTAAGAGCTCTAATCTCGGCAGCCACTTGGCCAACTTGCTGTTTCGAAATACCATTTATAGTTATAGTATTTTGTTCGAGTACAGCCGTAATGCCTTGTGGGAGTTTATAAATAACATCGTGTGAGAAACCTAGATTGAGCTTGAGATCGGCGCCTTGCATTGCTACACGGTAACCAACACCAACAATCTCTAGCTTTTTACTATAGCCTTGGGTTACGCCCTGAACCATATTGTTTAGAAGTGCCCGCATCAGACCGTGCTTAGCCCGAATCTTTGGCTCGTCATTTGCCCGAGACACAATTATCTGTTCACCTTCTTGCTTAACGGTGATATCAGACATCGTGAACTGCGTTAGTGTCCCCTTAGATCCAGCCACAGTTATAGTGTCTGGGTCGACAGTGATTGTCACGCCGCTCGGTACCCCGATTGGTAGTTTTCCTACTCGACTCATCTTATTTCTCTTCTTTCTTAATTAACTTACGCAAACTCTTTGAAATATCCAATAAAACGATAGCTATCACGACAGCAGCAACGGCTGGAACTATAAAACCTATAAGTGTTATTAAACCGTAGCCGCTGAGGAATGACATCTTAGTAAACGCTCGCTATTAACTCTCCGCCGACTTGCTGCTTACGAGCTTGCTCGCCGGTCATTATGCCCCTAGAAGTGCTAACAATGACAATCCCACGACCATTTTTGATCTTTGGAATCTCTTTGACATTAGCGTAGTGTCTGCGACCAGGTGTACTGAGACGCTTAATTTCGGTAATACGAGCATTTTCACTGTTAGCGTTAATAGTAACTGTCAGTTGTTTACCGACACTCAAATCAGTAACTCTGACACCGGTTATAAAGCCAGCCTCTTTAAGGATACGGGCTACCGCCTCTTTAACACGTGAATGAGGCAGATTAACTTCACTCTTCTGAACGTTAATAGCGTTCCGAATTCTAGTTAACATATCTGCAATTGGATCAGTTGAAGTTACGCTCATATTACCAACTCGCTTTCGTTACGCCAGGGATTTCTCCCTTAGAAGCATGTTCTCGGAAGGATAGACGACTGAGGCCAAACTGACGCATGTAGGCCCGTGGTCGGCCAGTTTCGATACAGCGGTTCTTCCACCTAGTTGGGCTAGAATTGCGAGGCAGATTAGCTAACCCATCTCGGTCACCTAGCTCTTTCAACTCTGCTCGCTTAGCGGCATACTGCTGAATCATTTTCTGTCGCTTTAAATCGCGGACTATAATTGATTTCTTAGCCATATTAGATATTCTCCTTTTCAAACGGCATTCCGAACTTAGTAAGTAGGGCTCGGCTATCCACCGGACCACGACTCTTAACAACAAAAATAACCTGTAGACCATGACTGGTGGTAGTTTCCTCAAAAGGTAGTTCGGGAAATACTGACTGCTCGGTTATACCATAGCTGTAATTGCCTTGCTTATCAAAGGCTTTCAAACTAACTCCATGGAAGTCACGCAGCCGAGGCATAACGATATTTACTAACCTATCCATAAACTCGTACATCCGTTGGCCTCTGAGGGTTACTTTGAGTCCAATCATATTGCCTTCGCGGAGCTTAAAGCCGGCAATCGAATTCTTAGCAATTGTTTCGACAGGTGATTGACCAGTAATCTTACGCAAAGTATTCTTGGCCGTCTCGATAACCTTCTTGTCATCCTTAGCTCGACCAAGTCCGACGTTGATAACAATTTTCTCTAACTTCGGTACTTGATTAACATTCTTAAGACCAAGTTCGGTTTTAAGCTCTGCCACCAGACTCTTGGCATAGGCTGTCTGAAGACGTGGTACATATTTGGAAGTGTCACTTTTAGTAGTGGTAGCCATTACTTCTTGACCTCCTTAGCCTTAACAGTTAATGAAATCTCTTTACCAGAAGCCTTGTAAACCCGAACTTTGCCACCTTTTCCATCGAGCTTGTAGCCAATTCGACTAGGCTTCTTAGTACTAGGATCAACGATACCAACTTTACTAACCCAGATTGGCCTAGTTAGTTCAATTATGCCACCTTGTGGGTAAGCCTTGTTTGGCTTCTGGTGCTTTTTAGCGATGTTAATACCCTCAACTGTGACTTTATTTTCACTAGGGTGAGTAGCTAGGACTTTACCAGTTCTGCCTTTGTCCTTACCGGCCAGAACTTGAACGGTATCACCTTTTTTCAGGCGGATTTTGTAGAGCTTAGTTGACTGGTTCCTGTATTTAGCAATCATTATAGAACCTCCGGGGCTAAGCTGATAATCTTGGCATAGCCCAAATCACGAAGTTCACGCGGTACTGGTCCAAAAATACGAGTTGCTTTAGGCAACTTATCTTCGCCAATGATTACAGCAGCGTTGTCATCGAACTTAATAGTTGAGCCATCTTTGCGCGTAATCTCTTTGGCAGTTCGGACTATTACAGCCCTAACAACTGATTTACGCTTAACGCCACCACTTGGATTAGCTTCTTTAACAGTTGCTACAATAGTGTCTCCAACGCGGGCATATCGGCGACGTGTACCACCAAGTACGCGGATACACAGAATAACCTTAGCACCACTATTGTCACAAACATCTAAGCGGGTTTCTTGCTGAATCATAGCTCTGAATTCCCCTCTTTGTGAGCAATATGAGCTCTCTCAATAATCTGATCTAACTTGTGAGTCTTATGACGGCTAATCGGTCTAGTTTCGACAATTGAAACCTTATCACCAATCTTAGCCTCATTAGCTTCGTCGTGAGCAAAGAATTTCTTGCTAGTTGCATATTTCTTGCGGTATAGCGGGTGGGTCTTGGTCTCGCGAACAGTCACGATAATAGTCTTATCGGTTTTATCGCTACTGACAGTCCCAATAATTGTCCTTGCCATCTTATTTGGCCTCCTTAACTAGTTGTTCACCTAAGACCGTTAACATGCGAGCTAAATCTTTGCGCTTATTGCGTACTAAGCGAACATTCTGTTGTTCACCTAAGAAAACGCGGCGCTTAAGTTCGGCAATCTCATCTCTAAGCTTAGTACTTTCGGTAGCAAGCTCGCTGGTCGATAGTTTACGAATATCTATAACTTTCATAACTAGGCATCCTCCTTGCTCAAGAACTTAGTCTTAACAGGTAATTTATGAGCCGCTAGTCGCATTGCCTCACGGGCAATTTCTTCAGTAACACCCTGCATTTCGAATAAAATAGTACCAGGGCGGACTTTAGCAACGAAAAATTCTGGACTACCCTTACCAGAGCCCATCTTGACGTCAAGAGGCTTTTTAGTAACGGGTGTGTGTGGAAATATACGAATCCAAATCTTACCACCACGCTTGATATAACGAGTCATGGCTTGCCGAGAGGCCTCAATCTGGCGACTAGTAATTCGCTCTTGGCCTTGGGCCTGCAACGCATAGTCACCAAATGCAATATAGTTACCACTAGTAGCAACACCACGGATTTTGCCTTTACGAACTTTGCGGAATTTTGTGCGGTTAGGAGCTAACATATCAGTCTACTCCACCCTTATAAACCCACACTTTAACACCGATAACACCAGCACCAGGCCAAAGAGCCCTGACGGCTGCATAATCAATGTCAGCCCGGATTGTGTGTAATGGTACGCTACCGAAGATCTCTTTCTCGCGGCGCGACATTTCAGCACCGTTCAGACGACCAGCCACCTCGATGCGGACACCTTTAGCGCCAGCTCGCATAGCTGCGGCACTAGCTGATTTAACAGCTCGACGGAAGTTCATCCGACGCTCTAACTGATGTCCAATGTTCTCGGCAATCAATTTAGCGTACAAATCAGGTTTCTTAACTTCCTCGATATTGACCCGGACTGGAACTTTGTAGATCGCCTCAATAGCTGCCTTTAGTTCTTGAGCACCTTGACCGCCACGGCCGATAACTACACCAGCTTTAGCGGTAGCGATAGTTACCGTAACGAGATTAGGTGACCTCTCGATGTCTACCTTATTAATGGCCGCTCTCGATCCTAGTTTGGTCTGTATATGCTTGCGCACTGACAGATCATCAGCTAGGTATTTAGCGTATTCGCGCTTACCGACAAACCATTTGCTGCGCCAATCTTTGTTGACTTGCAAGCGCATAGAAATCGGGTTTACTTTTTGTCCCATGGCTATTTCTCCTCTTTCTTAGCTGGTGTTTTAGCTGCAGTAGCTTTAACCTCAGCCGCTTGAGCTGTTTTTTTAACAGGTTTCTGAACACCATCAACTATTACGCTAATGTGGCTAGTTCGTTTCATGTAGGGTAGTGCTCGACCCATGGCTGCTGGGCGGAAACGCTTTAGACGAGGGCCGTGATTGACGGTAATTTCTGTAATCTGCAGTGAATCGATTTTATAATTATGATTACGCTCGGCGTTAGCCATGGCACTTTGAATAGTCTTGCGAACAGCGATAGCTGCTCGACGAGGTGTGTGCTCTAGAATAATCAGAGCATCAGCCGCGCTGCGACCACGCACTAGGCTAGCAACCTCGGCGACCTTGCGTGGGCTCATCCGAACGCCTTTAGCGATAGCTCGGACACCCATTACTTGCCTCCCTTAGCTAATTTGCCACCATGGCTTCGGAATTTTCGAGTAGGACTAAATTCACCAAGCTTGTGACCAACCATGTTCTCGGTTACGAAAACTGGTACATGAACCTTGCCGTTATGGACAGCAAAAGTCCGACCAACGAATTCTGGGGCAACTGTACTAGCTCGGCTCCACGTCTTAATAATAGTGCGGTCTTCAGCGCCCTGAGCTGCTACTTTTTTAGCTAGCTTAGGATCAATGAATGGACCTTTTTTTAGTGAACGACTCATATTGTGACTCCTTCTTCATGTGCGGTACGTGCGGCATACTCTGTCGTAGCGAGCGCACTTTCCAGTTCCCATACTCGTCTAAACCCAGCACGAAAGCTTCGTTTCTCGGACCGTTTCATAGGGGGTTCGACGGCATCGATAAACGTTTCCTGTATTTGAGTTAGGCCTAAGAAACCTTGTGACGCTACTGACAAGCTTGCAACATGATGACCAAGTGTTAGCGCGTAACGATCAGAAAGTTCGCGTGCATTATTAAACAAACTATTCCAGTTATCATTTGGAGTAATTACACCATCTACGTGGTCTAATATCGAAACAGTATCAAAAGTCTCCATAATTATTTCCTCTTAGCCATGTGACGGCTCCTTATTATCATATTACTAGTCGATTTTCGGCGACGAGTCTTGTAACCCAGAGTTTTCTGACCCCAAGGTGTACGAGGTGCTTTAGCCATCCGGTGACGACCACCGTCACCACCACCGTGTGGGTGATCAACAGCGTTCATCACAACTCCACGAACACTTGGGCGTTTACCAAGGTGGCGGTTTCGGCCAGCTTTACCAATCTTAATGTTTTGGTGCTGCTCATTGCCGAGAGAGCCAATTGAGGCTGTGCAAGTAAGTAGTACGCGGCGAACTTCACCACTAGGTAAACGGACCTGAGCATAATCACCTTCTTTAGCGAGTAGCTGTGCCCCATTACCGGCACTACGAACCATCTGAGCGCCACGACCTGGCTTCATCTCGATAGCATGAATAGTCGAACCGACCGGAATATCTTTAAGGGCTAGGCGGTTACCCGTTTCGATAGCAGCGTCTTCGCCAGTACTTATCTTTTGGCCAACTTTCATACCGTTAGCTGCTAATAGGTAGTGATATTTGCCATCAACGTCCTTAACACGAGCTATTCTAGCGCTTCGATTGGGGTCATATTCAATCTGTTCGATTACACCCTGACCAGTAAAGTTGAAGTTAATAATTCGGTAAAATTGCTTAGCTCCACCACCTTGGTGACGAGTCGTGATACGGCCCTGGTTATTACGACCATTGCCGCGGCGCTTGATAACTAGTAGTGAACGAACTGGCTTCTTGGTCGTAATCTGATCGAAATCCTGGCTGGACATGCCACGGCGGCCAGGTGTTGTTGGGTTATAAGTTTTAATAGCCATCTTATTTGTCTCCTGTTTTTCTCATACCAAGGAATGATCGGTGGCCAGACTTAGTATTAGCCTTAGCCGTAACGGTATTTTTAGCCGTCGAAGCTCCCTTGGAAGCCTTTTTAGCATCCTTCGCTTCTTGCTTAACGGCGTCAGCGGCTTCCTTTTCTTCGGCTTCAAAGAATGGTAAGTGACTGCCTTTGGCTAGAGTTACATAAGCTTTTTTGATATCACTGTCACGACCAATACTGACACGGCCGCCCTTGCGAACTGTCCGTTTAACTTTACCTTTACGGTTACTAATCCGAACCTCGGTTACGGTCACATCAAATTGCAGAGCAACTTCTTTAGCGATAGTGTGCTTATTCAGATCACCAGGCACATCGAATACGAACGTGTTATTAAACTGACTGGCAGCATATGATTTCTCACTCAGTCGTGGTTTAAGAGTAAACATTATTTTTCACCTCCCAACCACTGTTCAACAATTACTAGAGCTTCTTTGGTTAAAACAATAGCATCAGCATTAGTAATATCGTAAACGTTCAAATACCTAGCATCAGTCGCCTTAACATCCTGGAGATTATTAGTGGCTCGTTCGACTAGTTTGTCTTTATTAGAAACCACTAATAAGACATTCCGCTTGGCGTCAATCTTATCAAGTAACTTTACGGTATTAGTAACTTTACCGTCCTTGCAATCGAATTCTTCGATAATACGGACTTTGCCCTCATCGGCACTCAAGCTTAAAGCCTGGCGCAAGGCAACTCGCTTGCTCTTAGTAGGTAGTTGTTTGGTGTAGTTTTCGACACCAGTTGGGCCAAAAGCGATTCCACCACCACGCCAAATTGGGTTACGAGACGAACCAAACCTAGCTCGACCGGTACCTTTCTGTTTCCATGGCTTCTTACCACCTCCACTAACCAATCCACGAGTTTTAGTAACAGCTAAGTTAATCCGACCGTTAGCCAGATATGTTTCGTAGGCCTGCTTGAGTAGCTCGTGGTTTTGAACTTTTACACCAAAAACTTTGGTGCTTAGCTTAGCAGAAGTCGTAGCTTTACTGCCGCTAGTCGTATATGTTGGAACTGGCATCTTAGTTCTCCCCCTTCAAAATAACAATACTCTTGCGTGGGCCAGGTACAGCGCCAACTACACCAATGTAACCCTTATCAGCATTAACTAGAGCTATCTTAAGATTACGAACCGTAACCTGAGTGTGACCTAATTGACCAGCCATCTTTTTGCCCTTAAGGATGTGTTGAGGGTACATACTACCAATTGATCCTGGTTTGCGAGTATTACCCTTACCACCATGAGTCTTGCGCTGACGGTGAAAGTTATGGCGACGGATCGTACCGGCGAAGCCCTTACCCTTGCTAGTACCAGTTACGTGCACGATGTCACCAACTGAAAAGACCTCGGGGCTGATAGATTCTCCAACCTTGAGGTCTTCGGTAATTTCGGCTACACGGAACTCACGAATGATTTTTGGTAGCATTTTGGACGCCTTAAAGTGTCCTTGTTGTGGCTTAGCAGTGTTTTGCTGCTTAGCCTCTTCAAAACCGAGCTGGACAGCTGTATAGCCATCTGTTTCAGCGGTTTTCACCTGTGTAATTACACAGGGACTAGCGGAAAGCAAGGTTACAGCCTGAACCACACCATCTTCAGCGATAGTGGATGTCATGCCAACCTTTCTAGTAATGAGAGCTTTCATAGTTACCTCTTTGACTTAAGTCCTATCGTTTTTAGCACAATTACATAAAAACGTTGGTGACCGGTGGTTTCAACCCCTGTTCGGGTGACCTTACCATGTACACCAAGTGTCGGAAATTTAATAAAATACCATACTAGAGTAACACGTTACCCTTACTACTGTCAATATGTTGCATAAACTACAATGAATTGATATATAGTTGTAGCAATAATTAGAAACTAATAAATAAGCCAAATGGTGCGATAAAACCGAACAACGTCGCTACTAGGAGCACGGCATACTCTATTTTGCGATTAACCCTAAAGTGTTCATAGGTAGTGAAGAATAATCCTACCAGTAGCCCAATGGGTATAGGAAAGCTAAGATTCGATCCATTCCGTGAAATTTTGACCCATAAAGAGCCCAGAATTACATACAAAACGAGTTTTAAGACAAAAACTCCGTCAGTCTCAATTGGTTTTTTAACTATCTTCTTTTTGTTAACCTTTGCCATAACTAAGTCTATTTTAGCATAATCAATATCAAGTCCGTTCAGTGTACATCACATAGTGAGCACTAACTGGAACAATATCTTTCGATTTACCTTTTTCTCCTCTGATAGCATCCTCAAATACTTTACCAGCCATCAGAGCAGCCGGTGTGCCATTCTGTGGATTAGACCAAGCTATAGGTACCGACTCTTTTTCTTTCTCTGTAGTTATATTAAACAACCGATTAGCTAAGGGATGGGTAAGCACATCCTGTCGGATTCCAACTCGACTATCACGGTCTAGCTCGCGCATAACTACTAAACCAGTTGATTCTTTAAATATCTTAATAATCAAATCTGTGCCATAATCTTCGCCATAGTTTACCAATAGATCAGCCACACCACGACGGCGCCGTATAATACCAAAACCAAAACTATCTGGATTATGACTATTTTCAACCCCCATCGACATAAAGCGATATGATGGTCGTAAACGATCCTCGCCTTCAAGTAGCTTACCCTTAAGCTGTGGCATAGTCATGGACTGAGCCGGTAATCGACGAACCATATTATCTAAGTCAGAGGTTGATTCCCAATCACCGCCCTGCATTTTACCGCCCAACTCAAGGCCAATTTTATTAGAAAATTTACCCCTCGGCGTTTCTGAAAAATGCCGTAATGCTAACTTACCAAACCAGCACACGTATTCAGCAATCTTCTCGGGATTGCCAGCAAATCTTTCATATAAATTTCGCTCTTCATCACTTAGGCCCAGTCCAGCTTCGGTAGTAACAACTCGTTCATAATGCTGTCTGTGAATCGCTGCACTAGCTGTAACTTCACCTAATTTTCGGATAACAATCTCAGCATCCGTACCGACTTCAGAACTCCCAAACCGTGTTCTAATAGCATCCTGCTGCGCATCATTAGGTACATTCCTCAATACGTCTAGGTAGTTATCTAAAGTCGGATGATCAATATCATAATATGGTTGTTCGGCAACAGATTTTGAGTGCACAAAACTTAATGTCATAAATTCTCACAAAAAAACCGCATAAACTTTAAGCGGTCCTTATCATTACTCTTATTATCAGGTCTATATTACTATAGCCATACGATTATGTCAATACAGACCGGTTATACATCTATACTAAGCCGCAGTCTCTGCGACACTTCATTCATTTAGAATTGAGGGTATGTGTATGAAGAAACATTTAACTAAGAAACAAGTGCTGGCTTACAGAAAAAGAGTTTTAGTGGATGCGAGTGAATGTGGAGTAACTACCATAGCAAGAAGATATGGTATTTACCGTAGTACTATCTACCGCTGGAGGCAAGAGATTATGCCCCAGAAACCAGGACCCAGGAGTACGGT
Source organism: Saccharimonadales bacterium (SeqCode) (assembly GCA_039922435.1). Taxonomy (GTDB): domain Bacteria; phylum Patescibacteriota; class Saccharimonadia; order Saccharimonadales; family UBA4665; genus JBDTES01. Next base: position 95,262 of record JBDTES010000018.1, read on the forward strand.
GTACTGGCAAACAGACTCAGATATTGAGGAGTTAGTTCTACAGATTAGATTAAGCACTAACTATGGCCCAAGACGAATTAAGGATGAGTTAAGCGACCTTAGTATAACTGTTGGCGAAAAGGCTATCCGGGGAATTGTTGAACGAGCAGATCTAGTAAGGCACCAAAGAAAGCCTAAGAAGAAGGCTCGTCAGCCTTTCTATGCCCCGTATCCTGGCTACAGACTACAGGTGGACACCAAAGCAGTACCAAATGGTGGAGACGAACGGAGAAGCCACCGCCAACAGTTTACGGCCATAGATATTGTCTCTAAGATACGTTATCTGAGCGTTAAAGATGGACTATCTAACGGCAACTCAGTCGCCTTTGTTCGAGATGCTCTAGTATTCTATGGAGAGATTGGCATCAAGATTGAGTGCGTCCAGACAGATAACCATGCTACGTTTACTAATCTTTATGTTGGAGACAAGGCTAAGCGCTTAAAAAACCAGAAGATACACCCATTAACCAGCTACCTGACATCTCGGGGCATAGAGCATAAGCTATCTAGGCCGGGCACGCCACAACACAATGGCTTTGTTGAACGGAGCCACCGAACAGATGAAGAGGAATTTTACGATGTTACGCCGACAGCCAGCCTCAGCTTTGAAACAATCCAAGCAAAGATGAAGGACTGGCAAGATGAATACAACTTAACTCGGCGACATTCCAGCTGTAACAACCTGCCACCGATTGAATACTTTAATACAGTATGGATAGAAAGATTAGGTTATGCAGAAGTGTCGTGACAATTGGGGCTTAATACAGACCGGTTATACATCTAACTTATTTCAGGTTTTATGAAGATGTCCGCATAAGATGTGAACATCCTCATAATATTAACCATGGATCTAGGTTACATTTTGATTTCGACGTCGCAGCCGGCTGGTAGTGACAGGTTCATCAAGCTATCAATTGTCTTAGGTGTAGGATCAAAGACATCAATTAGGCGCTTGTGAACGCGCATTTCGAACTGTTCACGACCCTTTTTGTAGACGTGTGGGCTCTTAACTACCGTAAAGGTGCTTCTGCGTGTCGGTAGTGGAATCGGTCCAGCTAGAGTGGCGCCAGTTCTTAAAGCTGTTTCAATAATCTGCCTAGCGGCCTGATCGATTACTTTGTGATCATATGCCTTCAAACGAATCCGGATTCGTTGTTTCCCGTCAGCTGGTTTAGTATCTGCCATTTGTTGTTTCTCCTATCGGCTCAACCCGATTTGGTGTTGTAACATCCTTACTGCCATATATAGATGAACAGTAATGACTTTTAGTCAGCACAAATTAGTTTACTAATTTACGATACCATATTACTAACTTACTGCCAAGTAATACTTGATTGTACCTAAAAAACAGTGTAACCGGTCTTAGCCTGACTACCTAGATCCTTTGAGGTGCATACTTTTCTAAGTATAAGTTAGACGTACTAACCCAACCTTTAGTGATATACATCCTGAATTGAGCATACTGCCAGTTCTTACTTGCGATATACGGCCTCGTACATATCGTACCTCGCTGGACGACCACTCCATTAACGAATCCCAGATCAACACCAAAAAAGTTCATTCGACCAGCATTATTAACCGAACCGCCAGTTACATATACACACCATTTATATGTATAGCCTTTTTTGAGGACATTCTGGAAGCCTGGATTATCTGCACTTTGAGCGCCAGAACCGGCAATCAAAGTCTTTTTAAAACTCGACATTCCTACAACTACCCAGTCCGATTGTGCTGACACTGACGGCTGATTACCGAGTAAGGCAACCACACTTAAGACAAACGCCATAAGTACAATTAAATACTTAGACTTAATTCTAGTCTTACTCTTTACCATATTATCTCCTTATTTGATATTGCATTTTAGCATAGGCTTGACTTACCAACAAACGAAAATTAAAATTTATGGATACCCTGGAGAAGTCTCTAACTCTAGTTTAAAGACAAAATCTATTCATTCTAGCTTTCTTTAATAAACAAATCGGCACCGACGCTACTATCTATATGACTGGATGGATTAAAGCAAAAAGAACGCTAGAGTTGCGTTCTTTTTGCAATCCACCAGTGACTAATTTATTTGTCGATTTTGGTTACAACACCAGCACCAACCGTACGGCCACCTTCGCGGATAGCGAAGCGTAGACCTTGCTCCATAGCGATAGGCTGTAATAGCTTTACCTTAAAGGTGATGGTATCACCAGGCATAACCATTTCTTTGTCAGCCGGTAGCTCAACCTCGCCAGTTACATCCGTTGTACGGAAGTAGAACTGTGGCTTGTAACCCTTAAAGAACGGCGTGTGACGGCCACCCTCTTCTTTGGTAAGGATATAAACTTCTGAATCAAATTCAGTGTGCGGCGTAATAGTACCTGGCTTAGCCAGCACCTGACCACGCTCAATATCATCACGCTCAATACCGCGAAGTAGTACACCAGCGTTATCGCCAGCCTGACCCTGATCTAGACTCTTTTTGAAAGCTTCGATACCAGTTACAACTGATTTCTGGGTAGCCCGGACGCCAACGATTTCGACTTCGTCGTTAATCTTAACGATTCCCTGCTCAATACGACCAGTAGCAACAGTGCCACGACCCTTGATCGAGAAGACGTCTTCGATAGGCATCAAGAAAGGCTTATCAAGTTCGCGCTTAGGCTCTTCGATAAAGTCGTCCATAGCTTTAACTAGTTCCATAATAGCGTCTTCGTTAGCCGCATCACCAGCTAGAGCTTTGGTAGCACTACCACGAATAATCGGTGCATCCTTGTCGAAACCGTTCTTTTCGAGTAGTTCACGAACTTCTTCTTCGACCAAGTCGACTAGTTCAGCATCAGCTAGATCCATCTTGTTAAGGAAGACTAGAATCTTAGGTACACCGACTTGGTGAGCTAGTAGAACGTGCTCTCGAGTCTGAGGCATAGGACCATCAGCAGCGGAAACCACCAAGATTGCACCATCAATCTGAGCAGCACCAGTAATCATGTTCTTGATGTAATCGGCGTGACCCGGCATATCAACGTGAGCATAGTGTCGCTTTTCGCTCTCGTACTCTTGGTGAGAAGTCGAGATAGTTATACCACGAGCGCGCTCTTCGGGTGCTTTATCGATTTCGGCATAAGCAACCGATTTGTTTACTTCGCTAGGAAGTCTTTTTGCCAGCACAGTCGTAATAGCTGCGGTTAAAGTTGTTTTACCGTGGTCGACGTGGCCCATAGTGCCAACGTTAACATGCGGTTTGGTGCGGTCGAATTTTCCTGCCATCCTGTTTAGTTCTCCTTACTTATATACTTTGCAATAAAATAACAAAACTCTCACGAGTTACTGTATGCAATTATAGGGAAGTACCATCAGTTTGTAAAGTGTCTAACAGACAAACTTCAATTAGTCCATATCCAGGATACGAACTATAAAAACTACGACTTTTTATCTCATACCATACTGAGAATCCACTGATTCGAAAATAATGATACTGTAGAGTAGAATTATCTATATAAGGAACATTAATGCTAATGCATTCAGAGAAGCCACCTACGAATCAACCAGAAAAGACTGATCCATTAACTCCCGGTGAATTATTTACCCGACTAGGTAGACAAGCTACATTACAAGAATGCCTAAAACATAACAAGCAGCCAGGAGATGTTAGACGAGATATTCAGCCTAATACATTGCAAGGTGCCAACGTTGCCTGGCAAAGAGTAGGTGCAGTTATACTAGTCGTACAACCCAGAACGAGCAACCGCAGTGAAACTATTGGAATTTAATAAAACTATTTGGCGTTCTTGGCGATAATAGCTTCGGCTACGTGATTTGGAACGTCGGCGTAATGATTCAATTCCATACTTGAGCTGGCTCGACCCTGGCTCATCGAACGAAGCGATGTTGTATAGCCGAACATTTCACCCAGCGGAACGAAGGCAGTGATTTCTTTGATACCAGCCTGGAGATCTTCCATATTCTCGATTCGGCCACGTTTACTGTTCAAATCACCGATCACATCGCCCATGAACGCTTCTGGCGTAACCACAACTACCTTCATAACCGGCTCAAGTAGAACCGGCCCTGCCCGCTTAACACCCTCTTGAAGAGCCATCGAGCCAGCAATCTTAAAGGCCATCTCTGATGAGTCGACCTCGTGGTATGAACCATCATACAGCTCAACCTTAATGTCCACCACTGGGTATCCGGCAATCACGCCATTAGCCATAGCTTCAACGATACCTTGTTGAATAGGCTTGATGTACTCGCTTGGGACAACTCCACCCTTAATCGAGTTAATAAACTCAAAACCAGCGCCTTGTTCGTTCTGGCTGAGTCGCAGCCAGACATCACCATACTGACCACGTCCACCTGATTGGCGAATGAATTTACCCTGGACTTCGACAGCATCTTTACGAATTGATTCGCGGTAGGCCACCTGCGGCTGACCAATATTAGCCTCAACACTAAACTCTCGCTTCATCCGGTCGACAATAATCTCCAAGTGGAGTTCACCCATTCCATTGATAATGGTTTGGCCGGTTTCGTCATCTACCCGAACCCTAAAAGTTGGATCCTCTTCGGCTAAGCGCTGCAGTGCCAGACTCATCTTCTCTTGATCGGCTTTAGTCTTAGGCTCAATCGCGATAGATACTGGAGGATCCGGGAAAGTAATACTCTCTAGTATAATTGGGTCATTCTGATCACACAACGTGTTACCAGTCGTGGTTCCTTTGAGTCCGACAATAGCGGCAATATCGCCAGCGTCAGCTTCGGTGATGTCTTCGCGCTTATCGGCTTGCATACGGACAATCCGGCCGACCCGCTCTCTTTCGCCAGTCGAACTATTTAATATATAGCTACCAGCTTGTAACTTGCCGGAATAGACCCGGAAATAAGCTAATTTGCCAACAAATGGGTCAGTCGCAATCTTGAAGGCCAGCCCAGAAAATGGTTGATCAACCGACGGTTTACGCTCAATTTCATCGCCACTCTTAGGGTGTGTACCCCAAACCGAACCAGCTTCTTCTGGACTAGGCAGTAAATCGGCAACCAAGTCGAGGACTTTCTCGACAATCACACCACGGCCATCACCACCAGTTACTGGAAAGAACTTGCCAGTTAACGTGGCATAGCGGACGGCCTGCTTTACCTCTTCGACAGTAAAACCATCTTCGCCAACTTCAAAGTACTTCTCAAGCATCTTCTCATCTTCGGCAACAGCATTCTCGATAAGCAAACTACGGTATTTCTTAGCCTCATCAAGCATATCAGCCGGGATTTCTCCCTCGACTAGCTCATGATCATTGAAGTCCTTATACGAATAGGCCTTCATAGCGACCAAGTCAACTACGCCGTTAACAGACTGCTCGAAACCAATTGGCAAATGGATTGGGAAAGCCCGCTTGTTTAGACGGTTGTGAATACTCTCTAAACTCTTATAGAAATCACCACCAGTTTGGTTGATTTTATTTATAAAACAGATGCGAGGGACGCCGTATTTGTCAGCCTGACGCCAGACAGTCTCAGACTGGCTTTCGACGCCCATTTTGCCATCGAAGACAACCACAGCACCATCGAGTACGCGTAGCGAACGCTCAACCTCAACAGTAAAGTCGATGTGGCCAGGTGTGTCGATAATGTTGATCTGATGATCTTTCCAATAACATGTGACAGCGGCAGACATAATAGTAATACCACGCTCTTTTTCCTGAGCCATAAAGTCGGTAGTCGTTCCACCTTCGTGGACGGCACCGATTTTGTGCTTTAAGCCCGTTCGGTACAAAATACCTTCGGTGGTGGTGGTTTTACCAGCGTCAATATGCGCGATAATCCCAATATTTCTAATTTTGCCTATTTCGTATTTCTTTACTGCCATTCGATTATTCTCCACTCTCCGATATAGTATTTAAGATTTGTTGTGCCAACTCTGACCCTCTAAAATGTTCACTGAAATGTATCTCAAAACCTTCACCTGCAAGTGTTTCTTCGAGTCCATATAGCGCGGACGAATCAGATTCCGTAACAAGACTTTCCAGCCGAGACACACGAAATGGACGTAGTATTGATCCAAAAACTCCAGAAGTAACACACTTCCTAGCAATATTAGATACACGTTCGTAATTATGTGCATCAACACGATAATCATACAAACCCGTGGACGCTACTAGTACTGAATCCTCTACACCAAGGTTTAGCTTATTGATCATAGATTTAGCTTCGAGCGAAATGAGCGAAAGCCCGGTTGGCTTCAGCCATACGGTGAGTATCTTCACGCTTTTTAACGGCAGCACCTTGATTGTTATAGGCGTCCTGGAGTTCTAGGGCGATTCGATCGGCCATACTCATACCTTTACGAGCCCTACAAGCCGCCACGAACCACATTGTCATAAGGTGTTGCTGGCGTTGGCCCTTAACTTCGAAAGGGATCTGATAGTTTGCTCCACCAACTCGTCGAGAACGTGTCTCCATGTGTGGTTGAACATTCTTCATAGCCTGTTCAAATACTTCAAGTGGGTTTTCGATTTTTAATCTATCAGCCGCTTTTTGCATACCGGTATAGACTAGGTGCTCAGCAATCTGCTTTTTACCATCGCGCATAACGCGGTTAATAAAGCGCTGTAATTGTACATTGTTATATACGCGGTCAGGTGAAATATCACGAACCAACGAGGCTGTTACTTTGCGTGGCATTACTTTGTCTCCTTCTTGGCACCGTACTTAGAACGGCCCTGTTTGCGGTTTTGGACACCCTGAAGATCTAGTGCACCACGGACAATGTGGTAACGAACACCAGGAAGGTCCTTAACTCGCCCACCACGTACCATGACAACGGCGTGCTCCTGAAGGTTGTGACCTTCACCACCGATATAAGCCCAAACCTCGTAGCCATTACCAAGTCGGACACGAGCAACCTTACGTAAGGCTGAGTTAGGCTTCTTAGGAGTCTTGGTCGTAACTTTGACGCAAACGCCGCGCTTAAACGGGGCTGGCTTTTCGTAGTTCCGCGTCTTTAAGTTGTTGGTAACGCGCATCAAAGCCGGTGATTTGGTCTTATGCGTGACTTTTTTGCGCGGTTTGCGCACTAACTGATTGATTGTTGGCATTAGTTCTCCTTAAAAGATTATTTACCGCCATGAGGGTTGTTTATCTGCCGCCACAGCAGATAAACAAATTTCACCTCGGCTCGAATATTTAACTTAGCAATTGTAACAGATGTGAACTAAAAACTCAAATCAGCCGCTTAGGCTTCGTCCCGAGAATTGGCCACAGCTAGTTCAGCTAGTCGGTCTTCCTCGGACTGCCAGCCAGTACCAACTGGAATTTTGCGTCCCAAGATAACATTCTCTTTCAGACCAACTAGATGGTCAATCTTGCCACTAGTAGCGGCTGCAATTAGAACTCTAGTCGTATCCTGGAAAGAAGCGGCACTAAGGAACGAATCGGTACTTAGGGATGCTTTAGTGATGCCGAGTAGCAGCTGAGAATACTTGGCCGGTTGTTTGCCTTCGGCTGTCAAACGTTCGTCAGCCTCAACTACAGCCAATTTACTAATTATGTCACCAACTACAAACTCGCTATCTCCAGCTTCGTCAATCATGACGCGGCTAAACATCTGGCGGACAATAATCTCAAGGTGTTTGTCAGCAATATTTTGACCTTGCCCGGCAAATATCCTTAGAATCTCGTTCATGATGTAGCGCTGAGCTGATTCAACACCTTGGAGACGCATTAGCTCCTGTAAGTTGATCGATCCGTTAGTCAAGCGCTGACCAGCGACAACTTTGTCACCGTCCTGAATCAAGATTTGCTTGAACCCAGGCACTTCGTAGCGAATTACACTCTGTTCGGTTGGCGAAAGAACAATCGTTTTACCGGTTAATTCAGCCCTACCGGCCATTGGTGCTATTAGTGGTTCCGACCCATCTTCGGCGCTAGCCAAGACATCGCCAATAGCCACATCAGTTCCGCTAGCAATCTTAGGTAGGCGCTGATTCAAATCTAGTACAATACTCTCTTTGTCATTAGCCGTAACCTGAATGACATAGTGGTCACCATCTTCCCAGGTGTTAGCTACACCAGCAATATCAGTCAAGTAAGCTTGACCTTTTGGACTACGAGCTTCAAACAATTCCTCAACACGAGTTAGACCCTGAGCAGCATCGTCGGCTACAACGGCGCCTGAACGGTGCTTTGAATCCAGTGATAGCTGAGTACCAGGCTCACCAATGCTCTGAGCAGCGATTACACCAATTGGATTATGTCCAACTACAAGGTTACCGGTGGCAGGATCGAGGCCGTAAGATTTCTGAGGTACACCACGGACCGAACTGGCACTTAAAGCACTAAGAATCTTAACACCATCTAACTTCTCATCAGCTTCAATAGCCTCTGCAATTTCTTTACTAAAGATTTCGCCAGCTTTAACATAGCCCTTGACGGCTTCAGCCGCATAACGACCTTCGAGACGTGTCGCATAGGCCACACCAATTTCTTTGGCGTCAGCCCGAAGTAGTGCAAAGCCAGGGTCCTGAGCGTCGTTTTCGGTATCGATTGTAAAGACGTCTTGGGCTACGTCAACTAGTCGCCTAGTTAAGTAACCAGCATCAGCTGTCTTAAGCGCAATATCGATAACGGCCTTACGAGTACCACGGGTACCTGTAAAGTATTCCAGAGGTGTCAAGCCATGGAAATAACCTGATTTAACTGGTAGTTCGATAGCTCGACCGGAAGCATCCGAGAAGACTCCAAGCATACCAACTGACATCTTCATCTGGCTAATGTTACCGCGAGCACCGGAGGTGATAGCGACAGCCATCGAATTATCTTGACCAACCATTTGCTCGGCCAACATGTCCTGTACCTTACTATCGATCTTTGTCCAGTTCTCGACCGTCAAGCGGTGACGCTCATCATCTGTAATGAAGCCTTGATCGTATTGATCACTAATCTCGGCACTATGAGCCTCACCCTGCTTGATTACACCATCAAGACCCTCAATCTGGGTGAAGTCATCCATTCCCATCGACAGTCCAGACATCGTCGCGTAGCGGAAACCAAGATTCTTGAGTTCATCAGCAATCTCAGCAGTTTTATCTGAGCCATATTTGGCGTAAACCGCCGCCATGACTTTCTGTAGCCTTTTCTTAACCATCGGCTCTTGTTGGAATTTAAAATCTTCTGGGAAGATTTCGTTAAATAGTAAACGACCTAGTGTCGTCTCACGCATTTCACCTCGGAATGGCACATAGATTGGATTCTGGAGAGTAATCACTCCAGCTTCAAACGCCATTTGAGCCTCATCGAAGCTAGAATATGGACGACGAACATCGTCACTATGACCAGGACGGTCGTAGGTTAGGTAATAGCTTCCAAGCACGATATCCTGCTCAATGTGCAAAATCGGTGTACCATCGGATGGCTTTAGCAAGTTTTTGTTGGCTGCCATAATCGTCCGAGCTTCTTCCTGTGCCCGATCAGACAGAGGCAAGTGAACAGCCATCTGGTCACCATCAAAGTCAGCGTTAAACCCTTTACAAACTAGTGGGTGCAACTGAATAGCTCGGCCCTCGATCAGTACCGGCTGAAAAGCCTGGATACTCAGGCGGTGCAAACTAGGTGCCCGGTTGAGTAGGACATATTTGCCCTTAATCATTTCATCCAAAGCATCCCAAACAGCTGTCTCGCCGGTTTCGATCATTCGTGTGGCTGAACGGATGTTATGAGCTTGCTCACGGGCAATCAGTTCACCAATAACGAATGGCTTAAATAACTCGAGAGCCATCAATTTAGGCAAACCACACTGGTTAATCTTAAGATCTGGGCCAGATACAATAACACTTCGGCCGGAATAATCTACTCGTTTACCAAGCAGGTTCTGGCGGAAACGACCTTGTTTACCTTTTAACATGTCACTCAGTGACTTTAGACGGCGGCGCTGGCCAGTGGCGGCCACGGCTCGACCTGAACGAGCACTGTTGTTGTCAATTAAAGCATCAACCGCTTCTTGCAACATGCGCTGCTCGTTACGACGAATGACCTCTGGGGCGTTTAAATCCATCAATTTTTTAAGACGATTATTGCGGTTAATCACCCGGCGATACAAATCATTTAAATCAGAAGTCGCAAAGCGTCCACCGGTTAGCTGCACCATTGGTCGTAAGTCTGGAGGAATAACTGGCAAGACCGTTAAGCACATACTTGATGCCTTAATACCAGCTTTATCCATATTCTCAATCAAACGAAGTCGCTTCTGCAACTTCTTCTTGCGCTGGCCCTTGGCGTCTTCGGCTTCAGCAGCTAGAACCTCAATTAAATCTTTTAGATTAATTTCGTCTAGCAAATCCTTGAGGGCTGCTCCGCCCATCCCAACGGTCACAAGCTTGCGCAAATCATCTGGCAAATTGCGGTAATCAGATTCACTAATCAAGTTTAGTTTTGCAAGTCCATCAATCTGTGTCTTAAACTCACTAAATTGGTCTTCGACTTCACTAATCTCTTTGGTCTGCATTTCAGCCAAAGCTTTAACGTTAGCGTCCTCACTCTTAGCCTCAGCTTCGTAGCGAAGTTTGATAGCTTCCTTGGCGGCAGCAAATTCTGCTTCTTTATCGGTCCGCAACTGATCGCGCTTAGCAATGTCAACAGACTTAATAATATAGCTAGCAAAGTAAGCAACCCGTTCTAGATTCTTAACTGTTAAGCCAAGTAATAGACCGACTGCACTTGGGGTACCACGAAGGAACCAAATGTGAGCAACTGGTACGGCTAATTGTATGTGACCCATCCGTTCTCGACGGACGATACTGCGTGTGACTAGTTCACCATTTTTATCGACAGCGGCTTCGCGGCTCCTAACACCCTTATACTTCGCATCGTGTGGGTTAATGTCTTTGACTGGGCCAAAGATCCGCTCACAGAACAAGCCATCGCGTTCTGGCTTCTGAGTCCGGTAATTAATCGTTTCCGGTTTAGTAACCTCACCATAACTCCACCCCAAGATGTCATCCGAGCTAGCTACAGCCACTCGAACGGCGTCAAAATCAGCAATATCAGTTCCGTAATCATAGCGCCTCATTATTTTTCCTCCTCATTGTCACTAACTTCGGCAGTAACCAGAGCCTCCGGTTGTTCCAGAGTCTCAATCTCTTCGCCATTTTCATTCGTAATTTCGAAATCAGAACCACTAAGTGCATCTTCTTCGGTTAAATCAATGTCACCAATTTGGGGAGCTGGCACGTCAATCTTAGCTTCATGCGAAGCTACGTCCTGAACATTACTTTCGAGCACAGACTCGGCGTCAATCATATTGTTAGACGCTACCATATCCACCTTTAAGCCTAAGCCCTGTAGTTCCTTGACAAGCACGTTAAAGCTTTCCGGCACCTTAGGACCAACAATTGGCGTCTTTTTGATGATAGATTCGTAAGCTTTACTACGTCCATATACATCATCCGACTTAATAGTCAGCATTTCCTGAAGGGTGTAAGCGGCACCATAGGCTTCAAGCGCCCAGACTTCCATCTCTCCCAGTCGCTGACCACCATTTTGAGCTTTTCCACCAAGCGGCTGTTGAGTCACCATGGTGTATGGTCCAGTTGAGCGAGCGTGAATCTTATCGGCCACCATGTGGTTTAGTTTGATCATATACATACTGCCGACTGTCGTGCGCTCTTTAAACGCCTCACCATTACGACCATCGAATAGTTGCTGCTTGCCATCTTCCGGGAAACCATTTTCTTTAAGTAGTTCTCGAATCTTTTCAATTGGTACACCGTTAAATGATGGTGTAGCTACCTTAATACCCATGGCTCTGGCGGCCATACCAAGGTGAGTTTCAAATAACTGACCAATGTTCATACGACTTGGCACACCAAGTGGGTTCAAAACCATGTCGACTGGTGTTCCGTCGGCCAAGAAAGGCATGTCTTCAACTGGCAGAATCCGAGCAATAACACCCTTGTTTCCGTGGCGCCCACCTAACTTATCGCCAACACTGATTTTGCGCATCTGGGCCACAAAGACCTTAATCTGCATTAGTACGCCAGCCTTTAGTTCGTGGCCATTTTCGCGGCTAAATATCTTAACACCGACAACCTTACCATGCTTGCCGTTGCTCATCCGCTGTGAAGTATCACGAACTTCCTTAGCTTTTTCACCAAAGATAGCTCGTAGTAATCTCTCTTCACTGCTAAGTTCTTGTTCACCCTTAGGTGTAATCTTACCAACCAAGATATCGCCCGGGTGCACTTCGGCACCGATTCGGACAATACCATCATCATCAAGGTGACGCAGGGCCTCTTCGCTAACATTTGGAATATCTCGAGTAACAATCTCTGGACCAAGCTTGGTTTCACGAACTTCAATCATATAATCAACAATATGAATTGAGGTCAAATCATCATTCTCGACTAGTTTGCGGCTAATCACGATGGCATCCTCAAAGTTGTAGCCACCCCACGGCATAAAGGCTACTAACATGTCTTTACCAAGCGCTAGTTCACCGTCTTGGACACTCATCCCCTCAATTAGGGCGTCACCAACTTTAACTTTATCGCCAGTGTTTACAACGACGCGTTGGTTTATACTGGTACCTTCGTTAGAACGCACAAAATGCTGTGGTTCATAACTAACAACACCTTCCGCGTATTTAATCTTAACTTCATCACCAGTAGCTTTAATAACTTCACCATCAGCCTCAGCCATAACCAACTGGCCGCTGTTACGAGGACATCGA